>JBHOQS010000019.1:0-215199 GCA_042408875.1 Chloroflexota bacterium | reverse complement strand
AGGGCCGGAACTCCGCCTCCCCCTTGAGCGCCAGCACCTTGGTGATGGCCGCCGTCAGCGTGGTCTTGCCGTGGTCCACATGCCCGATCGTCCCCACGTTCACGTGCGGCTTCGTCCGCTCGAACTTCCGCTTCGCCATGGTTTCTTTTCTCTCCCGCTCTGCGCTCAGCTCTCGGCAGGCCGGCTGGCCTGCTCACGCTCCCTGCACTGGATCGAAGACACCATCCCGCCGGCCGTGCTCGTGGACGGCTAGGCCGGCCTGGAGAGGCGCCGGCCAGCTGCTAGCGCCGCGCTGCCAGCTCGGCAGTCAGGCTGGCCGGTACCTCCTGGTAATGCGAGAACTCCATAGAATAGGTCGCCCGTCCCTGCGTCATCGAGCGCAGGTCATTGACATAGCCGAACATCGTCGCCAGCGGCACATGGGCCCGCACGACCTGGGCGTTGCCGCGCACATCGATGCCGTCGATGTGGCCGCGCCGGGCGTTCAGGTCACCGATCACATCGCCCAGGAACTGCTCCGGCACGATCACCTCGACCTTCATGATGGGCTCCAGCACGACCGGGTTGCCGCGCGGGATGCCGTTCTTCACCGCGAGCGAGCCGGCGATCTGGAAGGCCATCTCCGAGGAGTCGACCTCGTGGTAGGAGCCGTCATACAGCGTGGCACGGATGTCCGTGAGCGGGTAGCCGTGCGGTCCGCCGGTCTCCAGCGCCTCCCGAATGCCGGCCTCCACCGCCGGGATGTACTCCTTCGGTACCACGCCACCAACGATCTTATCCACGAACTCAAAGCCCGAGCCGCGTGGCAGAGGCTCGAAGAGTACCCATACGTGTCCGTACTGTCCACGGCCGCCGGTCTGGCGCACGAAGCGGCCTTCGGCCTGCACCGGGCGCGTGATCGTCTCACGATACGCCACCTGCGGCCGCCCGACGTTCGCCTCGACACGGAACTCGCGCAGCAAGCGGTCCACGATCACTTCCAAGTGCAGCTCGCCCATACCGGAGATGATCGTCTGGCCAGTCTCCGGATCGGTACGGATGCGGAAGGTGGGGTCCTCCTCGGCCAGCCGGCTCAGCGCGTCGCCCAGGCGATCCTGATCGGCCTTGGTTTTCGGCTCGATCGCCTGCGAGATCACCGGCTCAGGGAACTTGATTGTCTCGAGGAGAATGGGGGCCTGTACGTCGCACAGGGTGTCCCCGGTGTACGTGCTCTTCAGGCCGACCGCCGCGCAAATCTCACCCGCGTTGACCTCCTGGATCTCTTCCCGGTGGTTCGCGTGCATCAACAGGAGCCGGCCGATGCGCTCTCGCTGATTACGTGTACTGTTGTACACATACGAGCCGGCGCTCAGCTTGCCCGCGTATACCCGGAAGTACGTCAGCTTCCCGATGTAAGGGTCGGCGACGATCTTGAACGCCAGCGCCGTGAACGGCTCGTCGTCAGAGGCGAAGCGGGTGATGGGCTCGCCCGTCTTCGGGTCCGTGCCCACGACGGGGGGGATATCGAGAGGCGACGGCAGGTAGTCTATCACGGCATCCAGCATAGGCTGGATGCCCTTATTCCGCAGCGCCGCGCCGCACAGCACCGGCACCAGGGCCCCGCTGATCGTGGCCTTGCGCAGCACGCGCTTGAGGTCGGCGACCGGCAATTCCTCGCCTTCAAGGTACCGCGCCATCAGCTCATCGTCGGTCTCCGCTAGCGCCTCGACCAGCTTCTCGCGGTGCTCCTCGACCTGCGCACGCAGGTTCTCCGGCACCTCCGTGATGGTGGGCGACGCCCCCAGCACATCGGTGAACAGGATCGCCTTGCGCTCGAAGAGATCGACCACGCCCTGGAAGTTCGCCTCGATGCCGACCGGTATCTGGATAGGCACGGGCCGTGCACCCAGGCGCTCGCGGATCATCTCGACACAGCGCCAGAAGTCAGCGCCGGTACGGTCGAGCTTATTCACGAAGCAAATGCGCGGCACCCCATATTTATCGGCCTGGCGCCACACGGTCTCTGACTGCGGCTCGACGCCGGCGACCCCATCGAAGACGACGACGCCCCCGTCAAGCACGCGCAGACTGCGCTCCACCTCGACCGTGAAGTCCACATGGCCCGGCGTATCGATGATGTTGATGCGGTGGTTCCGCCAGAAGCACGTCGTGGCTGCGGCGGTGATGGTGATGCCGCGTTCCTTCTCCTGCGGCATCCAGTCCATCGTCGCCATGCCCTCGTGGACCTCACCCATACGGTGGGTCTTGCCCGTGTAATACAGGATGCGTTCAGTTGTCGTCGTCTTGCCGGCATCAATATGCGCAATGATGCCGATATTGCGTATGCGATCGAGCGGATATTCTCGAGCCATCGTTCCCCACTCCCCCGGGAGCCATACCCGGCAACAATGCCGGGCCTCCAAACCCTCTACTGCGCGGCTGCCCCGTGCGCACCGCTGAGCCGCTGCAGCCGCCCCGGCCCCTACCCCAAGGGGAGGCAGGCTACACTAAGCTATCGCGCGCCGGCGACGCCGCTCCACCAGTCGGGCAGCACCGCGCCCTCCTCAGGTTTTGCTTCACGGCTACGCCGTTCGTGATCCGATCACGCGCAGGGCTGCAGGACCTCCTGCAGTCCCTTCCGCCCTTAGCTATTCATCGCTGTTCGCCGCGCGAACAGCAGTTCTCCGTGGCGTTTGCGATGCGTCCGGTCGTGGAACGCTCTTGGTGGAGCAGGCCATGCGTGCTGCCCGGCCTGCCCAACCGCGGAACGTAAAGCAACCCGGCTGCACGGGGCAGAGCCGGCGGCTGCCGGCCCGAAAGCGAGTATGCCGGCTCGCTTCGTCTTCCGCGGCCTGTGTGCCCGCCAGACCAGTCAGCCGAGCAGGCTGATCCAGCAGGCTCGTGACATACGCGTGCAGGTGCGCAGGTGCCGGCTGCCGGACCGTCTACCAGCGGTAGTGTGAGAAGGCCCGGTTCGCCTCAGCCATGCGATGCACTTCCTCGCGGCGCCGGATCGCGCCGCCAGTATTGTTCGCCGCGTCGATCAGTTCAGCGGCGAGCTTCTCAATCATGGACTTCCCGGCGCGCCGGCGCGCGAACTGGACCAGCCAGCGCATCGCCAGCGAGATACGCCGGTCGCCCCGGATCTCCACGGGCACCTGATAGGTCGCCCCGCCCACCCGGCGGGGCTTCACCTCCAGCACCGGCGTGGCGTTGCGCACCGCCTGCTCGAAGACCTCGAGCGCAGGGCGGCGGGTCTGCTGCTCGATCCGCTCGAACGCCCCATAGACAATGCGCTCGGCCAGCGACTTCTTCCCGCGCTGCATGACCTTATTGATGAACTGCGCTACCCGCAGGTTCCCGTAGCGCGGGTCCGGAGCGATGAGTGGGCGCCTGGGCGTGTACGGTCGGCGTGGCATACCCCCCTCACTACTTCGGCCGCTTGGCGCCGTACTTCGACCGGCCCTGCTTGCGATCCTTCACCCCGGCCGCGTCGAGTGTCCCGCGAATAATATGGTAGCGCACACCAGGCAGGTCAGGCACGCGGCCACCACGGATCAGCACGACAGAGTGCTCCTGCAGGTTGTGGCCCTCGCCCGGAATGTAGGCGGTCACCTCCATCTGGTTGGTCAGCCGCACACGGGCGACCTTGCGCAGCGCCGAGTTCGGCTTCTTCGGCGTGACCGTCTTCACCACCGTGCAGACGCCGCGCTTCTGCGGAGCTCCGTTTGTCTCGATTCGCTGGCCCCGCAATGCATTGTAGATAAAGTGCAACGCTGGTGCCTTCAGCTTCTTCGTCTTACGCTGCCGGCCCTTGCGCACAAGCTGGTTAATCGTTGGCACTCTGTGAACTCCCGTTCTCTGATCTCTTGAGCGCCGTCTCTAACTCGTCCTGCACAACGTACGGGGCGGTATTCCCCCGGCACAAGTGGGGCGTAGGTAAGCTACGCCCCACTCGCACAATACACATCTTCCACGGTGTTCCTGTATCAGGGCACACCAAGCGGTAAGCTTATCACTCACCTTCTAGGATGTCAAGGACGCCAGACGAGGTCGGAGCGCCAGCAGGGTTGGGCAGTGCCTCAGCCACCTCGGGCTCACCGGCCAGGAGCCGGCGCGCCTGCAGCTGCTCGAGCCGGCGCCTGAAGCCCGTGCCTGCCGGGATCAACTTGCCGATGATCACGTTCGACTTGAGATCCCGCAGCAGGTCCTTCTTGCCTTCGATCGCCGCCTCGGTGAGCACCCGCGTCGTCTCCTGGAAGGACGCCGCGGCCAGGAAGCTGTCGCTGGCGAAGCTCGCCTTGGTCACCCCGAGCAGCACGGTATGGGCCGTTGCCGGCTCCCCGCCCTCGGCTACCACCCGCTCGTTCGCCTCAGTGTAGGCGAAGCGATCGACGAGGTCCTCGGGCAGCATATCCGTGTCGCCCGGTGTGTCGATCAGCACCCGCCGCAGCATCTGGCGCACGATCACTTCGATGTGCTTGTCGTTAATGCTCACGCCCTGGCCGCGGTATACCTTCTGCACCTCGTTCACGAGGTACTGCTGCACCGCGTCCCGGCCCAGCACTCGCAGGATATCCTTCGGGTTTACCGGACCGTCGGTGAGCTGCTCACCGGCCACCACGAAGTCGCCGTCCTTGACCCGCAGGTGCGCTGCATGCGGGATGGGGTACTCGGCCTCGTCCTGCACGCGCGAGTGGATGACGATCACTCCGTCGCGCAGCTCGACGAAACCGGGCAACGGCGCCACCAGCCGCTCTCCCTCAGCAGGAACTGGCAGGGCCTCGGCCTCGCCCGCGGGCGTGCTCCGCTCCGCCAGCACGGCGCCCTCAGCAACCTCATCGCCGTCGTTCACCAGCAGGCGGTAGCCGGCAGGCACCGGCACTTCTTCCGTGAGCTCCTGGACGTTCACTACCTTCACCCGCGTGCCCTGCTCCGTGCGGATCACCTCGACCTTCCCATCGATCGTCGCGATCACGCCGGCGCCCTTCGGCACGCGCGCCTCGAACAGCTCCTCAACCCGCGGCAGGCCGGAGGTGATGTCCTCGCCGGCCACGCCGCCGGTGTGGAACGTGCGCATCGTGAGCTGCGTGCCCGGCTCGCCAATGGACTGTGCGGCGATGATGCCGACCGAGGTGCCGAGCTCCACCATCCTGCCGCGGCCCAGATCGCGGCCGTAGCACTTCACGCACACACCGTAGCGCGCCTCGCAAGTGAGCGGCGAACGGATGCGCACCAGCTTGATCTTCAGCCGGTCGATCTCGGCCGCGGCCCGCTCGTCGATCTCCTCGTTCGCCTGGACGATCACCTCGCCGGTCTCCGGATTGACGATCGGCTCAAGCGCCACGCGACCGAGCACCCGCTTGCCCAGCGGGATGTCGAAGGCGATCAGGTAACGCGGCACCACGGTCCCGTCCGGCAACGTATACGTGCCCGACGTCTCCGGGATCTCCTTACTGCTCGCCTCCACTAGGGTGATGCCCTGGGTCGTGCCGCAGTCCTCCTCATTGACAATGACGTCCTGGGCCACGTCGATCAGGCGGCGGGTCAGGTATCCGGAGTCGGCCGTGCGCAGCGCCGTATCCGCCAGGCCCTTGCGGGCGCCGTGCGTCGAGATGAAGTACTCGATCACCGACAGCCCCTCGCGGAAGTTGGAGCGGATCGGCAGGGCAATGATATTGCCGGCCGGGTCGGCCATTAGGCCACGCATACCGGTGATCTGGCGGATCTGGCTGAAGTTCCCCTTCGCCGCGCCGGAAGCCGCCATCATGTACACCGGGCCAAAGCGCGGCAGGTACTCCTCCACATCTGCGGAGAGCTGCGTGTTGGCCGCCTGCCACACCTCAACGGTGGAGCTGTACTTCTCCTCCTCGGTGATCAGGCCGCGGCGGTACTGCCGCTCGATCTCTTCCATCTTGCGGTCGGCTTCGGCCAGGATCTCCTGCTTGGTCGGCGGCACCACCAGGTCCCAGATGCTCATGGTCACGCCGGACCGCGTGGCGTAGCTAAAGCCGAGCCGCTTGATTTCGTCCACCACCTGCGCCGTGACGTCACCGCCCTCGCGGGTGAAGCACTCGCTGACGAGATCGCGCAGCGAGTTCTTATCCATGCGCCGGTTCACGAAGCGTAGCGACCTCGGCAGCACCTGGTTGAAGATGATGCGGCCGACCGTGGTCTCGATGATCGAGCCAACCGGATGCTGCGGATCACTCGGGATCTCGTGCTCGTTCACCCGCAGCTTAATGCGCGCCTGTAAGTCCACGATGCCCATGTCGTGCGCCAGGACCGCCTCGTCGAAGTCTGCGAAGACCTTGCCCTCGCCCTTGGCGCCCGGGCGCTCCTCGGTCAGGTAGTAGCAGCCGAGCACCATATCCTTGGTCGGCGACACGATAGGCGAGCCGTCCGCGGGCAGAAGCAGGTTCTTCGTGGCCATCATCAGCTCCCGGGCTTCCTGGATGGCCGCCTGCGACAGCGGCACGTGCACTGCCATCTGGTCGCCGTCGAAGTCGGCGTTGAACGCCGGGCAGACCAGCGGGTGGATCTGGATGGCGCTGCCGTCCACCAGGACCACCTCGAATGCCTGGATGCCCAGGCGGTGCAGGGTCGGCGCGCGGTTCAGCAGCACCGGATGGTCCTTCACCACCTCTTCCAGGATGCGCCACACTACTGGCCGCGCCCGCTCGACGATGCGCTTGGCGCTCTTGATGTTCGGCGCCTCGCCCTTCTCCACCAGCTTGCGCATCACAAAGGGCTTAAACAGCTCAAGCGCCATCTTCTTGGGCAGGCCGCACTGGTGCAGCTTGAGCTCCGGGCCCACCACGATCACCGAGCGGCCGGAGTAGTCCACGCGCTTGCCCAGCAGGTTCTGGCGGAAGCGCCCCTGCTTGCCGCGCAGCATGTCGGACAGGCTCTTGAGCTTGTGATTCGAGGAGCCTGCCACGGCCCGCCCGCGCCGGCCGTTATCGATCAGCGCATCGACTGCCTCCTGGAGCATGCGCTTCTCGTTGCGGATGATGATCTCCGGCGCGTTCAAGTCCAGCAGCCGCTTCAGCCGGTTGTTCCGGTTGATCACGCGGCGGTACAGATCGTTCAGGTCCGACGTGGCGAAGCGCCCGCCGTCGAGCTGCACCATCGGCCGCAGGTCAGGCGGCAGCACCGGCAGCACGGTGAGGATCATCCATTCAGGCGACACGCCTGAGCGGCGGAACGCCTCGACGACCTTCAGGCGCTTGATCGCCTTCTTGCGCCGCTGGCTGGACGTCGAGTTCAGCTCCTGGCGGAGCTGGGCGGCCAGCTCGTCCAGGTCAATCGCGCGAATGAGCTCGAGCACCGCCTCAGCGCCCATCCCCGCCTTGAACACGCCTGGGCACTTCTCCTGCAGCTCGCGGTACTCCAGCTCGTTGAGCAGTTGCATCCGGGCCAGCCGCTGGAGTGCCTGGCGGCGATCCTCGCGCGAGCGCTCATACTCGTCCATCTGCTGGTACATGACGGCGCGCTCGTGTTCGATCTCCGCGGCGATACGCTCGCGCACCTGCTCGGCCTCGTGATCGAACGCCGCGGTGAGGCTCTCACTCTCCTCGCGGCCGCGCTGTTCCTCGGCCTCGATCGCCTGGCGCAGTTCCTCGCGCAGCAGGTCCAGAAGCGTGCTAGTGACCTGCTCGCCGGCAGCGACCAGCGGCCGGCTCATCGGTGAGAAGACCAGGTCCTCCGGCGCTTCCTGGTCCATCAGCTCACGCAGGCGGGCTGTGAGCGCATCCGCCTCGCGGGCCAGCGCCTCGGTGCGCGCAGCGACGCGCGCACGCACCTCCTCCAGCGCCTGCTGGCGCCGCGCCTCAAGCTCTGCCAGCTCCTGGTCACGCCGCGCCTCAAGCTGGGCAGCTTTCTGCTGGAACTCGACCTCAAGCTGGTTGTGTCGTGCCTGGATGTCGGCTTCTAGCTCGGCCAGCGCCTTCTGTCGCGCCTCTTCGTCCACGTGCGTGATCACGTACGTAGCGAAGTACAGGATCTTCTCCAAATTGCGTGGCGAGATGTCCAGCAAGAGACCCAGGCGGCTGGGCGTGCCCTTGAAGTACCAGATGTGTGAGACTGGAGACGCCAGCTCGATATGCCCCATCCGCTCGCGGCGCACCTTCGACCGCGTGACCTCGACACCGCACTTATCGCAGACGATGCCCTTGTAGCGCACGCGCTTGTACTTCCCGCAGTAGCACTCCCAGTCCTTAGTGGGACCGAAGATGCGCTCGTCGAACAGGCCGTCCTTCTCCGGCCGCAGCGTGCGATAGTTAATAGTCTCCGGCTTGGTCACCTCGCCGTACGACCAGGACAGGATCTGCTCGGGCGATGCCAGACTGATGCGGATGGCGTTGAAATCGTTGACTTCGAGCATCTGTCCTCCGTACCTTCCCTACATTCCCTAACGCTTAATACGCCGTGTATCTACAAGCCGTATGTCTCCGGCCCCGAAGCACTCAGGGCCGAAGACCGAGCGCGCCTGCCTATTCCCGATCCGACTCAAACCCTTCGAGGTTGATCCCCAGCTCGGGCATGGTTTCCGTGCCGGTATCCTCAACGAACTGGATCTCCTCCTCGTTCTCGTTCAGCACCTCGACGGCGATGCCCAGGCTCTGCAGCTCCTTGACGAGCACCTTGAACGACTCCGGCACGCCGGGCTCCAGGATATTCTCACCCTTGACGATCGCCTCGTACGTCTTGACACGGCCGATCACGTCGTCGGACTTCACCGTCAGGAGCTCCTGGAGAGTGTGCGCCGCGCCATATGCCTCGAGCGCCCACACCTCCATCTCACCGAAGCGCTGGCCGCCGAACTGCGCCTTGCCGCCCAGCGGCTGCTGGGTGATCAGCGAGTACGGGCCGGTCGAGCGCGCATGGATCTTGTCCTCGACCAGATGCAGCAGCTTGAGCATGTAGATCTGCCCGACGACCACCGGCTGGTCGAATGGCTCGCCCGTGCGGCCATCGTACAGGATCACCTTGCCGTCGGCCGGCAGGCCGGCGCGGATCAGCTCCTCCCGGATGGCGTCCTCTTTGGCGCTGTCGAACACGGGCGAGACCACCTTGAAGCCCAGCGTAGCAGCAGCCCAGCCCAGATGTGTCTCCAGCACCTGGCCGATGTTCATGCGGCTCGGCGCCCCCAGCGGGCTCAAGATAATGTCCACCGGCGTGCCGTCCGGTAGGAAGGGCATGTCTTCGACCGGCAGGATCTTGGCGATCACGCCCTTGTTGCCGTGCCGGCCGGCCATCTTATCCCCCTCAGAGATCTTGCGCTTCACCGCAATCGAGACGCGCACCATGTAGTTCACGCCCGGCGGCAGTTCATCGCCAGCATCGCGGGAGAAGCGCCGAACCTCCACGACTTTGCCACCTTCGCCTGACGGCACGCGCAGGCTGGTGTCCTTCACTTCGCGGGCCTTCTCCCCAAAGATCGCCCGCAGGAGCTTTTCCTCGGCAGTGAGTTCCGTCTCACCCTTCGGCGTGATCTTCCCCACCAGGATATCGCCGGGGCCCACGTCGGCGCCGACATAGACGATACCGTCCTCGTCCAGGTTACGCAGCGCCTCCTCGCCCACGTTCGGGATATCCCGCGTGATCTCCTCCGGGCCGAGCTTGGTGTCCCGCGCCTCGACCTCGTATTTCTCGATGTGGATCGAGGTGAACTTGTCCTCCCGGACCAGCCGTTCGGAGAGCAGGATGGCGTCCTCGTAGTTCCCGCCCTCCCAGAACATAAACGCGGCCAGGACATTCTGCCCCAGCGCCAGCTCACCGCCATCGGTGGACGAGCTATCGGCGATCGGCTGGCCCTCCACCACGCGGTCGCCTACGAACACGCTGGGGCGCTGGTTGATGCAGGTGCCCTGGTTGGAGCGCTGGAACTTGCGCAGGGTATAGACATCCCGCTCGCCATCGTCGGTCTCGATCACAATCTGGCGGGCCGTCGCGCTCACTACTGTGCCGGCGCGCCGCGCCACCAGCACATGGCCGGAGTCGCGAGCCGCCTGCGCCTCCATGCCCGTGGCCACTAGGGGCGCCTCCGGCTGGACCAGGGGCACCGCCTGGCGCTGCATGTTCGAGCCCATCAGAGCACGGTTCGCGTCGTTGTGCTCCAGGAACGGGATCAACGCCGCGGCCACGGAGACCGTCTGCTTTGGCGACACGTCGATGTAATCGACGCGCTCCGGCGTCTCCTCCAAGAAGTTGGCATGGTAGCGCACGGACAGACGCGGCTCCTGGAACTCGCGCACGTCGTTGAGCAGCACGTTCGCCTGGGCGATGACGAAGCGCTCCTCCTCATCGGCGGTCAGGTAAGCGACTTGATCGGTCACGTACGGCCGCACCGGGATCTCAATGTCCCCGAGCTCCGCCAGCCGTCGCGCCGCGTCCTCGCCGATCACCTCGCCGCGCGCCACGATCACCTCGCCGGTGCGCGGGTCGGTGACATCCTCGCGCACCGTGCGGCCGACCAACCGTCCCGGATCGCCCTCGGGCTTGATCGTCTTCGCCACCCGCAGGTAGGGCGTCTCGATGAAGCCGTAGTCGTTGATGCGCGCGTACGTCGAGAGCGAGCCAATCAGGCCGATGTTCGGGCCTTCAGGCGTCTCGATCGGGCAGATGCGGCCATAGTGCGAGTGGTGCACGTCGCGTACATCGAAGCCGGCGCGCTCGCGCGACAGCCCACCCGGGCAAGCGCCGACAGGCGGCGCTTGTGCGTCAGCTCTGCCAGCGGGTTCGTCTGGTCCATGAACTGCGAGAGCTGGCTGCCGCCAAAGAACTCCTTCATCGCCGCGGCCACCGGGCGGATGTTCACCAATCCCGCCGGCGTAGCCGACTCCGGGTCCTGGATGGTCATGCGCTCTTTGATCGAGCGCTCCATCCGCACCAGGCCCACGCGGAACTGCTGCTGGATCAGCTCGCCCACGGTTTTCACGCGGCGGTTGCCCAGGTGGTCGATGTCGTCGGGCCTACCCTGCTCTTTGTTCAACACGATCAGCCGCTCGACGATCTTGATCAGGTCCTCGCGCGTCAGCGTGCGCTCCGTGCGGCTGGGGTCGATGCCCAGCTTGCGGTTCAGCTTGTAGCGCCCGACGCGGCCGAGGTCATAGCGCCGCGGGTTAAAGAAGAGCGCATCCAACAGCTTCTCGGCGTTATCGAGCGTGGCCGGATCGCCCGGGCGCAGGCGGCGGTACAGCTCCAGCAGCCCCTCCTCGCGCGTGCGCGCAGGGTCGCGGCGCACCGTCTCACCGATGGTTGAGCGAATGTACTGATGGTCCGGATCGTCGTCCACGTGGGCAAACCAGGACAGCAGCTCTTCGTCGGTGCCGCTATCGCCCAGCGCGCGCAGGAAGGTCGTCACCGGGATCTTCCGCTTGCGATCCACCTTGACGGTGATCACGTCCTTGTTGCTGGTCTCGAACTCCAGCCAGGCGCCGCGC
The DNA here is from genome assembly GCA_042408875.1 of Chloroflexota bacterium. GTDB lineage: Bacteria > Chloroflexota > UBA11872 > JBHOQS01 > JBHOQS01 > JBHOQS01. The sequence goes on along the minus strand of JBHOQS010000019.1, from coordinate 203,773 downwards.
GTCGGGATCAGCTTGGCCATGAACAAGAGGCGGCCCGTGGCCGGGTCTTCATCCGCCTGGAAGTACACCCCGGGCGAGCGCACAAGCTGGCTCACCACCACGCGCTCGGCGCCGTTGATGATGAACGTGCCCTGATCCGTCATGAGCGGGAAATCGCCCATGTAGATCTGGGACTCCTTGATCTCACCCGTCTGCTTGATAGTGAGCCGCGCGCGCACCTTGAGCGGCGCCGCGTAGGTCATATCTCGCTCGCGGCACTCCTGCTCACTATGCTTGGGCGGGTCGAAGGGGTTCTCTGGTACAATGAACTCCAGCCGGAGGTTCTTGCCAGTGAAATCCTCGATCGGCGAGATCTCGTTGAAGAGCTCGCGCAGCCCTTCCCGCTTGAACCACTCGAAGGAGCGGAGCTGCACCTGGATCAGGTTGGGAATCGGCAAGATCTCTCGAATACGGCCGTAGTTCTTCCGGACATGACCGGTCAACAGACTGGGGGACGCTTGAAGCCGTTCCGTGAGCGCTGCCATACTTTCTTCCTTAGAGATTTTTTCCTTAAGACTTTACACTTTTTCTTAATCCAAAGATAATGCTTACAGTACCCTTCCTCGCTTCGGTGCCCTGCGCGTCAGGACAACGCGCCGCACCCGCGGCGACACGAGCTGGCACATGGGATCATGGGGATGGCGGCTGGGGGAGAGCAGGCAAGACTATCCCCTCTACTTGGGCCTACGCAGGCTTATAGCAAAGAATTACTTTAGCACGAGTTGTCAAGTCGCGCAAGTTCTTTTTTTGCCGTCCGGGTAGACTGCCTCACGACGCGGCGGCCCAGCACTGTGCCAGGACTGCCGTGGCACGCTGCGCTTGAGTTCTGCTCATCTACATGGTATGCTGGCGGTGCTGGTGCCGTCCGGCTCGCATGGTTCCGGCCGGGTAGTAGAGACCCTCTCCAGCCGCGTGTAGGATGGCCGTTAAGGTCGACCGACGAGTTAAAATCCCGCAGACTACCGTCCGTCGGTTATCGGTCTACTACCGCGTGCTCAAAGCCCTCGAGCGCGAAAGCGGAGACGGCAATCAGACGGTTTCCTCAGAAGACATTGCCGCCCTCGCCGGCTCGAATGCCGCTCAGGTCCGCCGCGATCTCACCTACTTCGGCCAATTTGGCAAACGTGGTGTCGGGTACAAGGTCGGTGAGCTCAAGGCGTACCTTGCCGAGATCCTCGGCATCGACCGCGAGTGGCTGATCGCTCTGGTCGGCGTCGGGAACCTCGGGAGCGCCCTGCTGGCCTATCGTGGGCTGCCTGAGCAAGGCTTCCGCATCTGCGCCGCCTTCGATCGCGACCCGGCCAAGATCGGCCGGCGCGTTGGTGACGTGGAGATTTACGATGCCGCCGATATCGTGAGGGTGGTGCAGGAGAAGAAGATCTCCATGGCCATCATCACAGTCCCGGCCTTCGCTGCCCAGGAGGTGGCCGACCGACTGGTAGAAGGCGGGGTCAAGGGCATCCTGAATTTCGCGCCCGTGCAACTGATTGTGCCCGACGATGTCACCGTCTCCAACGTGGACCTCGCTATCGAAATGGAGGGTCTCTCCTACGCGCTGACCCACGGCGGCTGGCATGAGCTGTAAGACCGGACACGGCGGCAGCCATCGAAGATATCGACACCGTCGGCCGCGATGGCATCGGCCGACGGCTGAGCGTCTTGGGGCCGTTCCAGGTCATGGATCTGGCCGGGCTGGACGTCTGGCATGCCATCGGCGCCTATCGCGCCGCCGACCTGAGCACTAGATGCGACCTTCGACAGGGAACAGGCCGTTCGATGCGTATCGTCGATCTCTCGCTGCCGATCGCTGCGCCGGATCGCTACCGCCCGGTGCACTTTGAGCCGCTGCGCACCATCGAAGACTCCGGCGCGAATGTGACCAGGGTCGTCTTCGACACCCACTGGGGCACGCATCTGGATGCGCCGTCGCACACGGTGCCCGGCGCGCCGACGGTCGATCAGCTCCCGCTCGAACGCTGCTGCGGCCCGGCTGTGGTGCTGCCGCTCGCGCCCCTGCCAGAGCGGCACCGCATCTCCGTGGCCGACCTCGAGCCACACGCCAGCGCGATTGTCCCTGCGGCGCGGTTGTTGCTGCACACTGGCTGGAGCGAGCGCTACGGCCGGCCCGACTACACGGAGGGCTATCCAGTCATTGGCCTCGACGCCGCGCAGTGGCTGGCCGAGCGCGGCGTGTGGCTCCTGGGGGTCGATACGCCCTCGGTTGGACCGGTCTACGAGCCTGACCGCACAGAGCTCGTCGCCGTGCACACGGCGCTTCTCGGCGCCGGTATCGTGCTGGTGGAAAACCTGACCAACGTGCAGCATATCCCCGGTGGTCGCTGCACGGTCATCGCCTTACCGCTGCCGTTCCGCGGGCTGGATGGTTCGCCGGTGCGGGCGGTGGCCCTCTGTGAGTAGACGCTCGAGGCGGCGCGAGCCGGCTACAGTGTCGCCAGCCGCACCTCTTCGCCGCCGCGCTCGGCAGAGGCATTGGCGGCCTCCTGAAACGCTACCGGCTCGAGCAGCTCTTGAGGGGTAAGAGGCGCTACGCCGCTCTGAAACATCGCTACGATGCGCTTGAGCAGCTCCCGATAGATGGTGCGTGTGTCAATAGTGCTATTCACAACCCGCTTCTCACAGAACGCGACGAAGCCGTACGCAGCCACGCCCTGGCGCGTGCCACGCACCGTGCCGACCCGGCCGTCCTGCCAGCGGCCGATGGCCAGGTGTGTGCCTTCGGTGGCAATGCAACGCACACGCTCGCATCCGGTACCCATCAGGGCATAGAGTGTCTCGACGCCGTGCACGCCGTAGTGGAACCAGCCCGGGTTGCGCGGGTGCAGCGATGCGGGGCTGTAGGTATCACAGCCGAGCACCGCACCCAGCTCCTCGCGGCGCTGCTGCACGTCCTGCACCTCGAGCGCATAGCGCAGCGACGAAGCGCTGAAGAGCGGCACCTGCTTCTGCTGCGCGATCTCGAGTAACCGTCGCGCATCGGCCACGGAACAGGTGAACGGTTTGTCAATGAATACGGGCACGCCCGCCTGGAGGAACGGCAGGGCCCGTTCCAGGTGTACCGATCCGTCCACGCTCTCGATCAGCACGCCATCGACCTTGCCCAGGAGCGCCTCCGGTGAGTCAACGATCTCCACGCCGTAGCTGCGTAGTTGCTCGACGAAGCTGGGGATACGCTCTGGCGAGACCTGCGAAGTACCAGGGACTGCAGCAACGATGCGGGCACCCTCGACCCACTGCTCCTCGGCAACGTCCACGTGGTGCAGGCGCTGGGTGAAGGCGACGACGTGGCTGGTATCACAGTCCACGATGCCCAGTCGAAGCATGACCATGCCTCCGTTGTTGTAGATATCGTACCCGGTCGTAGGTATCGTACTCGGTCATAAGTGTCGTACTTGGAGGAGCTGTCGTAGCAGCTAGCTGCTGTGCGATGCTGGTGCTGGCAGGATAGCATGCTCTCCTTGAGAGGTCCATGTCAGGGCCAGCTCAGCGCAGCATCGCTGCACTGTGGCGGCAAAGGCGCGCGCAGCGGCGCAGCGATAGCCGTCCCGCTGCCAGAGCAGTCCTACGCTGCGGCACGGCACCGGCTCGCAGAGCGCCACCGCGCAGAGGCCAGCGCCGGCGGCTGTGCGAAGGGCGAGGGCAGGGAGCACGGTGGCCAGGCCGGTCGCCCGCACAGTCGCCAGGAGGCCATCGATCGCATTCGTTTCCACGCGCACGTCCAGGCAGACGCCAGCGCGCTGGGCACATTGGTCGACCAGACGGCGCGTGCAAAACGCCTGCGAAAGAAGCGCCAGCGGCACACTATCGAGCCGGCTGAACGGCAGGCGCTCCCGCCCAGCCAGATAATGGTCGCTGCGCACGATGAGCACCAGCTCTTCATCGAATAAAGGCTCTGCCTCGATCTCTGCTGCGCTGGCAGGGACGAACCCGATGCCGAGGTCGAGCTGCCCGGCGGCAAGGCCGGCCTCGATCTGGCTTGCCGGAAACTCCTCGATCCGGATGGTGATGGCCGGATAGGCCGGGATAAAGCGCGCTAGGACGGCCGGGATCAGGTAGGCGTTCACCGTCTGCACGACTCCCAGCACAAGAGTCCCGCGGGCCAGCCCCTCGAGCTCAGCGAGCGCGCGCTGCGCCTCGCCCAGTTCATGCACGACCCGCCGGGCGTAGCCCAGCAGCAGTTTGCCGGCTGCGGTGAGCTGCACGCGCTTACCGATGCGATCGAAGAGCCGGATACCGAGTTCCTCTTCGAGCTGCCGGATCTGCTGCGAGAGCGTCGGCTGCGAGACGAACAGCCGCTCGGCGGCGCGCCGAAAACTACACTCCTCCGCAACTGCCTGGAAATATCGCAGATGCCGCAGTTCCATCGCCTAGTGTACCTCTCCCTCTACAGCGTCTCGCCGGAGCACCCGTGTGAGTGTGTTCACCTGATAGGCTCGTCTGAGAGGCGAGCCTGAGCATCTCGTCTTGATAAGCTCGGCCTATCAATCCGTTTCAAACAAAATATTGGACAGATCAATTCTGAACCCGTATGCTGAGCTCGTCAAGCTCGCATGAGAGAGACCTGCCACGGGTGCCAGCCTCAGGGGGACAGAAATGGGGCAACGCATGCGCCCCGGTTCCTGGCCGGCCCACTGGCGGATAGCTAGACAGTATGGAGGGGGAGCATGAGCGAGGTCGCTATCCCGGGCTATACGTACGGTTCACCGGCCGTGCCCAGGTCGCCGGTTACGCTAGATGACCTCCGCCAGCTAGAGGCCGCCGTGATGTTCACCGACGACGACCGGCGGTACCTCGAGCAAGCGGGCGAGGTGCTGCGGGACCAGGTCGAAGACATCCTCGATCTCTGGTACGGTTTCGTAGCGTCGCATCCGCATCTGGTCTATTACTTCGCCAGGCCTGACGGAACGCCGGATCCCGCCTACCTCGCCGCAGTGCGCCGACGCTTTGGACAATGGATCCTGGATACCTGCACCCGCCCATACGATCAGCAGTGGTTGGATTATCAGTACGAAATCGGGCTTCGCCACCATCGCACAAAGAAAAACCAGACCGACGGCGTGCAGTCGGTGCCGCTCGTGCCCCTTCGCTATCTGATCGCGTTCATCTACCCGATTACAGCAACGATCAAGCAGTTCCTGGCGAAGAAGGGACATAGCGCCGACCAGGTGGAGCGCATGTACCAGGCCTGGTTCAAAGCGGTGGTACTCCAGGTCGCGCTGTGGAGCTACCCTTATGCGAAAGAGGGAGACTTCTAGCGCGATGTCTTGCTTCCATAAGAGGGAAAGAGAGAAAGAGAGAGAAAGAGAGAAAGGGGGAAAGAGATAGAAAAATAGATAGAAATAGAAGAGGAGATAGAAGAGGGGAAAGAGATAGAGGGAAAGAGAAAAGAAAAAGAAAGCACCCGGCGTCAGGAGGCCGTTACGAGGCAGAGAGTACCAGGCCGCTCTCAAGAGCAGCTAGGAGGTGCTGGATGATCCGGAAGGTAGCGCCCCAGATCTTCTGGCCCTGCCACGGATACCAGCGCACCAGGCGTCGCCCGCCGGGCAAGTCCCACCAGTCTTCCTGAGGGGAACGGAGCGCGCTAAGCGGCACCTCCAGTACAGCCACGCATTCCTCTTCCTGGAGCCGGTACTCAGGGCGTCGGCTCAGCACGCCGACGAAGGGCGTGATGCTGAAGTTGCTAACAATCGTCTCCACGACGGGCAGCATGCCCAGAATGCGTACCGTCGCCGGGTCGATCCCTAGCTCCTCCTGTGCCTCGCGCAGGGCTGTGTCCAGCAGGCTACGGTCGCCGGGCTCTGGCCTCCCGCCGGGGAAGGAGACCTGCCCGCCGTGCGGGCCGCGGTCCGTGCGCACCATCAGGATCACATGCCATTCGCCCGGCGCCGCGACATGCGGCTGGGCGCCGGCAGCCTCCTCATCCGGCCGCTCCAGCTGCGCGCGCAGTTGAGTGGCAGGCTGCGGCAGATACACCAGCGGTACGAGCACCGCAGCAGGCTGTCCCATCGTACGTCTGTCTCTGTGCTTCGCTATACTTTACTCTTAGTTACATGTTTTACTTATATACTTTACTTAATGCTTTTGCTTTGCTTTTCTGTGCTATTGTCCTAGTTATAGAGCACACTGCTCCGCCTGAAGTGTGTCAAAGCCTCCCCATTCCACAGCGTGGCATAGCTCCTGAGCGTCTGTGCACTCCCCCCGATCCACCGACCACTGCCTCCTCAAAGTATACCCGCCTTACCTCGCCGGCACCCAGCGCGCCACGCACGCCGTCTAATAGTTTATGGTGATACGAAGGGACGTTCATCAGGCTGGAGGACTCTGCATGCAGCAGAGCGTGCCGGTGCGCGTACGCCGGATCAACCCCGACCTGCCGCTGCCACAGTACCAGACGGCCGGATCGGTGGGCTTCGACCTCATTGTGCGCGAAGATACCTGTGTTCAGCCATGGGAGATCGCGCTGGTCCCGTGCAACCTTGTCGTGCAGACCCCGCCGGGGTTTATGCTGCTCGTGACAGCACGCTCCAGCACTCCGCGGCGCAAGGGCCTGCTGGTACCGCATGGGGTGGGCATCATCGACCAGGATTATTGCGGTCCGGAGGATGAGATCCGCGTCCAAGTGCTGAATTTCACCTCCCGGCCCGTGGTAGTCGAGCGTGGTGAGCGGATCGCCCAGGCAATCCTGGTCTCCATCGCCCGTGCAGAGCTCGTCGAGAGCACGGACTTACCAGCGCAGAGTCGCGGCGGGTTCGGCAGCACTGGAGCGTAGGCGCGCGATCGTGGGCTGCGGGCACGGCCGTTACAATAGAGCGCGGCGGCCTGGCGTCGAGGGTAGAGGTGTCGAACACGCAGCGCTCTCCCAGTGGGGAGCATTCCATTACCGGAGCGCATGCGAGCGGAGATCGCGAAGAGCGAGCACGAGAGAAGGTCCGTCGTAACGACGACGTTTCGCTGACACTGGTGGCCCGTGTGGAGCGCGCCATCCTCGAGCGTGCGTTGCTCCCCGCCGGAGCTACGGTTGTCGTGGCTGTCTCAGGCGGGCCGGATTCTGTCTGTCTGCTCGACGTACTGGCACAGCTTGCGCCCGGACATCGCTGGCGGCTTCACGTGGCGCACCTGAACCATGGCCTGCGTGGGGAGCAGTCAGACAGCGACGCAGCCTTTGTGGCCGAGTTGGCAGCGGTGTATGGACTGCCCTGCACGATCGAGCGCCGCGCTGTGGAGGCGTATCGCACGGCCATGCGCCTCTCCCTTGAAGCCGCCGCGCGGCAGGTCCGGTACGCCTTCCTCGAAGAAGTGGCCGTGCGGACCGGGGCGCAGGCGGTAGCGCTGGGGCACACGCAGGATGACCAGGCCGAGACGGTGCTGCTGAACCTGCTGCGCGGCGCTGGGCTGGACGGCCTGCGGGGCATGCCGTGGCGGCGTGACATCTTCGTGCGGCCGCTGCTGGGTGTGCCGCGGGGCGATGTCCAGGAGTACTGTCGCGTGCGGGGCCTGCGCTACCGCATCGATCCCTCCAACTTCGACCTGGCGTTCCTGCGCAACCGCGTCCGGCATGAGCTCCTGCCGATGCTGGAACGCTACAATCCGGCCATCCGCCGCGTGCTTGCACGCACTGCCGAGGCGCTGTCACTCGACGCCACGATTATTGAAAGTATGTGTGACGCAGCCTGGCAGCGCACGGTCGCGCGCGCTACGCCGGTCGCAGTCGAGTTCCGGCTGGCGGCGTGGCGCACCGAGCCCCTGGGAGTACAAGCGCGGCTCCTGCGCGCCGCTGTAGCGCGCCTGCGTGGCTCGGCGCATGATCTGCCGCTGGAGCGTGTTCTGACGGCCCTGGAGGCCATCCCGCGCCTTGGGCCGGGACGGGTCGTCGAGCTAGGGAGCAGCCTGGTCGTGACGATGGGGTATACTACATTTACCATTGCGCCCCCAGTGAGGACGCCCGGCCCTGTCGGGCCGGTGCCGTTGGCGATCCCGGGGCTCACTCCTGTGCCTCCCCTGGAGGGCGCGATGTACGCGTCGGTGTATAGAGTTGAGGAGCTTCCGGCCCACCCGGAGCAACTCAGGGACTTGCGCGCCGTGTTTGATTTCGACCGCACCGGTTCGACCCTGGCAGTGCGGAATCGCCGGCCGGGCGATCGGGTGCGTCCACTAGGTATGGCACACGAGACAAAGCTTCAGGACGTCCTCGTCAACGCAAAGGTTCCGCGACAGGCGCGCGATCGCCTCCCGGTCGTAACGTCACCGCAGCACATCATCTGGGTTGTCGGGCTCTGTCTGGATGATCGTGTGAAGGTCACGGGCCAGACGGAGCGCATCCTGGAGCTGCGCTGGCTGCCGTTCGGAGGAGAGGGAGAAGGAGAGCCAGAACGTGCATGAAGACCTGGAGTGTATTCTGATCAGCGCCGAGCAGCTCCAGCATCGCATCAAGGAGCTCGGCGAGCAGATCACGGCCGATTATGCCGGAACCGACCTGTTGCTGGTCGGCGTGTTGAAGGGCGCGGTCGTTTTCATGGTCGACCTGGCCAGGCAGATCCGCCTGCCCGTCGAGCTCGACTTCATGGCTGTGTCGAGCTACGGTCGCAGCACGGAGTCGAGCGGCATCGTACGCATCCTGAAAGACCTGGATACCAGTGTGGAGGGCCGGCATGTCCTCGTCGTCGAGGATGTCATCGATACGGGGCTGAGCCTGCGTTACATTGTCGAGCACCTGCACAACCAGCGCCCGGCTAGCCTGCGCATCTGCACGCTTCTGAATAAGCAGAAAGCGCGCAAGGCTGATGTAACCGTGGACTACATCGGTTTCTCTATCCCGGACCGCTTCGTCGTCGGCTACGGGCTCGACTATGCAGAGATCTACCGCAACCTGCCCTACATCGGTATCCTCAAGGCGGAGGTGGCACAGCGGGCGCGTCGGAACGGGGTAGCCTTCGGTGCAGGCGGCGTGGCTGCCGGTCCAGCACGAATTGATGGATAAGATGCTATAGATGCGATTTCCGCGGCGCCAAGGTGCTATAATGACACCGGATCATCCTCGGCAGTCCCGCTGCCGGGGCGCTTTGCTTTTCCGATCGACCGTGGTTGCTGTAGGGCCAGGGGTGCCTGGGCCCGGGTGTGGCTCCTGGAGGACCAGGATACGAAATGGATAACAGGTGGGTTCGCAGTAGCTTCGTCTATCTGCTGATTGTCGTGGCGATCCTGGCCATCTTCTTCACGCTCTTCCAGCCCACCACCCGCGAGGAGCGTGTCGCCATCAGTGATCTGCTGGCCGCGGTGCAGAACGAGGTCAAGCTCGGCAAGAAGCCGTACATCACGATCTCAGGCAACCGCGTGGTGGCCCGCACCAGCGAAGGCGACAAGGTGGCCATTAAGGAAGAGCGCACGAGTATCCAGGAGTTGCTGGATCGCCGGGGCATCCGCGACGATCAGGTGAAACTGGAGGTCAGGGAGCCGAGTAACCTGGGTAACTGGCTGGGGCTGCTCACCTCGTTCCTACCGGTGATCGTCTTCGGCGCGATCTTGCTGTTTATGATGCGCCAGGCGCAAGGCTCGAATAACCAGGCCCTGTCATTCGGCAAGAGCCGTGCGCGCATGTTCATGGGCAACAAGCCGACGATCACCTTCGCCGACGTGGCTGGCGTCGAGGAGGCGAAGCAGGAGCTTCAGGAGGTGGTGGAGTTCCTGAAGTACCCGGAGAAGTTCGCCGCGCTCGGCGCACGCATTCCGCGTGGCGTGCTCTTGGTCGGCCCGCCGGGTGTCGGCAAGACCCATCTCTCCCGTGCGGTGGCCGGTGAGGCGGGCGTGCCGTTCTTTAGCATCTCTGGCTCTGAGTTCGTGGAGATGTTCGTCGGCGTGGGTGCCAGCCGCGTGCGCGACCTGTTCGACCAAGCCAAGCGTAATGCCCCCTGCATCGTGTTCGTGGACGAGATCGACGCCGTCGGCCGCCAGCGCGGTGCCGGTCTGGGCGGCTCGCACGATGAGCGCGAGCAGACGCTCAACCAGATCCTGGTCGAGATGGACGGCTTCGACACGAACACCAACGTGATCGTGCTGGCGGCCACCAACCGACCGGATGTGCTGGACCCGGCGCTCCTGCGCCCCGGCCGCTTCGACCGCACGGTGGTGTTGGACCGCCCCGATATCCGTGGCCGCCTGGCCATCCTGGAAGTCCACGCGCGGGGCAAGCCTTTTGAGGAGAACGTCAGCCTGGAGGCGGTCGCTCGTGCTACGCCTGGCTTCTCCGGCGCCGATCTGGCGAACCTTATCAATGAAGCAGCCATCCTGGCTGCGCGGCGGAACAAGCGTAAGATCGGGATGGCTGAGCTGGAAGAGGCTAAAGAGCGTATCATCATGGGCCCCGAGCGCAAGAGCCGAGTGATGAGTGAAAAGGAAAAGATCATCACGGCGTACCACGAGGTCGGCCACGCTGTGGTGGCGAAGCTCTTGCCGAACTGTGACCCCGTCCAGAAGATCAGCATCGTGTCCCGTGGGATGGCCAACGGCTACACGCTCCATGTGCCGTCAGAAGACCGCACGATGTACTCCCGCGGCCAGTTCGAGGACATGCTGGCGATGATGCTGGGGGGCCGCGCTGCTGAGGAACTTGTTTTCAACGAGGTGACGACCGGCGCGGCGCAGGATATCCGCCAGGCGACCGAGCTGGCCCGCCAGATGGTCACAGAATACGGCATGAGCCGCCTGGGGCCGCGCGCCTTCGGGAAGAAAGAAGAGCTGATCTTCCTCGGGCGCGATATCGCCGAGCAGCGCAACTATAGCGAAGCCACCGCGCAGGAGATCGACCGCGAGGTCAGCGAGATCATCGATCGCGCCTACCAGCGGGCGCGCGAGGTGCTCCAGCAGAATATGGATAAGGTGCGCGCGATCGCTGAGCGGCTGGTCCGCGACGAGACCATCGATCAGGCAACCTTCGACGCCTTCTTCGAGGAGGAGCCTCAGGTCGAGACGGCGCGCCAGCCTGTGGGTGTCTCATAGCCAGTAGCTATCTCCACGGACTTCGCAGCGAGGCCATGTTCATGGCCTCGCTGCTTTTCTTACCCCGGTAGCAGAAGCCTGCATGCGCGTGAGTACTTCCCCTCCCCCACGAGCTCTTCGCTGCTGGCGTATGCCTCTGTTGCGGGCGAACCCGGTAGCCCGGCTTAACCAACCTTTTACAGGTCTCTTAGCGTCCCATCACGGGCATGGAGTAAGCTAGAGATGGTAGGGCCGCCTGGCACCCACGCACAGCACCAGGGCTCGCGACTCGCGACCGGCGTGGGTGTCAGGGCGGGGTGGTCCTGGACCCTCGGATGTCTCACCCGTGGCGTCTTTGATGTACTCGCCACCTCAGGTGGCCATAGGAGGGCAGGAACATGGCGGATGGGACGTTGCGGCACCTCATTGTGCGATGGCTATCTCCTGAGCCGGTCCGGCATCCCCAGGCGAACCCCGACCACTGTGACGTGCTTGTCCTAAACGGGACGGCAGGCTTCCCCGGTACGATCAGCCGTGCCCTGCGGCGCTATGGATTCTCCGTCGTCGAGGCCGGCAGCCCGGAGCATACCGTGCTGGCCTGTGAATATCTCTCCCCAGATGTCGTGCTGCTCAACCTCCAGCTCCCGGATCCTGCTGGCTTGAGCCTGATCCAGCAGCTCTGCTGTACTCGACAGGGCCGCCGCCCGACTGTTATAGTCTTCACTGGCAGCGATGACGGCGACGACGCGCTCGATGCCCTGGATGCTGGTGCGGATGCTGTCCTGATGCCGCCGTTTTCGCTTGAAGGCCTGCTCCAGCTCATTCTCAGCAGGCGGTCTGCCGAAGAGGCGCGATCACAGCAGTAGGAAATGCGGCAGGGCAGCCGGCGCGTTCAGAGTTATCAGCCAAGCGGCATAGTGCGCTGGACGCACGCGCTCGCTCCTCGCGCGTACCGCCGGCAGCGTCGTCGGCGCGCCCGCCTGCGGCTGTTCGTAGCTCTGCTCATCCTGGCAGTCTCCCTGGGCGCCGGCACGGGCTGGCTGCTGAATCGGTGGGGCAGCACCCCTGTCCGTACGGCTCCCCTCGCCGCGCTGGGTGATCCCGCCGCCCATTGGCTTCCGGCGACCCATGGCCGCGAGGCATCCTCTCCGCCGGACTCCGCCGGCGCGCCGGCCCGATCTGGTCCTGCACTTGAGCAGCTCCTCGCCGAGTATCTCCCGGCTGACAACGGCACGGTAGCCGTGTATGCACTGCATATGCGCACAGGGCACGAGGTGGCCCTGAAGGCGGACCTGCGCATGACGGCTGCCAGCCTCTTCAAGATACCGGTGATGGTCGAGGTGTTCCGGCAGCAGCGACAGGGCCGCATCTCTTGGAACCAGACCCTCGTAGTGGGCCCGCAGCACTGGGTGCCTGGCACGGGGATCCTCCAGGCCTACCCGGGCCGCCGCGTCAGCGTACAGGAACTTGTCCAGCTCATGATGAGTGTGAGCGACAACGTGGCCTCGGTGATGCTGATGGACTTGGTCGGCCGGGAGAACATCAATGATACGGCCAGAGCGCTGGGGCTGCGGGAGACGCTGGTGCACACCTATACCGCGCGCGATCCGCTGGGGCCAGATGAAGAAAACACCACTAGTGCACGCGACCTGGGCCTCTTGCTGCGGCGCATGGCTGCTGGCGAGCTGATCGACCGCGCTGCCTCTGCGGAGATGATCGAGCTCATGCTCCAGGAACGGGTGTACGACTGGATGCTGCGCGAGCTGCCGGCGGAGGTGCGTGTCGCGCACAAGACGGGCGCGCTGCCGAACGTACGCAACGACGCCGGCATCATGTTCACGCCTGGAGGCGAGGTCGTACTGGTTGTCCTCACCAATGATCTGCGCGACCAGGAGCGTGGTGAGGAGACCATCAGCCGCGTCGCCCGCCTGGTGCTCGACTACTACCAGGGGCGCTAAGCCGAGGTCGCCCTGGCCAGCGGCGGCGGTGCCTGGGGCGCCGGACGCTGCATGGAAGACGTCCCGGCACCCGCTGTTTACTGCATCGGCGCGCTGCGAGCCAGGAGAAGGTCGATCTCGATCTTTGCCCTCTGGAGCTGGTCGCGCGGTGCCACCCCATCGCGGACGATCGCCTCCCGGGCGCGCTGCCAGATGGTGCGAATGGCCGTGGCCTCGGGATGGATCAGGTAGACTGTGCCGTGGCGCAGGTCGTTCACGAACACCATCCCGAACGGGGTTTGCTTGAACTGGGTGGAGCTAAACAGCTCGCGATTAGGATGCAGCATGCCGAACGCTTCGTAGTAGCGCGCGGCGTTGCTGCTCAGGTGCCGCAGCCAGCGCCACGCCGCGGCCTGGACCTCCTCCCCCGCCCCGGCGTTCACTGCCCAGAGCGAGCCAAACCACGCTGAGCCGCTGCGGCGTCGGGAGTCCTTGAACATAGGGAACGGCGCGACGTGCAGGGCTTCGAAAAGCTGTGGCGCGCTGCGTTGCAGCGCCGCCACCGTTGCGGTGCCGGCAAGGACGCTGGAGAGGCCTTCTTGCAGGAACGCCGCTACTGGCTCGTGCATCGTCGGGTCGCCCAGCTTGTACTTGTAGACGTAGTCCTGCTGGAACTCCAGCGCGCGCACGAAGGGGGGCGTCGTCAGGTTGCTGCTGCGACGGTCCGGCGCAAAGAAGTCACCGCCGAGCTGGGTGGCCATCCCCAGGTCAACAGCGATTCCCTCGATCCCATAATAAATCCCATAATAGGGAAAGTCGAAGCCACGCCGGATAGCGATGCCCGCCTCGCGCTTCGTCAGACGCTGGGCGAAGCCGGGCAGATCATCCCAGGCGCGTGGCGTGTCGCGCCGTGCGTCCAGGCCAGCCTCCTGAGCGTGGCGGCCATGCACGAGCAGGCAGAGGTTCACCACGTCAGCCGGGAGGGCCAGCAGCCGGCCGCGCTCGCGTTCGATCAGCGGTTCGATGGTGCCGTCTAGGTAAAAGTCGATGAGCTGCCGGGCTGCCTTCACCCCCCAAGCGCTGTAATCGACCTCTGCCAGGACGTTCTTCACCTGGAGCGCGCCGAATTCCTCCAGCGTGAGGCCAAAGGCGTCAGCGGCTTGGCTGGCGGCAAGCGCCTCCGCCAGCTTGCTGCCAGGAGCCTGTGCACCGCCCTGGTAATGAATATCGATGCGCGGCTCCACCTCGTGAAAGGCCGCAATGAGGCCACGCTCGACTACCGCGCGTGGCTGACCGGCAGCGCGCTCCCCCCAGAACGTGACACGAACAGGACGCACTACGGGTTGTGGGGGCGGCGGCTTCTGCCCGCAGGCTGCGAGCGCCGTCCCGGCAAGCAGCCCACCTTGCATCAGCACCACGCGCCGTGCCACAGGGCCGGGTACGCGGAAGATACTACGGATCGCCATCTGCGTCCTTCGGCGCCGGTTGCATCGGAGAGTCTCTGTCGCAAAGTGCAAAACAGCCTTGCGGCAGGCACGCTGATTCCAGCATACGGTCTCGCTGCCGGGCAAGTCAAGCACAGCCGGTGCTTGCGGCATGTGGCCTCGGCATGGCGTCTGCGGGTGTACAGGTAGTAGGGATGTATTATACTGGGTTGAGGCGATGTAAAGCGGCTGGGCGGAGCCGGAGCGCTCTGTCAGCCCCTTATGTGACGTATATACATAAATTAGTAAATTCTTTAGTAAATTCTAACAAGTTTAGTAAGTTAAAAGTAAATGTCTGATGGGCCCAGTGCTGAAATCTGGTACCGCTAGACCCCACCGCTGGCCTGGGGCAGGTCAAGGCTGGCGGCCTGGCGTCGCCGTGCTGTGTCTGCTCTCCCTCGTGGTGCTGTTTGCTACGGCTGGCGTCACTGCCACCGCGACACTGTTCATGTTCCCCGATTCGGCACTAGGGCGGCGGCTGCAAGCCGCACCCTACCGGCTGCGTGCTGTGCTGCAGCCGTCACACCAGCAGGGCGGCGTCGTGCCTGCACCAGCGCTAGCCGCGCCACTTCCACAGTCCGCTGACACCGGCGAAGCCCTCGGGCCTGCTGCCACGTCCACATTAGTGACGGAACTAGTGACGGAACCGCTGCCAGCGCCCCACCAGAGCGAGCCGACGGCTCCACCGGCCCCCGCACTGCCACCGCGCCTGCTGCTGCCACCGCCGCGCCATGAGTACCAGACCTGGAACAACTGCGGCCCGGCCACGCTGTCGATGGCTTTGCGGCTGCTCGGCCGGAACCAGTCGCAAGCGATTATCGCCCGGGCGCTGAAGCCTGATCCTGACGACAAGAACGTGAGCCCGCCGGAGATCGCGGCCTATGCCCGGAACGAGGGCTTCGATGCCGAAGCTTATGTAAACGGCGATCTTGACCGTTTGAAGCGCCTGCTGGCGATGAACGCCGCGGTGATCGTCGAGACCTGGTTCGAGCCAAAGCCCAATGATGGCATGGGCCATTACCGCTTGCTACTAGGCTACGATGACGAGACCGCGCAACTTATCTTCCATGACTCGTATAACGGGCCCCTGACTCGCCTGCGCTACAGCGAGTTCGATGCGGTGTGGCGGGTGTTCAACCGTACGTACATTGTTCTCACAAGGCCGGAGCAGCGGGAGCACCTGCTGGCTGTGCTCGGACCTGAGGCGGACGAGGCAACAATGTACGCTGGCGCGCTGGCGCGGGCCCAGGCGGAGGCAGCCGCCCGGCCGAACGATGCGTTCGCCTGGTTCAACATTGGCTCCAGCATGGTCGGCCTGGGTAACTTCGCAGATGCGGCCACCGCCTACGACCGAGCCCGGCAGCTTGGCCTGCCGTGGCGGATGCTGTGGTACCAGTTCGGCCCCTTCCAGGCGTACGAGGCTGTTGGGCGCTGGCAGGATATCCTCGATCTTGCGGCCTATAACCTCCGTACGGCTGCGAACCTTGAGGAATCCCACTATTTCCGCGGCCGCGCCTTGCTCGCACTGGGACAGCTAGCGCAGGCCCGCCAGGCCTTCCAGACTGCGCTCCGGTATAATGCGCACTTCGCTCCCGCTGCCGAGGCGCTGGCGAGGCTCGGATAGTTGGTGGTGCCCTGTCCCTGGATGGCCCGCCCAGTGGCGTGAACAGGTGGCCTGGTGATGATGTCGCTACGACGACATGCTGTACGCCAGCGGCCATGCTGTTATAATGGCGCAGCCCTGAAGTGGCCCCGGAGTAGCGCTAGGAGAGCCTTGAGAGGGCAACGTGGCAAGGAGGCGCGGCGACGATGCATATAGGTGAGCTCGACACCCCGGTCATGCTGGTCGACCTCGATAAGCTCGAGGACAACATCATTCGGTTGCAGCGGGACCTCGATCGCCTGGGCCTGAAGAACCGCCCGCACATTAAGACACACAAGATCCCCGCCATCGGCTGGAAGCAGATGGAGGCCGGGGCGATCGGGATCACGTGCCAGAAGCTGGGCGAAGCCGAGGTCTTTGCTGCCGCCGGCTTTAAGGACATCCTGATCCCCTACAATATTGTCGGCCGCTCCAAGGTCGAGCGCCTGGTCCAGTTGAGCTTCCAGGCGCGCGTGACAGTGGCGCTGGATAGCGAGCCGACTGCCCGCGGCATCTCAGAACTCGCCCGGTCCGAAGGCGTCACAGTGCCGGTGCTCATCGAAATGGATAGCGGCAGCCACCGCGCCGGTGTGCAGACGCCTGAGGAGGCGCTGGCGCTGGCCCGGCTGGTACACGATCTGCCGGGTCTCACGTTCGAGGGGCTGATGTGCTATCCCAGCCGGCCGCACATGAAGGAGGTGTTCGGCCGCACGCGTGAACTGCTTGAACATGATGGCTTCACCGTGAACGTGATCAGCGGTGGTGGCACGGGCGCGCAGGAGGTGTCCAAAGAGATCGGCTGCACCGAGCATCGCTCCGGCACCTACATCTACAACGACCTGAGCGTGGCCCGCTCCGGCCGCTGCACCATCGAGCAGTGTGCCATGACGGTGATGGTGACGGTGGTGAGCACGGCCTATCCGGGCAAGGCGACGGTGGACGGCGGCTCGAAGACCTTCACCAACGATGCCATCAGCCCTGACAAACCAAACGGCTACTGCGTCGAATACCCGGAGATCTATCTCGAGCGCATGAACGAAGAGCATGGCATTCTGAACACGGAGAAGTTCCAGGGACAGCTCCGTGTGGGCCAGCGCCTGAACATCATTCCTATGCACGCCTGTGGCACGACTAATCTGCACGACTACGTTGCCGCCCACCGCGGCGGAAAGGTCGTCGCCATCTGGCCGGTGCTGGCCCGCGGGAAGATCCGATAACGTGCATGCGGCCGGGCCCGGCCGCATGCACTGTACTTATGGAGGGTAGGGTGAAGATTGGCATCCGCTTGACCGGCGCAATGAGCCGCCTGCCGCTGGAGGAGAACGCACGCTGGGCGGCTGCGAATGGCTTTGCCGATATCGAGACTAGCCTGCATGACGGACTCGCCGAGACTTTGCGCGTGCATGGCCTGACGGCCTGGGCTGCTGCCCCGCGGGTGCAGTTGCTGACGGCCGACGATGCCGAGCGCGAGCGAGCGATCGCTGAGGCGAAGGCGGCGATCGACTCTGCTGCACGGCAGGGCGTGCGCGTGCTCTGTTTTGGCCATCGCATGGTCGAAGGGCGCAGCGGCGCCGATCAGATCGAGCTGTTCAAGGCCGGCTTTGGCCCCGTAGCCAGGCACGCCGAGCAGCAGGGTGTGAAGATTGCCTTCGAGCACTGGCATAGCCAGGGGCGCAATCTGCTCATCGCTCCCGATCGCTGGGATGCCTGCTTCAATGCGGTGCCGTCGCCGAACATCGGGTTGAACTTCGATCCCTCACATCTGGTCGTGCTGCATATTGACTGGCTGTGGGCGCTGCGGCAGTATCGCGACCGCGTCTTCTACGTTCATGCGAAGGACACGGAGCTCTTCCCTGAGCGACGCAATCGCTACGGTATCTATGGCCCGCTGGTGGAGCGTGAGACCTGGTGGCGCTACCGCCTGCCGGGCTACGGCGTAGTCGACTGGCGCAAGTACGTGGACGTGCTCTACGAGATTGGCTACGAGGGGCCGATCAACATCGAGCACGAGGATCGTGTATGGGGGTTCACGGAGGACATCGACAAAATGCGCCGGGGGCTCCTGATTGCACGCCGTTTCCTCGAGAGCGTGCTCTAGCTGCCGGGGCCGCGGCCGGCATCTGAGCGAGGATCACAGGACAATGGAGAAGCTGGGAGTAGGCATCATTGGCTTTGGCCGCGTAGGCCATGGGCATGTCCGAGCGGCCCAGAATGTGCCGGATGTCCGGCTGGTGGCTGTGGCGGAGCTCGATGAGCAGCGGCGCCGCATGGCCGCAGAGATCGGCTGCTGCGAGACCGTGGCAGACTACCGCGCCTTACTTGACCGGCCGGATGTGCACATCGTCATGATCGGGCTGCCCCACTGGTTGCACGAACGCGTCGCAGTAGACGCCGCCAAGGCCGGCAAGCATATCTTTGTCGAAAAGCCGATGGCCATGGAGGTGGATGAGTGCGACCGTATGCTTGAGGCGGCTAGGCGCAACGGCGTCAAGCTCATGGTCGGTCACAGCCAGCACTACAACGCGTATAACCGTCTGGCGAAGCAACTCATCGATAGCGGTGAGCTGGGTGAGCTCGTGTATATGACGTTGCACTGGACGAAGCCGCTGGGATTGGAAAGCCGCCCGGCCTGGGGCATGGACCGTTCCAAGGGCGGCGGCATGCTCCAGATGAACGGCGCGCACATGATCGACGTGATGCGCTGGTTCGCCGGGCAGCCCATTGTGGCGGTGAAGGGGCGCGTCGGGAATTTCATCTTTGGAGACAAGGTCAAAGCTGATGACAGCTTCATTGGCCTGCTGGAATTTGCAGGCGGCCTCCAGGCAACGATCCAGCACGCCGCGTATTTGAACGGCGTCGAGCACTATCAGCATGATGTCGTTGCCACCCGGGCAATGCTGAAGGTCGCCTCATATCCGCCGCAGCAGGGCTGCTGGGTCTCGCGGAAGGGGGGGTGGGTGCCCCTTGAGCCTCCAAAGGAGCAGCGCCTGGGCATGGCTGGGGAACTGGCCGATCTGGTCCAGGCGATCGTTAACGACCGGGAGCCGCCGATCACCGGGGAATACGGGCGCGAGATCGTCGCCGCCATGAGCGCGCTCGAGCAGTCCGCCAGCACTGGCCGTGAGGTACGGCTGGTCGGTACCCCGGCAGGCGCACGCGGCTGAGGCCGGGCACGTCCCGCCGGCAGCTGTGCGGCTGTCCTCCGACCGACGGCCAGACGAATGGAGGGACACGTGCCCGCTCGGGTTGAGCGCTTTCTTGCCGTGGGGCGGCGGGTGGAGCTACCGGGCGGCGTGGCACTGACGCCGGTTGCCGCGGTGGCTATTGGCATCTGGCATGCGGCGGACCGGTCACGCGGCGCGTGGCTGGCCGCCGCCGTGCCGGTGGGCGTCTGGCTCCATGGCGGTGTAGGCACCGGCTGGTACGCAGTGCCAATCTGGGCGCACGGATGGTGGGGCACGCTCATTGCTGTACTTGTCGCAGGTGCCGGTAGCCTGTTCACAGAGATGCCGGAGGAGGTTACTATGGAGCCCCCGAATGGGAGAGATACGCGGGTTCCCCGAGGAGCAGGAGACAACCAGCGCGGCGTGCCCATGCAGATGCTTGAACGCGCGGCGCAGATGCTGCAGGAGCTCCCAGGGCTGAACACGGTTGTTGCGGCGATCAGCTCGGTCGCCCGAGCCGAGGCCACCGTTGGGCCGGCGACGACGCAGGGGCAGTACACGGTTGTTCCCTTGAGTGAGGTGGTGTTCGCCGGTGGCTTCGGGCTAGGGCGAGGCCTGGGCACAAGCGCCGGAGGCGACACGACACCGCCGACAGTCGGTGGTGGCGGCGGTGGTGGTGGCGGCGGCGTTGGTCGGGGTCGCGCCGTCGCGGTGGTCGCCATCGGCCCGGACGGAGTGACGGTGAAGCCAGTGATCGACGTCACGTCACTGGCTTTGGCCGGGATAGCCACCGGCGCGGCCTTCGCCATGGCCTTCCTGCGCCTACGCCGGCCCCGATAGGTCGCCTGGCTGGCGTGCACGCGCCAGGCGTCGCTCGTGGCCGGCCGAGGGGAGAGCATGGCGTGAGATGGACGCTGGCAGCTATCCTTCTACCGGCGCCTGCTCGACTGGCTTGCGCCGCTGCTGCGCGTACATCTCGAGGATCTCGGCCACTGTCGTGGCATCCTCGGGGTTGCGGTCCTCTCGCAGAAAATCTACCGCCCGCGGGAAGCGCAGGGCGTATCCTAGCGGGTTCTCCGGCGTGCGGCCGCAGGTGTGCGATGGTGACCGCGTGATCTCATCGGCTTGGATCTCTACGACGTACACTGGCTCGCACCAGACGTCTGGCTCGAGGATCGCTTCGACGCGAGCCGGGCGTGTCGGGCTGGCGATCGCGTCCAGCTTCTCGCGCAGCTTCACCCATTCTTCCTCGGAGAAGCCTGTGCCGAGCTTCGTCACCGTGACGAAGACATCCCGATCTTTGTCGTAGACAGCGGCCAGCACGGCGCCAATGCCGAAGCGGGCGCGCTGGCCGCGCCCATACCAGTACCCGACGATCACGCAATCGACTGTGTCGGTGAGCTCGCTCTGATAGCTTCGCTTGAGCTTGACCCAGTTGAAATTGCGGGAGCCAGCCTGGTATGGCGCATCAGGTCGCTTGGCGACTATGCCTTCCAGGCCACGTGAGATCATCTCGTTAAAGAAGGCTTCCAGCTCGGCGGGATCGTCGATCAGCCGGCTCTCCGCCACATCGATCGCATCATCAGGCTTGATCAGTTGGCACAGCCGCTCGCGGCGCTCCAGATATGGCCGTGGCGTGTAATCTTCGCCATCCACAGCCAGCAGGTCAAAGCAGATCAGCCGCAACGGTGTCTTCTCGGCAGCCTCCTCGATCTCGTACTTGCGCCGCCGCGTCGTGGTGATCTGGAACGGCAGGAACTCCCCCGTCACCGGATCGTAGCCAATGGCCTCGCCCTCGAAGATGACGCTGTCCGCCTGCACCTGCTCCAGCGTCCCGCGCACCACCTCAGGGAACATGCCCGTGAGGTTCTCCAGGTTGCGCGAGAACAGCAGCACATTGCCATCCATTTTGTGCACCTGGAGGCGAAAGCCATCCAGCTTTGGCTCAACGGCCACGCGCCCCAGCTTGGCGATGATCGCCTGCGCACTAGGCAGGCGCTCAGCCAGCGCCGGCCGCACGGGCTTGCCGGGCGTGACCTTCAGCTCGGCGAGCTTCGCCACGCCGCCCTCCCAGTATAGGCGCCCGACGAAGCCCAGGTCCGCGCAGATGTTATATGCCCGCTCGATTCCCTTGCGCTCCACCTTGCTTTCGGTCCTGGCCCAGGAGAGCGCTTCCATGATCGTGGGATCGCCGACGCCGAGCCGGAGCTGCCCCAGCGGAATACGGATGAGATATTTCGCCTCCAGGTTACTCATCGCGCGCAGCAGATCGGTCAGCAGCCTCTGCTTACGGGCGACAGCGCCCTCGCCACTAGCGTGCGCCACCTCGCTCAGCCGCTGGTAGACCTCGACGACCGCGAGCTCCTGCCCTTCGCTCGGCAGGAGTTCGTAGGCGACGCGGCCGTAGTCTCCCAGCCGCGCATACAGGCGCTTAATCTCGGCGAGGTCCTTCCCGGTGGCTGCAGAGAGCGCAGCGGCAGTCAGCGCCGTGCCGACGCCGAACTCCACGACTTCGTAGGCGGGCCCGAGCCGGCCTTGCAGCAGATAGATGATCTTGTCGATCTCCTCCGGCTCGGTTGCCCTGAAGAGCTCGGCCAGCAGCTCGACCATACGGTTGCGGCTGCTGGTCTGCTCGATCTGCGCAAAGTACTCTACCAGTTGACGAAAGCGCATTTACCGCCCCTCTTCATGAGCACGATGAGCACGCAGCTTGGTTAACGGAGCGAAGCTGGCAGACAGCTTCTTAATGCCGGCCTTCTCGAACACCACCGTGACCTCCTCGTCGGTCCCGATGATGTCGGAGCGTACTACCATGCCTTCGCCGAAATGCGGGTGGCGCACCCGATCGCCGGTCTGGTACTGCGCCTGGACCGCCGCAGCGGAACGCGACACGGTAGGACGCACGCCCAGCGGTGGCACGGCATCGGCGCGTTCGCGCAGCGGCCGCGCCGGCCGGCTTGCCCCGCGGGGGGTGGACACAGGAGCAGCAGGACGCCCCGAGAGAGCGCCAGCGTCGAGCACATGTGCCGGGATATCAGCCAAAAAGCGCGACGGCATGTTCTGCTCCGAGCGCCCGAACAGCGTCCGGCGAAAAGCATAGACGAGGTACAACCGCTGCATGGCGCGGGTCATCCCCACGTAGCACAGCCGGCGCTCCTCTTCCATACGCTGGGGGTCGTCCATCGAGCGGCTGTGCGGGAACACGCGCTCCTCCATGCCCACTATGAACACGACGGGGAACTCCAGCCCCTTGGTGTTATGAACCGTCATGAGTTTTACTGCGTCGGCATCGCTCTCCAACGTATCGACCTCTGCGACCAGCGACACTTCGTCGAGGAAGCGGCGCAAGCCCTCGCCAGGCGGCAGCCGGTCGAAGTCACGTGCGACGGTGAGGAGCTCCTCGATGTTCTCGATGCGTTGCTGTCCCTCGAGCGTCCCGTCAGTGAGCCAGGCGCGATAGCCGCTGCGTTCAAGCACCAGCTCCACTAGGGCGAGCAGCGACAGGCGCGTGCGTGCGTCCGCGAGCTCGGAGAGCAGCCGCCCGAATGCGGCGACCGCCGCGCCGCTGCGCGAACTGAAAGGTGCTGGCACCGCTGCTGCCTGCTCGCCGGTGTCCAGCTCCAGCGCATAGAGCTGGGCTGCCTCGGCCGGCGGAACGCCTAAGCGCGCTGCCCAGCGCATGAGCTCGTCCACCGTGCGCTGCCCAATACCTCGCGGCGGCACATTCAGGATGCGCTCGAAACTGAGCAGATCGCGCGGGTTATCGATCACCCGCAGATATGCCAGCAGGTCCTTGATCTCGCGGCGCTCGTAGAACCTCGTGCCGCCGACGAGCTGGTACGGCATGCCGGCGCGGATCAGCGCCTGCTCGAGCGCGCGCGACTGGGCGTGTGTGCGGTAGATCACCGCGCAATCGCCGTGCCGAAAGACGCCGCGGCGCACCAGCCGGTCGATCTCGCCGACCACGTACTGTGCCTCCTCCTGTTCATTGTACGCCTCGAACACCACCACCGGCGCGCCCTCGCCGTTCTCCGTCCACAGCCGCTTTGGCTTACGCGTGAGCAGGCCAGATACTACACCGTGCGCCGCGTCCAGGATGCGCTGGGTGGAGCGATAGTTCTGCTCCAGCTTGACGACTTTCGCGTCAGGAAAGTCGTTCTCAAAAGACAGGATATTGCGGATATCTGCACCACGCCAGCTATAGATTGACTGGTCGTCGTCGCCGACGACGCAGAGGTTGCGATGCTTCTCGCTGAGCATGCGTACCAGCACGTACTGCGCCCGATTGGTGTCCTGGTACTCATCCACCAGGATGTGCAGGTAGCGTTCCTGGTAGGCATGCAGTACGTGGGGGTGCTCCTGAAAGAGCTGGACCGTGCGCATGATCAGGTCGCCGAAGTCGAGCGCATTGGCCTCGAAGAGCATCACCTCGTAGCGTCGGTACACCTGCGCCACGAGCTCCTCGAAGGGATCCTCGGCGCGGCGAGCATAGTGCACCGGATCAATCAGGTCGTCCTTGGCGCGGGAGATTGCCCCACAGATCGCTTCCGGTGAGACGCGAGCGGGCTCCAGGTCCAGTTCTTTGAGGGCGCGCTTCACGATCTCCACCTGATCGGCGTCGTCGTAGATAGCAAAGCCTGAGCTCATGCCCAGGCGATGGGCGTGTTCCCGCAGGATACGGACGCACACCGAGTGGAACGTTCCCAGGGTGAGCCCGTAGGCATGGGGGCCGATCAGCCGGTGCAGGCGCTCGCGCATCTCGCCGGCAGCCTTGTTGGTGAACGTGACAGCCATGATCCGGGAGGGCGGGACGCCGCAATGTTGCACTAGATAGGCGATGCGGTGGGTCAGTACGCGGGTCTTCCCAGAGCCAGCTCCGGCCAGGATCAGCAACGGGCCGGCGGTGATAGCCACCGCCTCACGTTGCTGCGGGTTCAGCGCGGCGAAGATCGGATCATCCGGCGAGTACGCTGTAATAGCCTGGCTGCCCTGGCTGTCCACGGACACCGTCCTTGCCACGAGATAGGCCGTCTGGATACGGCCGCCATACGGTAGCACGCACCTGCGATACAAGTAACGGCTGCGTACCCGCGCGGGTGCGGCCCCGCACGCTGCCTACTGCACGCGCGTGCAGCATGCTCAGTGTACCGTCCCGGCAGGCCAGGCGCAATGGCCAGCCTGGGCGCGCTGTGACCAGCATGGCCGGTGCTCTTTCGGTGCTATAATCGCGTGTGGAGGATAGTTAGATGAGCGAGCGCCATCCGCTGGCGGTCATCCAGCCCGCAGTGGCTTCTGCAGCGTTGCCTCAGGGCCTGCGTCGCGGGCCTGCAGCGCGGCCTGTGCCGGGGGAGGGGAGCGCAGGCGCGCTGGTTGACCGCTTCCAGCGGCCGCTGCGCGACCTGCGCATCTCGGTGACTGACCGCTGCAACTTCCGCTGTATCTATTGCATGCCCAAGGAGATCTTCGGGCGTGACTATCAGTTCTTGCCCCGCGCAGCGCTGCTGAGCTACGAAGAGATCACGCGGCTGGCGCGTATTTTCGTCCGGCTGGGCGTGCGCAAGATCCGACTCACCGGGGGCGAGCCCTTAGTGCGCCGCGATCTCGAACGCCTGGTGGAGATGCTGGCTGGCATCGAGGGGCTCGAAGACCTGACGCTCACCACCAACGGCTCCCTGCTGACGCAACAGAAGGCGCAGGCGCTCAAGAGGGCCGGGCTCAGGCGCATCACCATCAGCCTGGACTCGCTCGACGACGCGGTCTTCATGCGCATGAACGACGTCGGCGTGCCGGTGTCTCGTATCCTGGAGGCTATCGACGCCGCTGATGAAGCCGGGCTGCATCCGATTAAGATCGACATGGTGGTGAAGCGCGGGGTCAACGACGGCAGTGTTCTAGACATGGCCGGGCACTTCCGCTGGACCGGGCATATCCTGCGCTTCATCGAGTTCATGGACGTGGGGAACTCCAATGGCTGGCGCATGGATGACGTGGTGCCTGCCGCCGAGGTCATTCGGACGATCAACGCGGTGTGGCCGATCGAGCCGTTAGAGCCGAACTACTACGGCGAGGTGGCCGAGCGCTGGCGCTATGTGGATGGCGCCGGCGAGATCGGCGTGATCGCCTCGGTGACGCAGCCGTTCTGCCGCACCTGCACACGCGCCCGGCTCTCGGCGGACGGCAAGCTCTTCACCTGTCTCTTCGCCGGTGAGGGCTACGACTTACGAGCGCTGGTGCGCTCTGGCGCGCCGGACGATGAGATCGCGGCATTCATCACCGCCATTTGGCAGGGCCGCGCCGACCGCTATTCGGAGATCCGCACCTTCCACACCGAGGCGCTCAGGCCGAGAAGGAAGATCGAGATGTCCTACATCGGTGGGTAGATGCCCGGCCTGGCACAGGCGGCGCGTCGATCGCATCGGGCCCGCTCTCTAATCGGCACATGATCTATCTGCTCTACGGGGAAGACGAGTTTTCCATTGCTGAAGAGGTGCAGCGGCTGCGCGCGGCTGCGTTCGATGGCGCGCTAGCGGGCTTCGAGGGCATGAACGAAGTGATGCTCGATGCCGAGCGCGCCGCGTTCGCTGAGCTGGTGCAGGCCTGCGAGCCCGCACCGTTCCTCACGCCTCGCCGGGTGGTCGTGCTGCGCAGCCTGGTCGAGCGGTGCGCTCGCGAGCCGGAGTTCCTCGACGCCTTCACCGCCCTGGCAGCGCGCCTTCCCGAGAGCACCTGGCTGATCATGACCTACATCGGCGCAGCAGGAGCTCCCGCGCGCCCCGCAGCATCCGGTCGCGGGCGGGGCCAGGCTAGGCGCACGGCTGCCCGGCGCGGTGATCCGAAGGCGGTCCTGGAGGCGCTGCGGGCGCTGCCGGGCGTGCAGGCGCGGGAATTCCGCCCGCCCGAGCGCGAGGCATTGCTTGCCTGGATCAGCGCCCGCGCCCGCGCGCGGGGGCTCCAGCTCGCCCCACCGGCTGTGGCCTTGCTGGCCGGCTATGTCGGGCCGGACCTGCGCGCGTTGGCGCAGGAGATCGACAAGCTGGCAGCCTATGCGCGGGGGACGACCCGGCCGGTGCAGGCGCAGGAGGTGGAGCGGCTCGTGCCGCACGCGCGTGAGGCCGACATCTTTCGCCTGGTGGACGCTGTCGCGACGGGCCAGACACGGGCGGCGCTGATTGAGCTGCGTACCTTGCTCAGCCGCGGCGAGGCGCCGGGCTACCTCCTGGCCATGCTCAGCCGGCAGACCCGCCTGATGCTCCAGGCGCAGGAGCTGCTCGCCCCAGGAGCCCCAGGAAGGCGTGACGCCCCGCCCAGGCGCCTCGCTCCAGAGCAGGTGCGGCTGGTCCAGAGCCGGCTGGGCCTGCCGCAGTTCGCTGCGGAGAAGACGGCCGAGCAGGCACTGCGCTACACGCCGGACCAGCTTGCGGAGATGCACCGCCTGATCCTGCGAGCTGATCTCCAGACGAAGAGCAGCGACATGGAGCCAGCGGTGGCCCTAGAACTTCTCGTGGCCGATCTTGCCGAGGTCACTCGGCGAACAACGCTCCCAGGCGCGCGAGCACTGGCCTGAGGGTGGTGTACAGGTCGCGGTAGGCCTCTGCGTAGAGTCGCTCATACAGCGCTCGGTGCTCAGGCGCTGGCGCAAACCGCTGGATGGCTAGGCGCGGGGCACGGGCGGCCTCATCGAGTGAAGCATAGACCCCGGCGCCGACGCCAGCGAGCAGTGCCGCGCCCAGGGCAACGCCTTCGTGCAGCTCCGGCGCCAGCACGGTCCGCCCGGTCACGTCCGCGCGCAGGCGGAGCAGGAGTTCCGCCTGCGCCAGCCCGCCCACGACGATCAGCTCCTCGATTGCTGCGCCCGCAGCCCGTTCCAGACTCCCCAGTGCAAGGCGCAGCCAGAGCGCTACTCCCTCCGCCGCGGCGCGCAGCACGTGCGCCCACGTGTGGCTATCGCGAAAACCAACGAACGCCGCGCGTGCCGCCGGATCCGCGTGGGGCGTGACCGCGCCGCGCAGGTACGGCAGGCAGAGCAGGCCGTCCGCCCCGGGCGCGACCCGCGCCGCAGCCGCGAACGCGGCATCCCACCCTTCCTCGGCAGGGCGCTCGAGTAGCTTGCCGGCGACCCAGGCCAGCAGCCCGCCCGACGCCGGGAGCGAGGCGAAGAGTGCGATCCGTCGGGGATCCAGGGAGCGGCACTGGGCAATGCCTTCGTGGAGAAGCCGTGGATCGGAATTGAACCGCTCACTCCAGGCTAGCACTGTCTCAGCTGTGCCGGTGGAGTCGAGAACGCGCCCGGCTGCCGCAGCTCCAGCAGCTAGGGCGGCGCAGTGGTGGTCATGCCCGCCAACTACTACTGGCGTGCCCTCCGGCAGGCCAGTCGCCCCCGCCGCCGCGGCATGCACTGTGCCGGCCACCGTTCCAGCTGGCACGAGCTCGGGCAGGAGCGCCGCGTCCAGCCCGGCGGCGTCGAGGAGTTCCTGCGACCACGTCACGCGTGCCTGATCAAGCAGGAGCGTGCGCGAAGCGATGCTGTAATCTGTGACCTGAGCACTGCACAGTCGGAAGGTGACGAAGTCGGGGACGCACAGCCAGCGATAGGCGCGGCTCCAGGCATCCGGGAGGTGCTCGCGCAGCCAGAGCAGCTTATACAGGCTGAAGATCTGCCGCGGCACCTGGCCAGTGATGGTGTAGAGCCGTTCCGCGCCCACCTGGGCTTCGAAGCGCTGGCGATAAGGCTCAGTGCGCGGGTCATGCCAGGCGATGATGGGGCACAGCGGCTCGCCCTGGCGGTCTACCAGGAGCCCGGCCTCGGCCATACTGCCGATGCTGATCGCCAGCGGAGACACGCCGGGGCTGCACTTGGTGAGGAGCTGGGCTACACAGCCGGCAGCCGTATGCCACAGCGCGTCAGCATCGTGCTCTGTCCAGCCCGGGCGTGGCTGCACTGCCGGCGTGGGAGCGCGTACGACGCCCAGTACGCGTCCATCCGCAGGGTCAAGCGCAAGCGCCTTGATATTCGTTGTGCCGAGGTCCAGGCCGACGAGCACACTGGCGGCTCGGCACCGTGGTGCGTTCATGTGGTGCCCTGTAACGCCTTCGATATGATGGCGGGCGCGCCGGCCTTTGGCCGGCAGCCGTACCCGCATTGTAGCAGGGCGGCTGCCCCACGGCCGAGGCGGCAAACATGTTCCCTAACATCGACAACTTGTGAAATTGCGCGCAAGGTTTTGGAGTTTCTGAAGCACTGTGCTAGCATGTCGCCGGCAGGTCCTACAGTGCGGTAGGCCGCCATGCGCCCCGATGCGCGTGTGCCAGAGGGCGGCTCGTGGCCCGGGTGCAGGGCTCGAGCGATTGCCTACGGCCACCCTTCGCTCAGGGACTCGACAAGCATCTACAGAAGCATGAGCGACTACGCACCGCACTGGCCTGCGCCGTACGCGCCCCGTGGGCGCGCGCCTCAGGACCTGCCCGCAGACGCTGGGCCCGCCATCGGTCTGGCGGGGGGCGTTGTATCTGCCGCCGGCACGTCGTTTGCGTCGCTCCTGCTGCGTCCGGCGTCTCTCTTCTTCCCCTTTGCGCTCACCGCGCTGTGGTTGTGGCTGTCCCTTGCTGCGGCATGCAGACGGTATGCTATGGCTGCCGTCATGGCAGCGCAGCGGATGTATGCGCTGGCGCGGGATCGGGACGCTCTGCTCAGCGTGCTAGCCGAGCGTCTGCCAGAGGTGGCCCCTCCTGGGGCTGTCCTCGGCGCAGCGGCTCTCGTGGCAGCCGTTGGGAGCTTCGCTCGCCCACAGCCGCCGCAAGGCTACTGGCTCGCCCCCGGGAGTTCGGTAGTCGCTGCGCACGACGCAAGCTTCGGCAGCCGCGTCCGCACGCTCTCGACGCGTGGCCTGCCTCCGGTGGTCGGCCCGGTCGCGCCACCGGGCGTCCCCCAGGCCGTGCTGGCGCCGGCTGTGGCGCCTGAGCGAAGCTCCGTGCTGGATCGTGCGGCGCTGGTACGCCCGCCCCTGCCGGTAACGATCGTGCCGGAGCGCCCACGCGAGGGCGTCATCGTCCATGAGGTGGCGCCAGGCGATACGGTGTGGGACCTGGGCCTGCGCTATGGCATCAGCTACCAGACCATTTTATGGGCGAACAAGCTAAGCGAGGACGATTTCATTCAGATCGGCCAGAAGCTGCTGATCCTGCCGGTGTCGGGCGTCTACCATGAGGTCCAGGAGGGCGACACTCTAGAGAGTATTGCGGCCCGCTACAAAGCCGATCCGCAGGCGATCGCTGACTTCAACCGGGTGACCAACGAGACGCTGGAGCCGTACCAGAAGCTCATCGTCCCCGGCGGGGTCATCCCCACGCCGCCGCGGCCGGTGGCACGGCCGCAGGCGCCTCCGACACAGCCGGCAGCCCGCAGCAGCGCGGCGAGCGTGGCTCGTCCTGTTGCGCCGCCGCGGCCGGTGACCGGCTCTGGCCGCTTCGTCTGGCCCGCGCGCGGCGTGATCACCACGTACTTCTCCGGCTGGCATCCCGGTATCGACATCGCTGCGCCGATGGGCACGCCCATCCTCGCCGCCGACGGTGGCCTGGTCACGTTCACTGGGTGGGATAGCACTGGCTATGGCAACCGCATCATCGTCAACCACGGAAACGGTTGGGTGAGCACCTACAATCACCTCGCCGCGATCTACGTGCGGCCCGGACAGTACGTAAACAAGGGCCAGGTGATCGGCAGCATGGGCTCGACTGGCCGCTCGACCGGCCCGCACCTCCACCTGGAGTTCCTGTTGAACGGCCGCTTCGTCAACCCACTCGGCATCCTTTAAACCGCGACCCGGCGATCGTGTGGCCCTGCAAGGTGCGCATGACCGGCAGGCACATCCCGGATGGGCTGCCGGATTGGACGCCCGATGGACGGGGCGGGATAATAGGCGCTGAGCGTCCTGTCAGCGAGCCGGGCTGTTCTCCGGGGCACCACTCCTTAGAGTGACTCTGAAGTGACTGAAAAGAGTGACTGAAGATGGCGAGGCCCTCCCTGCGTGTGCGTTGCGCTTCCTGCGGCAAATGGTTTAAGGCGCCAAAAGCAACCGTGATCCGTTGCCCCGAGTGCACGCGCGCCGCGCAGACGCAACGCCTCACTCAAGAAGCCGCGCGCGGCGCGGCGGCAGCCAGACCTACCTATGTCATTGAGCGGCTGACCCCCGAGGAGATGGCTGAGCGGCGCGAGCGCGAACGCGCCGAGGCCCGTGCACACCCTGAGGTCGAGCGCACACGCCCTCCCGTGGTGCAGGCGCAGCCTGCGCCGCAGGCGGTTGCTGCCAGCGGCGCCGCGCCGGCTCGTACCGTCACCGGCCGTCCGCTACCACAGCCGTACGCCAGGCCGTCCCGCCAGCCTGACCGGCATGAGAGGGGTGCTGGCGTATCGGCACTGTCAGTACCGCCGCGGCCACCCGAGTCGCCCTTTGCGCTCACGCCTGAGCAGATCGCCGCAATCGAACAGCGCTACCTTGAGCTGGCCCAGCCGCATGAGTACGATGGCATTCGCCACACTATCGCCGCGGAGATGGACATACCGCTGCGCGCTGTGCGGGAGGTGGTCCGCTACCTGCGCCAGCGCGAGCGGCTCAGTATCAGCCGTCCACCGGCCGACTGGGAGTTCACCGACGAGGAGCTGGCCCGTGTGCGTGAGCGCTATCTTCCCGCGCTGCCGCTCCCACCAATCGGCATCCATAAGCAGATCGCCACTGAGCTCGGCATGACCAATACCCGTGCCTTCCACGCTATCGCCCTGATCCGGCAGGAGCTGGGTTTGCCGCAGTACAACCCTCGCGCCGAGGCTCCGGCCTGAACGTCTGGCAGCCAGCCGGAGCCAGGCGCTCAGGCCGCTATGAGGTAGCGGCGCGCCGGCGTTCACCCCGGCGCAGGCGGTCTAACGCAGCCGCCAGATCCTCGGGAAGCTCGGAGTGGAAGCTAAGCTCGCGGCCATCGGGCAGGGTGAAACGTAAGTCCGCGGCATGTAGGAACTGTCGCGCCAGCCCAAGCGCCTCGGCAGCGCGGGTTGCACGCCGGCCCCCGTACACTGGATCGCCAACCACTGGCCAGCCGCGCGAGGCAACGTGCACGCGGATCTGGTGCGTCCGCCCGGTCTCGGGGAAGGCTTCAACCAACGTGTAGCCGGGAAAGCGCTCGAGCACGCGGTAGGCGGTGCGCGCGGGCCTGCCCCCACGTCCCTCGGGCAGGATCGCCATGCGCTGGCGGTGCACCGGGTGGCGCCCGATCGGTGCGTCGATCACCCCCTCATCAGGCGTCACCGCACCGGCCAACAGCGCCAGGTAGCGCTTGTGCACGCGCCGCTGGGCGAACTGATCGACCAGCCATAGCCGCGCTCGTTCGGTCTTGGCCACGACCATCAAGCCAGAGGTATCCTTGTCGAGCCGGTGCACGATGCCTGGTCGAGTCGGGTCATCGCTCTCGGCTAGGGCCTCGGCGTGTCCTAGCAACGCATGCACCAGCGTGCCGGTAGGATGGCCCGGGGCCGGATGGACTACGAGCCCCGCTGGCTTATCGATGACGAGGATATCCGGGTTCTCGTAGACGATACGCAGCGGGATCGGCTCAGGCGCCAGCACAAGTGGTTCCGGCGGGGGAAGCTCCACGAGCACGCGGCTGCCGGCCTGCACCCGCGTCGCGGGCCGCGCCAGGCGGCTATCAACCAAGACGCGCCCCTCTTCGATCAGTCGCTCGGCGCGCGAGCGGCTCAGGTCAGGCACCGCGCGAGCCAGGTAAGCGTCGAGCCTGGCGCCGGCCTCCCCCTGGGGCACTGTGAGCTCAAGGCGCTCTGTCTGTGACCCAGTGTCGTGCGAGACCTCCGCGTCCCTCACCATGATGTACCTATCCGAGCTGCATCCGCTCCGCGGAGCGGGTGCAGCGGCTTGCAGTGGCTCTCCACACAGTGTGGCCGAGGCGCTTACTCGCCGGCCTCCAGCCGCTGGAGCATGGGAATACCCAGCCTGGCGCAATCCTCTTGGAGCACGCGCCAGGTCACCTCTGAGAGCGGCACAGTGCCCTGCTCCAGGAGCCGCTGCTTGCGCCGCAGCCCACGCTCGCCCGGGACGAAGATCTCAGCCACACCTTCCTTGCGCGCGCTCGATTTTACCTGGTCGATCTGTTCATCCATGCGCGCCAGGAACTCCGCGCGGGGCATGAACTGTTCCACGTCCAGCGCCCAGAAGAACTGGCCGGTCTTGCCGTGCGTGACCCCAGCCGTCCGGGCGAAGCCGGCGCCAGTGAGCACCCCACACAGCACATCCACGATCATCGCCAGGCCATAGCCCTTGTAGCCACCTACCGGCAGGATCAGCCCGCCGTTCAGGTAGTCATGCGGGTTGGTCGTGGGCCGGCCCTGAGCATCCTCGATCAGGCCGGGCGCTACCTCGCGGCCCTCCAGCGCGGCCAGGCGTACTTTGAAGCCGGCGATCTGGCTAGTGGCCATGTCGAACAGCACCGGAAGGTGCCGGCCGGCGGGCACGGCGTAGGCCAGCGGGTTTGTGCCGAAGGTGCGGGTCAGGCCGCCGGTGGGGGCCATCAGCGGCGTCACATTCGAGGCGGCAAAGCCGATCATCCCGGCCTCGGCAGCCAGCATCGCGTACGGCCCCGCCGCGATGAAGTGGCCGGAGTTGCGGATACCGGCACAGGCAAAGCCGTGTGTGCGCGCTTTGGCGATGCAGGAGCGCATCGCCTCCGTGGCAGCGATGGCCCCACAGCCGCGGTCGCCATCCAGCAGCGTGGCCGTTTCAGTCTCCCGGATAACCCGCACCTGCGGCGCCGGGTTCATGGCGCCGGAGGCATACCAGCCTAGCAACTCATGGAGGAAATAGGCGCCATGGTCCTCGTAGCCGCGTAGCTCGCAGTCAACCAGCACCTCGGTGATGCGCACGGCATGCGCGGGCGGGACACCTGCCTTCTGAAGCGCGCCTTGGAGAAACGACTGCAACGCCGGTATAGCGACAATGTGCTCGTTGCCCACCCTTGCTGGCCTCCGAGATAGGATCAGGACAGGATAGGGGCCGTTTGTAGCGCCGGTGCCCGCGTGAGCACTCTAGCCAGGGCACAGGCGGGCAAGCGTGGTGTGTTCCATGCGCGAGTTAGAGTGCCTGCGCCCGGCATCAGCACAGGGAGCCCGACGCAGTATAGCATGCGGCCGACAGCCAGGGGTGAGCAGTGCGCGGCAGCGCTGCCGTCACCGCCGCGCCCCGAAGTCTTGGACCCAGTAGATACGATACCTGCCGCTAGCTAGAAGGTGCATGATTGCTCAGCCAAGCGACGGCGCCTCGACCGGTGCGTCGCTAGGGACGCCATACTCAAAGATAATCAGCGGAGAGCCGCCCACGTAGTAGTACCCCGGCGGGTCGCTCCCGAACACTGGGTGTTCGAAGTGCCGCACGGCCGCGTCCAACGTCACTACCCAGCGCGTCCCATCGGGCGAAGGCTCAAGCGGACGGCGATTGCCATACTTATCGACAACCTCTGCTATTGCGCCCCAGCGCGGGATCGACACGGTGATCGGGACGCCGTCCCCGTTCCATAAGATGCTGGCGCGGCGATCGCCGCGCTGCGCGGCCACCAGATGCACCAGCCACTGATAGCGGGGAGCGTACCGGCTGTAGCCGGCCGAGTCCGGCCGGTTCAGCGTGGCGAGCTCAATGCGCTGCGCTCCACCAAGCGCCTCGGCCATGACCTGGTACGCCCGGTAGACCGGGCGGACGCGCGCCGGATCGGCGTTCAGCATGTCAGGGTGGTACCGCACCAGGCCCCACAGTTCGTCCGGCACTGGCGGCCGGTCGTCCTGCATAGCCTGCCAGAAGACTTTCTGGTAACCGGCCGCCAGTGCAAGCGCGTAGAGCTGGATCACGTACGAGGCCTGGTCATCCTGGGTAATGCGGAAGTAGTCGTTGCGGTGGGCCGGGTCCCAGCCATCGACGTATGGATCGTCGTAGGGCATTGAATTCACTTCGGTGAGCCAGACAGGCTTGTCTGGAATGCCGTAGCACTGCCGGAGGAGCTCGATACCGCGGATCTGCTCTGCATAGGGCAGGGCCTCGAACTGCTCATCGGGCATTCGCACCGCGACATCGCCGTCCCGCCGCACCGTCTCGCAATCATCAGCTTGGCCGCGCACGTCGGCGGTGCCTTTCATCAGGTCCCATGCATCATGCGGGTTGCGGTACAGGTTGAGTGCTAGCACGTCGAAAAAGTAGCCGTTGGCTGGCCCCTCCGGGTCGGCTGAGGCAACGTTCAGGAACTCCTGCCACCAGCGCTTATTGCGCATGAAGCTGTAGGGCGCGAGCACCACCGTGGCGTTGGGGTTCGCCCGCTTGACAGCCTGATAGCCCACTTTCAAGAGTTGGTAGTAGTCCTGGAGCGAACCCATCCAGGTGTTGTACATGGCGTTCGGCCCGACCGGTGGGATGTCGACCTCGTTCCAGATCATCCAGACGTCGATCTTGCCAGCGTACCGTCTGGCCAGCTCATACATGACGTTGCCGAAGTAGTTCTCCACGTTGATGGCGCCGCTAGGCAGAAACACCGGCTGGTCAAGGTTGCGTGGCGGTGACTTGGGGCCGAACTCCGGGTTGCGCGCAGCCCAGGCCGGGGTGTTCTTGATCAGCCCGGCCACGCGGAAGCCGTTGCTGATCTCGCGGTCAAGGATGCGCTGGTCGATGTAGAAGTCGTTGAAATCACGGGGGCCGCTGCGCTGGAGATGCTCCCACTCGATGGTCCAGCGGGTCCAGCGAGCCCCCAGCTTCTTGGCCAGGTTGGAGGCATAGAAGCTTTCATTGACCCCCAGGCGTTCATCGTTGGGCGCTCTCAGCGGCTGGGGCGGCGCCGGCGCGGGAGCCTGCGCCCTGACCAGGGGCACGCTTCCCCACAGCATCCCCAGGACCGTGACGAGCACTACTATCCAGCGACCAACTCCACCACGCATCGCGCCCCTCCCGCGCATCCAGCCTGGGGGCAACTCGCCCCTGAATCGCTATGATAGGTCGAGTGTACCTGCCGGCCTTTACCCCGGACGAACATCATAGCCCGCTCGTCCTGGCGCGCCGGCAGAGCGGTGGTACAATCCGTCTAGGCTATGCCTGGCCTGAAGGGGAGGGTCCTGTCCACGGCACTCGTAACGCTCTCTCCTGCACAACAGAGCTGGACATAGTCCCACCGGCGCGCGAGGATGGGGCGGGTAGCCGGAACTGGTTTGTGGCAGAGGTATGCACTCTTCAGAGACCTGGCCTCGCCTGCCACGGCAGGCGGGCGAGCACGCGATGCCCACGATCTACGACGTCCTGGTCGTCGGCGGAGGACACGCCGGGTGCGAGGCTGCTCTGGCAGCAGCACGCATGGGCTGCCGGACGCTCCTAGTCACCGGGAGCCTGCGCTCGATCGCCCTGATGCCTTGCAATCCTTCGGTTGGCGGGCCGGCGAAGGGCCACCTGGTGCGGGAGATCGATGCCCTGGGCGGGGAGATGGGCCGCAACGCCGACCGTACCTTTATTCAGATCCGCATGCTGAACACTAGCAAGGGACCGGCGGTGCAGGCCCTGCGGGCGCAGTCGGACAAGCGGCTGTACCAGGAGGCGATGCAGGGTGTCCTAGCCCGCCAGCCGGGGCTTGAGTTGCGCGAGGCGCTGGTCGAGGAGCTCGTTGCGGAAGAGCTTCCCCCCGAGGAGTACGCGCGGCTGCCGGGAGCGCGGCGGTGCATCCGCGGAGTACGACTGCACACGGGCGAGTTCATCGCCGCGCGCACGGTGGTGCTCACGACCGGCACATTCCTGAAGGGACGGCTCATTACCGGCGAGCACATCCGCCCGGGCGGCCGCGCCGGAGAGCCCCCAGCGGCCGCGCTCTCCGATTCGCTACGCGCGCTCGGCTTTGAGCTTGGCCGGCTGAAGACCGGCACGCCGCCGCGCCTGGACGCAGCGACGATCGACTACGCCCGTACCGAGCCGCAACCGGGATCCCATGTGCCGCTGTCGTTCGCCTTCGAGCCGGTGCCCGACAGCGAGATCATGAGCCTGGAGCCGGACCCGATCTATCCCCAGCCAGAGCCGCAGCCCACATGGCGTCGCCAGATGGCCTGCTACCTGGTGCACACGACGCCTCGCACACACGAGATCATTCGCGCCAACCTGCACCGCGCGCCTATGTTTAACGGCACAATCGAGGGCATCGGGCCACGCTACTGCCCCTCGATCGAGGACAAGATCGTGCGCTTCGCCGAGAAGGAGCGCCACCAGCTCTTCTTAGAGCCGGAAGGCTTCCAGACCCGTGAGGTCTACGTCCAAGGGGCCAACACCAGCCTGCCCGAAGACGTGCAATGGGCGATGATCCGCTCGATCCCCGCGCTGGAGCAGGCGCGGCTGGTGCGCATTGGCTACGCGGTCGAGTACGATTACGTCAAGACTTATCAGACTACCGCCTGGCTGGAGACCAAGCTGGTGGGCGGCCTGTTTGTCGCCGGGCAGATCAATGGCACGTCCGGGTATGAGGAAGCGGCCGCCCAGGGGATCATGGCCGGCATCAACGCAGCGCTGGCGGCCTTGTGGCAGCGCGACGGTGCTCCGCCGCCGCGGCCGCAAGGCCTGCGCGCCTACGATCGGTCAGGCGATGTTCTCGAGGCCGCCATCGCCATGCAGCTCCAGGCTATTGATGCTGGGCAGCCAGTGGTGTTGCCGCGAGCGCTGGCGTACATCGGCGTTATGCTAGATGACCTCACCAGCAAGGAGCTGGACGAGCCTTACCGGCTGCATACGTCCAGAGCCGAATACCGCCTGCTCCTGCGGCATGACAACGCGCACCTGCGCCTGACGCCTATCGCCTATCGTCTGGGGCTGGTCTCGCGGGAGCGTTACCAGCAGGTGGAGGAACTCCGTGATGCGATCGTCTGGGCGCGGCGGGAGCAGGCGCGCGGTCGGGATATCCCCACGATCCTTGCGTGGCTGCCGGAGCAGATGCGCCTTGAGGTTGAGGTCGAGCTGCGCTACGCTGGCTATATCCGCAAGCAGATGGCCGAGGTCGAGCGTGCCGCCCGTCTGGAAGGCTATCGCATCCCGGCCGGCATCGATTATGCTGGCATCCCCGGCCTGCGCACCGAGGCGCGGCAGAAGCTGGCGCGCTTCCGGCCCGCAACCATCGGGCAGGCCGCGCGCATCAACGGCGTGACCCCGGCGGACATTGCCGTGCTGCTGGTCACCCTGCGAAAAGCGGCCGCCGCAAGCGCCTCCTAAGCAATAGGCACGCTTTGGAGAGCATCTTCCCTCGAAGCATGCCCGCAGCCGGTATATCCACACAGGCACGTATCTTGCCACCCTGAGTGCCGGCAGCAGTGCGGTGGAGCCAGCCTGGACGTCTCACTGCACCGCACGTTTGCTCCGCCGCACAGTTTGTTCTGGCCTGGCATGGCCGGGTATGCGACATGGAGGTAGCAGCAATGGAGCAACGGCATGCAGGAGGGGAAACGCCTATTGAGCAGGTCGTTGGCGAGCGCCCGCGTACAGAAGCCGTGAGCAACGTCAACCATGACCTGATCCAGGTCATGAGCGAGAAGCTAGACGGTGTCTGGCGCTACGACAAATATATCGAGGACGCTGAGCGGGAGAACTGCCCGCAGTGCGCCGACCTCTTCCGGCGGCTCAAGGCCGAGGACCAGCGCCACGTGGAGCAGATCCGTAGCGAGATCGAGCGCCACGTGCGGCAGGGAACGTTCCACTAACGCGTGGCGCTGATTATATTGTTTTGCTTGGAGGAGCGTAGCAGGGCTGCGCTCCTCCAAGCACGCGTGTGTCACGCCTGCATGCGCTGGGCGGGGCGCGGCGCGCCTGGATAGTCCATAGCGTGATTGCGCGCAGGAGCTAGCGCGTGAGCTCGGCGAGCCGCTGGAGGTCCTGCTCCATCGCCCGCAAGGCCGCGCCGTAGCCGGCCCAGTCGCCGTTACGCAGCGCGTCCTGAGCCCGCTGGTAGTTCGCCAGCGCTGAGCGAGCCAGCTCGGCGACAGCCGGCGGCGCGACAGGAGTGGACGATGTGCCAGGTGGTGCCTCGGAGGACGGTGACGGAATACTGCCGGGTGTCGTAGCAACGGCTGTGCCGGCCAGCCGGGCCAGCGCATCTGACAGCCGCTCCTCCATCACCAAGCGCCCTCCTGCCACGACGACCACCCGGCGTAGCTCAGGGATCCTGCTCTGCTCTGCCTGTAGGTACAGCGGCTTCACATAGAGGGTTGTGTCGCCCAGCGGCAGCACGATCAGGTTGCCGCGTATCACCTGCGAGCCGCGCTGGTTCCACAGCGTGAGTTGCGCGGAGATCACCGGGTCCTGGTTGATGCGCGCCTCGATCTGAAGTGGCCCGAAGACCTGCCGGTCTTTGGGATACTTGAAAACCTGGAGCTTACCGTAGTTCGGTCCGTCTGATCTGCCTGCTATCCAGGCGATCATGTTCTGGCGCCCCTGTGGCGTAAAGGGCAGGATCAGGATAAACTCCAGGGCCCGCTCGCCGGGCAGGCGCATCAGCACGTAGTACGGCTCGATCGGCTGCGGCTGGTCTCCATGCAATTCCTGGGCGATGTCCCACAGGTCTTCCTTGTTGTAAAAGACCTGTGGGTCTTGCATATGGTATGTGCGGTAGAGCTGCGCCTGGACCAGGTACAAGTCTTCCGGGTAACGCACATGCTGCCGGAGCGAGGGCGGCATCTGGTCGATCGGCTTGAAGAGCGTCGGATAGATGGCGGCGTATGTGCGGATCAACGGGTCTTCCTGATCAGCGATGTAGAACGTGATGCTCCCATCGTACGCGTTGGTGACGATCTTGACGGAGTTCCGGATGTAGTTGAAGCCGCCATAGGGCTGGGAATACGGATAGCGGTTCGTCACCGTGTAGGCATCCTGGATCCAGTAGAGCTTCCCGTCAGCAATGACCAGGTACGGATCGCGATCTAGGCGCAGGAACGGTGCGAGGATACGCGCCCGGCGTGTGATGTTGCGCCGGTACAGTACCTGGCTCTCCGTGGTGACATGCTCCGACAGGAGCAGATTGCCATCGCCGAAAACCCAGGCATAGGCGAGCCGGCGCAGGAACGATGACAGGCGTACTCCGCTGCGAGCGCGGTACGTCGTGAAGGCGTTCTGGTCGCCTTGCGGGTAATCGAACTCCTGGATCGTGGTATTGACGACCACGTAACCGTCGACGCGCTCGCCGAAGTAAATGCCCGGCTCGCGGATCGGGATCTCCCCGGACGGAGGGATATCCTGCACCAACAGGCGGGGCAGACCTTCAGGAGTTGCCTCGTTCACCGACGCCACCGCTGCGCCGTAGCCGTGCGTGAACTGGAGATGCTGGTTGACCCAGGTGCGAGCCTGCGCCGGCAGGCGCTGTGGGTTGAGCTCACGCGCACTGAGCATCACCTGGCGCAACCGGCCCCCGAGGACGTAGCGGTCTACATCGACATCGCCGAACTCATAGTAGGGGCGGAACGTCTGTACCTGGTTGAGCGTATC
This sequence comes from Chloroflexota bacterium, assembly GCA_042408875.1. Lineage (GTDB taxonomy): Bacteria > Chloroflexota > UBA11872 > JBHOQS01 > JBHOQS01 > JBHOQS01. Next base: position 163,990 of record JBHOQS010000019.1, on the reverse strand, counting down.
GCGCAGCGGCCGGTAGTCCCACAGACGTACGTTTTCCAGGGTGTCGGCATGTTCGATCAGGTCCTCCGGCTGGAGGCCCTCATCGACAGTCGCCGGGACCTCGACCACCTTGTCCAGCCCGTAGGCGAGCCTGGTCATCTGGATGTTGCGCTCGATGTACGGCCGCTCGCGGGCGAACTCGCTCGGCTCGACCACCAGCCGCTGCTGCAAGCCGGGCACCACTACGCCGAGTACCACGGCGGCAGCAACCCACACCGCCACCAACACCGGCACCAGAAGCAGCCGCCGCCAGAACATGTCGGCCAGCGCAGCCAGCACGCCGGCTATAGACAGCACCTCCAGGACACGGATGGCGAAAAGCTGGGCGTGTGTGTCGGTATAGCCTGCGCCGAAAACGGCGCCGCGAGTGGAGAAGACAAGCTCGTACGCCTGGAGGTGCTGGTACCACGCCATCGCACCGAAGAGCACGGCGACGAGGGCCAGCAGGTGAATGCGCGCGGCTCGCGAGTAGACCAGCGCCATCCAGCGGCCGCCAAAGTGGTACAGGTACAGCACCGCGCTGCCGGCCAGCAGGATCAGCGTGGCGAGGACAATCCAGCCCAGTACTGCGTAGTGCAGGGGCATCTCGAACACGTACCAGCCGACATCACGGCCGAAGAGTGGATCGCGCACAGTGAAAGGCTGGCGGGCCAGGTAGCGCAGCACGGTATTCCACGTGCCCATCGCCACCAGGCCCATGAGCACAGCGAAGACAATGGCCAACAGCCAGGCACCCTGGCGGACCAGCGTGGCGACCTCTGCAGGTGTGGTATCGAAGAGCTCGATCCAGGGATCCCCGGCGCGGAGCGACAGGAAAGGTGGGGGGACAGGCGGCCGCCGCCCGTACGGTCGTCGAATAGGCGCTGGCCAACTCGGTGCTGCACGCGAGGCAGCAATCAGGCAGATGGCTGCGCTCGCGAACGCTAGCGCAGCCCCGAGCGCGAACAGCAGTGCCTGGGCACGGACCCGTGTCCAGAGGACGTCAGCGTAGCCCAGGCTGTCGTACCACAGGACATCCGTGTAGAAGCCAGCGCCCAGGCCCAGAAAGAGCACCAGCGCAACGAAGAGCGCGACCAGTCCCCACAGGAACACACGGGAGATCATCAGTGCCCCAGCTTTCTGCTGCCTGCGTTCATGGCGACCTGCGCCCATTGTAGCGCACTTCTGCCAGCGAGCGAGTATCCCTGTAATTTCTGCCACGGCTACATGCTGGCGCAGGCCAGCGGTCTGCGGTACCTGATCGGGATGACCCGAGAAGCAGGCCTCGGCACTGCTGCTGCAACTCACCTCGGCGCAGCGACAGCCAACCTGGCATTGCGATAACGCCGGCTTGCAGACGCCGCTGCGCTCTGAGACCGGATGCCTCTTTCTTGCGCTGGGGCCCGGCCTGGGCGTCTCGGGAGATGAGCAGCGCCTGCACTCCCTCGCGCCCGATGCGCCGCTACCGCTGCGGGCACACCTAGCCAAGGCACGCTGAGGGCGCGTCTGGTACGGTATTGCATCGACCTGGCGGCTGCGGTAGCATCGTCTCAGAACGGCGCTGTTGCGGCGAAGATACCTATGACCACCGCTGAGCGACACGAGCAATCTCGCCTCTCTCTCGCTCCTGGCTCCGTGCGGCCGGAGCAGAGGCCTGAACAGCCGGACCTCGTGCAGATCTACCGGCTCATGCTCCTCGCCCGCGCCACAGACGAGCGTATGTGGATCCTCTCCCGGCAGGGGAAGGCCGGCTTCGTGCTGACCTCGCGCGGCCACGAGGTGGCGCAGATTGCCAGCGCTCTGGCGCTGCGCGCCGGCCACGATTACGTCTTCACCTACTACCGGTCCATGTCCGTGGCTCTGGCGCTCGGCCAGACGCCGTATGAGCTGTTCCTGGGCACGCTCGCCCGCGGCGCCGATCCCAACTCCGGCGGACGGCAGCTCTCCAACCACTTCAGCAGCGTGCGGCTGCGCATGCCCACGGCATCGAGTGTGGTCGCCGGGGCGATCACGCATGCCACCGGCGCCGGCTACGCGGCGAAGGTGCTGGGCGCTGACTGGATCGCAGCCTGCTATTTCGGCGACGGCGCGACCTCAAAGGGCGACTTCCATGAGGCGCTCAATGTAGCTGGCATCCACCGGCTGCCCGTAGTCTACATCTGCGAGAACAATGGCTGGGCGATCTCGGTCCCGCTCCACTTGCAGATGCCGGTAGGGAGTGTTGCCGAGCGAGCAGCAGCCTATGGCATGCCGGGCGTGCGCGTTGATGGCTGCGATCCGCTGGCGGTGTATCATGCCACGCGCCAGGCAGTGGAGCGCGCCCGCGCGGGGGAGGGACCCAGCCTGATCGAGGCGATCGTGCCGCGGCTGGGCCCGCATTCCTCCCAGGACGACCACGCCTACCGCGATCCGCGCGAGTTTGAGCAGGCGCAGCAGCGCGATCCCCTCCCGCGCGTGCGCGCCTGCCTCCTGGCGCAGGGCATTCTGACCGAGGGGCAGGAGCAGGCGCTGCGCGACGAGGTCTATCGCACGGTCATTGCCGACCAGGATCGCGCGGAGGCAATGGCGCTGCCTGAGCCGGCTCGCGCCCGCCGCTGGCTCTATGCCGGTGACCCGCCGCATGAGTCGCTGCGGGCGTCTCCGCCTGCCGTGTTGCGGGCAGGACGCTGGGAGCGGGAAGAAGGAGCCGGCCAGTCTCCTTCGTCGCATCTGGATGAGGGCAGCAACGGTGCGCCTGAGCTCACGCTAGTGGAAGCCATTCAGACAGCGCTGCGGGACGAGATGCGGCGCGACTCCACCGTGGTCGTCCTTGGTGAGGATGTGGCGGTCAAAGGTGGGGTGTTCCGCGCTACGAAGGGCTTGCTAGAGGAGTTCGGTCCCCTGCGCGTGCTGGATACCCCAGTTGCAGAGAGCGCTATCGGTGGTATGGCGGTGGGCGCGGCAATGTGTGGTCTGCGGCCGGTCGCTGAGTTCCAGTTCGCCGATTACATGCACCCGGCCTTCGATCAGATCGTCAATCAGGCAGCCACGATCCGCTGGCGCAGCGTCGGAGCCTGGGGCTGCCCGGCCGTGTTCCGGGCGCCGTTCGGCGGAGGCGTGCGCGGAGGGCTCTATCACTCACAGAGCGTTGAAGCCGTTTACTGCCACATCCCCGGCTTGAAAGTCGTCGTTCCAGCGACACCCCGTGATGCGTACGGTCTGCTGAAGAGCGCTATCCGCGACGACGACCCGGTGCTGTTCTTCGAGCACAAGCTCAGCTACCGCCGCGAGCGAGAGCCGGTGCCTGTGGGAACGGATTTCGTGGTGCCGCTGGGCGTCGCGCGGCTCGACCGGCCAGGCCGGGACCTGAGCATCGTGACCTATGGCGTGGGCGTCCACTGGGCGCGCACGGCCGCGGCGCAGCTTGCTCAGGAGGGCATTGAGGCGGAGATCCTCGACCTGCGGACGTTGCTGCCGCTCGACCGCGCGGCTATCGCCGAGACCGTGCGCAAGACGTCGCGAGTGCTTGTCCTGCACGAAGCGAATAAGACCATGGGCATCGGGGCGGAGATTACTGCCTTCATCGCCGAGGCACTCTTCGAGCACCTGGACGCGCCTCCGGTGCGCATCGCTGCGGCGGACTGCCACCTGCCCTATAATCCTCCGGAGGAGGATGCCATCCTGCCGAACCCGCAGATGGTCGTCGCGGCGGCACGGCGGCTTGTACAGTACTGAGCGAACGCGAGGACCGCTGCGCAGCGCACGCAGTATCGCTGGCTGCTGGCCACACTGAAGGGTGTGCTGTCGCCGATCGAGCAGCGCAATCTCTACTGGTTACCGGTGCTCCTGGAGCGGTGAGCGTGTACGATGGCTGATGTGCATGAGTTCCGTGTGCCGCCGGTGATCTATGCCGGCGAAGGTGCCCTCGCGCACGTGCCTGCGGAGGTGCAGCGCCTGGGTGGCCGGCGGGTGCTGCTGGTCACCGACCGTGTGGTGGGCAGGCAGCCGTTCACAGCCGAGCTCCTTGAACGTCTGCAGGAGACCGGCGCCGCTGTAGCAGTCTTCGACGATATCCCCGGCGAGCCGACGGTCCATGAGGTCGAGCGCGGTACGGCTGCGCTGCGGGCGCATGCTGCCGATCTGGCGATCGGGCTGGGCGGTGGCAGCGCCATGGATACAGCCAAGGCGGTAGCGATGATGGCGGCGAACCCGGGGAGCATTGCCGATTACGTAGGTACCGGCAAGTTCGTGGCCGGCCGGCCCCCGTTAATCGAGATCGCCACTACCGCCGGCACCGGCTCGGAGGTAACCCGCTTCATCGCCATCACCGATCCAGCTACCAACGTGAAGATGCTCATTACCGACGTCCGGCTGATACCGGACGTTGCGGTGGCCGATCCACTGCTCACGCTGGGCTGCCCGCCCCCTGTGACCGCGTCGACCGGCCTCGATGCACTGACGCACGCCATCGAAGCGTACGTCAGCCGGCGGGCTAATCCTACCAGTGACGTGTTTGCCCTCTCAGCGATTCGCCTGATCGGCCTGTCATTACGGCGAGCATGGCGCGATGGCTCCGACCGTGAGGCACGTCGGGCGATGATGCTGGGGGCGCTGCATGCGGGGATCGCCTTCTCGAACGCTTCGGTCGCGTTGGTGCATGGCATGTCTCGCCCGATCGGCGCCTATTTCCACATTCCGCACGGGCTCTCCAATGCCATGCTGCTGCCGGCGGTGATGCGGTTCAGCCTGCCCGGGGCGCTGTCGCGCTACGCTGAGATCGGGCGGGCCCTCGGCGCCGCCGAGCCGGACGCTAGCGATAGAGCGGCAGCGCACGCGGCGGTGGCTGCCGTCGAGCAGCTCTGCCGCGACCTTCAGGTGCCCCGTCTGCGCGAGGCAGGCATCGACCCGGAGCGTCTCCGCGCTGTCGCGCCACAGATGGCGCGGGATGCCATCGCCAGCGGCAGTCCGGCGAATAACCCGCAGCCGGCGACCGAGGCGGAGATCATCGCGCTCTACCTGGCCTGTCTCTGAGACCCTGTGCGCGTGGCCGAAGCGGTGCGCAGCGTCAGAATCGGGGCGGCGGGCCGGCAGGCATGGCCTCACTGGACACGGGCACCTCATCAGTAGCTACTGGTTTCGCGGCCTGCAACCTGCGGGTCCGCCAGTAGACCACGCTGCTCAGCAAGCCGGCGCCGATGAGGGCGAGGGACAGGGCTGTCATCACCCCGACGATGCCAAACAGGTCGGCCAGGCTCCCGACGAGCAGGATCGGCACAACCTGCACAGTGTTCGCAATCATGAACTGGACTGCGAATACGCGCCCGCGGATGCGGTCTTCGGTCTCTTCCTGAATGGCGGTCTGCGCCGGCACCGTGATCAGGGCGGATTGCCAGCCGAGGCAGAAGCCCAGGCCCCCGATGGCGCTGAGGTAGCTGAGAAATCCTGGCAGTGACATGTGCACGGTTGCTGCCGGCATCGAGCCCAGGATCAGCCGGATGATGGCCTGGAGGTTCACCATCACGGCCATCGTGATGCCCATCAGCACCATGCCCGCGTTCGTGAGCATGTGGCGATCAATACGCTGGCCGAACTGGCCCAGTAGCACAGTGCCCAGGACCAGACCCAGGCCGGTAGGCGCCAGAATGTAGCCGCTGTCCTCGGCGGCCAGGTGGAGCACCCGGCTGGCGAAGCCGGGCCCCAGCGCCGCCAGCGTCATCAGGAACGAGAGGGCCACGGTCAGTTGGACGATAGCCAGCCGGATCGACGGATTGCTCCGCAGGTAGGCCATCACCTCTCGTACATCGGCCTGCACCCCGCGGAAGTCAATGAGCAGCGCCGCGGCCTGGCGCAGGGTGATCGTGGAGGCCTGGCCCGGCGGGAGGAACCAGACGAGCACAGCAGCGATGCTGTAAGCGACAATGATGGCGATATACAGCGCATTGACGCCCAGGAGCTTATAGACCGTCGGCCCGAAGATAACGAATCCGGCTACCTGCGAGAGTGTGAATGTAAGATTGAACAATGACATTGCCCCGAGCAGGTGCTTGCGTTTCACCAGGGTGGGCAGTGTGGCTGCCTCTGCCGGAGCGAAGAATTGCGAGATCGACGAAGAGATAAAGCTAATCAGGTAAATGGCTAGCAGGGACTTGCCGAAGAGCAGGTAGCCTACGGTGGCAATGGCCCGCAGGACATTCGTCGTCACCAGGATCTGGCGCTTGTTCAAACGGTCACAGAAGCTCCCGGCTATAGCGCCGAAGATGACGGCGGGCAGGCTGAAGGCCACGATGACCAGGCCGACGCCCGTCGAGGAGTGGCTGATATTCTCGACCTCGACGATGACGGCGAAGTTGATGATATTCTGCGCCGTCTGTGAGAGCGCCTGCGCAAGCCAGATCAGCAGGAAGTAGCGGTTGCGCAGGAGCGCTGCGTACGTACCCCGCTCGACCGACTTGCCCGACGCAGGAATAAAATGGTCACTCACTGCGATACTATCCGCTATCCAGGCTTCTGGAATGGTAGCCGGAGCCCGTTGCATATGACCGACTGCACCTATTCTACCCCGCGAGCACACGCGCGTGACGTAGAAATGGTACCGTGGCTCTCCCGATCACGGGGGAAACGCTAACGCTCTGCGGTGAGCCCGGGCGGCAGGTACGGAAGCACGGTCGGCTCACCGCGGGCGATGAACCGTTTGATCCGCCGCTCTACCTCGCGACGGGGCAGGAGGACCCGGCGGCCGCAGGTGAGGCAGCGGAGCCCGATATCCGCGCCGAGGCGCACGATCCGCCATTCAGAGCCGCCGCATGGGTGCGGCTTGCGTAACTGCACGACATCGTCGAGACGGAGTTCGAGGACCATCGCTGGCCAGCAGTCACGCACACGTGGTAAAAGGTGAAAACAAAGTATAAAAAGTTAAAATATAAAAGTATAAAAATTATAAAGTATAGAGCGCCTCCGGTGTACCAGGTGCGCCGGGCGGATCATGTTCTATACCGCGCGCCGGCCATCCATGGCCTGCGCGAGCGTCATCTCGTCAGCGTACTCGAGATCGCCCCCGATCGGCAGCCCTCTGGCAATGCGGGTCACGTAGATACCCATGCGCTTGATCTCCGCGGAGAGGTACATGGCGGTGGCTTCGCCTTCCATGCTCGCGTTCGTCGCCAGGATCACCTCCGCCGGGGGATCGTCGCGCAGGCGTTTCAGCAGCTCGGTGATCCGCAGGTCATCGGGGCCGATCCCTTCGACCGGGTTCAGCACGCCGTGCAGTACATGGTAAAGGCCCTTGTACCCGGCCCGCTCAAGGGCCAGGATGTCCAGCGGCTCCTCCACGACACAGATGCGCTCGCGGTCTCGCTGGGGATCCTGGCAAATCGCGCACGGGTCCTGTTCGGAGAGGTTGAAGCACACCGAGCACGTGACGATGCGTTCCTTGACTTCCTGGATAGCTTCGGCCAGGCTCAGCGCTTGTTCTTTCGGCATCCGCAGCAGGTAGAACGTCAGCCGCTGGGCGCTCTTCGGCCCGATTCCCGGCAAGCGGTTGAACTCATCGATGAGCCGGGCGACTGGCTCAGCGAGATGCTGGGTCACGCCCCGCCTCCCTTTCTCCCCGCTCCAGACGGCCCTACATCAGCCCCGGGATCTTCATCCCGCCGGTGAGAGCGCTGAGCTGCTGGGCCACGAGCTCGCGCGACTTCTCCAGGGCTTCGTTCACCGCGGCGAGCACCAGGTCCTCGAGCATCGTCGGGTCGTCGGGATCGATCGCCTCAGGAGCGATCTTGATGGACTCGATCTTCTGCTGCCCAGTAGCGACGACGGTGACGGCGCCACCGCCAGCGCTGGCCTCGACGCGCTGGTTGGCCAGCTCCTCTTGCATCTTCATCATGCGCGCCTGCATCTGCTGGATGAGCCTGGCGTTCATCATCGGGGTGTTGCTCCTTCACTCCTGCTCCTGCGGGTCTTGCCGTCCCGCACACCGCGCCGGCCGCGGCCGGCGCCGGATCCTATGCACTGCCTGTTATTATACCGCCTCACCGTGGCGGCGCCGTGACCGGCCAGACCGTGGCCATGCCCGTTGGAGTGGCTTCCTTGCCCGTGTTCTCCCTGCCGGGTACAATACGCGTAGCGGTCGCGATCGCCGATTTCGATGGGAGAGCGGCTTGTCTGCGCGAGAGGCGGTTGCGCCCGGTCCGTCCAGGCCCGGCGAAGGTGCGCCGGCAGCGGGCCGGGTGGCGTAGTGCTGGAACGCGTGCGCGAAAACGGAGGGTTGACTTACCGAGGCTGGCGCTGTGCCCCGGGCGCGCGGTTGCCGCTACGGGCGGCTGCCGTAAGGATAAGGAGCGCATGATTCGATCCATCAAGTGGCAGGACGTGCTGAAAGTGCGCGCCCTGTCACGCTGGTCGGAGCGCGACGGTTCGCCCTCCATTGTGGTGTGGGACCGCCCGTGGTCCAGCGTTGTGGCGGCCGCCGCCTCGGTCGTCCCCCTGCTCGGCCCCGACTACCGCACCTGGATTTACGAGGAGCGCGGCCATGTCCTGGGCTTTGTTCAGACGCGTCCTCGGCGGCTCCCTGAGCAGTGGGACATCGTCCGCCTGGTGGTCCGCAGCCGCCCTGGAGAGGCGGACGACAACCTGGCAGATCCCCGCTCATGGCGCCGGATAGCGTTCTCGCGCTTGATCGAGGCTGTGTGCGCCGGCGCTGGCCAGCGCGGTGTCCTGCGGGTGTTCTGCGCTGTGCGCGACCACCCGGAGCCCTACGCCTTGTTCCGCTCGCTTGGGTTCTGCAAGCTGGTGAGCGAGCACACGTACTACCGCCCACCGCTGCCGCCGGGGCCCGGCCCTGCCGTCGAGCCCGTGCCCGGTGCCGGACGGCTGAGCCTGCGCCCGCAGATGAACCAGGACGCCCTCGGTATCCATAACCTCTATCTCGCCGCTACCCCGGATGCGGTGAAGGCTGCCGAAGGGCTGACCAGCCGATACTGGAGCGGGCAGGCGGAGCCGGAGGGCTACGGGGCGCGTCGCGGTCGCAAACGCCGCCTGGTGGTGCTCGAGGGCGGCGTGATCGTGGCCTGGGCGCTTCTGCTGTACGGGCGTGATGGGCCGCACCGCCTGCGCATGATGGTGCATCCCGCGGCACCGCATGTGGCGCCAGCGCTGCTCCACCACGCCCTCACCTTGCTCGAAGGCGAGCGACCGCGCGGGGTGCTGTGCAAGGTACGCGAGCACCAGGCCGGTGTCCTCGCCGCCTTGCCGAGCGCCCAGTTCGAACGGGTGGATACGCACCTGCTGCTGGTACGCCAGCTCGGCATTCCTGCCGTGGAGCCGAGGCGCGTGCCGGCTATGCCGCGTACCGTGTTGGCAGATGAGGGAGAGTGGGGCGGCCGGGCCCCCATTCCCGGCCATGGATGGGTTGTATCTGGATGACGAGCCTGTCACAGGAGCGTCTAGAGTTGCAGGCCGCCGACGAGCTGCGGCTTCTGTTGAATGCACTCCCGCCGCACATCGTCGAGCCGCTAGAGCAAGCCGAAGATCTGAACGACCTGCTGGAAATCGTCCTTGACCTCGGGCGTCTGCCGGAAGCGCGCTTCCCCGGCCGCGAGCTGACCCTCAGTTCGCGCGAGGTGTCTGAGGAGGACCTCCAATACGTCGTGGCGCGCATCGGTGTGTTCGGGCAGGATAACCGCGCCGGTATCCCTCGCACCTTGCACCGCATCTCTGCCATCCGCAATCGGACGGGCAAGGTCGTCGGTCTGACGTGCCGGGTCGGCCGGGCCGTGTTCGGCACGATCCAGATCATTCGAGACATCGTCGAGTTGGGCCAGAGCATTTTGATCCTGGGACGGCCAGGCGTGGGCAAGACGACCATGCTGCGTGAGGTCGCCCGCGTGCTGGCCGATGACTTCCGCAAGCGGGTGGTGATCGTGGACACGTCGAACGAGATCGGCGGCGACGGGGACATCCCGCACCCCGGCATCGGGCGCGCGCGCCGCATGCAGGTGCCGACCCCGGCGCAGCAACACGCGGTGATGATCGAGGCAGTGGAGAACCACATGCCGGAGGTGATCATCATCGATGAGATCGGCAACGAGCTGGAGGCGGCCGCGGCGCGCACGATTGCTGAACGTGGTGTCCAGCTCGTCGGTACGGCGCACGGTACCACGCTCGAGAACCTGATGGCCAACCCGACGCTGAGTGACCTGATCGGCGGCATCCAGGCAGTGACGCTCAGCGATGAAGAAGCGCGCCGCCGCGGTACGCAGAAGACGGTCCTCGAACGCAAGGCGCCGCCCACCTTCCAGATCCTTGTGGAGATCCAGGACTGGCAGCGTGTCGTGGTGCACCGCAGCGTGGCTGATACGGTCGATGCCTTCTTGCGCGGCCAGCCGGTAGTGGCTGAGCTGCGCTTGCGCAACGAGCGCGGGGAGGTCGAGCGCCGGGAGATCCTGGTGGAGCCCCAGGCGCAGCGCCCCCCGTCCGGCTTCGACGACCTCTGGCGTGGTCGCAGCGCAGCGCGCACGATCTCGCGCGGGCGGGACGGCTTCGAGCGAGAGTGGCCGCGTGAGCGCCTCCGCCCGCGTGAGCGGGTCGCCGCGCAAGAGTTATCTGAAGGGCTCCCGGCCCGCGCCATCGAGGGCGCTCCAACGCCCGCACCGACCCAGACGCTCGAGCGGCCGTCCCTGCGGGCATTGCGCCTGTATCCTTACGGGGTGAACCGGGATCGCCTCGAGCAGGCCATCCGCGAGCTACGCGTGCCGGCCGCGCTGGTACGGGACATCAATGACGCAGATGTGGTGATCACGCTGAAGAACTACTACCGGAAGAAGCCGGAGCCGATCCGCGCGGCTGAAGAGCGCGGCGTGCCTGTCTACGTCCTGAAGTCGAATACGATCCAACAGATGCTGACGGCTCTTGCCACACTGTATAACCTGGAAAGCGCTGATCCCGAGGTACTGGCGCTCCAGGAGACGGAGGACGCGATCAATCGCGTCCTGGAGACCTCACAGCCGGTCGAGCTCGCCCCCGCCAGCGCAGCAGTGCGGCGGATGCAGCATGCCCTGGCCGAGCGGTATAATCTCGTCTCACGCAGCACCGGGCGCGAGCCATTCCGTCGGGTGCGTATCTTTAAGCCGGGGCGAGAAGGACTGTATGAAAGTACGTAATGAAATATATGTAAAAGAAAATACACAATATCATGCAATATAAGTGCTGTACTACGTGCTGCATACTCCGTGATGAGGTGGGGGCGAACCATACTATGCCGTGTAGATGGGGGGCAGACGCCTTCCAGAACGCGGCTACCGCGCTGGACTGTATTCGTGCGGACATGCCCGATGAGCGATAATAGAAAAAATGAAATAGAAGCATGGCGATGTAAGTGCGATTCGATATAAGCGACGGGATGTAAGGCAAGACAGTAGGTGCCGCATGAAGCTCATCCTAGCTATCGTGCAGGACGAGGATGCCAGCGCGTTGATCGAGGCGCTGGTGGCAAAGCAGTTTACGGTGACGCGCATCAATACCGTCGGCGGGTTCCTGCGCAAGGGCAACGTGCTGGTGATGAGCGGCGTGGACGATTGGCGGACTGGTGACTTCCTGCTGACCATCAGCCAGAACTGCACTACCCGCACCCAGTACATTAACCCGTTGCCGCCGATCATGGAGCCGGGTGAGTTCTACATGCCCTACCCCGTCGAGGTGCAGGTCGGCGGGGCAACCGTGTTCGTCCTCGACGTCGAGCGCTTCGTCCGCCTGTGATGCCACACGGCGCGAAGGCGCTTGCGTTTGCAGATTTTTTTGAATTCTTATTTCGATCTTAGTGCACTTATTTTCGAATTCTTAATGCACTTAATGCAAGAGAACACGGTTGAGAACGCGAAACGCTCCAGACTTTTGGTCTGGAGCGTTTCTGTTTAGTTGTCGGTTTGCCCGACGACGGCCCCTAGTCGGTGCTCGGCTACCACCTCGCGGCGGCCCCAGACGCTGGAGTCCTGCCGCGCATGCCACGATCGGCGAGCACGGGCCGAACGCCGGGGGTCGTTCGCCCTGCAGTGCGCGTGCGCGCACACCGCAGGGCCTTATCTGTCAACCTGACGGACTCCGTAGAGCGCAAGCGGAGCTTTCATCGGTCTACTCCAGGATGGATGACCAGTGGGGGCTCGCATGCGCTTACCTCCTGGCGAGCCTATCTTCGCGCAGTCCAGACGTCGTGTCAAGTACCCGCGCACCCGTTTTAAAAAATATAAAAAATATAAATATAAAAGGCGAAGAGACTGCGCGGGGCACCTGGGCGTTCAGAGCGGCCGTGCCCCGGCAGCGTTCATCTCGAGGGTCTTCTCCGCGTGGTGGCAGGCCACCCAGTGGTCGGGCGCGCCCAGGGTGCGCCAGGCCGGCTCGACCTGCTTGCAGATCTCCGTGGCCAGCGGACAGCGGGTATGGAAGCGGCAGCCCGGCGGAGGATTCACTGGACTGGGCACATCACCGCTCAGAATGATCCGCTGGCGCCGGCGCTCAACTTTCGGATCGGGGATCGGCACCGCCGAGAGCAACGCCCGCGTGTAGGGATGCAAGGGGTTTTCGTAGAGCTGCTGCCGGTCGGCCAGCTCAACGATCTTCCCTAGGTACATGACGGCCACGCGATCGCTGATATGGCGCACGACCGCCAGGTCATGGGCGATGAACAGATAGGTCAGCCCGAACTCGTCCTGGAGCTTCTCCAGCAGGTTGATGATCTGCGCCTGGATCGACACGTCCAGCGCAGAGACCGGCTCGTCACAGATGATGAAATCCGGGTTGACGGCCAGGGCACGAGCGATACCGATGCGCTGGCGCTGTCCGCCGGAGAATTCATGCGGATAGCGGTTGGCGAAGTAGGGGTTCAGCCCGACAACCTGGAGGAGCTCCTCGACACGCTCCTGCTTTGCCCGACCGCGAGCCAGGTTGTGGATCTCCAGCGGCTCGGCAATGATACTGCCGACGGTCATGCGCGGGTTCAGCGAGGCATACGGATCCTGAAAGATCATCTGCATGCGTCGCCGCATGCGACGGAGTTCCTCGCCCTTGAGCTGTGTGAGATCAATGCCATCGAAGTAGACATGGCCGGAGGTCGGCCGGTGAAGCTGAAGGATGGCCCGGCCAGTCGTTGATTTGCCGCAGCCGCTCTCCCCAACGAGCCCCAGGGTCTCCCCTCGCCTGATCGTAAAGCTGACACCATCGACCGCCCGGACGGCGCCGACCCGCCGCTGGAAAAGAATGCCCTGGGTGAGTGGGAAATGCATCACCAGGTCGCGCACATCGAGCAGGATCTCATCTCGCCGAGCGCCGGCCGCTGGAGCAGGTGGCGTACTGGTCTGCACCATGGCGTGCTAACTCCCTGTGCGCGGATACCAGCAGGCAGCGCGGTGGCGCGCATTGCCACCAACGACCATGAGTTCCGGTCGCTCCTGGAAGCATTTTTCGCCCGCGAAGGCGCAGCGCGGGGCAAAGGGACAGCCTGGCGGCAGGTTGATCAGGTCGGGCGGAAGCCCCTCGATGGGGACCAGCCGCTCCTTGCGCGCTTCGTCCAGGCGAGGCACACTGCGCAACAGTCCCAGGGTATACGGATGCGCTGGCTGCTCGAATAGTAGGTCGGTCGGCGCTTCCTCGACGATGTGGCCGGCATACATTACTAGCACACGGTTGCACATACCAGCGACGACGCCAAGGTTGTGCGTGATCAGCATCACTGCTGTATGGAACTCGCGCGTCAGGTTCTTCAGGAGCTCCAGGATCTGCGCCTGGATTGTCACATCGAGCGCTGTCGTCGGCTCGTCGGCAATGAGAAGCTGGGGATTGCACGAGAGCGCCATGGCGATCATCACGCGCTGGCGCATGCCACCGCTGAACTGGTGCGGATAGTCATTGACCCGCTGACGCGCCGACGGGATGCCCACCATGTCTAGCAGCTCGATCGTCCGCCGGTGCGCCGCGCCGCGGTCCAGGTGCAGGTGCAGCTCCAGTGCCTCGCTGATCTGCCGCCCCACCGTTAACACTGGGTTGAGCGATGTCATGGGATCCTGAAAAACCATGGCAATGCGCCGCCCGCGGATCCGGCGCATCTCGTCTGGATCCTTCTGCAAAAGGTCTTCCCCATCGAAGAGCACCTGGCCAGTAACGATCCGGCCCGGTGGCGTGGGGATGAGCCGCATAATTGACAGGGCGGTAACACTCTTACCGCAACCGCTCTCCCCGACGATGCCCAGCGTCTCACCGGGCTGCAAGTCGAACGAGACCCCATCGACGGCTTTGACTACCCCGTCGGGCGTGTAGAAGTACGTACGCAGGTCCTTGACCTGAAGGAGCGGTAGCATACGCGATGTGGAAAGTATTTTACGTCAAAACGTACTTGGCGAATTCTACCGTCTTCTTCAGACATCCGTCAATCCGTTGCGTCGCGGCGTCTGTCCCAGGCCTTGAACAGGATGCTTGCTGTGCCTTCAGCAGCGCGGGGCACGCGCGTCCCGGCCTACGCGGGCAGGCCCGCCGTCCTGCCCGCGCGTATACCGAAGCCCTGGATTGTGCAGGGCAAAAACTCCTTGAAGGGCTGGCTGGCATCTGAGAAAATAGAAAACACTAGCCAATGTAAGTAAGTACGTTGGAACCCGCGACCGCATAGATGGCGCAAGCGGGAGGTAACACGCGCGGCCAGAACGTGCTTCCCAGGCTGGTACATCGCTGATCGAGGCCAGTATAACACTTCATGATGTCTTGAATTTTTGACAGTGGTAAACTCCGGCTGGCCTGTGGTACGCTCACCAATCTGTGAGAGCGCGTGTAGGCACGGCGCACTACGTCACAGTGTCAGGCAATCCTGTCCGATAAAGTGACAGCAATGAGCCAGTTTGCCGTGCCCTTGATCCGCCGGCGTGTCCTCGTGGCCGAAGACGAGCCCGATCTGCGTTTGCTGCTTCAGCAGCACCTTGCTCAGCAGGGCTACGAGGTGCTCCTGGCTGAGGATGGTGTCCGGGCAATGCAGCTCATCTACGAGAGCCAGCCGGACCTGATCATCCTCGACTACGCCATGCCGCGTATGACGGGCTATCAGGTGCTGGCGGAACTCCACCAGGACCCCAGGCTGGCCGGTGTGCCGGTCATTATCCTGACCGGCGCCGCAGGTCCGTTGCCTGTAGAGTTCGCCTCAGTCCATGGGGCACGCTGGTATATGAAGAAGCCGTTCGAGCTGGCGGAACTCGATCAGCAGATCCAGGCTGTGCTGCAAGGAACCCCGTAAAGGCGGTGCGCTCCACGATGCGACGGGCGGAGCATCTCCTAGATACCTCGACGCGCCATGGTCGCGCCGCTCTCCGCCACCGGCAGGGGCGCCGGCAGCAGGCGCTGCTTGCCTTGCAGGAGATGCTGGAGGGCATCAGCGGGCTGGCCGGCGTGCCGGGCGCGCTGGCCGGCTTGCTGGGGAGCGCCGTCGCGACCATCCATCGTGTCCGCGCGCATGAGTACACGGCCATCTGGCTCTGCCGTGGCGACGAGCTTCGGCGCGAAGTGGTGCACTGTGTGCAGTGTGGTACCAACGATGATGATCCTGCCCCAGGCGAGATGGAGGCAGTCCAGCAGGCTGCGGCCAGACGCCAGACGGTGCTGCGCGTCCGGCGGGCACGCCGCGGGGCCGGCCATTCCCTGCCGCCGGATGGCTGGGGGACACAGTTATGTGTCCCGGTCGTCCTGCGCGATGAGGTGCTCGCGGTGCTGGAAGTGCGCAGCCGCTCGGAGAGCGATCGATCCGTGTGCGATATCGCTCTCTATCGTGCGCTGGCCGCACAGCTTGCTGTCACGCTGGAAAACGCACGTCTGGTTGCTGATCTCCAGTCAGCCAACCAGCGCCTGTCTCAGCTGCTGGCCCGGCAGCGGCCGCTGGTCCAAGCCCTGGCCAGCGCGAATGATTGTATCATCATCCAGGACGCTCAAGGCATCATCTCCGCTGTTAATCACGCTGCAGAGCAGACGTTCGGCTACACGATCGCTGAGCTGGAGGGCTGTCCCTTCGCGCTCCTGTGGGCTGAAGCCGACCGCCAGCAGCAAGCCGCCATCGCCAGGGCCGCGCAGGGGGAGGGTGGCTGGCGCGGTGAGATTACCTGTCAGCGCAAGGATGGCCAGACTTTCCAGGCCTACCTGGGGATGTCGGCCGTGCGGAACGAGGCCGGCGAATGTATCGGCCTCGTTGGCGTGCTACGCGATCTTACGGGTGAGAAGCAGCGCCAGGGCGAGCTCGTGCAGGCGCTGGCAGAGGCCGCCGCGCTGAAGGAGCTGGACGCGCTGAAGAGCCAGCTCTTCCGCATTATCTCCCACGAGCTGCGCACGCCCCTGTCGTACCTCGTCGGGTTCAGCGAGCTGCTGATGCAACGCGCCTACCGGCCGGAAGAGGTGCGCGGGATGGCTCAGCTCATGAACGAAGGAGCGTTGCGGCTCACCAGGCTGGTCAACAACATTCTTCTTTTCACCGAGCTCCAGGGCGGCAAGATCGCCTTGACGCTCGAGTCGGTCAGCCTGGAGCATGTCATTGCCGAGGCGCTGGACCAGCTTCCTACGCCGGCTGAGCGGGCGCGGGTGCGCGTCGGTGCTGTGGCCGCGCCGGCAGTGCTGGCGGATCGCAGCCGACTCGCTCAGATTCTTGTCGAGATTTTCGATAATGCGCTTAAGTTCTCCCCGGAGGATGCGCCGGTCGAGGTGTCGGCGCATCGCCACGATGGCGGCGTGTGCATCGACGTGACCGATCACGGTATCGGCATCCCACCGGACGAGCGCGAGCGGATGTTCGTCCCTCTCTACCGTGGCCGGGAAGCAGAGGTACGCCGCATTCCTGGCGCCGGCCTGGGGCTGGCGATTGTGGCGAAGCTGGTGGCGCTCCACGGCGGGCGCATTGAGATCGACAGCGCCCCCGGCGGCGGGACACGGGTACACCTCTGGCTGGCTGGCGCTGTCCCACCGGCGTAGCTGGCGCGAGCAGCACCTACGTGCCTGCTTCCGTGCGATATCGCTCTGCTTCTTCGTCCAGCTCGCGCAGCAGCCGGCGTAAGACTGTGCGCGGCTCGTTCGAGGCGCGTACCTGCGCGTGAACCCGCGCGGCCGCGTTGCGCAGCAGCAGACCGGCCAGCGCCTGGACCGGGATCTGGCGCAGCGTCGCCAGATAGCTGAGCTGGGTGTAGGTCTCCTGGTCAACATCTGCCCAGAGAATCGGCATGGTGAAGCTCACCTCTCTTGAAGTAAACCCTCGCTCTGCGCGAGGCGCTCAGCGCGGCGGCGCATCACATCGAGGGCGCACACAGTGTAGGGATACGCAGCGAACTGGTTCAGTGACCGGCGGTAGGCCCACAGCCAGAGACTGAAGAGGCCCCTGGACAAGGGGATGTAGAGCAGCAGGAAAAAGCACGTCAGCGTGGGGTCCAGGCCGGCCGTTGCGAGGAGCGCCCACGGCGAGGAGAGCACGTAGAAGAGCACGACCTCGATCAGTGAATTCGCGTCGGGGTTCCCGCGATCGAGGATGCCGTGGCGCAGCATGAACCAGCGGTGCACCTCCCCCATTACCGCGCCGATGCAGGCTGCGGCCAGCACCCACAGGAGCAGTCCGGCGATGTCATTCAGCAAGAGCGAGAAGTCGAACAGGCCCTTCGATGGATAGAGCCGGCCGCGCAGCCACAGCGGGGCGCCGCTGGGCAGGCGAATCTGCTCGATGGGCCAGCCACTCAGCAGGTAGGGCAGGGCCGCGAGCAGCCCGATCAGCTGGGAAATCAGCACGGTCACCAGGAGCACGGCTGCCGGCGTGGCAAGGGTGAAAAGGCCAGCGGCTGCGCCGGCCATCGACACGGCGCGATGCGGCAGCAAGGCGCCCAGGATCTCGCTGTGCAGCCGTTCTTCGTATGCCAGTTGCCGCCGGCGCTCTTCGCTCAGCCGGCTGCGGCTGCTCTGCCACTGCTCCACAGGGTTGTTCCTGCGTCTGCTACGCTACGGGAGCCGCTACGAGACAGTGCATCGCCTGTCGCGCCACCTGTATCAGCGCAGCCAGGTGCCTTCGAAGACAGTCTCGGCCGGACCGCGCAGGATCACTTCGCCGGCGCCATCCCAGTGGATGGTCAGCGTGCCGCCCGGCAGATGGACGGCAACCTCAGGCTCCAGCCGGCCCAGCAGACGTCCAGCGACGACGGTCGCGCAAGCGCCAGTGCCACATGCCAGCGTCGGCCCGGCGCCACGCTCCCACACACGCATGGCGACCTCACGCGATGACCGGATCGTGGCGACCTCGAAGTTCACCCGCGCTGGAAAGAGCGGGTGGCGCTCCATCTGCGGGCCAATCCGCTCGAGCGGGAACTGCCCGACGTCGTCCACAAACGCGACGGCGTGCGGATTGCCCATGCTCACCGCCGTGATGCGGAGGTTCAAGCCATCAACCGTTATAGGGTGCTCCACGACCCGCTCCCCCGGCAGCAGCACCGGGATCTCCTCCGGAGGCAAGCGTGGCTCGCCCATACTGACTGCCACAGATCGGAACACGTGCCCGTCCGCCTCGATCTCCAGCCGCTTGGTGCCTGCCAGGGTCTCGACGTCCAGCGAACCGGCGCCGGCTAGCCCGTGCTCGACCAGGTAACGGGCAAAACACCGGATGCCATTGCCGCACATCTCTGCCTCAGAGCCATCTGGGTTGAAGATGCGCATGCGGAACGGCGCGCGTTCACCACGCAGGATCAAGATGAGCCCATCGGCGCCTACGCCGAAGTGGCGGTCGCACATCGCCTGCGCCAGCTCTGGCCAGTCGTGTGTAGGCAGATCGCGGGCGTCGAGCAGCACGAAGTCGTTGCCCGTGCCGTGCATTTTCGTAAAGGGTAGCATCCGCTATACTCCAGCATAATACTCCAGCACGTACTCGAAGGGGGCTCGCTCGGGAGCCGCGCTCATTCATCATATAGACAAGATACAGGATCCAGTCACAGTATACCGTAGGTGAGTATACCCGTGCCGGGTATGTACGGTGCCGCGCAGTGTGGCCGGCACCGGCCGCCAGGGGCGCGCGGTTACACAGTAGCGACCGCGCGCCCATCCTCAGAAGTAGCTGATACGTTTATTATTACGAGGGCCTGCTGGTGGATTGGGAAGCCGGTGGCCAGGAGCCGATGGACGGGAAGTGTCGATCGGGCCAGCCGGCTAGCGAGGTGCGGCTGAGGATCGGAGCCCAGCGGTGCCGGGCTCCTGCGACGGTGATGGTCAGAACAGGCAGGCGGCTGTGTGCCATGCCTGCCTCTTCAGCGGGGCGGAGGATCCCGGTGAACGATACCGATCTGTGGGACACTTCGGACCAGACGCCATCCGTGGCCGCCCCGGTGTGGCCACCCACCCAGGGCGAAGGCCAGGAAGCTGCGCTGCGCTGGTACTTTCTAAAGCGGCTGGAGCGCTGTCTGCGCGCCAGCCGGCTTGCTCTCCCGGACCCGGCGCTCCAGCGGCTGGTACGTCAGGCGACGTTCAGTACCTACTGCGACTGTCTGGCCTTGGGGGTTGAGCGAGAGGCGCGGCACCTGCTGCGCGTCTTCCTGCACCCGCCCGGTGCAGCATAACAGCGAGGGACATCAAGCGCGCCACAGCATGGCACGGGCCAGACACAAGGCACCCAGGAGCGCACCAGCTCCCAACACCCGGCTGCGGCATCCGAGTCGCGGACGCCTGGCGGCCTGCACCTGCTTCGCCTGAGTGCAGGCATCACAGATGAAGCCGGGCCGCCCGGCCTGGAAGAGGCCACTGTAGTGGTCGGGGCAGGCCCAGCGGCCGCAGAGGCTGCACCGGCCGAGATCGGCGGGCACCTCCCCGGGGCCGCGGCCGCGCATGACCACGCTGCGACGGCCACAGATGTGGCACGAGAAGGGGAAGCGCTCCTGGCGCTGGGCTGGGTCAGCGCTGGTGCTCACGGCCGTCCTCGGTGGGCGGGGCGTGCTGTGCCCTGCCTGCCGCGTGCCCGGCGCTCTCTGCGTGCGCATGCGCCAGGATCTTGCTCACTCGCTGGAGCAAGATCGGCAGGTTGAAGCCCAGCAGCATACCCCAGAGCATCGTGCGCACGACTACCAGCGGGTCGAGCCCAGGGACGCCGCTGAGCAAAAGGCCGGCGCTCAGGAGCAGCACCCGGCCGGGCCGGCCGAGCAGCTTCACCTCCAACCATTGCGGGCGAATGTGATACTCACCGGCGGCTGCTTTGGCGAAGCCGACCAGGAGCGACGACAGGGCGGCTGCAGCAGCCAGTCGCACGTCGCCCACATCGGGCAGGGCAAAGGTCATGC
The DNA here is from genome assembly GCA_042408875.1 of Chloroflexota bacterium. Lineage (GTDB taxonomy): Bacteria > Chloroflexota > UBA11872 > JBHOQS01 > JBHOQS01 > JBHOQS01. The sequence goes on along the minus strand of JBHOQS010000019.1, from coordinate 143,693 downwards.
CCAGCAGCAAGGCGACCTCACCGAGCTTATCGGCGAAAGTATCCAGCCAGCCACCCAGGCGCGAGGTGCGATCTGTCCCGCGCAGGCGCGCCACCGCGCCATCGAAGAGGTCGGCGCACGCGCCGAGCAGGAATACCAGCCCGCCCAGCCAGAACTGCCCGGTGAGTGCGATGATCGTGGCGGCCAGCACGCTGATAGCCAGGCCGGCCACAGTCACCTGGTTGCCCGTGAGGCCGAGCCGGACCAGCAGGCGGCCGCCGGGATACTTCACTATGTCATCAAACCACCGATAGACCGCCTGCACGCCTCGTTCCTTCTCCTCTGCTCCTATAGGCCTGCCTATAGCTCTTCAGCCCTGGCGCCCATGCTGCTCCCCTGGCCTCTCTTGGATGGTATCCCGGCGCGCTGCTGCCGTCAATGCTCAGGCACATACCGGCGGCGGCTTGCCGATACCCATGGGACACAGCACGCCGGCAGGCTGGCGCCCTCGCTAACCGAGGGGCGTTTGGAGGCCTTCGTTGATCCGGTTGGTCAGGTTGGCTGTAGCAATAGTCAGCACTAGCTCGACGATCTGCTCCGGGCTGAAATGCGCGGCCAGCGCCTCGATATCGGCCTGATCTATGTTGCCGGGATAGGACGTTAAGAGATCCGTGAACCGTAAGACTGCCTGCTCCTCGGGGCTGAAGAGAGTACGCCGTCGGCTGCGAGGCTCCTTGAGCGCGGCGATCTGCTCGTCCGTGAGGCCCTGCTGCTTCGCCGAAGCGGTGTGGGCGCGGATTCAATGCGCACAGCTATTCAGGATCGACGTGCGCAGGTAGGCGAGTTCCTTCAGCGTTGGCGGGAGCGCCCCGGGCGCCCAGAGCGCCTGGTAGAACGCCGCAAAGGTGCGTAGCAGCTCGGGCCTATGGCCAAGCATCTTGTAGAAGGTGCTTACGCGGCCGCCGCGGCGCTCGATCTCCTCATAGACAGACTGTACTGCCTCGCTCGCCTGCGCCTTCTCGATGGGCTGGATGCGCATATGCCGACCTCGTACCTTGTACCTTTCAGGCCTCAAGTGCATCAGTTACGATCGTGCTTGCCACCCTGAGTGCAATCACCCCCTGCCTACGTGGCTGTGCGCGTGGAATTCGCGCTGATGCTCACGACGTGCATGTTCCTCAAGCTGCGCACGTGTGGCGAATTCCATCCCACAGGCCGCGCAGTGGAATCGCTGGGGCTGTGGGTGCGCCACTTTGGCATGCTGCTCGAGTTGCTCGCGGGTCTCGAAGTCCGCGCCACACACCGGGCAGCGAAAGCTCTCTGGCGTCTGCTGCATCGTCTCAACCTCCTCGTGGCTGCCATTGTCTGCCAGTGCACGCGAGCCAGGTAGGCGCCGCGTCTCGGCCGGGGCGCAACACTGGCTCGCCTCTAGCCGAGACGTTGGCGCAGGTCTGTATGATCAGGTGCCTCGCAGGAACCCTGTTAACCGTGTGGCTGCTTGCCTAGTGGCCAGCCACATATACACCGCGCCGAGAATGAGACCGTAGATGACGTGTCCCATCAGGCTGCCCAGAGCGATCGGCCGCATAGGCGGCATCACCAGCGAGGCAAAGGGTGGCATACCCAGCAGCATTGGCATCAGGATCAGCCCGCCCAGGACCCACCACACGGCGCCGTAGAGGGCGCCCCAACCCAGGCCGGCGCTGTATCCGTGCGCACGCCGGCCCAGGAGCGCGCCGAAGATAGCGCCGATCACCGCGCTGTTGAAGAAGATAGCGCCGATCACCGCGCTGTTGAAGAGGTGGTAAACCCAGCCGACAGCCACGCTATCTGATCGAACAACCATCGCGACCATGCGCATCATCGGTATCTGGCCGCCGTCTGGTGCAGGCGCTGTCATCATCTGCATCATCATGCCGAACACCAGGCCGGCAACCAGACCAGCCACCGCGCCAAGCAAGGTATTTCTCACCATCATTTCCCTCCTTTGTCCCTGCCATCCATGCCATGCAGACCGTTCATGCTGTTCGTACTGGCGCGCCTGCTGTGCATTTTGCGGCGCTGCCTGCGGCGTCCCAGGCGTGTGAGCTGGCGTGGCGGGGAGAGTGCCGGCCCAGCCGCAGACACCCCACAGGCGCCGGCGCGCGTCCGGGGCGCGGCGAAGGTAGGCTTCTAGCTCCGCCTGCGTCGCCGGGCGAAAGTGGGCGTCGGGCTGCGAACTGCAGTCCACATAGAGGCGCCCGTTTCAGGCACTGATGCCGAGGACAAGCGGCGCTCCACAATGCGGGCAGCGATTACCTTCGGTGCGATCCCAGGGGATGTTGCCGCGGCTCATGCCCCAGTTCCCTCTCAGATCAAGAGCTCGGTCTAGCCGGACGATGATAGAAATGTACTAGTCGGACGGCTCGGAGTTCTGTAATCGTCCTTACGTACGACGACGGCGCCATGACACTCTGTGCTGCGCCATCCGCGGCGCCAGGCAGCGCGCCTGTCGACCTTCGGCAAGAGCCTGCCCGGGTGCACGCTCCTGCTCGGCAGTGAGGAGCACGCTGCGGCTGATCTCGCCCAGGTAGTGCGCCTCGGCGCTGGGGAGTTCGTCTCCGGCGTCCACCGAGCCACTGCTGGTGCGATCGACAGGGCGATCCATCGTCCCTGATCGCCTGCCATCCCCAGGTATGACGTGGGTCGTAGGCCCTCAATGGTGCAGCCTCGCTAGCGCAGCCTGCCCAGATGCTCCTGCTCCGCTACACCCGCGGCCTGCGGCCCACCAACTGGCTCGGCGCGTCTATCCAGCGCCCCGGCAGGGAGGTCCTCGTCATGCAAGATCTCCTGGCAGACGCGGCACAGGTAGAGTTTCTTGAGCGCCCACGTGACCGAGATAGACTGGAGCTGCGGCGTTATACACCGGCACATCGGACATGTCTTCCAGGCAATAAACTTCCCAGGCAATAAACGGTAAGCCGATATGAGAAAAGGGGCGCCACACGCAAGGCCGCTCCTTTGGGGCCTGTGCGTGGCGCTGGGCAAGCCGGCAGCCCTACCACCCGGCGCACCACATCACCTGCTGTACTCGCCTTGCCCTTCCCACTTCGCGGTATACACCGCGGGCCGAGGCATGTCTGTAATGAGGATTATGTCATATGAGTAGTGCAGCACACCGTCACGACGAAGCGGCATTGGCGCCTGGCGACAGGTACGCAGGTACGATTGAGGCTGAGAGCACAGAAGCCAGAGGCGAAGAAGAGCATGCCCGGCGCGCTGAGCAAGGCCGATCGGACCGCCCCGGCGCCCGGGCCCGGCGCCCGGGCAGCTCAGTTCCCAGGAAAGCCCTGTCCATGCCGGCGAGAGGTGTCGAGCGGCGCACCGGCTCAAGCGGTCGCTGCGTGCCCGGATCGAGCACGACGGAGCATGCCGGCGCGCGTCTCTCAGCGGCGCCGCACGAGCTCGGCGTCATGCTCGATCTGCCACTGCTCGGCGGCGCGGTCGCCCCAGGTGCCCTGGAAGAGTGCCTGGATCGATGCCGGCTCATCGAACAGGCTGCGACCGTCAGCCGCCCGCAGTACAAAGTCGTTCGGCGCCAGCACCGGCACCGGACAGTTCACCACAAAGCCGTTGGGATGCGTCTCGGGCACACCATTGAACAATTGTAGGTCTCCAAGCTCAATCACCGGCCGGATCTCGTCCTCGGCTTTGAGCACTTTCACTGGGGCCCCGTTTCGCCACACCACAGTGAGGTGGTCCCAGAAGGGGCTCCATGCCGGCTGGCCGGCCATGGAGTCGAAGACGCTGGGCTGTGCTCCCATCGGGCCGCTGCCGCGCACGCCGTTCCCGAAGACGTAGATTTTCGCCGTTGCCCGGACACTGGCCAAGCGCTGCGATGCCGCAGCTGCGCCAACCCGCATCATCGGCGCCATCGGCACAGCAGAGGTGTCGGTCACGATGTACCGGCTGGCCGGATAGCACTCGTGCAGCTTGAAGGTAACAGTCATGGCCTGCGTATTCACCGGCTCGATGAGCTGGCCGCCGCCCAGATACTGCTCCTGGTCAGGGTCGGCCGGGAGCTCCCCGCCCGGCCACTTGACGACCGGATAGTTCACCACAATGGTCGTTCGCTCGACACGCACCTCGTTCGCCTGCTCCGCCGCGCGCACCTGGGCGGCCGAGGCGAGCGTGCGCGCCGCCGTGCGCCAGGTAACCCGGTGCACCCTCCATGCTGGACTGAAGTCGGGCAGCCCGGGCACCGATGAGAGCACCGGAAGCTGGCCCGCGGCTGCTGTGTGGTCGAAAAGGTAAAGAGCCGCGGTGGCTGGCTCGCGAGACTCCAGCGCGAGCGCCAGCTTGGGGGCGAACACCAGTCCCTGCTCGCGGGCGAAGGCCTGGTCAGAGGCATCCGTCCGAATAAAGTAGGCGCGCTCACCGTTGAACAGTCCGGCGTGCAGGCGGAAGGTTACGAAACCGAAGCGGCCGCGCCAGCGTGGGGAGCTCAAGGCAAAGTCAAGCACATCACCGATGAGCCTGGTGACGGCCGTGGGGGGCTGCTGCGCCAGCGCCGGCGCGGCCAGTACACTGGCGGCAACCCCTGCGGCTACAACCCCCAGCGAGCGCTGCACCACGACGCGTCGAGTGCACCGGTCGAGAGCCGGGACCTGCCGGCCGGGAGGGTCATCGCGAACCATTGCCGCACCTCCTGTCGTCGCGGGAAAGGCCGTCGATCCATGACGCCGGGTCCGGTGCCATGGATCCATCGGTCAGGTACGGCCACACGGTAGCACGGCAACGAGCCTGGCTCAGTAATGGCAATTACAATGCGTTAGTAAGCGCATAGTAAACGTATAGTAAACGCATAGTAATGGCCATTACAGGTAATGACTACAGGTAAAAAGATTACACTGGCTAGTCAGGGCTGGGGGTACTGGGCTGCGTCGGGCTCCCAGGAGAAGCGCTGGGTATTCAGCCGGCTCTGCAAACCGAACGGACCGTTGAGCCACGTTCGGTAGCCATCGGTGAAAGCCGTCCAGTTCTCGGCCTTGCGCCACACCAGCAGGCCACCGGTAGTCTGTTGCAGCGCGTCGCCGTTGCCGCCGACGCGCTGGTTCTCCAGACACTGGCCCACAATCTCCGGGATCATGTCTCGCAGGGTCTTGAAGCCCAGCACAAAATCGCAGGCGCTGATGGTGGCCTTCATCCACGGGTGGATGCGACAGAAGTACGCCACGTCCCCGGGCTCGGTGAACGTGCGTTGGTATGTCTGACCTGGGAGGAAGACCTCGGAGTCCCAGCTCAGGTCCTCCGCCGTCACGGCGTGCGGCTGGAGGCCACGGGTGACCCAGGTGACCGTCGTACCCGTAGGCATCGTGATGGTGGCAGGTCTGAAGACCCAGGACATCGGATCTGTCTGGTTTGGTTCGATGATCTCAATAGTCACGCCGCTTGCCTGAGCGGTCTGTGCAGAACCAACCGCCTCAGGTGCAGCGGCCGACCGAGACGTAGCCAGGTCCGCTGGGTACACAATGCTCCTTGGTACCAATGCGAGCGCTGTGACAGTGAGCCATACAAACACGCGACGGCAGGCCATCTCACCTCCTCTGCCTGGAGCACCTCGTCCGGCATGCCATGACATGCTGCGCTGGCGGCGATGCGCCGCTTCCCGCGGAGCATGCTACTTGCACGCGGTAGTGTCCTGCCGTAGCGGGGATTACCGTAGAGTGGCGAGAGAGCGGGTGGTAGCAGGTCTTCGCTAGAATTCCTCCAGGAGCGCACCCAGGCCGTCGCGGTTCAGGATCCTGATGCGTCGGCGTCCTAGCTCGACGTAGCCAGCCGCCTGCCACTCGTCGAGGACCTTGGTGATGGTCTCGCGGTAGGCTCCCACCATGTCACCCAGGTCCTGATGGGTCACCCCTTCGATCGTGCCCGGGCGCCCAAGCTGGAGGAGTGCAGCAGCGAGCCGCGCCGGCACACTGCGATACGCCAGGGCTTCCAGGCGCGCTTCGCAGTCGGCCAGCCGCCGACCCAGCACCGCGAGCATGCGTAGCGCCACCTGGGGATTGCGCAGCACCAGGCGCTCGATGTCGGCCTGGCTCATAACACAGAGCGTGCAGTCCTCGACAGCTTCAGCCTCAGCGTTGCGCATCTGCTCGCCCAGGAGGGGCATCTCACCAAAGAAAGTACCGGGTTCAAGGATAGCCAGTTCCAGCCGCTTGCCGCTCGGGCTGATGCGGGAGAGCCGTACACGGCCCTGTTTGAGCAGGAAGAGCCCTTCGGCGGTATCTTCCTGATGGTAGATGATCCTTCCCTTGCGCACGGTGGTCATCACCGTGGTGCTCTCCAGCCAGGCGAGATCATCCGGCGTCAGGTCCCGAAAGATGTCGATCTCTTTCAGGAACTCCCGTTTCAGGAACTCCCGTTTATATGAGGCCTGACGCTGAAGACTGGCGCCGGGCTGCCCCGCTGCTGCAAGCAGGCGGCCTGGGATCGTCAACCTCCTGGTCCACATCGGCGCATGGCCCTCCTTCTGGCGGACGGCGCTGCTAGTTCTCCAACTGGATTGCTGCCGCGACCGCGACGTGCTGGCGGATAGCGTGAACGCTTGCCTGCTGTGCCAGTGGCCAGCCGGCGCAGACGCTGCGCTTGGTCAATCAGAACCGGTACTCAGCTCTGTATTCCGTACTTCCGCAGTCGAATACTGGCGAAGAATCTCCTGGACCAGCCAGGCGCGCCGTGGATTGCCCAGCGAGACCACCCGGCCGTTAAGCAAATACGTTGGCGTGGCGACGACCTGGCTGGGGACCGGGCGTGTACCGTTGAGCTCAATGACCTCAACCTTGAGCGCCGGGAAGCAGGCCTGTATCTCCTGGGCGATCGCGCGGGCCTCTGCGCAGCCGGGATATTCCTTGGCGATGACAATCTCCAGCCGTACCGCGCGTTCCGGCATCTCGTCTGGCTCCATGGAACCTCGCTCCAGAGGCTCCTATTGGCGCAATTCCCCCACTGCCGGGCTTCTCTCAAGTATTCTCAAACAACAACCTGTGTGCCATCTGTAACAGAGATTACAGAAATCCCCAATGCGCTGGCCTGACCGTCCTCATGATCGTCATTGACGTCCTTGTCCACAGCGCCCATAATGGCGAGACGGGTGAGCTCTGACCCCGTTTTGTCTGGTTGACCGTCCGTATGGCTCCATAGGCTATATGCAGCCATACGGTGATGGCTACACGTAGCGTACAGCCATTCATGGAACGAATCTCTACAACAGACTGCATAGGAGGGACCTATGCCTGAGGATGCACCCGGCCGCCTGAAGACGTCTGTAGGGATCTGGGCCTTCGGGCCCAATGCCACCCGGTTCGTGCCGGGCGGCTACCACCCTGAAGCGCACCGCGAGAGCATCGTGGACCGCACTAAGCGCGCTGTGGATGGCCTGGGCGATCTCGTCGATGGCTATGAATTCCATTATCCGACCGAAATCAATGAATCGAACGTCGAGCAGATCAAGCAGGCGCTGGGCGGCCACGACATCTACGCCATCCCGCTGGGCGTCTTCTCTGATCCAAAGTTCGCTCTGGGTTCTTTTGTAAACCCAAAGGCTGAGTTGCGCCGCGAGACCATCGAGATTGCCAAGCGCGCCATCGATCTCTGCGCCGAGCTGAAGTGTACGTTCCTGGTGTGGCCCGGCGCGGAGGGCTACAACTACAACTTCCAGAACGACTACGCCCAGATGTGGGGCTGGTTCATCGATGGCCTGGCCGAGGTGATGGACTACTGCAACCAGCGCGGCGTGCCGATGTGGCTAGAGCATAAGAACTCTGAGCCGGCGATGAAGATCCTCATGCGCGACATCGGCATGACGCTCTTTGTGATCCACAAGATCGGAGAGAAGGGCGTCGATACGCGCAACCTCAAAGTGAACATGGACTGGCAGCACTTGATCATGAACGGAGAGAACCTGGCCGAGTACGCCACGCTGCTGGCGCGGGAGGGCCGGCTGGGCCACCAGCATGCCAACTCTGGCTGGGGCGTCTTCGACGACGATAACATGGTGGGCGCTAGCTTCTTCATGCAGACGCTGGAGCTGGCGCTGGTGCTGCGGGAGGTCGGTTACGGCAGCAACGGTGAGCGGATAGGCTTCGACCTGTTCCCTTATACCGAGGACCAGGTCGCTGCGGTGCGCCAGAGCGTGCTGGCGTGGGAGTTCATTGACTACTTGGCCGGCAAGATCGATCGCCAGGCGCTCGACGAGGCGCGTCGGAATAAAGACGCCGTGCGCGGCCAGCAGGTAGTCTACGCTGCGCTGGGGCTGAACCGCGATTTCATCGACCTAGTGTACCAGGCGAAGCGGCGCCGCTAGCAGCGTGCGGGGCCTGCCCATCTGCTTTGCCTCTGTGGTAGGCCCCGAGTGCGCCGCTCTCATGCTGACGGCGCGAGAAAGCGCCGCAGGAACTGTGCGTAGCGGTGTGCCGCCTCGGGGATCGGTACGCCCTCCACCGCGGTCTGGTGGACGGTCACGTAGCCGCGATACCCGATCGCGTGCAAGCCCTCGAAGACCCGCGCGAAGTCGACGCCCCCGGGGGCGTCGAGCGGGATGGTCTCGATCCTCACGGTGCCGCGGTGTGTCCGGAGCGGCATGCCCTCTGGATTGAACCGGTAATTCTGGAGGTAAACGTTGACAAGGTGCGGCGCCAGGCGGCGCAGCGCGGCAGGGCCGTAGTCGTCGCCGACGGCGAGCAGGTTGGCCGGCTCATAGGTGATGCCCACGTTGGGCCGGCCGATCCGGCGCAGCATCTCCAAGCATTCGTCCACTGTCTCGAAGAGGGTGGCGGTGTGTGTCTGGTGCGCCAGCGTGATACCGCGCTCGCGCGCCTCATCTGCGGCGCGCTGCGCCCAGGGGATATCCTCCTCACGCTGGACCATGATGCGCACGAGCTTCGCCCCAAAGGCATCGGCAAGGTCGAGGTGTGGCGTGATGTTGCGCAGCGCCTCGGTCGCGTCAGGGGTGTTGGCGGCCAGCGCCACCGTGCCGGTGACCATCGACACGGCCAGCCCCGCTTCATCGAGCCGGCGCCGCATCTCGTCCAGGCGTTCACGCGGCGTGTCGATGCTGGCCTGCGAGGCGCGCATACAGACCGCGGCGTACCCGGCCTCAACGGCAATCTGCACCAGGTCTTCGAAGGGCAACAGCCCGCGGTCCTTTACCGCCATCGTCTCGGCGATGCGGAGCGACAGTGACAGGCGCATCATGTCCCTCCCGCGTATGGAGCCGAGCTTCGACCCAGGCGGCTAGCCCGCAGGCGCGAGCGGCCCCGCAGCCGAAGCAGGAGCCCTTGATACGGCGTGCAGCGGCGCTAGAGGGCAGTAGCCTGGTCCGCCAGGGGCTCGGATGGGGGCGCTTCGACCGCGCCGTCAGGCCTCGAGGGGGGCGGCGCGGCCAGGCCGGCTTCGTCTGGCCTGGGCCGCCGTGGCGCTGCGGCGCGGGTGCGGGTCGGCACCACCAGGGCGCTCATGATGCGCCCTTCCATACGCGGCTGCCCGTCGAGCGTCCCGTATTCCTTGAGCATGTCCAGCGCCTTCTCGAGCACCTGCTGGCCGAGCTCGGGATGGCGCATGTGGATGCCTTTGAAACGCACACTCAGGCGGACCTTGCTGCCAGCAGACAGGAACTTCTTCGCCTGCTCGACGCGAATGCGCAGGTCGTGGTCGGCGATCACTGGCGAGAGCTGGACCTCTTTCAGCTCAGCCGCCTTCGGAGGCGCCTGCCGGCGGGACTGACGGGCACGTACTTCCTGTTCATACTTGTACTTGCCGTAGTCCATGATGCGGCACACCGGCGGCACCGCCAGGGGCTGGACCTCCACGAGATCCAGCCCGCGGTCGCGCGCCAGGCGCAGCGCCTCGATGGTCGGCATAATGCCGATCTGGTTGCCCTCCTCGTCGATGACCCGCACCTCGCGGGCGCGGATACGCTCGTTCAGGCGTGGCCCTGTCTGTTGGACAGGTCGTGGCGGTGCGGCGATCTCTCCCAACTCCTTCCTGGCTCTCCTGGCTGACTGCACACAGTCCTGCGTCCCACAGGCGCATGGCCTGCGGCGGCGGGACATTCAAGAGTGTACCACAGGCTCGTACGCTGCGCCTATCCCCCGGCGCCACAGTCGGCTAGACCATCAGGATGCCGGAAGGTAGAGCGCCGGGAGTAATGGCCGCGCACGCGAAAAGGCGGATGTGTCCGCAGGGGCTCTGCACACATCCGCCGGTCGGAAACGGGGATCCAGAGGTGGGCGCTAGTGGACTTGAACCACTGACCTCGTGAATGTGAATCACGCGCTCTGACCAGCTGAGCTAAGCGCCCATCTCGGATAGCAGAATGCATTATCCCACGTCACCGCCGGCGCGTCAAGGCGTCCGGCGGTGACGTGGGGCGCTGCTCAGCGGGCCGCCACCAGGGAGCGGCCGCCTCGCGGCAGGCGCATGGCGCTGCCGTACTGCTCTAGGATGGCATAGGTCAGGGCGACCTCGCCGCGCACCTCAGGCCGGAGGCCATGGTAGTGATGCAGCAGGATCAGGCCGAGTTGACGTTCTTCTTGATCAGACAGGACGAAGCGTGCCGGGCGGCTACGCTCCAGGCCGCTGTACTCGAACGAATGGAGCGCCGTCGGCTTGGTCAGGCTGCTCAGCAGGGAGAGGCGCGCCTGCTCGAGCTGGACGTCCTCACGCATGCCCAGCCGTCGCCGGTACACCGGCTCCAGGATCGCGCGAATGGCCCGCACGAGCTCCACCAACACGTCCGGCGACCGATCGCGGTAGCCGATCGCCTTGAACCCCTCCAGGAGCGCCGCGCGCTCGTTCGGCTCGTCGGTCGCCTGCCACATCTTGCGCAGCGATTGCACAGCGGCGACCCGCCAGCGCCAGCTCTCGGAATACCGCGCGTTTAGGTCTCGATCAGTCGCCACCTCGATGATCAACCGCAGCAGGTGCATGCGCCGCGCCCGCTGCTCTTCAGGAAGAGCCAACCACTCGTCACACAGCCGGCGCACTTTCTCTTCGCTGGCGTAGCGCTTCAGCAGCGCCAGCCGCTCAGCGCGCACGGCCTCGTCGGCATCGATAGCCTTCTCCAGATACTCGTCCGCCCGCTCGCCCACCAGGATCTTGAACGCAGCGACCTTCGACTGTGTGGTCGGCCCGACCGCCCAGCGCAGGAGCGGGTCATACCGCATCCACCACCAGAGGATCTGGGGCACGCGGCGGAAGAGGCTGAGCAACGGATCGAGCTGCATGAGGCGCCGGAGCCAGCCCGGCATCTGTGCACGCTTGGCGGCGCGGTCTGCCTCGTTCAGCAGCCGGCGCGCCGCAGCATCCAGATCGATCTCCTCGTCCGGGCGCGGATGCGCTACGGCGATCTCTGGCTCGCCGGCACGTGCGGCAGAAGCCGTCGCACTGCGGAGCGGCTGCTCCAGGGCCGTCGTCTCACCCATGTGCGCTCTCTCCTCTCACTACTCCCCGGCATCGGGCAGGTCGCCCGCCGCAACTTGTGTATGTGAATACATTCACATAACGGCGCCTCTTGACCCCCTGGCGGGCTGACCGGCGGGGAGAGGACTGCGGCGAACGAGGACTCGCCTAGCACAACGTACATGTGAAATCTTTCACATGTACGTTCAGTATAACAGTCCCCGACCGGTCAGTCAAGTACGTGATGCGCCCGGTCGCCCGGATTGCCAGATCCCGCGCGGCCAGGAGCCCTCCCCTGGCAGTGCGGGCGCCGGCGCTGCGAGCCCGCAGCGCCGGATCTGCCCGGCAGATACGCTGCCTGGGCTACCATCGCCTCAGCGCGTATCCCTGCCTCGTTCACGAGTATGCGCTTGCGGGGCGCCGGAGACATCAGGGAAAATCCCTGATCCACCGGGCCTGCGCCTGCCCCATTGACGCGTGCCGGCGTCCATGCCATAGTGACGCCGGGCCGGCCTGAGCGACCGGCAGGCCAGCCTGGAGGTGCACCGATGGATGCACGCGGAGAGTTTCCTGGCGCCACCGGCAATGCCGCGCGCGCACGCGTCGGGGTCTTCGGCATCGGGCTGGCTGCGTACTGGCCCCAGTTCGCCGGATTGAAGGAACGCCTGGAGGGCTACCAGCGCCACGTCGAAGAGCGCATCGGCGCCTGGGCCGACGTCGTGTCCGCTGGCCTGGTCGATACCGCGCCGGCTGCGCAGCAGGCGGGCGAACGCTTTGCCCGCGGTGGTGTTGACCTCGTGGTCTGCTATGTCGCGACCTACGCGACGTCCTCGCAGGTGCTGCCGGCTGTGCAGCGGGCCGAGGCGCCGGTGCTGGTGCTGAACCTCCAGCCAGTCGCAGCCCTGGACTACCCCAACGTCGACACCGGCGAGTGGCTGGCCAATTGCTGTGCTTGCTGCGTGCCGGAAATCTCCTACGCCTTCGCCCGCGCCGGGGTCCCGTTTAACGTCGTCTCCGGCATGCTTTTCGAGGATCCGCGCGCCTGGGGGGAGATCGAGGCCTGGTGCCGTGCCGCTGCTGTAGCACGCGGCCTCCGGCAGGCTCGCATCGGCTTCCTGGGCCACGTTTACCCCGGTATGCTGGATATGTATGCCGACTTCACTGCCCTCCATGCCCAACTCGGCTGCCATGTCGAGATCCTGGAGATGGACGATCTCCAAGCGCGCGTGGAGCGCGTCACCGACGCGGAGGTGAACGCCATGCTGGAGCGCACGCGGCAGACCTTTAGCCTCGAGCCGAGCGTGCAGGAGCCTGAGCTTACCTGGTCTGCCCGTGTCGCCGCGGCGATGCAGCGGCTGGTCGACGACTTCAACCTGGCCGGGCTCAGCTACTATTACCGCGGCCTGGACGGCAACGCCTATGAGCAGTTGGGAGCTTCTCTGATCCTGGGCGCCTCGCTGCTGACCGCTCGGGGTGTGCCCTGCGCCGGGGAAGGAGACATCAAGACCTGTCTGGCCATGCTGATACTGGATCGCCTGGAGGCAGGCGGGAGCTTCACGGAGTTCTACGCCATGGATTTCCGCGAGGGCTTCCTGTTGATGGGCCATGACGGGCCGGGGCACATCGCCATCAGTGACCGCCGCCCGGTGCTGCGCGGCCTGGAGCTCTACCACGGCAAGCGCGGCCGCGGCATCTCGGTGGAGTTCAACGTGCGGACCGGTCCGATCACGATCCTTGGCCTCACCCAGCGTCCCGACGGCTGGCTCAAGCTGCTGGTCGCCGAGGGCGAGTCGCTGCCCGGGCCAATCATGCGCATCGGCAATACCAATAGCCGGCTCAAGTTTTCCTTGGACCCGGCCACGTTCATGACGCGCTGGTGCGAGCAGGGGCCGACCCACCACTGCGCCCTGGGCGTTGGCCATCAGGCCGGAACCCTTGCCAAGCTGGCGCGCATCCTGGGCATTGAGTGCGTACAGGTAGGGTGACCGACGCCCACGGCCCTTGAAGCCGCAAAGCAGCTCTCTAAAGTAAAGCCAGGGTGAAACTCGCAGACGCCAGACACGGAACCATGGAGATCCCACCCTGGCTTAGGTATAGAGGAGTGTCCAAAGATGGAGCGTGTCGCGTTTGTGCTAAAGGTCAAGCCGGAGATGATCGAGGAGTACAAGCGTCGCCATAAAGAGGTGTGGCCTGAGATGCTTCAGGCGCTGCGCGAGACCGGCTGGCGCAACTACTCGCTCTTCCTGCGCGACGACGGCCTACTCTTCGGCTATCTCGAAACCGACGACTTCCAGAAGGCCCTCGAAGGCATGGCCCAGCGCGAGGTGAACGCGCGCTGGCAGGCGGAGATGGCGCCGTTCTTCGAAGCGCTCGAAGGCCGCCGCCCCGACGAGAGCTTTGTCCGGCTCGAAGAGGTCTTTCACCTGGATTAATCGGCTGAGCCGCACAGGAGCGGCTCGGGCCGGATCAGGTCACCTCGATCCCGAGCTCCGCCGCGGTCTGGTCCAGGAAGGCCTTAACCGCAGGGAGCTGCTCGCTCGTCGCCCCTTCAACGATCACCGGGATGTTCGGATCGAGGTTATGCATGCGCCGGAGGAACGTGCGGTAGTCGAGCAAGCCTTGCCCTGACGGCCGCTCCGACAAGTGCACGACCAGCCGGTCCTCGACGACCACGTCTTTGGCGTGGGCGCTGACGATGCGGCGGCCCAGGAGGTCTACCCAGCGGTCGATGGCTACGCCGCTGGTATAGACGGTCTCCAGGGTGATCCAGTTCACCGGATCGAAGTGGCAGCGCACGGCCGGAGAGTCTACCGCGTCCACCACCTCGCGCATCACCTCCGCGGACCTGAGCGTGACGAGCTGGTGTCCCTCCAGACTGAGCACCACACCGGCATCCTCCGCCGCTGGCGCTGCCTCGCGCAGGCTTTTGACGAGCTGCTCCTGGGCGCGCGGGCTCCAGTTGTCGGGGTGCGGAAACCACGCCCCGCGCGGGTTAAACGAGCCCGGGCCGACCTCCACCATCTGCGCCCCTAGCCAGGCCGCCTGCCGAATGGCTGCACGGAGCCGGCGCACTACCTCGGCGCGGATGGCCTCATCGAAGTGAATGTAGGGCTCGCGGTACGCTTTCATCTGATAGAGCGCCAGGCCGTGGGCTTCCAGGATACTGCGCACCCGCCGGCATTGCGCCGCGGTGGTATCGTCGGGGCCGTTCTCCAGAAAACGGACGAAGATGCCGCTGAAGCCCAGCGCGCGCACCCGCTGCGCTGTCTCCTCGGTGAAGCGGTCCATGTTCCCAGGCAGAAACGCGCCGGACATGCCAAAACGCATCCGCGTATCCTCCTTGATCTGGCTTGAGCCGCTGTGGCGGGCCGGTGTATAGCTGGTGCCCCCACCGTATGTGCTAGCATACGCTGATCTGCCGGGGAAGAAAACCGGGCCAGCGTCTACTGCTCCCGGTGCTCTCCCTCAGCTGACAGGAGCATCCATCCGCAGTGTGCTAAGATGCAGGCGCTGTTCAGACCAACGTATGGAAAGTATGAAAGCATGGAAAAATATGGAATGGAAGGGATAAGGGAGCGGTGTAGATGGCAGCGACAGAGAAGACGTTCGGCGGCGGACTATACACGTACCGCGTACAGCCCGGCTGGGGACGCGGCCCGTATGGGGTTCCCGCCTTCGGGCTGGTCTCTATGGTGGCGTGCGACTCCGCCGATCGGGTCTACGTGTTCCAGCGCGAACCGGTAGCAGTGATGCTGGTATTCGACCGAGAGGGACGCCTGCTGGCGCGCTGGGGCGAGGGCGCCTTCCGGCATCCCCACGGTGTTTGGATCGGACCCGATGATACGGTCTACTGCACCGACCGCGAGACGCACACGGTCACGAAATGGTCGCCGGATGGACGCCTGCTCCAGACCTGGGGTACGCCGGGCCAGCCCGGTGCGCCAGGACAGCCGTTCAATGAGCCCTCGCGCGCCGTCGTTGCCCCTTCAGGCGATATGTACGTCAGCGACGGGTACGGCCAGCACCGCGTGCATCACTTCGGGCCCGATGGCCGGCTGCACTGCTCCTGGGGCGAGCCAGGCACCGGCCCAGGGCAGTTCGGCTGGCCCGTGCACAGTGTCTGGGTCGATCCGCGCGGCCGCGTGCTGGTTGTCGACCGCCAGAACGGGCGGGTGCAGCACTTCGATGCACATGGTCGCTATCTGGGCGAGTGGAGCGGCCTGCTTTCCCCGAACGACCTGTTCATCGACCGGCAGGGCACGGTCTACATCGCCGAGGGCGGCGGCCGCATCTCAATCATGGACCTTGATGGCAACGTGCTCTCCCGCTGGGGCGAGAAAGGCGACGAGCCGGGACAGTTTGCCGCCTCGCCGCACAGCTGCTGGGTGGATTCTTACGGCGATCTCTACGTGGGCGAGGTGATCACGCACGATCGCTTCCAGAAGTTCGTGCGCGTCTAGCCGGCCTGCCGGCCAGGCTCAGGAGCGGTAGACGCTACGACGCATAAGTCCGCCGAGGCGGCACGGGATGTACCGTTCCTGTGCAGGCTGCCTGCGCGGCAGCGCGTCGAGCGGGCGATGCTACACAGCCTCGCTCGCATCTCTCAGGAGAGTGCTGCTATGTCTGATCCCCTGCTTGTCGTCGATGTCCAGCGCTGTTTTCTCAACGAGTTTACCCACCATATCCCGGCACGGATTGTCCAGCTTATCCAGCGCGGGACCTACACGCCCGTGTTTTTCACCTGTTTTATCAACACACCGGACAGCCCGTACCGCCGTCTGCTGAACTGGCACGAGTGCGAACGAGAGCCCGACACTGCCCTCGCCCCAGAGCTCCTGGAATACGCGGCACCAGAACGGGTCTTTCAGAAGCACGGCGTCACCGGCCTGCCTGATCGGCTCGCCACCTTGCTTCAAGCGCAGCGAGTTGAGCGGGTCGCCGTAGCCGGCATCGATACGGATATGTGCGTGCTCAAGGTGGCGATGGATCTTTTCGACCTTGGCATTGAGCCGTTTGTGTTGGTAGATTGCTGTGCTAGCACCGCCGGCGCGCAGGCGCATCTGGCCGGCCTGGCGGTCCTGAGCCGCAACATCGGTCCACATCAGCTTATCGAGGCCGGCCTTGGCGATGGCCGGCTCGCTGCGCCGGAGCTCTGGCGGATCGAGAGGCCCCGACCATGACTGCCACTCCAGGCCTCAAGCTTGCTGTCGTGCAGATAGATTGCGTGCCGGGCGATGTAGCGGCCAACCTGGCACGCGCTGAAGCCCTGCTTGCCGCTGCGGCAGCGCAGGGAGCGCGCATGGCTGTCCTGCCTGAGCTCTGCACCACCGGCTACTTCATCGGCGAGCGGCTGGCCAACCTGGCTGAGCTGGTCCCCGGGCCAGCCACCGACCGCCTCGGCGCCATTGCCGCCCGGCACGGGCTCTACGTTGCCGCCGGCATCGCCGAGCGCGGCGAAGACGGCTTCTACGATAGCGCAGTATTTCTGGGGCCGGATGGTCGGCTCATCGGACGCTATCGCAAAGTGCACCTCTTCGCTGCCGAGAAGCAATTCTTTCGGAGCGGTGACCGCCCGGCCCTCTTCGACACTCCGTACGGGCGCGTGGCGCTGACGATCTGCTACGACCTCGTGTTCCCCGAGTACATCCGCGCGCTGGTGCTGCAGGGAGCACAGCTCATTCTCAACTGCACCGACTGGATCACCAACGAATGGCAGACCCGCAGGGGCTGGGGCGGCGAGGTAGTGAGCAGGCTGGCCGCCACCCGTGCCTTGGAGAATACGGTCCACGTGGCCATGGCGAACCGCGTCGGCGTGGAAGCCGGGTGGCAGAGCCTAGGCTATTCATGCATCGCGGCTCCTTCCGGCGGCTTTCTAGCGCGTATCGAAGAGGGCGAAGGGGTCGCTATTGCTGCCGTCGCCTTGGACGACCCTGACTGGCAGACCTGGCGCTCTGTTGCCACGTACCTCCAGGATCGTCGCCTCGACCTATACGCGCGTCTCAGCGCCGAGGGCTCGACCGCGGTATGAGCACAGTTGCAGCCATGCCGGACCCAGGGTATCATCCCTGGACCGGGGCACTGCACCAGTGTGCTTATGCGCTTAGACACCAGAACCGGCAGGTGAGCAGCGATGTCCGACCGTATGGAGACGCTTCAACGTACACCGGCGCAGGTACGTGAACAGTTCGAGCGCAATGGCTTCGTGATCGTGCCACAGTTGGTCGCTCCGGCCGAGGCGGCTGCGCTTAAAGCGGAAGCCCGGCGCGTCCTTGATGAGGTCACGGCCGAAGCGCGGGCTCGCGGTGAGCAGCCCCCGAGATTCCTCCAGGCCGGCGTGTACGTGGGGATGTCCATCCGCAGCGAGGTGTTCCGTCGGTTCAACCGAGACCCGCGCGTGCTGAGCCTGCTCGAGCCGATCATCGGGCCCAACATCATGTTCTGGAGCGACAAGGTCGTCTTCAAGAGCGAGGACACCACCTACGGCACGCCGTGGCACCAGGACTGGCCGTACTGGAAGGGCTGCCATAAGATCAACATGTGGGTGGCCCTGGACGATGCTGACGAGACGAACGGCTGCCTGAAGCTGGTGCGCGGCTCACACTGGCTGCCGGTGGAGCATCAGCGCGGGCCCGCCGGAGAGGGCTTCGGGCATCGTCTGGACGAGCGTATGATCGATCAGTCACTGGTCGTGGCGGCCCCGGTGCCGGCCGGAGGCGCCGTTATTTTCCACGATCTGACGCTGCACGCCTCGTTCCCGAACACGTCGGGGCACGATCGCTGGGCGCTGATCAGTACGTTCAAGGACGCGCTGGCTGATGACCTCGAGTACCCAGCCATGACTGCTGCCGCAGTGGTGCGCGGCCGGGGCCGCTAGGTTGGCTGGACTTTGCGCGCATTGGGCATGGCATTTGTACAGAGCAGACGGGCATGGAGCGGGTAAGCGGGCCTGGAGGAGGGAATAACCTCATGCCGGCGCCGGATGTCGTGGTGGTCGGGGCCGGGGTCGTCGGGGTGAGCATCGCGTACTGGCTGGCACACGCCGGGGCACAGGTGACGCTGCTCGATCGTGCTGCGCCCGGTCATGGCACGTCCGCCACCAGCTTCGCCTGGGTGAATAGCAACGCCAAGACGCCGCTGGCCTACCATCGCCTGAACGCTGAGGGTATCGCCGCGCACCGCCGCCTGCGCGATGCCCTCGGTGGGGCGCCCTGGCTGCACCAGGATGGTAACCTGGAATGGGTAGCCGACGAGGCCGCTCATCGGCGGCTGCTAGAGAAGGTCGAGCGGTTGCGCGCCTGGGGCTACCGCGTGCAGATATTGGACGCCGCCCAGGCGCAGGAGCTGGAGCCGCACTTGCGCCTCGATAGCATGGCTGCTGCGGCATACTATCCCGATGAGGCCTGGGTTGAGGGGCCGGCCTTCGCCCAGGGGGTTGCCGCAGCCGCCGCCAGGCTGGGTGCGCAGGTGCGCAGCCATGCGCCGGTCGCAGCACTTGAGTATGCGGGCGCACGTGTGGCGGGCGTGCGCCTGGCCTCAGGTGAGCGCATCGGCGCGGCATGGGTTGTGCTTGCCGCCGGGCGCTGGACAGATCAGGTTGCCGCGACGGCGGGCGTGCGCGTCCCGCTCGCGCCTACCTGCGGCCTCCTGGCCGCCACCTCGCCTGTTGCTCCGGCGGTGCGCCGGGTGATCCACGCACCCGGGGTACATTTCCGGCCCGAGCCCGGCGGGCGGCTGGTGCTTCAGGACGAGAGCACCGACACCACGGTCGGACCGGACACGCCGCCTGATCCGGCGCTGCCCGGCTGCGCTGAGCTGTTGCGCCGTGCCCGGCGCTATGTGCCGGCTCTGGAGCACGCCACGATCACAGAAGCCCGGGTAGGCATCCGGCCAATGCCGGCTGACGGCTACCCGATCGTCGGGCCTGTCGAAGGCCGCCAAGGTCTGTACCTGGCCGTCACCCACAGCGGCATCACACTGTGCGCGCTGCTCGGTGAGATCGTAGCCCGCGAGATCACCACCGGGCTGGCCGACGCGCGGCTTGCTGCCTTCCGGCCGACGCGCTGCGTTGAGTGTGTCTGATCCTCGCAGGATCCTAGAGCCATGAGTCCGCAGGTGGAGATCGCTCAGCGCATTGCTAGCGCGGTCGTGCTACTCTGGGGAGCGCTCTTGATCGTCTTTAACGCGCCCCTCAGCCGGTGGACCGCTGCGCTGCTGCGCAGGCTGGCTGGCATTCGCCTCCAGGAGTCCCAGGCGTGGATCGCCCGCAACCTCGCCGCGCTCCTGGGAGTTGGCTTTCTCATCGTTGGCTTCTTCTCGATGCTCCTGATCTTTCTCCGATAGGCAGTATCCGGTAGACGACTACATAGACATTGTACGTGGACGCTGGACATAGACATTCATACGCTAGACAGGCCAGAATCTGAGCATTTCCACTCTGAGCATTTCCACACGGCAGTTCGGGCACACCTGTGTGCGCCGCCCGCGCTGCCTGCGGAAAAACGCGCTGCCCGACGTTGGGATCAGGCTAGCAGGTGACGTACAGACCATACATCTGGCACGAAACGTGCGCGTGCCTGTTCCTGCTTGAACTCTCATTTCGGGTCAGGTACAGTAGCCCGGCCGGTGGCGGGAGCCTGAACAGCCGCGCCGAGCGCTGGCGCATGAGCGTGAGCGGGACAGCTGCTCGGATCTATTAAGCTATACCTTGTCATATTCACTGTCATATTCACTGCGTGTATGTCTCGGTCCTGTATGTACCTGTATATATCTTTGGATATACCTTGGATATACCTTGGACCTGTATATCTCCGTTCTGGGATATATCTCGGCCCTTGGACTGGGGGAGCCAGAGCATCCGTTCAGATGCGGAGAACCTCAGATGCGGAGAACCTCAGGTGAGGAGAACCATGAATGTCGTGGTGATGGTACTCGATACGCTGCGGTATGACGTGGTGCACCATACGTACCCGGAGACGGACGTTCATGTGCCGAACATGGACGCGCTGCGGAGGGAGGCGGTGAGCTTTTCGGCGGCCTTCGGCGAGGGCGAGCCAACCATCCCGACGCGGCGCTGCCTGTGGACGGGCGTGCGCTCGTTTCCGTGGCGCTACGACCTTGATACGCGCGGCCTGTGGCCCACCCCGCGCGGCTGGCACAAGATCCCCCCGGAGCAACCGACCCTCTCGGAGACCTTGCTCGCGCGCGGCTACAAAACCGCGCTGATCGCCGACGTGTACCATATGTTTAAACCAACGCAGAACTTCACGCGGGGCTGGCTCTCCTGGGACTTCATTCGGGGGCAAGAAAGCGATAACTGGCAGACCGGACCGCTCTCACTCATTCGTGAGGAGGCCGAGCGCTGTGTCAAGGGCGGCTTCAAGCCGGCCGAGCACGCGGTGCTGGCGCAGTACCTGCTGAACAAGCGAGTGTTCTCGCAGGATGAGCCGCTAACGTCGGGCATCGTCTTTAAGCGGGCGATCGAGTGGCTGCGCATCAATCACGCCGACGGGCCCTTCCTGCTCTGGATCGAGGCGTTCGACCCGCATGAGCCCTGGGACCCGCCGCGGCAGTACGCCGATCGCTACTGCCCCGACTTCCAAGGCACCGAGTTCATCTTTCCCCCGGCCGCGGCGCGCGTCGGTACCGAGCGCGAGAAGGAGCGTACGAAGGCGCTCTACCTCGGCGAGGTCACGTACATGGACGAGTGGGTAGGCCGGCTGATGAACACGCTCGCCGATCTGGGACGGCTCGACGACACGATCGTCATGCTGCTGAGCGACCACGGCACGGAGCTGCTGGATCACGGCGAGTTCGGCAAGCGCGCGCATGCCCTCTACGCTCATAACACTCAGCTCAACTGGATCGTGCGCCACCCCGGTCTGCCAGGCGGCCGCGGCAAGACGGTGGACGAGTTCGTGATGACCCAGGACGTTGTGCCGACCATCCTGGACATGCTGGATGTGCCCGCACCCGAGCTCCCCGAGGCAGACCGCCCACTAGCCGGCCGCAGCGTGCTGCCGCTCTTGCGCGCCGCTGCAGGCGAGACGGCCGGGTTGGAGGAGAGCATCCGCCGCGCCCGCGAGAATCGTGATTATGTGATCACCGGCTGGGGGGACTGGGCGGCCGTGCGCTCGAAAGACTGGAATTACATCGTGAACTTCGAGCGGCCAGATGACAACCCACGGCTGTTTGATCTGCGCGCTGATCCCGCCGAGCAGCGCAACGTGATCGCCGAGCATCCCGACATCGCGGCGGAATATCGCCGCCGCCTGGAGCAGTTCCTCGGTCAGGAGCTACCGGCGCGCCTGCCCGACCGCTTTGAGCCCAGCCAGGCTCCCTGCCGCGTCTACTACCACTCCCAGGCCTCACGGCTCATGCAGGAGTCGGGCTTCGTCTAGCCGGTACAGGAGGCAGGCAGGGAAGCGGGAGCCCTGCCTGCCCTGGCGCGGGCGATTCCTGCCAGCAGCCGGACGATTGCGCCTGCCCCGACCTCCGCCCCTTGGCGCGGGCACGCCCCCAGCATGCCGCTCTGCGGTGTCCGGGCGTGCTGCGCGGGCGAGTTGCTTCTGCCACGCAGCCACCCCCGCCCCTCCAGGCCGGGCGTGCACCCCGTTGCAGGTACTTGACAGCTGCCGCCACGGTACTATACTGTACTCAAACGAACGATAGATCAAGTACCGTATAGGGAGAACAGGAGAGATGGCCGCAGGTCCCCGGGAGCAGCGCCGGCGGGCAATGATCCTCCGAGCAGCCGAAGAGCTCGTCGCCACACACGGCTCGCTGGAGGCGGTGAGCATCGACGAGATCGTCCATCGCGCCGGCACCAGCAAGGCGACGTTCTATCGCTATTTCGCTGGCAAGCGGGACCTGGTTGCGGCTCTCAGTGCACAGGGCATGCCGGTGACCAAGGGCAGCGGGGACACCCGCGAGCGTATCCTGGAGGCCGCCCTACGCTTGTTTCCCCGCTACGGGCTTCACGGCACGAGCATCGATCAGCTGGCTGCTGAGGCCAGCGTCAGCCCGGCAACGATCTACTGGCACTTCAAGGACAAGGAAGCCCTGATCGCGGCCGTGATCGAGCGGTTCTCCGTCATGCCGGAGTTGCAGCGCCTGGCTGACCTGGGCTCATCCGGCGACCCTGAGCGGGACCTGTGCGAGTTGGGGCTCCGCATTATCGACGTGCTGGGCGCCCGCGTGGACATGATCCTGGTGCTGCTGGCTGAGCAGGCGCGTATGCCGGCCAACAGCACGCCGCCCCTGCGCGAGCCGGTCATGCGTATGTGGAGCTTGCTGATGCGGTATCTGGATGTCCAGGCGCAGCGCGGAACACTCCGCTCGGGGCTGCACCCCCTGCTCACCGTGCAGGCTTTTGTCGGCCCGCTCTTCGCCTACGCTATGGCCCAGCGGATCTTCGGGCCTGACGCTGTGCCTCCGCCAGACCAGGCCGTCGAAGCCTTTGTAGATATCTTCCTGCATGGTACTGTGCAGAGCACGCTCTCGGGGCGTGAGGGGAGCGGCCTGCGAATACCGCAGCCGCGCAGGCAGCGCCACAGCGTGAGCGGGGCTGCTGGTACCCTCAAGGAGGATACAGAGGATATGGAGAGGAGGTGGTGAGCATGGCTGAGGCTGTGCACAGGCCATTGCATCGGCCATTGCCGTGGCAGGCGCTCGGCGGGATCGTTGTGCTGCTCCTCCTGAGCACCGGGGCAGCGCTCTGGTCGCTGCGCAGCGGTTCGTCTGCGGCGGTGGCTGCGATCACCGGCTCCGGCACAATCGAGAGCGAGGAGGTCCAGCTTGCTGCCGAGATCGCCGGGCGGGTGAAAGCAGTGCACGTCGAGGAGGGCCAGGAGGTCCAGGCTGGCGCACCGCTGGTCGAGCTGGACGACTCGCTACTGCGTGCGCAGATGCAGCAGGCCGAGGCCGCGGTCGCGACGGCCCGGGCGAACCTGGCGCTGCTCAAAGCCGGGGCGCGGCCCGAGGAGATCAGGCAGGCTGAGGCGGTGGTGCAGCAGGCTCTGGCGCAGCGCGACGCGGCCAAGCGCACCTGGGAGCATGCCGAGGAGCTGCGCCGGAACCCGCAGGAGCTTCTGGGCAGGATCGAAAGCACGGCGGCGCAGCTGCGCGCGGCGCAGGCCCGGCTCGAGCAGATGCAGGCCGGAGGCCGCCCCGAGGAGATCGCCGCAGCGCAGGCGGCGCTGGACCAGGCACAGGCCCGGCTGGCCCAGCTCCAGGCAGGCGGCCGCGCCGAGGATGTTGCCGCGGCTGAAGCCGTGCTCCGGACCGCCCAGACGCGCCTTGAGCAGCTCAAGGCCGGAGCACGCTCCGAAGAGCAGCGCGCGCTACGGGCGCGCCTCGAGGCGGCCAGGTCACAGCTTGCTGCGGCGCACGTACGTCTGGAGCAGGTCCGGGCCGGGGCACGGCCTGAGGAGCTCCGTGCGCTTCAGGCCGCCCTCGACCAGACGAAGACGCGACTGGCCCAGCTCCGCGATGGCCTGCCGCGGCCGGAGGACGTGCGCGCGGCCGAGGCGCAGGTGCAGCAGGCGCAGGCCAATCTCCTACGGGCGAGCGCTGAGCTCGACGCCGCGCGCGCTCGCGAGCCGGTGCCGCTCCAGGGCATCACCCAGGCGGTGCTGGATGCTCAGGTCCATGCCGCCGAGCGCGCTGTTGACGCAGCGCGGGCACAAGTGATCATCGCCCAGGCAAACCTGGACAAGGTACGCGGTGGCCCGACGCCCTGGGACATCCGGCTGGCCGAGCTGGCCGTCGAGGCTGCCCAGGCGAACCTCGATCGGGCGCGCCAGGCCTCGTCGTTCGACGTGCGCCTGGCCCAGGAGCAGGTCGTCCAGGCGCAGGCTGCCCTGGACCAGGTGCAGGCCCAGCTCGACGCTGCGGTCCGGCCGAGCGACTACGATGTGCGTGTGGCGGAGGAGCAAGTGCGGCAGGCCGAAGCCCAGCTCGAGAAGGTGCGCCACGCGAGCGAGTTCGACATCGCTGCGGCGCAGGCAGCCGTCGAGCAGGCCCAGGCCCAGCTCGAGCTGCGCCGCCGGCCGTTCAGCGAGCAGGATATCCGCCAGCAGCAGGAGCAGGTCAACGCCCTTCAGGCGACGCTGAACAGCCTCATCGACATGCGCCGGAATCCCCTGGCCGCCAACGCCCAGGTCGATGCGGCGCGAGGCCAGTACCAGGCTGCAGAGGCGACGCTGCAGCAGGCGCTGGCCCGTCTGGAGGCGCTGCGCAACGGGCCGACGGCTGAACAGATCGCCGTAGCCGAAGCGCAGGTGCAGCAGGCAGAGGCGGCCCTAGCTGTGCTCCAGGTGCAGCTTGAAAAAACTATTGTACGCGCGCCGTCCAGTGGCATCGTCACCCGGCGCGCAATCCAGCCGGGCGAGATGGCGACGCCGGGCATGCCACTGCTCACCACAGCGCAGCTCTCCACGGTGAAAGTCACCATCTATGTTCCCGAAGGGAACATCGGCCGAGTGCGTCTCGGACAGGAGGTCGAGCTTGCAGTCGACTCGTTCCCGGAGCGGCGCTTCCGCGGGCAAGTCGTTTACATCGCCCCGCGTGCGGAGTTTACCCCGCGCAACGTACAAACCCCGCAGGAGCGGGTGCGCACGGTCGTGGCAGTGAAGGTGCAGATCCCCAACCCGGACCTGCTACTCAAACCCGGGATGTTCGCGGATGCGCGGCTGCTGGCATAAAGGAGGCAGCAGTGCTGCGATCAATAAGCTTCCAGCGCGTCTGGCCTATCGTGGAGAAGGAATTCTTGCAGGTCATCCGGGAGCGGCGCACGCTGGCGATGATCCTGGTCATGCCAGTGATGCAGCTTCTGCTACTTGGCTATGCAGTGAACCAAAACATCGAGAATATCCCGATGGTCGTGAGCGACGAAGTCCAGGACGAACAGAGCCGCAGCTTTGTGCAGGCCCTGGAGCGCACGCGCTACTTTCGCATTACTCGCTATGTGGATGGTGCTCCGGAGGCGCAACGCAGCATCGACCGCGGCGATGCCAAGGTAGCCGTGCTGATTCCGCCCGACTTCTCGCGTAACCTGCTCGCCGGCCGCCAGGCCAGCGTGCAGGTGCTCATCGATGGCTCCGATCCAACGACGGCACAGACGGCGCTTTTCACCATCGATGCGGTGACCCAGCGCACGGCCCTGACGATCGCTGGTGCACTTCAGGAGCGGCTGGGCCAGCGCAGCCGCCCGCCGCTGATCGATCTGCGGCCAGGCGTGCTGTACAACCCGAATATGGAGAGTACCCATTTCATGATTCCGGGGCTGATCGGCCTGATCCTCCAGACCCAGGGGGTGATCCTCACCGCCTTCGCTATCGTGCGCGAGCGCGAACGGGGCACCTTCGAACAGCTCGTGGTGACGCCGATCCAGTCCTGGGAGCTCCTGCTCGGCAAGGTCCTGCCGTACGTGTTCATCGCCTTTGGCCAGGTCGGCCTCGCCCTGGCGGTCGGCGTCTTCTGGTTCGGCGTGCCTGTGCGGGGAAACCTCATGCTCTTGCTGATGCTCTCGTTCGTGTTCCTGCTCTGTGTGCTGGGCATGGGGCTGTTGGTCTCTACTGTTGCCCAGACACAGACCCAGGCGATGCAGACAGCCATGTTCCTGCTGGTGCCCTCGCTCCTCCTCTCCGGGTTCGTCTTCCCGCGGGAGTCGATGCCCCCGGTAATCGCCTCGCTGGGTTACGCCATCCCGCTGACCTACTTCATCAGGATCCTGCGTGGTGTCATCCTGAAGGCGAATGGCCTTGCCGAGTTATGGCCGAACATAGTCCTGCTGGCGATCTTCGCCGTGGGGGTGTTTACTGTCAGCGCCTTGCGCTTCCGTAAGTCGCTCGGCTGAGATAAGTCGCTCGGCGGAGAAGGGATGCTGTTGAGGAGGATGCTGTGGCAGTGCCAGTCCCAGCGATAAGTAGCTACGATACGAGCACCAGATCTCTCTTGGCGATCCGCGCCCGCGGGCTGACCAAGCAGTTCGGGCTGGTGACGGCTGTCGCTGGCCTGGAGCTGGAGGTACGCTACGGTGAGCTCTTTGGGTTGATCGGGCCGGATGGGGCAGGCAAGAGCACGACTATCCGCATGCTGTGCGGTGTGTTGGCGCCGACGAGTGGGGAGGCGTATGTCGCAGGCTATGACGTGCTCCGGCAGGCAGAGCAGGTGCGCCGGAATGTAGGCTACATGGCCCAACGGTTCTCCCTGTATATAGACCTGACAGTCGAAGAGAACCTGCGCTTCTTCGGGCGTGTCTTCGGCGTGCCGGAGGCCGCTCTGCACGAGCGCATCGACGAGCTCCTCGCACTGATGCGGCTCGATGAGTTCCGTCGCCGGCTGGCCGCGTATCTCTCCGGGGGAATGAAGCAGAAGCTGGCCCTGGCGTGTGCGCTGGTGCACCGCCCGCCGGTGCTGCTGCTGGACGAGCCGACGGCGGGTGTCGATCCCGTGTCACGGCGGGACCTGTGGAGCATGTTGTACCGCTTGCAACGCCAGGGGATGGCCGTACTGCTCTCCTCTGCATACATGGATGAGGCAGAGCGCTGCGACCGGCTGGCTTTGCTGTCGGGCGGACAGATCGTGGAGCAGGGAACCCCAGATGAGCTTCGGCGGCGCATGCCATACCGTGTCTTGGAGATCGTTGCAGCGCCTCTGCAGCAGGCACACCGCCTGCTGCGGAGCATGCCTTCCGGGGGCGTGCAGCTCTTGGGTGATCGCATCCATGTGTTCAGCAGCGAGCCGCCGGAGGATGACCGGCGCTTTGTCGAAGCTCTCCGCGCAGGCGGCGTAGAAGTCGCGGACATGCGGGAGGTCATGCCTTCGATGGAAGACGTCTTCCTGGCGTCACAGAGGCGCGTTCCCACCTCTTCCGCGCTGCGGGAGAGAGGCCGGAGGTGAGGGCCTTGTGGGCATCTACGGAGAGACTGATGTGCAGCCAGCTCGTTGCGAGGACAAGCGATGCAGCCGAGTGAGGATGCGGTAGCGCTGATAAGATCGGATGTGGTTGTGCATGCGCAGAAGGCAGCAGCGATTGTGGTGGCCGGCCTCACGCGGAAGTTCGGGGATTTCACCGCAGTCGACCATGTGACCTTTGCCGTACAGCGCGGCGAGGTGTTTGGTCTGCTGGGTCCGAACGGCTCAGGTAAGACCACGCTCATGCGGATGCTGTGCGGGATCCTCCTCCCGACTGACGGCACAGCCCACGTGCTCGGCTTTGATGTGGTGCAGGACCCCGAGGAGGTCAAGCGCCGTATCGGCTATATGTCGCAGCGCGTGGCGCTGTACGACGATCTGACGGTGCTGGAGAACCTGCGCTTCTACGCGGCCGTGTACGGGCTGGCCCGGCCGGTGCGGGAGGAGCGCATCGCGCAGTTCCTGAGTGAGAGCGGCCTGGCCTCGCGCAGCGCGCAGCTCGCCGGGAGCCTGCCGGGCGGGCTGCGCCAGCGGCTCGCCTTCGGCTGTGCCACTCTCCACCGTCCGCCACTCCTGTTCCTCGACGAGCCCACCGCCGGCGTGGACCCCGCCGCACGTCGAGGGTTCTGGGACGCCATGTACGGGCTGGCTGAGCAGGGCACCACTATCCTGGTGACGACGCACTTCATGGACGAGGCGGAATACTGCAACCGCCTTGCGCTCATGCTGCGCGGGCGGTTGGTGGCCTGCGATACGCCTGGCAGGCTGAAAGCGCTGCTGCCGGGCAAGGTACTGGCGATCAGGTGCGCCGCACCGGCAGACGCTCTGGATATCCTGGCGCAACAGCCGTGGGTGCTGGAAAGCCGGCTGGCAGGCGCGCTCGTGCATGTTGCCGTCGAGCTGGGACGCTCGGCCGAGGATGTCCAGACAGTCCTGGAGAGCAGCGGCATCCTGGTCCAGGAGATCGAGCCCGCTATGCCGACGCTAGAAGACGTGTTCGTCACCCTGGCCGACTGGGCAGGCTAGCAGGCCTGGAACAGCCGCGGCCGGCTATCCCAGATGGCGGGTGCTTTACGGCGCTGCGTCTGGTCTGGTAAGGTAGACCTGTGGCGGAGCGTGCGAGTGGCAGCATTTCCAGGGGCCGTCGGCGGGTGATCCTGTACGGCAAGCCAGACTGCGGTCTGTGCGACCACGCGGCGGCCGTGCTGGAACGTGTAGCCGGGCGAGTGCCTCTGGAGATCGTGTATGTGGACATCACGGCTGACCCGGCGCTGGAAGCGCGCTATGCGCTGGTGATCCCTGTAGTGGAGCTGGATGACGGCTCCTGCATTGAGACCGAGATCAGCGAGCGGTACGTCCTCCGCTTACTGGGCGCAAATCAGACACACCGGCCCGGGCCGGAAGCCTGCGGGGAGAGGTGACCCGCTGGAAGAGGTGGCCAGATGGAACGGATAGCACAGCAGAGCGCTGACACGCCTGGCGCTCCGCAGCGAGAGACGACGGGGACGTGGACGTCCGTTCCCGACGATCGAGCCATCTCTCCCCGGCGGCAGGCGTTCGACCGAGCGGTGTCGGCTGCGGTGGACCGCATGGTGGAGTTCGTCCTCGACCACTGGCTCTTGCTGGCCAACGCGGTGAATTTCCTGGTGCTCTTCGGTGCTGTGCTTGTGCCGTATTTGCGCAGCACCGGCTGGGGCTGGCTGGCAACCCCGCTCTTCGCCAGCTACCGCCTGATCTGCCACCAGATGCCCTCGCGGTCGTATTTCCTCTTCGGGCACCAGATGGCGATGTGCCAGCGCAACACTGCCATCTATGCCGCGCTCTTGCTCGGCGGGCTGCTCTACGCCTACCTCCGTACGCACGGCATCGCTCCGCTCTCGCTGCGTGTCTACGCCGTGGCGATCTCGCCTATGGCCCTGGATGGGTTCACACAGCTCTTCGGCTTCCGCGAGAGCACCTGGGAGCTACGTACGATCACTGGCGCGCTCTTCGGCCTGGCCTCGGTCCTGCTGGTCTACCCGCACCTGGACCGCGCGGTGGCGCGGCTGACAGCGGAAGCCGCGCCGGTGCCGAGCCAGAGCACGCGCGGCGGTACGTGAATGTGCACAGGCACTGGGACTGCGATGGAGTAGGAGCCTCCCGCTCAGCGCATCGGGGCCCTTGCGATGGTGGCGTCCGGTGAGCAATCGTGACACCAGTATCGCGTGGCACTACCACGAAGCGACGAAGCATTCGTATGAACGGCTGCTGGCGAGCCAGTTTACCCTTGACTGGGCAAATAAGCCCATTCCCTACAAGATCTACACGACACTCGAGCCGTATGTGCAGTTACCCGCCAGTTTTCCACCATCCGCGATGCCGGCGCTGGACGCCATCGCTGCATCCGGCGAGGTGTCCGGCGATGAGCAGGTGCCGGACCTCCAGACGCTGGCGCGCCTGTGCTATTTCTCCAATGGCATCACCAAGGTGCTTCGCCGCGGGAGTGAGGAGGTAGCCTTTCGCGCGGCGTCGTGCACCGGCGCGCTGTATCACATCGAGCTCTACCTCGTCTGTGGCGAGCTTCCGGAGCTCCCCGCGGGGGTGTACCACTTTGGTGCGCACGATAACAGCCTGCGCCAGCTCCGCGCCGGCGATTTCCGCCAGGTACTGGTGGACGCCAGCGGTGCTGAGCCGTCGGTCGCATCGGCGCCGGTGGTGGCCATCTGCACCAGCACGTTCTGGCGAAATGCCTGGAAATACCGGGCGCGCGCCTACCGCCACAGCTTCTGGGATACGGGCACGATCCTAGCGAACCTGCTGGCGATCGCTGCGGCCAGGGAGGTGCCGGCGAAAGTCGTGCTGGGATTCGCCGACGATGCGATCAACCGGCTGCTCGACGTTGAGCCGCAGCGGGAGGGCGCGATCAGTCTGGTTGCTCTCGGCCGCACCCGCCGCGCGCCGCCACCTGCGCCGCCAGTGCAGCCGCTCGGTCTTCCGACAGCGCCGCTCTCCCGACACGAAGTGGTCTACCCTGAGATCCAGGCCATGCATGCGGCCTCTTCTCTAAAGTCTGGAGAAGAGGCGGCGGCCTGGCGCGAGCGGCCGTTGGTACGGCCCGGCCGTCCGCCCGCCGGACCGGTGATCCCTCTGGGGCCGCGGGAGCCGGCGGCGCTCCCGCGTGACCCGATCGAAGTAGTGATCCGGCGACGAGGCTCCTGCCGCCGGTTCGCCCGCGAGCCGATCAGCTTCGAGCAACTCTCGACGATGCTGGCACGAGCCACGCGGGGGATCCCAGCCGATTTCTTGGAACTTGGCGGGGATCCCCTCAACGACCTATACCTCATCACCAGTGCCGTTGAGGGGCTGCCGTCCGGCTCCTACGTGCTGCACCGAGACCGTCAGGCGTTGGAACTGCTCAAGGCCGGGCACTTTCGATCACAGGCCGGCTGGCTCGCTCTTGGGCAGGAGCTGGGCGCTGATGCCGCGGTAAACGTATACTTCCTGGCCGACCTCGCGCCGATCTTGGCGCACTTTGGCAACCGCGGCTATCACGCCGCGCAACTTACTGCAGCGATCATGGCGGGCAAGCTCTACCTGGCTGCGTATGCGCTCCGGCTCGGCGCCACTGGTCTCACCTTTTTCGACGACGATGTCACGGCTTTCTTCTCACCGCACGCAGCAGGCAAGAGCGTGATGTTCTTGATCGCGCTGGGGCGGCCGGCGCAACGAGATGCATGACACCCGAGAGAGCCGTTATAAGAGTATAGTAATTAAGTAATAGAGTATACGTTCCCCTTACGCCGTTGACGGCGCCCCTTCATCATGTCTCGGTTGTTGCGCCGGTGGGCGAATGCTGGGACGGCACTGCCGGGGCAGGCTGAGCGGTGCTATCTATGCTATCTAGCGGTGGCACGGCCACCCAGCGGCGTTCCTCAGCAGACTGGATCACCGCATGGATCACTGCCTGGCAGCGCGCCCCGTCGGCGAAGGAGGGGGTGCACGGCTCACCGCTCAGCACTGCACGGACGAAGGCGAAGTCCTGGTCGAAGCGATAGGCAACGGCGGCATCTCGCCCGCTTATCCCGCGCGGTGAGCCAGGGAGTTTGTAGTACTCCCGCGGCACCTCCAGCAGCTCCAGCGAGCCACCCGGCTTGCCCAGTTGCAGGTGGAACGGGCGGCGCAGGTCGAAGATAAGCGTCCCCTCGCTGCCGTTTACCTCGGCCAGGTCCAGCGCGTGCCCACCGCGGCGGTGGCCTTTGGCCAGCCGCGAGACCTCAAAGACTCCAGTCACGCCGTTCTTAAACTCGGCGACGAAGGCAGCCCAGTCTTCGACCTCGGCAGGAAGAGTCCCGCCGCGACCAGTGCGGCGCTCGGGCACGAAGGTGCGTGCTAGGCCGGCTACAGCGGCGATCTCGCCGACAAGGTAGTGCGCGTAGTCGATACGATGGCAGCCGCTTTCGAAGAGCTCCCCACGGCCGGCCAGTTCACGCCGCTGGCGCCAGCCCAGATCTTCTTCCGGCACATCTTGCAGGCGTAGGGATCGGAAATGGCGCGGCTCGCCGATCACACCCTGCTGGATCAGCGCTCTCATATAGCGTAGGGCAGGCACGAAGCGATAGGTGAAGCCGACCATATGGCGAACCCCGGCGCGCTGGGCAGCCGTGTAGAGGGCGAGGGCTTCGGCAAAGCTCATCCCCAACGGCTTCTCGCACAGCACGTGCTTGCCGGCCTCGATCGCTGCCATGGTGATGGGATAGTGCCATTTGTGTGGCGTCGCTACCACCACTGCGGCAATATCTGGATCGGCTAGCACCTGCCGGTAGTCGGTGACTGCTCTGGGCACGCCAAAGCGTTTGGCTGCGGCAGCCGCGCGCATAGCATCAACGTCGCACACAACGAGCAGGCGAACCGCGGCAAGGGCGCTGAGCACCGGCAGGTGCACGGTCTGGCTGATCATCCCTGCACCGATCACGGCAACGCCCAGCGGTTCACCGGCCGGCCGCTCCTCCTGTTGACGTGCGTGCCGAACGCCGAAGAGCATGCTCAGCCGCCGAAGTGGCATGGCCTCCTCTCCCCCTGAAGTCAGGTCCCTGCAGCCCGGCGCTGCAGGAAGAAGAAGAATAGGTGCACAACCGCAGGTAAGACTTTAGAATAGTCCCACCGCGAGGGACCGTCAAATAACCGTTAAGTTGCGGGCGGCGGATTTGCTGGCGGGTAGACGTTCTGGATCTGGAGGCAAGAGAACGGCATGCGTGTGCTGGTGACCGGTGCGACTGGCCTGATCGGGCGTGCCCTGACACAGCGGCTCGTCGCCTCCGGCATTGAAGTTATAGCAGTAGTGCGCTCGCAGGTGGCCGCGGTGCAGGTCCAGGAGCTCGGTGCCCGGCCGCGGCGCGCTGACATCGGGGAGCGCGCCACACTGCGCAGTATCGCAGCCGGCACAGAGATCGTATTCCACTGCGCGGCGCAGGTGCGCACTGCTCCGGCGCACGTCTTTCGCCGGCTCAATGTCGAGAGCGTGCTGTGGCTCCTGGACGAGGCTGTGCGAGCAGGAGCGCGACGCTTCGTCTTTGTGAGCTCGGTCGCAGTCTACGGGCCGCAGGCACCGCGGCCAGGCTCGGATGGCCTGCCGGAGACGGCGCCGCTGCGGGCGCGCAGCCTGTACGGCCGTAGCAAGATCTGGGCGGAGCAGATCCTGGCAGCAGCCCAGGCATCTGGGCGGATCGAGACTGTGGCGCTGCGGCCGTGCATCGTGTACGGGCAGGGCGACCGTCACTTTCTCCCGCGGGTGCGGGCGGCGCTGCGCCTGCCTGTGCTGCCACTGCCTGAGGGGGGCAGCCAGCTGGTCGATCTCGTGCATGCTGATGACGTTGCCGCAGCCCTGTGGCTTGCGGCAACGGTCCCCTACGCCGCTGGGCGCGCCTACAACATCACCAGCGGCGAGCGCCATTCCCTGGCCGGTGTCTTGGGTGCCATTGCTAGAGCCGAAGGGCGCCGTCCAATCTTGGTGCCCGTCCCGGCGCGGCCGTTCGTGCCGGCGATCCGGCCCGTGCTTGCAGTGGCCTACAGGGTCGCACGGATCGTATCACCGGCGTACGCTGATATGCTGGATCCTCGGCTGCTGGAGGGCGCGCTGGTAGACCAGCACTTCGATATCTCGCGGGCACGCACGGAACTCGGCTACACTCCGCAGATCGCCCTGGAGCGCGGCCTGCAAGCACTCTCTAGGCCATGCCCGCCGCGCTTGTGAGTAGTGCGAGGAGCAACGCAGGAGCTCAGCCCGCTGCGAGGACCGCCAGGAGGAGGTCAAGAGCAGCCCGCGCAAAGGCCTCCTTGTTGGCGGCGCGCTCATCGAGGCCGGAGCGCACCTCCGTCACGCGCTCGATGCCGGGGCCGCACACAGCAACGTATGCCAGCCCAGCCGGCTTAGCAGAGCGACGGCCAGCCTGAGGACCGGCGATGCCGGTCTCCGCGATCCCCCAGTCTGTCTCTAGGCGGGTCTGCGCGCCGCGGGCCATCGCCAGGGCGCAGGCAGGGCTGACCGCCCCGGCCGTGGTGAGGAGCTCCTGGGGCACGCCCAGGAGAATGCACTTGGCCCGGTTCGAGTAAGCTACGACAGCGCCGGCGAACCAGGCCGAGCTACCCGGCAGGTTGGTGAGCAGATGCGAGAGCAGGCCGCCACAGGCGGACTCCGCCACGGCCAACGTCTCGTGACGGGCGCGCAGGTGATCAGCGATCGCCGCTACGATCGCCGCAGGGTCGCCGGGCACTGCCCCGCCGGCTGTCCCGCCTGGCACATCGACTGTCATCGCGAGGTGCGTGGCACAGGGCCGGCCCGCAGCCATGGCCGCGAGGTCCCCTAGGGCTGTCGGTGCGCCGGAGCTCCGGCAGGCGCCTGCGGAGCTTCAGGCTCCTCCTCGAGCACAATAGCCAGGTGCAGGACCTCGAGCTGCTCCGGCGTGACCGGCGACGGCGCATCGAAGAGCAGGTCTACGGCCGCCTGGTTCTTCGGGAAGGCGATCACCTCGCGGATCGATTCCTCCTTGGCCAGGATGGCGACGATACGGTCCAGACCCAGAGCGATGCCGCCATGGGGCGGGGCTCCATACTCGAAGGCCTCGAGCATGTGGCCGAACTGGCTGTGGATCTGCTCGTCTGACAGACCCATAGCGCGGAAGGCAGCCTCCTGAAGCTCCCGCGTGTGGATGCGGACACTCCCGCCACCGATCTCCTGGCCATTCAGGACGATGTCGTACTGGCGCGCTCGCACCTTGCCAGGATCGGTTTGCAGCAGCGGGATATCCTCCTCCTGCATGTTGGAGAAGGGGTTATGCATTGATTCCCAGCGCTGCTCCTCCTCGTTCCACTCCAGCAGCGGGAAGTCGGTGATCCAGACGAAGGCCAAGGCATTGGAATCGACCAGCTTCAGCCGCTCAGCCAGCTCAGCGCGCACGCGGCTCAGCGATGCAGCCACGATCTTCGGCTGGTCGGCCACCACCAGGATCAGGTCCCCCTGGCGCGCACCGGTGAGCTCGATGATGCGCTGCATCGCCCCGTCACCGATGAACTTGGCGAAGGGCGAACGCACGCCGTCCGGGAGCAGCGCTGCCGTGGCCAGCCCCCCGGCCCCCCTGATGCGGGCGATCGCCGTGAGCTCCTCGATCTCGCGGCGGCTATACCCGGCGCAGCCCGGCGCCACGATGGCTTTGACCTCGCCACCGGCGGCAAGCGCGCGGTCGAAGATGGCGAACCCGGCGCCGCGCACTGCCTCGCTGATGTCAACCAGTGGCAGGTCATAGCGGAGATCTGGCCGGTCGGAGCCGTAGCGCGCCATTGCCTCCGCGTAGGAGAGCCGCTTAAACGGTTTGAACGTGAGCGGACGATCCGGCGCCAACCGCTCGACCATCGCCGTCAGCAGGCGCTCGATCAGGTTCATGACATCCTCTTCTTGGACGAAGGACATCTCTAGGTCAAGCTGGGTGAACTCTGGCTGGCGGTCGGCGCGCAGGTCCTCATCGCGGAAGCAGCGAGCGATCTGGAAGTACTTGTCCATGCCCGCCACCATGAGGAGCTGCTTGAGCTGCTGCGGTGACTGCGGCAGGGCGTAGAACTTACCTGGATGCAGCCGGCTTGGTACCAGGAAGTCACGCGCACCCTCCGGCGTGGACTTGATCAGCATAGGCGTTTCGATCTCAAGGAAGCCCTCTGCATCCAGGTAGTCGCGGATGAACTTCACCACGCGGTGGCGCAGGATAATGTTGTCGCGCATGCGAGCGCGACGCAGGTCCAGGTAGCGGTACTTCAGCCGCAAGCTCTCCTCGACCGGGACCTCTTCGTTGATGTAGAAGGGAGGTGTCTTAGCCGGGTTGAGCACCTGCGCCCTGGTGGCGTGGAGCTCGATCTCGCCGGTGGACAGGTTGGGGTTCTCTGTGCCGGGCGGACGGCGCTGCACGCGACCGGTCACCGAGAGCACGTACTCGATGCGTACGTCCGCGGCCACCGCGTGGGCTTCCGCCGAGACCTGCGGGTTAAACACGACCTGCGTGATACCGTAGCGGTCGCGCAGGTCAATGAAAATGAGCCGGCCATGATCGCGGCGGCGGTGCACCCAGCCGTTCAGGGTGACTTCGCGGCCGTCGTCGGCGGCGGTCAGTTCACCACAGGTTGCAGTGCGCTGCCAGGGCGCGCGGGTATGTCGCACGGGTTTCTAGCTCCTCCCTTCGGCTTTCGCTTTCCCTCTCGCGGGCTCACCACCGGCCCGGTGCGAGTGCTCAGCGTATCAGCGTGCCGATCCGAAACGCATACACGCTGGCGATGAGCGTGGCGGCCATCAGCGCCATGCCGATGCTCGGGTCGTAGCGGTATGCACGCGTCGCAAAGAAGATGGCCAGCGCGGCGAAGAGCAGGGCCGTCGGCACTGTGAGCAGCACCAGGAGCGTCATCGCCAGAGAGAGCACGATCCACTTGCCGATGCCATAGATCGTGGGAACACGGGGCTGCTCCTCGTGGCTCGGAGGCTCCTGCGCCGCGCTCCGCGGCGGCCCATCGTGGTCGTCCGGTCTCATTCGTCCCAGTTGTCACGCCACTGCAGCTCGGTATACGGGTCACGGGCAAGACGCTCAACTACCTGGCCGCCGGCGATGTGCTCACGCACGATCGCCTCAGCGTCCTGAGGGCGCACGCCAGCATACCACGTGCCGCAGGGGTGTACTTCTAAATTAGGGCCGAGCTCGCAGTGGTGCAGGCAGAACACGGAGCGCACCCGCACGCGGTCCTTCAGACCGTGCCGGGCGAGGGCCCGTTCGAGCTCCTTCCAGACCGCCCTGCTGTTGCGCCGGGCGCAATTCGGGCCGATGCAAAGCAGGAGCCGCTCGCACCCCGGCGCCGGAGCACGCGACGGAGCACCCGGCGATGCGCCCGGCTCAAGCGCTGTCCTCTGCTCCTGCCCAGGACGGCGGAAAAACATCATCGGCCCACTGAAAAGCGATCCTGCCTGCACTGAGGAGCGCGGCGTGTACTACACGGGAATTGTAGCATACGTGTTTCTGCATGCTGTCCGCCGCGCCGCGTGATCCTGCGTGATGTACTGTGTTCCTGCGCTGCGCCGGCAAAAGTCGTATCCGGAGATACCCGAAAGTCCCACCTCCCGTTGTGGAGCGGTGGGAGTTCCTGAAGGGTGCCCCGGCTGCGCGAGACCAATCAGCCTTCTGGGGACTGCATCTAGCGCCTCCAGGACCATGTCAGGGCGCATCGCTCCGGTTACAATACCGGGGGAGGCAACGGTGTACAGCGATCGCTCAGAACAGCCATACAATCAGGTCCACGAGTTTCTGCGCCAGGCCCGGCGCGCCCGCAAGGCTAAGATCCTCGAGGCACTCCAGCGCGCCTCGGATCGCGAGCGTGTCTGGCTGCGTGCCCTGTACCGGTCGATCCTGCTGGCCGAAGAAGGCATCCCAGATCGCTCCTAAAGGAAAGCCAGGGTGAAACCCGCAGACGCCAGACATGGAACCATGGAGATCTCACCCGGGCTTAGGTATAGGAGCTTCTGCGCTGGCCTGGATATGGGTCATGGAGCGAGTGGGCGAGTTTGAGGAGCAGACGAACCATTGACCGGGGAGAGGGCCTGGCCGCGAGGCATCGCGCGCGGGCGCGTCGATGCTTCCCCTGCTGGGCAGGAGCGAGCTTCATGCGGGCGCCGAAATGTAGCGTATAATAGCCACCCGCAGGCGCATTTGCCCGATGGCCACTATTGGCCCGACCGCGGCGTGTAGTTTTGAGCGCGCCTGCGGAAAGGATACGGGCATGGCTGCGAGTACTCCGAGCGCCAGCTACAGCATCACGCTCCGCTGCCATATCGAGAACCGCCCGGGCATGCTAGCCCGGCTGATGACCGCTATCGGCGACGCCGGTGGCGACATTGGCGCCATCGATATCGTTCGTGTCGATCGGCGCATCATGGTGCGGGATATCACTGTCAATGCCCGCGACGACGCCCACGCTCAGCTCATCGTCGAGCGTGCCCGTAGCGTACCGGGCGTTACCGTCACCAATGTCTCCGATCGCACCTTCCTGCTGCATCTGGGCGGCAAGATCGAAGTACGCGGCAAGGTCCCGTTGAAGACCCGCGATGATCTGTCCATGGCCTACACGCCCGGCGTCGCGCGCGTGTGCCGCGCCATCGCCGATGACCGCTCTAAAGTCTTCTCGCTCACCATTAAGCGCAACAGCGTGGCGGTGGTCACCGATGGCTCGGCTGTGCTCGGCCTTGGTGACATCGGCCCGGAGGCCGCGCTCCCCGTGATGGAAGGGAAGGCGCTCCTGTTCAAGGAATTCGGCAATGTAGATGCCTTCCCTCTCTGCCTGGCCACCAAGGACGTGGACCAGATCGTCGAGACAGTAGTGCGCATCGCTCCGGGGTTCGGCGGCATCAACCTGGAAGACATCTCTGCGCCGCGCTGCTTCGAGATCGAGGAGCGCCTGATCGAGGCCCTGGATATCCCGGTGTTCCACGATGATCAGCATGGCACCGCCGTCGTCGTGCTGGCAGCACTGATCAATGCGGTGAAGGTCGCCGGCAAGCGTCTAGAAGAGCTACGCGCGGTGATTAACGGCGCAGGCGCTGCCGGTGTGGCGTGCGCCCGGATGCTCCGCGCGGCTGGGGTGCCGGACATCATCGTGTGCGACCGCGCTGGTGCGATCTACCCCGGGCGGCAGTACAACATGAACCCCATAAAGGAGCGTCTAGCTGAAGAGACTAACCCTCGGCGGTTTACGGGCGACGTGCACGAGGCGTTGCGCGGTGCCGACCTGTTCCTAGGGGTTTCAGCGCCCGGCACGATCACGCCTGATGACCTGCGGCACATGGCTCCTGCCCCCATCGTCTTTGCGCTCGCCAATCCTGATCCAGAGATCATGCCTGAGGATGCTGAGGGCCTGGTACGGGTGATGGCGACCGGCCGCTCCGATTATCCCAACCAAATCAACAACGTCCTCTGCTTCCCCGGCATCTTTCGCGGCGCGCTGGACTGCCAGGCGCGCGCCATTACCGAAGCGATGAAGCTGGCGGCGGCACAGGCGATCGCCGGCTCGGTGGCTGAGTCCGAGCTCTCCGAAGAGTACATCGTGCCCAGCGTGTTCAACCGCCGCGTGGCCGAGGCTGTCGCCGCCGCAGTGGCCGACGCAGGGTATCGCAGCGGGGTGGCGCGCCGCCAGCGCCTGGCGCCTCCGCAGCAGACGTAACGGTACCCTTGCCGCTGCTTCCCTCGCTGGGGACTCGTCTGGCAGCGCAGAGAGACCGAGCAGCGCAGAGAGAGACGCTGCCGCGCCCGCGCCAGTAGCCGACTCTCCCAGTACGCTCGGTCTGTCTCTTGGTCTCGCTCGCGCCGAATCCCTATGCTGGAACTACGCCGGGCGCGGCCAGGCCCGCGGCTGTGCCCGCGCCCATAGGGGAAGGCGCATGACTGAGCAGCACGCATCACTGACGGTTCCGCTAGCGCAGGTGCTCATCGTGATCATCAGTGGGGAACGCTACGGCATCGACCTGCCGTACGTACGCGGTATTGATATGGCGCCTTCGTTGACGCGGGTGCCCGGAGCGCCGTCCAGTATCCTCGGTGTCTACCTGCGTCAGGGGGCGCTCATGGTGGCCGCTGATCCCCGGGTGCCGCTCGGCCTGCCGGCCGTAGAGGCGAGCGAGCCTCACTACCTCGTGGTCGAAGCCGGCGACCTCGAGGCGGCGCTGCTGGTCGATGCTGTCTTAGAAGTCGTCGATCTGTCTCATGACCAGGTGCACGACCTGCCGCCCGCGCTTGCAGATAGCCGGATCGTGCGCGGGCGTGCCGTGATCGACGGTGGTGCTGTGCTCTTGCTCGATGTTCCAGCCTTGCTCGACGCCATTGCCCACGCGCCGGCACCAGGGCGCGGTAGGGAGCCTGCGGCGGAGACCTAAGCCATGCATCTGCTGGTCGTCGAGTTCGGCAGTGTACACGCGGCGATGCCGCTGGGAAGCATCGCCGCGGTGCAGCAGTGCGACGTTGTGTGTGCGCTGGCAGTGCCAGGCGTGAACGCCGCGGCGGTGCGGTTCGACGCGCGCCTGCTCCCCTGCGTGGATCTCGCCAGCGTGCTGCTGGCTGTGCCCGCTGTCCCGGTGCCGCGTGGCCCGGCTGTGGTCGTCGTGCTCGACTCCGGCACGCGCCTGCTCGGCCTTTTCGTCGATGGCGTGCGGGACGTCATCGAGGTGCCCTCGCGGGCGCTGGCCTGGCTGCCACCGCTCCTGTTGCCGAGCAGCCATCCAGCGTTGCATGCCATCGCGCGTCTGGAGGGCGGAGAACTGCTGCCAGTCGTGGCGCCGGAATTCCTGCTGTCATGCGCTGAGCTAGCGGCGCTCGACCATGCGCTGAGGCAGATCACTGCCGGGTAGAAGAACGCGCGAAGGAAGGGCTGGCCGGTGTCGTTTGACCTGAGCGTCTACATCAGTGCCTTCCGTGAAGAAGCAACCGAGCATCTCCAGCGCATCGTCTCCTTGCTGCTGGCGCTTGAGCAAGACCCGCATAACCCCGATACGGTGCGGGAGCTGTTTCGCGCTGCACACACGCTGAAGGGCGGCGCGCGTATGGTCGGTCTGGCCGCGATCGGGGACCTCGCGCATCACGTCGAGGATGTACTGGATGACCTGCGACGCGGCATGGCCACCGCAGATCGTCGGTTGATGGACGTGCTCTTACAGGCCCACGATAGCCTCGAAGCGCTGGTCGGCGCGAACGGCGATGCCGCACAGGCAGGGGTTGATGTCGCTGCGCTGGTGCAGCGACTCGAAGCGGAGCGTAGCCGCCTGCGAGCCGCTGCGGCCGACACAACACCAGCCGTGCCTCAGCAGATGCCACTTCCCCAGGCAACGCCTGCGCTGGAGGCGGGGGCTCCTGTC
Source organism: Chloroflexota bacterium (assembly GCA_042408875.1). Taxonomy (GTDB): domain Bacteria; phylum Chloroflexota; class UBA11872; order JBHOQS01; family JBHOQS01; genus JBHOQS01. Next base: position 102,958 of record JBHOQS010000019.1, on the reverse strand, counting down.
GGCACTCCGGCGCCGGCCCCGCGGGATACGAAAGCCGAACCCCGGCCAGAGCCGGCTGCCGCAGCAGGGGAGCCGGCCGCTAGTGGGCCTGTACCGGGGACACCGGGATCACTGACGATCCGTGTCCCGGTAGGGAGCATCGATCGCGTGCTGTCGCTGACCTCAGCCTTGTTCGTCCGGTGGCGAGGTGAGGGTACTATCCTGGAAGACCTGACAGCACTGGCTGGCGAACTCGAGGAGCTCACTGGCGAACACACGACAGAGAGCTCCGCCGCGCTGCCTCGCCAGCTCAGCGGGCTGCATAGCCGGCTGGCCATGCGGATCCGGCAGCTTACCCATGTGCAGCAGACGGCTGCCCGGGAGCTAGCCGAACTCCACTATGAGCTCGAGCAGCTCAGCCTTCAGCCGCTGTCCATTCTCTTCGGCCGGTTCCACCGCCATGTCCGCGATGTAACGAAGATGCTGGGCAAGCAAGTGCGCCTGGTGACCGAGGGAGACACGCTCCGGCTGGACCGCCGTGTCATCCAGATGCTGCATGATCCGCTGCTGCATCTGGTGCGCAATGCCATCGACCATGGCATCGAGCCGCCGCACGAGCGGCTTGCCCAGGGTAAGCCGGCTGAGGGCAGGATCACGCTGAGCGCCTACCAGGTCGGCGACCGCGCCATTATCGAAGTGGCCGATGACGGCGCCGGGATCGACACCACCCGCCTGGTCGACGCAGCGTTGCGAAAGAAGCTGATTACGCCTGAACAAGCGGCGCAGATGAGCGCACGCGAGATGCTCGAGCTCATCTACTTGCCCGGCCTGTCAACGAGTGCCATGGTGGGAGATCTCTCCGGCCGCGGCGTGGGAATGGACGTGGTGCGAGCGACGATCAAGGCGCTCCATGGCTACATGTCGATCTACACCCAGCCGGGACTGGGCACTCGCTTTGTCCTGGAGGTGCCCATTACGCTGGCGATGAGCCGGGCGCTGATCGTGCGCGCCGGGGAGCTCTACATCGCGCTTCCAGCGCCGGTCATCGATGGCTTGCTTGAGGTCGGCGCGGCGGCAACCTCCACCGTGCAGGGACGCCGCGCGGTCGAGTTCGATGGCAAGCCGGTTCCCCTGGTGGCACTTCAGGCTGCGCTGGGGCTCGGCCCTGACTGTACGGGTGATCTGGATGGCCCGCCTCGTCCCGCAGTCGTCGTGCGCGGCACTCACGGACAGCGCATCGCCTTTGCCGTAGACGAGCTGGTTGATCAGGAAAGCATCGTCACCAAGCCGCTGCCCAGGCTGTTAGGGCGGCTGCCCTGCATTGCGGCGGCCACCACGCTGGCAATGGGCGAGGTGGCGTTCCTGGCCGACACCACTGCCCTGGTCGACGCGGCCTTGTCGTCCGTCTCGCGACGTGCGCACCTTGATCCTGTGCCGCGGCCATCGCGCGCGGCCCGGCGTGTGCTGGTCGTGGATGACTCGTCGACATCGCGGGAGCTAGAACGGAGCATCCTGGAGGCCGCCGGCTACACCGTCGAGACCGCCGTCGATGGGCAGCAGGCGCTGGAGCGCCTGGGACAGCAGGCGTTCGACGTGGTCGTCTGTGACGTGGAGATGCCGCACTTGGATGGCTTCGCGCTCACGCGAGCGATCCGGGCGGATGCCAGGCTCCAGCATCTGCCAGTGATTCTGGTGACCTCGCTGGAGCGGCCCGAGGACCGGCAGCGCGGGATGGAAGCCGGCGCACAGGCGTACATCACCAAAGGGGCATTTGACCAGAACACGCTGCTGGAGACCGTCGCTCGCCTGACCGGCTAATGCCTGCTCTCCCCGGCCTGTGCAGCGTGCCAGCAGGGTGTGGCGTGCTGCGTACGCTCCCTCTCTCACTCGCCCGTGGGGCGAGCTGGGGGGCATAGTAGGCGAAGCGTTTGCGTCCGTGCCTGCACTCACGTGCAGGACACAGTGGCACCCCTTGACCTGTACTGCGGCGCTTGCATACAATCGGCGCCGTTTCGCCGGCCTTGGACGGTGCGAGCAGGGGGCAGGCACCGCGGCCAGTGCAACCCCCCGCCGGGAGGCTCGTTCACAGACATGCGTCATGGTGGAATAGGCCTCCTGGTGCGCGCGCTCTAGGCCCCGTTGGCCTCAGGCATGGGCAAGCTCCTGCCGAGCCAGCGCCAGATGGCTGAAATGCACAGTGAGTTCTGCCCGACAGGTCCTGGACAGAGAACACCCCTCTGGTAAGAATAGCCTTAAACACAAGGGCTTGCCATGCGGTGAGCCCGGTGGGGGCGAAATGGTGAGCGGTGTAGAAGTGGTGGCGAAGGTCACGAGCATTCAGCCACCGGTGGAAGAGCAGGAGCCATCAGGCCCGCCACCTGCCGGCCGGCAGGTGGCAGTGACTGACTCCCAGGGCACGTATCAGGCGATTGTCGAACTCGCCCGTGATCTGATCCTCGTGCTCGACGCCGCAGGCCAGGTAACCTACGCCAACGCCTGCACCGAGCAGACCCTCCAGGTGCCGCAGGACGAACTCGTTGGCTGCCTGCTGGCAGCCTTTGTCGTCCCTGAGTGCCGCGAGTGCGTGCAGAACGCTCTGGCCGAGGCCCAGCGGGCTGGCTCGTCGCTCTGCGAGTTCGCCCTGCATGCAGCGGATGGCCGCCATGTGCCCGTTGAGGCCAGGGTGGTGCGAGCTGGGCTGGGGCCCACCGAAAACGCCCCAGACCGGCGAGGGGCGATCACTGACCAGCATGTGCTGGGGAGCTATATCCTGGTCCTACGCGAGCTTGCGCCCCGACGCTCCCGCGAAGCGCAGCTCTTCCACACCGAGAAGATGCGGGCGCTGGCAGAGCTGGCCTCCAGCATGGCCCATCGCTTCAACAATCTCCTGGCGACTGTCGTGGGACGCGCCGAGCTTTTGCTGCTCAGCGCCCAGGACGGCGAGTCCCGCCAGCACCTTGAAGCGATCCTGAACACGGCGCTCGATGGGGCGGCAGCGATTCGCCGCCTCCAGGAATACGCCCGAGCGCACCGCGAGAGTGGGGTAGACATTCTTGATGTGGCCGACGTCATCGCGTCTGCTGTGGAGCTGGCGCGGCCACGCTGGCACGATGCGCCGCTGCGTGAAGGCCATCGAATCGATCTCACCGTGAGTGTTGAGGCTGGGTTGCGCGTGCAGGCGAACTTTGCTGAGCTACGTGACGCGCTGCTGGCGCTCCTGGAGCACGCCATCGACTCGCTGCCAGGAGATGGCAGCGTTCGCATCAGTGCCCGGCCAGCCGGAGGGGAGCGGGTAGAGCTCATCGTGCAGCACAGCGGCCGTGGCATTCCGCCTCATCTCCAGTCCCGGCTGTTCGACCCCTTCGCCTGGGCCCCGGACCTCGCAGGCACCGGCCTGGCCTTGGCCGCGGCACACAGCATTGTTACCCACTATGGCGGCAGCCTGACCGCACAGAGCACCGGTAACGCCGGGGCAACGTTCACCATCGCTTTGCCTCGGGCGTAATACTGCATCCTGCGTACTGCGTAACAAGTACTGCGTAATACGTAATTTACGTATTACGTATCACGCAGTACGCAGTACACAGTTACGCAGTACAAATCACCCGATCTTTACCGCATCTCCCCTGGCGCTTGACTCATAGATGGCATCGACGATCTGCTGGACCATCAGCGCTTCTTCCGCCTTGACCAGCGGCTGACGTCCTTCCCGGATCGCCCCAATGAAGTCTTTGATCTCCTCGTCATATGGGCGCACCTGCGGCCAGCGCCGCACGGGGGTAATGTCGAGAAGATGGTCGTGCGCCTCTTTGTAGATGCGCAGCGGCTCGAGGGTCGCGCCGCCCAGTGTGCCGGCGAGCATCGGCCCGTGCTCGTCTTTCTCGATGTTGAGCGCCCAGCTCGTCTCCAGGATCAGCGTCGCCCCGTTATCGAACTTCACCAGGGCGAAGGCGGCGTCATCCACATCGAAGGTCTTGTGATTCCACGGCCCCCACATGTTGTAGCCGGGTCGCTTGCCCAGGTAGTCATAGGTCGAGCCGAGAACGCACACCGGCCGCGGGTGCCCCATCAGCCAGAGGGTGAGGTCAAGCACATGCACCCCGATGTCGATCAATGCCCCGCCGCCGTTGAACTCCTTCGACGTGAAGACACCCCACGACGGAATGCCCCGCCGACGCAAGGCCAGCGCCCGCGCGAAGTAGATCTGGCCGAGCTCGCCGGCATCGATAAACGTCTTCAAGGACTTCGCCTGCGGCGCATGCCGCGATTGGAAGCCAATGGTCAGGATTTTGCCGGCGCGCCGAGCAGCCTCGACCATCTGCTTCGCTTCGGTCGCATTCATCGCCATGGGCTTCTCGCACAGCACGTGCTTGCCGGCCTCCAGTGCGGCGATGGCCGCGGGCGCGTGGAACCGCGGTGGTGTACAGACGCTCACCGCGTCGAGCTCCTCCATGGCGACCATCTCGGTATAGTCGGTGAAGGTATGCGGCACGTTGAACTGCTCGGCTACTTGCTTCACCCGCTTCTCCTCGACGTCACAGACCGCGACGATCTCGACGATGTCGGAGAGCTTCTGATATCCTGGGATGTGTGCCGACGTAGCGATCCCACCTACGCCGATGATGCCGACACGAACCTTTTCTGCCACGCGTGTCCTCCTGTAAACTTGAGTGCTCGATCGACTTCAATGCTTAAGCGAGGGAGGCTTGGGCGATCTCGCCGCTCATTGTACCCTACCGGAGCGGGTCCGACCGAACACAGGTGGAACGCCAACTTGCGCTGAGGTAGTATCGTTGCCTGGCCGCGTCCGCGGGAGTGATGGCCAGCTCTATTCAGGATCTTCAGGAAAAGGAAGTGAGTATGCACGCGCAAGAGCGCAGCAATCCACTGATCGCGCAGATGAACGCCACCCGCCTGCCCGCGGGGATGGTCGCCGTGTGGTGGCTGGGACAGGCCAGCTTCGCTGTCAAGGGCGATGCGCTACTCTACATTGATCCGTATCTCTCTGTGCCGCAAGGGCGGACGCTTCGCCGCCTGATGGATCCACCGCTCCGGCCAGCTGAGGTGACGAACGCCGATGTTGTCCTGATCACCCATGACCACCTGGATCACCTCGATCCGGACACCGCGCCGGGCATTGCCGCGGCCTCACCTCAGGCGCGCTTCGTCGTGCCTCTCCCGCTGGTCGAACGCCTGGCCTCGCTGGGGATCGCCCGTGAGCGGATCACTGGTGCAGTGGTAGATGAGCCGGTGCAGCTCGGATCAGTGCAGGTCACGGCCATCCCGGCGGCACATACCCTGCGCATGGGCACGACGTTAAGCTACGACTTCGACCGTGATGAGCAGGGACACTACTATTATGTCGGCTATCTCATCTCATGCAACGGCGTGACGCTCTATCATTCTGGCGACACGGTGGTTTACCAGGGAATGGTCGAGCGCCTGCGCGCACAGCCGATCGACCTTGCCTTCCTGCCGATCAACGGTCGCGACTGGGCCCGCGAGGCGGCCAATATCGTCGGCAATCTCACCTACCGCGAGGCCGCCGACCTCGCAGCCGCCGCCGGCATCGACACCGTCATTCCCATGCACTATGGCATGTTCGCCGCGAACGACGAGCGTCCCGGCTATTTTGTAGATTACGTCTGGTCGCGCTATCCGGCGCAGAAGTACAAGATCATGGCGCAGGGCGAGCGGTATATTTACGTAAAGTCACTGTCCTGAGGGAGATGCTCGCTCGATCAGCAGCTTGAAGGCGCAGCGGCGCCCCAGGCTGCGGCGCACGCTGATGATCAGCACAACCGTCTGCTCGACCTGCCGCGCCGCGGCAGCCGGCCCAATATCGACTGCATCGAAGCCGCAGCGCCGCGCGAGGTCGAGCACGGTGCGTTTCGCCTCGGCGTCATCGCCGAAGACCCAGCAGTCGGCGCGCAGGCCGGCGAAGTCCGGCTGTCCTAGCGTATCAGCGAAGTTGTTCCTGAACGCCCCGACCAAGCGGATGCCCGGTCCGGCGGCGTGTTGGTTCTCCTCAAGCCCGGAGCTCCCCGGCGGCGTCACCACTCCTGTGGGGGTCTGGCCCAGCGGGTTCGTGATATCCACCACAACCTTCCCCTGCAGTGCCTCCCGATGGGCAGTGAGCGTGGCCGCGGCCTCACGGTAAGGCACGGCCAGGATGACTACCTCGCCCTGCGCGGCTGCCTCGGCATACGTCGCCGGCCGCACCCGCTCAGCGCCGACCTCACGGTTGATCGTTGTAGCGAGCTCCTGCGCCTTGGCCGAGTCGCGCGAGCCCAACAATACCTCGTCGCCTGCCAGCGCCAAGCACCGTGCCAACCCGCTGCCCATACGCCCGGCACCGAGGATACCTACGCGCATCGTCACGCCTCCTGTGCAGTACCGATGAATGGCTCCAGCTTTGCGTGGGGATTAACACGCGGCACGCGAGCGCGCATAGAGCATAAGCGCCGCGGCGACCACTCGCTCCGCGGTATCTGGCCGCACCGACATGAGCAACCCGGAGCTCAGGCCATACACTACCGGGCTCCACTCTACCTCATAGCCTCCGTGCGGGAACTCCTTAGCCGAAGGCAGATAACCCATCCAGCCGTTGGTATAGCCGCACAGGAACGCCAGTTCGCTGCCGGCGCGGCGGCTAAACTCCAGAGCGGTCTCAGCGAACGGCTCCATCGGGATGCCTGCGATAAACCCCTCGCCAACACGGAGCGCCTGGACTTCGAGCTCCAGGCTGAGCGTATGCTGCCCGGCCTGCCGCAGGCGCCGGACGGCTTCCAGCCATGGGGCTGTGTCCACGTCCCACTCGCGTGTCACCGTCTGCGCCAGCGCGGCCGCCTCGTCCGGCGCGGGCAGGGGTAGGAGCGGCACATCCAGCATTGTTGAGCCGATCCAGAGCGCCTCGACCGGCGATGGCTCCAGTTTCGGCAGGAGCGCCAGCACCGGACCGGCCAGCGCGTGTCCCATGCGCTCCAGGTCAGCCGTCGTGCCACGCCAGCGCGGGTTGACATTGCCGGCTGCGCCGATACCAATCAGGATAGGGCAGCCCACTGCGTTGCACAAGAGCTGCCGGGCGGCACCGGGGAAGTCTGCGGAAATAGCTGTGCTGTCGCCCCTGAGTACGTTCGCGTGTGCCGTGCAGATCACCAGCAGGGCCAGCAGGCGGCCAGAGCCTGCCTCGGAGAGGGCCAGGACACCTACTCGTCGATCGACCGGCCCGTCTGGATTGATGCCCATGTGCACCCTGCCGTCGGGTCCGCGCTGCCGGCGGTTCACTCCGATACGTGCCTCGGTGACGCCCCAGGCCGCCGTACACGGCCGGAGCTGCCTGGCCGCGGCGCGGGCAGCGCTGGCGAGCTTCGCCTCGAGCCCCAGCCGGTACGCTCGGGCCTGCTCGTTCTCGTCGTCAGCCTCAGGGCCTGAGTGCGTATGGGTGAACAGCACCATGACCTGCGTGGCGGGGAGGCCCAGCTCGGCGCCAATACGCTGCCGGATGGCGGCCACGTGTGGCACTAGCATGCCGGCATGGTCCACATTCACCAGAGCCACCCGCATGTGCGCGTGCTCCAGAACCAACACCGTGGCATAGAGCCGGTCCAGGACTGCATCAGCAGGTCCAGCGCGATGATACCCGACCAAGCCGGTGCCGGCCGGCGGCGTGATATCGATGGTCGTAGCCCCAACGCGGTAGGTCATCTTCTGTCCCGTTATTTTATGCTTCGTGTCGCTGTCTTCCTGCTTAGAGAGGCCATGATATGGCAATCGAAAAGCGTTTCCCTGTGCAATACTATCACTTCTTTATTTCTTCACTTTTATTTCTTCACTAAATTGCTCTGGTGTTCTCTTTATCTCTCGAAGGATCTCGCGGACCAATGGGTGCGCGAATTCTCTACCAGGATGGTTGAGAACAGAGGGTGCCTTACTATCAGCGTGCCGATAGAAGGGATCCCGGGAACAATACCAACGTAGAGGTTGGTCGTCGGATCGTACGCGATATACGCAGTGAAGGCTCTTAATCAGTTGACCTTTGTGCGCGATATTTGTAGCTTCTGCCCACCATCCTGGTACATAGCCGGCGAGGTCTATAGCCGGCGAGAAGGGCGCTTGCGCCTCACCTATTTTACAGCGTACCATGACTGCGGGCGAACGCACTGAGCCGGTGGCACACGGATGCTCGTGTCTGTCGGCCTGAGTTCGCCTTCGCGCAGCTGGCTACGCTCTCTGTTCGGAGCATCTCCCAGCGTATCTCGGAACTCTGCAGACCCAAAAACTCCAGCGATGCAAGGAGCATCGGCCATGGCTTCTGATCCGATCAACGTGGCTATCGCCGGCTATGGCCTGGCCGGGAAGGTCTTCCACGCCAACCTAGTGGCACATACCGAAGGACTCCGGCTTCACGGGGTGTTTTCCCGCTCAGCCGAGCGGCGCGCCCAGGCCGAGGCAGACTGGGGCGTGCGCACGTACCCAACCTACGAAGAACTTCTCCAGGATCCGCAGGTCGACCTTGTCATTGTGGCGACGCCGCATGACACCCACGCGCCCATGGTTATTCAAGCTGCGCGTGCCGGCAAGCACGTAGTGACCGACAAGATCATGTGCCTGACCCTGGAGGAAGGCCGCGCCATGATCGAGGCAGCGCGGCGGGCTGGCGTGGTCTTCTCAGTGTTCCACAACCGCCGTTGGGATAGCGATTACCTGACTATTCGGCGCGTGCTGGAGCAGGGCACGCTCGGCGAGATTTTTGTCATTGAGGAGGCTGTCACAAGCTTCCGGCTGAGCCCGCGCGGGCGTGGCTGGCGCGGCATGGCTGCGGCGGGCGGCGGGCCGACCCGCGACTGGGGCGCCCATCTCTTCGACCACTGCATCCAGCTCGCCGGTTTGTTCGGCACCAGGCCTGAGAGCGTCTTCGCCGACTTCCAGTATCGTATCCCCGAGCAGGACGTGGAGACGGCATCGTTCACATGGATCCGTTTTGCCAATGGCGTGCGCTACGTCATTGAGGTGGGAGGCATCAGTGCCATTCCCAAGCCGCGCTGGTTCGTGCGCGGCCGCAACGGCGCCTACATCCAGTACGGGCTGGATCAGCAAGAGCCAGCGCTCAGAGAGGGGCGCGTCGGGCCGCTGCCGCTCCCACCGGAGAGTGCCCCGACCTTGCGCGTGCTCCAGGACGGCGAGCTCCGCGACGTGCCGGTCGAGATCGTGCCCGGCAACTACCTTGAGTTTTACCGAAACATCGTGGCGGCGATCCGCGGTGAGGCCGAGCTTGTGGTGAAACCCGAAAACGTCCTGGAGTCGGTACGCTTGATCTTGGCCGCGGCTGAATCGGCGTGCACCGGCCAGATTGTGCACCTCTGATATCAGGGTTTTTCCCCGACCCGACTTCCTGGCTTTCCCCTGATGCCGGCGCGCCCTCCCAGGGGCTACGCTTCCCTCTGGAAAGAGCACCAATCTCATGTACTTTGTGTGCAACCGCCGGCAGCCTGATCAGCCGGCGCCAGCGAGGAGAGGGGCAGGGAGGACGGTCCGTGCGGCTCACGCAGCGCACTGAATACGCTCTGCGGGCTCTGATCGAGCTGGTCGAGCGGCAGACGGCTGGACCGGCTCCGGTGACGGTGGCGGAGCTAGCACAGGCCCAGGCGCTCCCGGAGCGCTTCCTGGGGCAGGCGCTGCGGGACCTGGCCCACGCTGGCCTGCTGCGCCTTCAGCGCGGGAACGGTGGTGGCGTCTGGCTGGCCCGATCGCCGGAGGACATCTCCGTTCTCGAAGTCATCGAGGCCATCGAAGGACGCGTGTCCCTGGCCGGCTGCATGGACCAGCCACCGTCCTGTCCGCTGACAGGCCGATGCAGGCTGGAGCGCGTGCTGGGCGAGGCCCAGGCAGCCATGACGCGCGTGCTCCACAAGGCAACGCTCGCAGCACTGGCGCAGGTGGCCCCGCCAGGGACCGGGCCACCGGCGCAGCGGAACGGGGGCGCGACAGGGGACCGGAGACAGGTGGCGGCCGGTTCAGCAGGTCATGCTGATGCTGGGAAGGCAGATGCGGTGAAAGGAGCAGTGCGATGAAAAGGCTGGTGCAACGGTTGCGGATGTCCTATTGGAGCAAGTTCATGTTTGGCGCGCTGGTGATCGTGGCGCTTGTCAGCGCAGCATGCCAGGTTGCGCCGCAGGGGAGCGGCGGGCAGCAGACCCCTGCGGCCGAGGTGACTATTACGGCGACGGAGTTCAAGTACGAGCCTTCGGTGATCAATCTGCCAGCCGGCAAGCCGGTGGCCATCACCATTGAGAACAAGGGCATGATCGAGCACGACATCTCCGTGCCGGGCATTGGCTTGAAGGTCGCGGTGCCGGCCGGGAAGAAGGTGACGAAGGTCGTCACGGCGACGAAGGCCGGCGAGTACCCGTTCGAGTGCACGATCCCGGGGCATAAGGAAGCTGGCATGATCGGCAAGGTGATCGTCGGCGCGGGCGGCGCAGCCGCCGCGACGGCACCGCAGCAGGCCGTCTCGAGCGGGACAGCCCAGATCACCGGCCAGGCCCAGCAGACCCAGGCTGCGGCGGTGCAGCCGCTGCCCAGCGGACTCACCCGCCTGCCGCAGCCGCAGGTGGCCCCGCCCATCACGCGCAGCGAGCCGGCCTTCGTGAAGTTCGAGCTCGAGACGAAGGAGGTCGCCGCTCTGCTCGATGACGGTGTGGCGTACACCTTCTGGACCTTCGGCGGCACCGTGCCCGGCCCGATGCTGCGGGTGCGCGAAGGGGATACTGTCGAGATCGTGCTGAAGAACTCGGCAGAGAGCAAGGTGACGCATAGCATCGACCTGCACGCAGTCACCGGCCCCGGCGGCGGTGCCAAGGTGATGCAGGTCCCGCCCGGCGGCCAGGCAAGCTTCCGCTTCAAGGCGCTCAACCCCGGCGTGTACGTGTACCACTGTGCCACGCCGATGGTGGCCCACCACATCGCCAATGGGATGTACGGCCTGATCGTGGTGGAACCAGCCGGTGGCCTGCCGAAGGTGGACCGCGAGTACTACGTGATGCAGGGCGACTTCTATCTCCAGGGCCAGCGCGGGCAGCAGGGCCTGCATGGGTTCGATATGGCCAAGATGCTTAACGAGCGCCCCGACTACGTGCTGTTCAACGGCAGCGTGGGCGGGCTGACCAAGGAGAAACCTCTAAAGGCCAGGGTCGGCGAGACGGTGCGCATCTTCTTCGGCGTGGGCGGGCCAAACTTGACCAGCAGCTTCCATGTCATCGGCGAGATCTTTGATCGGGTCTATCCGGAAGGCGCCACAGAGGCTCTGCGCAACGTGCAGACGACCCTGGTGCCAGCAGGCGGCGCCACGATCGTGGAGTTCAAGGTCGAGGTACCGGGCACCTACGTCCTGGTGGACCACAGCCTGGGCCGCCTGGAGAAGGGTGCTGCAGCTTACCTGGAGGTCGAGGGACCGGAGAACCCAGAGGTGTTCCAACCGGTGCAGCAGCCTGGCCAGTAGCCCTGAAGTGCCCAACTCCGTAGGGAAATGGGAGGTAGCAGCCATGAGGTCTAGGCACGTTCTGCAGCGTAGTACCTCTGCTAGAACGGTTCGTGCCTGGACCTCATGGCTTTTCCGGTACCTTGCCGTAGCGGCGCTGGCAGTGGCCCTGCTGGCTGCAGGCGCGTGCCTACCTAGCCGGCCGATCGGGACACCGCCCGATATTACTTTCGTGATCCCCACGGGCGCGGCTGCCGCGCAGATGCGGGGTGAGGCCATCTTCACTTTGCCCAGCGAGCTCCATCTGGTCGCCGGCCAGAGCGTCGTCATTGCGAACAACGATCAGGCCATGCACTACTTCTTCGATGTCCCGATCGCTCCCGGGCATTCCCTGCGGATGACGTTTAACCGGGTCGGTATCTTTCGCTACCGCGGTGCGCTGAGCTGCTCCATCGCCTCGGGGGACAGCGGCTTGACCGTCATCGTGAATGAAAAGGGCGCCCGGCGGTGATCGGGGAGAGTTCGGCACGCTGAGCCGGTCGATCCTGAAAGGAGAGCACGTCTATGCCGCAGCCACGCATCGCCGAGGTTCGAGAGACTGCGCCACAGACCGCAGACGCGCCAGCAGGCCGGCCGAGCACAGTTCCCTCACGAGGGGCTAGCCTGCCGTCCAGGCTGGCTAGCGTCCTCCTCGTGGCCCTGGTGGGCGGAGTTCTGATGGCGGCGCTGGCCTGGGGAGTCTGGCGCGGTGACCTGACCGCGAGGCATTTCAACGGCGCGGAGCTGTCGCCGGCGCAGGAACTTCCACCACTCACGTTAAAACGTGCGGACGGCACGCTCTTTACGACGGCCGATACCGCAGGGAGGATCTCGCTTTTCTTCTTTGGGTATACTCTCTGTCCGGATGTCTGTCCGATGACGCTGGGTCAGGTGGCGAAGGTGCGCCGCGAGCTCGGTGCAGATGCGCAGTACGTTGACGCCTACTTCGTCACGGTTGACCCGGAGCGTGATACACCCGAGCGCCTGGCGCAGTACACCGCCGGGTTCGATCCGGCGATCATCCCGCTGACAGGCACAGCGGGGGAGCTCGAGCAGGCCATGGCGGCCTTCGGCGCGCTGGCGCAGAAGCGTCTGGTGCCGGACAGCTCGGTGGGATACCTCATGGACCATACGGCGACGCTCTACCTGGTCGATCCCGATCGGCGCATTCGCCTGCTGTACAGCTACACCATGACACCCGCCCAGATCACTGCCGATATTCGGCGGCTACTGCCGCAGGTGAAGCAGCGAGCATCAGCTATTGCGATCGAAAGCGCCTGGGCCCGCGCTGCCGGCAGGACCGGGACGAGTGCCGTCTACCTGGTTATACGCAACCACAGCTCCCAGGATGATGTGCTGCTCGGCGCGCGCAGCGACGTGGCAGATACCGTCGAGGTGCACCGCAGCTTCATGGACCAGGGCATGATGCGTATGGAGCCGGCGGGTCGCGTGGTCGTGCCGGCGCGCGGTACCCTGACCCTGGAGCCGGGCGGCCTGCACATTATGCTGATCGGCCTGCGCCGTGACCTGACCGAAGGGACGCATCTGACCGTCACCCTGCAGTTCGAGCGCGCGGGACCGATCACGGTGCAGGTGCCGGTGCGCGCTGCCGGCGGTATGCCGAGCGGAAGATGACCATAAAGATGACTATAGCTGCTACACAACGATCATCTCGGCGCCGGGAGGTCCCGGCGCGCCGGTGTAAGCCTGCACAGTTGGGTAGGGGCAGGGGCAGCAGGTATGCCGTCCGGGTACGGTATCACTAGGGGCCTACATGAGCCGGCAACGACCCAGTAAGACCAATGGCGATGTAGGGGGCGGATGATTATCCGCCTCTCCCAGGCCGTATGCGGCAGCGTTAGCCCCGCCGATTCCTGCATCCGCATCCTGTGGCCATAGACATGCATCGGTATCGAACGCCGATACACTGGATACCTGCGGTGGGACGCGCCTCTTAGCCTTCTCTAGCGCAACCTCTAGACTCCTTGCTGGGGATGTGCGACGATGGATTCGCTTAAGGTGACGCGAAGTGCGGGGCACTGTGCGCAGCGTACCTAAGGGAGGTGGCACGATGGCTGAGCCGCAGAAGCTCCCAGTGCGGGTCTACCAGAGCGATGACCGCATTATGATCGCCGCACCGATGCCGGGGCTTGAGCCGGAGGACATCCACGTGACGGTTTCAGGCGACAAGGTAACCATTCGGGGAGAGTACCGCGGGCCGCGCCAGGAAGAGCGTGATCTTCTTATAGCGGAGTGGGCGGTTGGCCCATATTATCGCGAGATCACGCTGCCGCAGGCGGTGAACGGTGCACTGGCAAATGCCACCTTCGGCAACGGTGTCCTGGTCCTGGCGCTGCCAAAGTTGCAGCCGGGCGCTCAGCCGGCACTGGCAGAATTTCAGCTTGAGGTTATCGAGGCGCCCCGTGGCGAGCGAGTGGGTCATGCCGGCCGTGATCTGCATCCTATGACCACCGAGGAACACCGCCGCCGGGCGCATCCTGGGGCACGCCCTGCCGTCGCATAGGCAGTCCAGGCCTGACCCGTCGGCCTGCCGCCGTTATGCGCCGGTACGGCCGGCCCGTCCACGGGCAACGACGGCGGCAGGCGTGCTCTCCGCCTGCCCCTGGGACTCCAGCGCCAGGATGCGTCGCAGGATAGCCACAGTCGAAGCATACGTTGAGTCCACGCCTTCAAAGGAAAGGCTGCGCGCACCCAGCGTGCGCGCCCGCGTGTACGGGGTATCTGAAGCGTAATGGATCAGGCCAAAGTCAAAGGGCATCGTGCGGAAGTGCACGTCTTCCCCAAGCGGATAACGCGACGGATACGTCGCCTCATAGATCGCCGATAGATACGGCCCGGCCTCCATCTCCACGACGGTGTAGCTCTCCCGATAGAAGAAATCCAGGTAGGCGCGGTTTTGCAGGAAGGTGCCCTTCACCGTGACGGCCTTCTGGTTGTCCAGAACCGAGCCGCGCTCCAGGAACGGGGCAACACTGGTGTAGCTGAACGCGTTCGGGAACGTGTACACGTTCTTCGAATGCTCGTCGAAGACCACGTCGGAGATCAGGACGTCACCGATCGCACCGTTCAGCGTGGCCGCCTTGCCCAGGATATACACGCCGCGGAGCTGGTCCAGCGACTCGGTGACCTCGCGCAGGATGTGGTAGGCCGCGAAGCCGAGGGGGTAGTCGATGTTCAGGATGATCGCTGAGGAACCGACCAGCGCGTGTGCCAGGTCGCGCAGGCGCGGGTCGAGGTCCTCCGGGCGCAGGCGAGCCAGTTCAATGATCTGGGCTCCCACGTCAATGCCGGATACCGGGAAGATCGTAGTGATGCCGCGCTCCTCTTCCTCGGCAGTACGCTGCTGCTTGAGCTCGGCGTCCGAATGGTAGCGATGCCATAGCCGCGCTGCATAGTACAGCACGTTGTCAATGTTCGAGCTCTCCCGGGCGCGGCGCAGCGTGGCCAGCTCGCCCAGCCCCTCGCCCTCTTCCGTCGTATCGAGGAACTCCCAGAGGAGCTTGGCGCGGCGGCGAGCATAGCCACTGACCAGGTTGACCACCCCGTGCAGGTTCGAGGAGACGAAATAGACCGGCCGTCGCTCCAGTCCACGTGCGGCCAGCGCCGCGGCAATCGGCTGCCACCACTGCCGTGTCAGGCGGGCGTAAGCCACATGCGTGCCGCCGAGCAGGCGTATGCGCATATCTTTCTCCTGCGCGGCGATCGCTCGCAAGGTCTCCCAGGCTGCACTGCCCCAGGCGCGCAGCAGGCGCTCCCAGTCGTCGGCGGGGAAGCGACAGACCTCGCCCAGGCTGCGCAGCCATGCATCATCGGGGGGCTCCGCAAATTGCAGCCGCGCCGCCGCCTCACGGTCGGCCTGCAGTAGTCGGTGTAGCTTATTCCACTCGATCTGGTAGGCCACCAGCGTGGGAATCACGTCGTCGAGGTCGGACGGACTGGCGACCAGGGTGGCCAGCGTACCGCGCCCGTCGAAGCGCCATTCGCGGCGGCGGCCCGGCGCGGTCACACGCTGCCAGGTAGTGACCTCCTCACCCAACGCAGCAGCGAAATGCTCAGGAAGCTGTCCCAGCACGATGCGCTCTACAGAGGGCATGCACAGCGGCAACCGTTGCACGGCATAAATGAACGCGCCGGGGTCGGGATAGGGGCGGTCGGCATCGTAATGCAGGCTGGAGCGCATGTTGATGTGCGCCGGCTCGAACGCGCGCAGCCGTACATCGCCGGAGCTGCGCAGGATCGTGGTGTACGTGCGCACGTACAGCTCTACAGCGTCGCGTCCGGCTGCCTCCTGCTGGTAGCGCAACGCGTCCGGCGGCGCCCAGTCGCTCCAGAGCCCAGCGCCACTGTCGCGCACTCGAGGCGGCAGAGAGCCTGGCTGGCTCATCGGTGTGTCCTTCGTATGTCCTGTATTGGGCGCTCTGACGTTCGCTAGACGGTTCCTGGATGGTTTCTGGATCAGGCGATGCCTCGATCCCCGGTGCCGGGTCGCGCCCGGGCAAAGCCCACGCTTTGAGTTATTGTAACCCGTCTGCTGTAGAACGCGCTGTGGTGTCGGGGTGAGTCGTATGCGTAATGCCGTGGCTGTGCAGTTTCATACGGTCAAGCCAGCTAGCTTTTGCCGTGGCGTGCTTCAGTACGATCGCCCCGTGTGGAGCAGCGCAGGCAGCCCAGCTTACAGCGCCAGCCAGGCGTCGCGCACGCGCACCTTATCCTCCAGCGTGCCGAAGTCAAGGCAGAAGGAGCCGCGATAGCCCAGGCGGTCCAGCCGCCGGAAGAGGTTGGGAAAATCAATCGTGCCCTGGCCGGGCACCAAGTGTACCTCGTACTCGCCCGTGTTGTCCGCCAGCCGTACCTGCCCGATGCGCCCAACTCCAAAGGCCGCTAGGAAGCCGCCAATGCCGTCGGGCACCAGGTGCGCGTGCGCGGCGTTAAACGACCAACGAAACCAGGAGGAGCTCGCCAGCCGCGGCGCCTCCAGGAACCAGCGAAGCTCTTCCACATTATCCGGAATATAGTGGATCTCCGCGTGCTCCGGCTCGGTGTTGTGGTTCTCGAACCAGAGCTCGATCTGCTCGGCTTCGGCCAGGTCGAGCAGGCGCTGCAGGCGGGCGATGGCTGCTGTGCGCCGCCGCTCTACGTCGGTGAAGTGATAGCCGCCGTGGACGATCATCCAGCCGCAGCCCAGGCGCTTCGCCAGCAGCAGGTTCTGGCGCAGGTATTCATCCACTGCCTCGGACACGATCGGCGAGACCTCGGCGACGTTCACCGCTGAGAGCGTATGCACGCCAATGCGCAGCCCGTGTTGCTCGCAGAGCTCACGAATAGCACGCACGCGCGCATCACCGAAGTCGCCCAGCCCGTTGGGTGGGAAATCGGCGTTGAAGTCTACGTAGAAAAACTGGTGCTCCGCGGCCCAGCGGAGGATGTCTTCCAGGGGCCGGCCCACCGGGGCGTTAAAGCCGAAGCGCTCGAGCGCAGGCATTGGACGCACCTCCAGAGGTGGAATAGGCGTGCCAAGGTCGTGCACTTCGCGGCAGTATACCAGCAGATCGCTGCTGTGATATGCTGACCCCGCTGTGCGCTCCGAGGCTCTGCATCGGGCCGGGCGCAGGGGAAACGAGACCTGGAGGGCAGGGGAGCGACCATGAAGCCGGTGCGAGTAGCCATTGTGGGGGTGCGCCGCGGCGCCGCCCATATCGAGCCGCTGCGTGCGCACGAGCAGTGCGAGGTCGTAGCAGTCTGTGACCTCCGTGTGGATCGGGCGCAGGGAGTGGCACAGCGCTACGGCATCGCTCGGGTGCTGCCGGACTATGCGGCGGTGCTGAGCGATCCGCAGGTGAATGCTGTGTGCATCGCTACGCCTGACCATCTGCATGGTGACATGGCTATCCAGGCGCTCGAGGCGGGCAAGCATGTGCTCTGCGAGATCCCGCTGGCAACGACGCTGGAGCAGTGCCGCCGCATCCTGGAGCTCTCCCGGTCGCGCACTCTGAAGGTACAGATGGGCAACGAGTGTCGCTGGATGCCGTATTTGCAGGCGGTGAAGGGCTTGATCGAGCAGGGACAGTTCGGCCGGCTCTTCTACGGCGAGGCGGAGTACCTGCATAACCTGCTGCTCGACGGCTCGCGCGTGCAGGAAGAGGATGGCAGCCGGCACTGGCGCTGGGACCCGGCTACTCCGCAGACGACGTTGCTGGGCGGCGGGCCGCACGCCCTGGATACGCTACGCTGGCTGCTGGGCGTTGACCAGTTCCAGGAGGTAGTAGCGTTCGGCACGCAGGGTTCCATTGACCTCACCCCTGCGGACGATACGACGGTTGCGCTGTACCGCACCAGCGACGGCGTACTGGCGAAGATCACTGTGTCCTACGGGATGCATAGGCCCTACTGCCTGTACTATAGCTGCTATGGCACCGACGGCAGCTTCGAGGCCAGCCGGGACACGCCGCAGGGTCCCGGCCGCGTTTTTCTCAAGAGCATCCGGCATCAGACGGGGATGATGGAGCTGCCGGTGCCGCTGTGGCAGCATCCGCGACAACGCGCCGGCGCCGGCCACGGCACAACCGAGTACTACCAGGCCCGCGATTTCGTGGATGCGATCCTGGAAGACCGCGATCCTCTCATCAATGCTCGCGAGGGCGCGATCTCCTGCGCCGCCGGCATCTGCGGCTTGGAGGCGGCGCGGACCCGTCAGTGCGTCGACATCCCGCAGTTTTGATGTTGACGCTCGGGCCTTACGGTCGTGCTGGACCGGCGGGCCTGTTGCGCTCCCGCAACGCAGGCGGCGAAGGCCGGCGAGGGGGTCAATCGCCCCACTGCACCTCCATGGTGCTTTCGCCGGCCGGCACGGCAACCACGAGCCATCGCAGACCACCCTGGGTGCGCGTCTCCCATATGGCTGGCCTGCCGTTCACAGCGATAGCGCCTCCCTGTCGGCCAGCGAGCGGGATGCACACCAGCATGCCATCCGGGTAGGCGCAGAACGCAGCCAGCCTGAGCGTGCCATCCGGCAGCTCGACGGCGTCTCGCACGGCTGATCGAGCGCGGGCATCCCACCAGCGCCAGAAGGCATCGTTCCCCATGTGCACGGCGCGCACGCCCCGCTCGCCGGTATAGCGTAGGAACTCGTCGATGGCCAGGCGGCAGGTCTCCCATTCGGCGATGTAGACCGGATGGTAGAACATGTTCATGGTCAGGCCATAGGAGAGCGCCAAGTCTACGACGCGATGCACCCGGGCAAAGTCGGTGCCGTCGCGGGTGTAGCCGATCTCATACGCCGTAATGGGCTCTTCTAAAAAGTCGATACGGGTGTTCCCGCCGCGGTGGTCACGATAGAAGTAGTGCGGGAAGGCGGTGCCGAAGCCGAAGCCCAGCAGGTTCACCGGATTGCTCGGCGGCGATTGCTTGTGGATAAAGCTGTTGTCGGCACGGCCGCCCACAGCGCGCATCCACTCCGCCGGCTCATACCATCCGCTCCAGTGGGTGCAGTGGTTGACCGTGCAGATGGGGTCACGCCCGAAGGTCCGCCGGAATGCTTCGGCCTGCGCCTGCACGGCCTCCGCAGTAATGATGTACGGGTGCTCAACACCCTCACGAAAGTTGTAATGCAGCGAGATCTCGTGCCCGTTGGCGCGGATCGCCTCGGCGTCTTCCCGCGAGAGCCCGAAAGGACCAACACCTTCAGGCGTGACACGTGGCATCGCGTTGATATGATAGGGTAGCCCTCGTGCGGCCATAAAGTCCGAGGCACGGCGCTGCAGGCCGGTGGTTGCCGCCTCGTCGTCGCCGCCCCAGAAGAAGAGCGCATCGGTGAGCATATCATGCTCGCTGTGTGCCCGGCTGCGCGGCGGGAAGGGCGCGATGAACGGATGCGGTCGGCGGGCCAGCAGGCTCTGGAGCACAAAGAGCAGCTCATCGGCGTACGCCACCTCGATAGCGTGATGGCCGATCAGGATCATGTCGCTGGTGCGGAGGTAGCCGTCGCCGTCATAGTCGATGGTGGCGGGCCGACCCTTGTGCAGGGACCAGAGCGTGCGCGGCAGGTCGAAGGTGAAGAGATACGCCTGGCCCCTCCCGAGCCGGCGGGCGGTGATCGCTGCGCCGATGGGCTGTTCGCCGGTCGAATCGTATGCCGTGGCCAGCACACGCGTGCCGGGCTGCGGCACAACAGGCCACAGCGGCGAAAAGAGCAGCAGCGGCTGCTGCGGATGGAGCGGAGAGTGAATGCCAGCGACCTCCGGAGCGCCGGCCAGGCGCAGCGTCGCCGTGAGCGTAAAGGGCTCGGCGTCAATAGGTGGACCGGCGGGCTGCACGCCGAACAGAGCCGCCAGGGGCAGCGGCTGCGGCCCCAGCCCGATCAGGATCCCGCCTGCCCGCACCCAGTGCTCGAGCGCGCGCTGCGCCGGCTCATCTGCCCAGGGAGCATGCTGTGCCGCGCCCGGTATGAGCGCCCACGCCGGCTGCCCGGGCAGGAGCAGCGCCGAGAAGGGGGCGAGGCGCGCCGGCTCGGCCAGCGCCTCCGGCGGGAGCGCAGCAGCGCTGAGCCCGAGCTGCTGGAGGGCCTCCCAGGTGTAGACGAACCAGGCGTTTTCAGCCCGACGGACCGCTTCCTCGCGCAGCCCTTCAAGCTCCAGCACGGCCACGCGCAGCGGCCGCGCCCCGGACAGGAGTGTCATAGCCATAGTCCTTAGCGGAACTCCGGCGGCCGCACCGCGAACACCTCTCGGTTCACGGCCTCGGCCGATGCCCGCATCGCCTCGGCGGGGCTTTTCTCGCCTGTATACATCGGGGCCAGCTCACGGTTCGCCGTTCGCCACCAGTCGTCTGCGTCCGGGGTGATGAAGTAGTCCCGGCCGATACGGTTCCAGGTCTGGATCAGGTTGGTCACTTCCTTTTCCAGGCCGGGGTAGTTTTTCAGGTACACGGGCGAGGCAGCAACCTTCGCCAGCGCCGGTGTACCGCCCGGCGCCCAGATCGTCTGCCCTTCCTCGCCGACAAGGTAGGCCAGCACCTTCCAGGCCGCGTCCTTTACCTTTGAGCTGGTGGTAATCGACCAGGCGTTCGAGCCCACGGCACACGAGGGGTTTGTAGGCGAGCGCGGCGGAGTGGTGAACCAGAGATCTTCCTTCAGCGCGGCGTAGATGTTGGCAACATAGAAGAAGCCGGTCTGGTACATCGCCCCACGGCCGATCTCGATGAACGGCTTCGAGCCCGGCTGGATGTCGGAGGGCTTGGGATGAACAAGATAGCGATGGCGCCAGTCAGCGTAGAACTGCGCCGCCTCGAGCGCTCTAGCGTCCTCCCCGTAGAGGGCACGGTCGCGAGCGTCATTGAGCACCTTGCCACCAAAGTTCAGGATGATGGTGCCGAAGCCCATCTCGATCGAGCCATAGCCGTACTGGATGCCCCATTGCTTCTGGTCGCCCTCACCCTTGGTGAGCTTCCGCGCCAGCTCCAGCATGTCCTGGAACGTCCAGTTCACGTCAGGCAGCTTGAGCCCCGCCTCGTCGAAGGTCCGCCGGCTGATGAAGATCGTCTCGCCGAGCGCCTGGAAGGGGATGGCATACAACTTTCCTTTCCACAGCCAGGACTTATAGTCGTTGTAGTCCTCCCGACGGATGCGGTCTTTAGCCATGTAATCGTCTAGGGCCACGAAGATGTTCCGCGCTGCGCCTGCCTGCACCCAGTTAACCTGGTTGACCACGAGGTCCGGTGCCGAGCCGGCCACCACCATAGTCTGCAGCTTGTCCCAGTAGCCCTGGCCTGGCTGGATATCCAGTGTGAGCCTGACGCCAGGCACCGCCTTCTGCGCAGTCTGCGCCAAGTCATCGAGAATCTTATTGCGGGCTTCTCCAAGCGTATAGCACGACCAGACCACCTCCTGGACCCGCGCCGGCGCGCTCTCCGGCCGCGCTGCTTCTTGCTGTGCAGCAGGCTGCCGGCAGCCTGCTCCCATGAGCGCAGCGGGAATGACCCGCCCGCAGAGGTCAAGCAACTCGCGCCTGGAGAGGGGAGTGCGATACAGCGGGGCTCCATGCACCATAGTGTAGCCTCCTTGCGATTTGGAACGCGATTGACACGGGAATTAGAACGTTAGTGACACCAACGTTGACAGATCATAGCAGCCACAGTATACCAGGGCTGCCGGAACCATCCCAGAGCCGCTCTGGCATATTCTGGATGTAGAGGCTGGAGGGAGCTGTGGATCGAGCCGGCCTGACCGTGGGTGTGTCACGCCGCCGCTGGGTCGCTATAGTCAGAGACGGCGCGGCAGTGGCTCTACTCGCCGCCGTGTCGGCCGGCTGCGCGCGCCGCCAGGCGTCGCCCCGGCGTACAGCCATGCCAGAACAGACCCCTGTCACCGGAGCATCAGAGCATATGCGCATAGAGGCATCATTGGGGCAACGCTCCCTCCCTGAGCCGTCCCCACAGAAGCTGCCGCGCTGGCGCGGCTTTAACCTGCTGGAGAAGTTCCGCTGGGAGGGCGTGGACCGGCGCTTCGAGGAGCGCGATTTCGCCTGGATCGCCGAGTGGGGCTTTACTTTCGTCCGCCTGCCCATGGACTACCGCTGCTGGACCGAGCCAGGCGACTGGACCCGGCTGCGCGAGCCGGCCCTACGGCAGATCGACGAGGCGGCTCGCTTCGGCGAACAATACGGCGTCCACGTCTGCCTGAACTTCCATCGCGCGCCCGGCTACACGGTCGCTCAGCCGCCCGAGCCGAGGTCGCTCTGGACAGACGAGGAGGCGCAGCGCGTGTGCGCCCTCCACTGGGCAGCCTTCGCGCGGCGCTACCGTGGCGTGCCGAACCGCCTGCTAAGCTTCAACCTGCTGAACGAGCCTGCGAACGTCAGCCCTCAGGCGCACCGCCGCGTGATCGAACGCCTGGTCGAGGCCATCCGCGTTGAAGACGCGCAACGCCTGATTATCTGTGACGGCCGCGACTACGGTAACACGCCTCCGGTCGAGCTGGCCGGCCTGGGCGTGGCTGCGGCGACGCGCGGTTATCAGCCCATACGGCTGACCCACTACCGCGCCGAGTGGGTGCGCGGTAGCGAGAGCTGGCCAGCCCCCGAGTACCCACTGCGGGACGGTGCCACGCTGTGGAATAAAGACACGCTGCGAGCGCGGCAGATCGAGCCGTGGCAGAGGCTGGAGGCCGCGGGCGTGGGCGTGATGGTGGGCGAGTTCGGCGCCTATAACAAGACTCCCCATGCCGTCGTGCTGGCCTGGGTGCGCGACTGTCTGGAGCTCTGGCGAGCGGCCGGCTGGGGCTACGCCCTCTGGAATTTCCGCGGTAGCTTTGGCATCCTCGATAGCGGCCGCCGCGACGTTGCCTACGAGCCCTGGCGCGGCCATCTGCTCGATCGCGCCATGCTCGACCTGCTGCGTGAGTGAGCAACGGTCTAGATGCCCTAAGCGTGCTCGCAGAGCCGTGTGCCGGGCAGCATGCGGCCGGTAGAACCGCCTCCATGCACCGGCGCGCGGCGAGCCGTTGAGCCGTATGTCGAGAAATCTCCTAGGAGGACGGAGGCCTATGGTCGAAGAAGGGGCGATCCGCACTGAGGCAGTGCAGCGGACGGATGCGCGCACCGACCCGCGCCTGGACTGGTTCCGCGCGGCGAAGTTTGGCATGTTCATCCACTGGGGACTCTACGCCATCCCGGCCGGGACCTGGAAGGGGCGGCAGATCCCGGGCATCGGCGAATGGATCATGTATCGTGCCCGCATTCCAGTGGCCGAGTACGAGCAGCTCACCCGACAGTTCAACCCGGTGAAGTTCGATGCAGCGGAGTGGGTCTCGCTGGCCAGGCGCGCCGGCCAGAAATACCTGGTCATTACGGCCAAGCACCACGACGGCTTTTGCATGTTCAAGACGGCGCTCACGTCCTACAACATCGTCGATGCCACGCCCTTTGGGCGCGATCCGATGAAGGAGCTGGCCGCAGAGTGCCAGAAGCAGGGCATCCGCTTCGGCTTCTACTACTCGCAGACGCAGGACTGGCATCATCCCGATGGCGACGGCAACGATTGGGACTTCGACGAGTCGAAGAAGGACTTCGCCGGATACATCGACAATTACGTCAAGTCGCAGGTGCGCGAGCTGCTGACGAACTATGGCCCTATCGCCATCATCTGGTTCGACACGCCCCGGCGCATTACCGTCGAACAGAGCCGCTCGCTCGTCGAGCTGGTCCATCAGATTCAGCCGGACTGCCTGGTGAACGGGCGTATCGGGAACGGCCTGGGCGACTACGCCGAAGCACGCGATAACCGCATCCCTGACAGCCTGGTAGACATGGACTGGGAGGTCCCTGCGACCATCAACGATACCTGGGGCTACAAGTCGTACGACCACAACTGGAAGCCGGTCGAAGACCTGATCCGCAAGCTGGTAGACATTGTCAGCAAGGGCGGGAACTATCTCCTGAACGTCGGCCCGACTGCGGAGGGCGTCATCCCGCAGCCGAGCGTGGAGCGCCTCCTCGCCATAGGTGACTGGCTGCGGGTGAACGGCGAGGCGGTCTACGGCACCCGCCCCGGGCCCGTGCAGGGCCTCGACTGGTGCCGCACGACCGTCAGTGCGGCCGATCCAGGTACGCTCTACCTGCATGTCTTCGACTGGCCGCGCGAGGGCATGATCCACCTGCCTGCGCTGCCGCAGCCCGTCGCCAAGGCGTACCTCCTGGCCGACCCGGCTCGCACGGCCCTACCGCTGTCGCGGCAAGACGGAACGGTGCGTATTCAGGCTCCAGCGCAACCGCCCGACCCGATCGATACAGTGCTTGTGCTGAAGCTAGCATAGGGTCCTGGACGGTCACGTGCCACCGTGGCCCGCTGGTTGCCATCGTGTCCGCTGGAAGGCGAGCCCCATGGGAGAGTAAGCCTCGCCTGGGGGGGCGAAACTCGACGAATCATGAGGCGGAGACTCGACTCCAAGGAGAACGCTCGCAGGAGGAGGCGATGAACGCTGGCCCGGTGGCACGGATGTTTGCACTGTACTGGCCGGGCAACCGGCAGAGGCCCGCGTGGGTGCTCGCGGCGCTGCTCCTAGCCTGCGCAGGGCTCGTCGCCATCAGCGCGACGCGCTGCCTGCGCATGCCGCCTCATGCCCCGGGCCGGCCGCGTGAGGCCGCCGCGCTGAAGGGCCGTAGCGCGCTAGTGCTTGTTAACCTTGATCAGACGGCGCCGGCAGCAGTGACGCTGGTCTACCGCTGGCCAGATGGCAGCGTGGCTGGACAGCAGCAGGAACAGCTTGCCCCAGGCGCCACGAAGACGTTGCAGGGCCCGGCCCTGAGCGCGCCAGATGGCTTCTCAGGCAGCGTAGAGCTCTCCAGCGACCGGCCTGTTCGCCTGCTGGTGCAGCATGCGGAGCTAGGGCGGCGCAGCGCGACGTATGACCCCGCGTTGCTGCGCGAGGCACTCTACCATGATCTGTCCCCGCTCTGGAAGACAAGCACGATCGTGCTGTACAACCCCGCCAGTACGCCGTGTAGCGTTACTTTCAGTGCGCGCGAGGAGAGGAGCGCCCGCCCCACCGTCGAGCAGACGGGCCTCACCATCCCGCCGCATGGCCAGCTCCAGCTCAGCCTGGAGGGTCTGCCAGAGCTCCCGGCAGGCTGGACCGGCGCAGCGAGCGTCCGAAGCCTGAGCGAGACGCCGGTGCGCGTCTTGGTGATCCATACCGACGCGCGGCGTACGTATGCCACCACCTCACGTTCGATGATCCGGGATGTTTGCGACCTGTGTCCGCACGCCGGGGCGATCAATATGCTGGTCTCGGCCGGCGTGCTCTCTCTAGGGCCTGACGGCGGCTTTCGCCCAACCGAGAAGCTGACACCGGAAGAGGCCGAGCGCATCCGTACGGCTGAGGATCTCCCGGCCGGCGCGGTGCCGGTCGGAACTCGTCGTGATGAGGCGGCGGCACGGTTGCTCGAAGCGTTGCGACGCCAGTCCCCACGCTCTTGAGGGGACCGCAGAGAATGCAGGGTTACGTAAACCGCACACCTAGCTTGATGCACTGCTCGGGGTGCTCGTCGATGTAGCGGAAGGCCTCGGCAGACTCGTCAAAGGGCACGATAGGCGTGACGATGCCGTCGGTGCGCAAACGCCCGCTCACCAGCCAGCGCAGCGCCACATCGACCAGCCGCTGGAGAGTCCAGCCTGGTGCGTCGCGCAGGGGCAGGCTCTCGGCGCGGCAGGAGATGATCTGGAGCCGGTTGCGGTGGAACTCGTTGCCGAGCCACACACCGGCGGCGTCTCGCCCGTAGAACGAGAGCACGCAGATCGTGCCCCCGAAGCGCGTGGCTCGAATCGCAGCGTGTAGGGCGCGTGGATTGCCGCTCGCTTCAACGGCTACGTCAACGCCGCGCTCGCTCACCTGCTGCGGCGTGTCCCAGTAACCGCCCAACACATGCCGGCGCGGTGGGGGCTCTGGCTGCGGCTCCGCCACAGGAGCTGTCAGCCTGCGGATCGCCAGCCCGACATCCCCGTCACCCTCCTGAGGATCCAGCACGACCTGGGCACCGAGCCGCTGGGCAACCTGCCGGCGCAGCGGAATGGGATCGACACCGATAACGAGATCGGCGCCGGCCAGCCGTGCGAGCTGGACCGCCATGAGACCGATGGCGCCGAGGCCGAACACAGCGACCCGATCGCCCAGCCGGATGCCGGCATCACGCATCGCCAGGGCCATCACCGCCGGGTCCAGGCAGACAGCCGCCTCCGGTGAGAGGCCCTCAGGCAGCGGGTCAACCCAGCTTTCCGGGACAGTATGTGTCTCGCAGATCGGCAGGTGTCCGAAGACGCGATCGCCAGGCCTGAAGCGGGTCACTGCCGGGCCAACCTCGGTCACGACGCCGACGGCCATGTTGCCCAGTCGGCGCGGGAAGGCACGCGCGGCCTCTTCCTCCGTGCGCGGCAGCGTGCACCCCCACGTACGGTCGTATATCCAGTGCGTCGCCGGCTCATCACGATAACTGGCGAGCTGGGTACCGTGCTTCGGCGAGGCAAACTCTGTGCGTATCCGCACCTGCGATGGCCCGAGCGGCGGCTCGGTGTACTCGCGCAGCACCGGCGTGCGCGGGGCAAGAGCGACGAGTTCGCGCGGCATATGGGAACTCCTACTGCGTACTGCGCGTCAAGTACTGCGTACTACGTAATGCGTAATGAGTAAAGATAACGAGTAGTGTGTAAACTTCCGCCGTGACACTAGCCTGAATAGCCTGCCTCGCGACGAGATGGGCGGACTTACGTATTACGCGTTACGTAGTACGCAGTATGTATTTTGCACTTCACATTTTGCACTTCACAACGATCCACAGGCATAGGCATAGAGCAGCAAGGTCTGGGCGATAAGGGCTGCTTCACCCCAGTGGGCCGTTGCCTCACGCACCGCCTGCTCGGACGGTCGCGCTGTGCCTAGATAGGCAAGGCCCATGGCCTTGCGCACGCCCAGGTCGCCTGCGACGACACACGGCCGGCCGAGCGTACGGGCCAGGACCCATTCGGCGCTCCAGCGCCCGATGCCGCGCAGAGCCGTGAGGCGGGCGATCACCTCGCCGTCCGGGAGGGCGGCGAGCTCTGCCTGACGCAGACGCCCGCAAGCGATAGCCTGGGCTACACAGATCACGCTCTCGGCCTTGCGGGCGGTGAGCTGAAAGGCGCGAAGCTCAGCTACAGTTGCCGCAGCTAGCCGGTCGGCGCGCAGGCTGTAGACGATGTGGCCGTTGATGCTCTGCTGTTCACCAAAGGCCTCGGCCAGACGGCGACGCACAGTAGCAGCCCAGCGCAGGTTCACTTGCTGCGCCGTGATGCACCGAACAAGCGCCGCCAGCAGGTCGAACTGCCGCACCGGGCGCACGCCGGGATGCTGCTGTTCCAGGCGGGCGAGCAGCGGATCCCGCGCCAGCAGGCCAGCATAGCTAGGCGGCGGCAGCATAAACGTCGCCCGTACAGTCTCCTCGACCTCCTGCTGGTACGCTGCATCCGCAACCGTAACGTGCAGCACCGGAGCTTCGATGCTGCCCGCCACCCGGCAGGCATATGCTACATGCCCGCCGCCCACTGGCAGGGTACGCACCAGCGTTCGGCCATCCCAGCGATCGATGCCGTCGTCGCCCCAGCGGCGAAGAAACTCAACTGAGGCCGGAACGTCCAGCGGTCCTGAGAGACGGACGGTGAACTCCACGCTGCGCATGCTCAGAGCCACAGGTCAGGCAGATGCTCGTGCGCGTAGCGCTTGACCAGCATGGACAGCACCGGGTCGAGCACGAAGTCCGGGCCCGGGGCATCCCAGCGCGCCAGCAACGCGTCGATGCGGCGCTCAAGTGCGCTTTCAAAGACTGCCTTCACCGACCGGCCAGGCTCGCGCGTGCTGGGGATGCGGTCCAGGCGGTCGTAGCTGGAAAGATCTGCTTGGAGCGATGGGTCACTGTCTGGCTGGTAGAACGCCTCGGGCCGCCCGGTGGTGTACTGGATGCCCAGGCGCTCGGTGGCCACCCGCCGTGCGTCTGCCGCGCCACGGCGAAAGTCGTACACACGAAGGCGCCGGTCGAGGAATGCGCCCAGGGCATTGAGGTGGTTGCCGTGCAAGCGGCCATCCCCGCGCCGGGGCATGACCAGGGCGAAGGTACCCAGGAGCTCCACCGGGGCAGGGTCAACGCCGGGCAGCACCCGCGCGGCCTCCTGCGGGCTCTGAAACTGCATGGCGCGCGAGCGCGCGACTACCTCATGCTGAAACTGGATGGCGCTGCTTTCCTGGCGCAGGGCGGCGAGCAGGCCGATGGCGTGGGCAAACACTCCCGGCCGCGGTGGTGTCATGTCTGACACCATCGCATCGCTGCGCCAGGGGTTGATCACGATGACAGTGCGATCCTCCAATGGGTCGGCGCCGGAGGCGTTCTGCTGCATGTAATACCACGCCAGGTCAACTGGTAGGTTATTGAAGGTGCCGCCGTCGAAGTACCAGAAGCGCGCTTCCCCGTGGAAGTTCGGGCGCTGGATGTAATGGGCAGGGTTCTCCGCCTGTCGCGAGAGCTGCACCAGCGGAAACACCAGCGGGATGGCGGCCGAAGCCTGGGCGACCCTGGCAATGCGCGGCCAGACCTCCGGGTCATCCGGCCGGATCCCGCCGTCGAGGAAGAACGTTTCTTGCTCGGCATGACGGTACTGCACGAACTCCTCGACGCCGCTGCCGGTAGGCTGGGCGATGCGGGAGATATATGGGAGCGGGGTCACGTTGGCGATGGTCATAGCCAGGGTGAGGCGCTCGGCGCAGAAGGGCGCGCGCTGCCCTGGTCCGCCAGCGGGCTTCCATTCGATCTGTTCTTGAGCGACCTCGCGCAAGCGACGGTTGCTCAGGATGGTCGGCGGCTCGTCCGCCGGCACGGCTGGATCGAGCAGCTCGATGATGTCGAGCTTATCGACCCACACATCGTGGAGCGCGGTCTGGCCGCCGCGATAGAACAGGCCATGAGCGATTAGCGCCGCGGTGGTGGCGCCGGCGGAAGCCCCGGTGATGATGTCGATCTCATAGCGATCGCTAGCTGCGCTGAAGGCCTGCATGAGCTCATCGAGGGCGCCGGCTATATAGGCGCCCAGCGATGTGCCGCCGCTCAGCACCAGGGCCACCTTCTGTTTGGGCATCGTTATCCCTCCTCGCGCGCTTCAGCGCACCGGCAGCCGCTCACCCCATGCAGAGCGCGCGCTCGAGCGGCAGCCATCGTCAGTGCGACACTATCTACGCTGCCACACTATAGCACTTGGTGGGGCGTTGTGTGGCTTTGAGCATGAGCCTGCTTGTTTGCACGGGCGTTGATAACCAGACGCACCGAATAAGGCATGCTTGCTGGCAAGCTCTCATGTACATCGCTCGGTCGGGTTTACAGCAGCCCCAGGTACTGGTACATTCGGCAGCGATGCTGCGCGCAGGAGACAGGATCTATGGCTGCTATAGACGCGCGAAGGGCTGAGGAGTCTCCGACAGAGCGCCGCGCTCGCGCACACGAGATCGTAGCGCGCTTGCGCGAGATGTATCCCGATGCCCGCTGCTCACTCGACTATGACACGCCGCTGCAATTGCTCGTCGCCACGATCCTCTCGGCCCAGTGCACCGACGAGCGAGTCAACATCGTGACGAGGCAGCTCTTCCAGAAGTACCGCACGGTCGAAGACTATGCCAGAGTACCCCAGGAGGAGCTCGAGCAGGATATCCGCTCGACAGGCTTCTACCGGAACAAGGCGAAGGCGATCCGGCAGGCTGCCCAGCTCTTGCTCGATGAGTTCGGCGGTGAGGTGCCTCGCACGATGGAAGAACTTGTGCGACTGCCGGGCGTGGCGCGCAAGACGGCGAATGTAATACTGGGGAATTGCTGGGGGATCGCCTCCGGGATCGTCGTCGATACTCACGTGGCCCGGCTGAGCCGCCGGCTGGGCCTTACGGAGCACCAGGACCCCGAGAAGATCGAGCGAGACCTAATGGAGCTGATCCCCCAGCAGGAGTGGATCTTCTTGGGGCATGCGCTGATCTATCACGGCCGCCGCGTCTGCGAGGCGCGGAAGCCGCGCTGCACCGAATGCCGCCTCGCCGCCCTGTGCCCCTCAGCCAATCTGGTCTGAGTAGGCGCGCACATTGATGGTTATCGTCCAGTGGCCGGCTGGTTGCGCTACGTCCGCACCCGCCGTGCTGGCCACCGGCGCCTCCGGCGGCGGCTGTCCGCTCCCGGTCTGCTGGCGTACCTCCACAGAGATACGCAATACGACATCGTCGGGCATACGCTCGATGCGCTCGATCAACGTCGTGAACGTGCGCTCAAGCAGATCGCGCTCGCGGCCCTGCGCCCGCTGGAGGTACTTCTCTCGCAGCGCCTGGTAGTGCGGCAGCGCAGCACGCTTGGTGGTATAGACTGTGCGTGAGCCTGGCTCGAAGAAGGGCAACGGCATGTGCGTAGGAGCGTGTCCCCCGGCCGCCTCTGAACAGGCATCCGTCATGTGCTGGAATCGCTCATGTATTATATCGTACAGCCTCTCTGTGCTGTGCGCTTCGCTGCAGCCGGCGCAGGCAGCCAAGTGGAGTGCTTGACCAGCCGTCTGTTCCGCAGCCTGGTCCTCAGGCATGTCTATCGAGGGATCAGGCAACGCTGGGGCATCCTGCGGTTCGGCCCTACCGGGGAGGGCGCGGTACCGCCGGTTCAGACGAGCCGCGCAGACGGAGACCTGGCCGGTGCGCGAGCTGCCGGTAGAGCTCCAGAGTGCGCGCGGCTACTTGAGCGTGGGTGTACTGCTCCAGCACGCGGGCGCGGCCGCGCCCGGCCATGCGCCGGCGCTCGTCAGGGTAGCGGTACAGCCAGAGCAAGCGCTCAGCGAGAAGACCGGCCTCGCCCTCAGGGAAGGTCAGGCCGGCGTCCCCGATGAGCCGCGGGATTTCCCCGGAGGCTGATCCCAGCACTGGCACTCCGCATGCCATGGCCTCGATGAGCACGCGGCCGAACTGCTCCTTCCAGTTCGGCCGCGTGAGCGAAGGCAGCACCAGGACGTCCAGGCTGCGCAGGAAGTCCGGCATCGCCATTGAAGGAAGATGGTGCACCAGCTCGACCAGGTGCGCGATGCCCAGTTCCCGGGCGCGCCGTTGAATGTCCCCCTGAAGAGGCCCGGAGCCGGCCAGGGTTAACCGCCAGGCCGTCCCTGCCGGGAGCTGCCTGACAGCGTGGGCGAAGGCTTCGACCAGCACCAGCACGCCCTTTTGCTCGACCAGCCTGCCGGCGTAGCCGACAGTGAACGGCCGGCCGTCGGGCGCTGGAGCAGCCTGCCCGGCCGGGCAGAACAGCTCGGGATCGACGCCAAACTGCGGAATGATCTCGATAGGGCCACGGTACCCTTTGCTACGCAACACTACAGCCGCCTCATGAGTGCCAGCGATGGCGGCCTCGGCGTGCGCCAGCACGTAGCGCTCCATCAGCGAGAACGGCGGCGGGTAGCGGCGCGCCAGGTTCTGCCAAGTGAAAAAGAGCGTGCGCGCGCCAGCCAGCCGCGCCAGCCACAGGAGCTGGAACGTAACGAGGTTGTAGGGCTCCTCGTCGATGTGCACGACGTGCGGGTGCACGCGCCGGAACTGCCGGTGGATCAGTGGATAAAAGTGAATGTGATGATGCCCGTTAAAGACGAGCGGCTCGACTGCGAGCTCGTAGCCCGCCATGTGGGCCCGCTCCAGAGGCTGGTTATGCCCGGCTTCACGCCAGGACGGCGGCACGACCACTGTCAGCTCGATATCGGGCGCGCGCGCGAGCTCCTCCAGTTTCTTCTGGTAGGCGCCGACGACACACGCCTTGGAGACCATCAGGACACGCAGCCGTTCACCCACAGGCAGGCGTTCCCCTCCCCCCCCATTGCGAGCTACCAGTTCGTCACCGAGCCATCCAGGCGGCGGAGATGCGGCAGCTCGCGCATCTGGAACGGGTGTTGCTTCGCTGCCTCGCGGTCAAACTCGATGCCGAGGCCGGGCCGCGCAGGAGGCAGCAGGTAGCCATCCTGCCACTCTACCTGCACTGGCACCACGTCAGTCAGCATCGTGCCCGGGCGGCGCGGCTGCTCCATGACGCCGAAGTTATTGCAGGCCAGGTTCAGGTGCAGGCATGCCGCGGTGGACACCGGCCCGAGCGGATTATGCGTCGCTAGCTTGATGTAGTGCGTCTCGCACCAACCGGCGATCTTGCGTGCTTCCGAGATGCCGCCGACGATGCACAGGTCGATGCGGGCGTAGTCGGTCAGTTCCTCCTCGATGACCTGGCGGAACTCCCATTTGGAAGCAAACTGTTCCCCCACGGCGATCGGGACAGACGTGTGCTCGCGCAGCCAGCGCAGGCTGTACATGCCCTCTGAACGGATCGGATCCTCGATGAAGAAGGGGCGGTACTGCTCGACCGCCTTGCAGAAGTACGTTACCTCCGGAGGATCGAGCCTGGTGTGCACATCGAAGCAGATCTCGATCTCGTCGCCGACGGCCTTGCGCACGGCCTCGAACTGCTTGATCGCGAGCAGCACCGACTCCGTGGGCTCGAGGATGCCACCGTCGCGCTGCGGCAGGCCCCAGCGCACGAACTTCCAGCCTTCTTCTTTCGTGCGCAGGCAGCTCTCCACCAGCTCCTCGACCGTCCGGCCGCCGTTATGCGGGTAGCAGACCACTTTGTCTCGCACGAGCCCGCCGAGGAGCTGATAGACTGGCACACCGCGCGCCTTTCCCTGGATATCCCACAGGGCAATGTCGATGGCCGAGATAGCTGAGCAGGCAATCTTGCCAGCCGGGAAGAAGCCGCCGCGGAAGAGCATCTGCCAGATGTGCTCGATGCGGTTGGCATCCTGGCCGATGAGAAGGGGCTTGAAGTGCTCGATCACGCCCATCACGCCGAGTTCACGGCCGGTCAGCCCGGCCTCGCCCACGCCGGAGATGCCTTCGTCGGTGTCCACGACTACAAAAAGGTAGTTCCTGCCGCCACCCCAGACGGGATAGGCCTCGATGTTCGTGATCTTCATGGCGCGATCCTTTTGGTAGGTTTACCTGTGTAACCAGTTATGATGTGTAGAGAGGCAGTATCTACTCTACTTAGATAGTTATACATAGAAGTTATACATAGATAGTTTAGATGAGATAGTTTAGATGAACCCGATCGAGCCATCCGGACGCCACGGGAAGCCGCGGTGCCAGCTCCGGTACGGGTACTTTCCAAACGCCTCCTCGTTCAGCTCGATGCCTAGGCCAGGCCGCGTGGGCGCCTCAATATAGCCATCCTTGACCACCAGCGGCTCTTTCACCAGGTCCCGCCGCGGCGGCTGGTCGTCAGGGATGTACTCCAGGATCAGGAAGTTATGCGTGGCGATGGCGAAGTGCACGTTCACCGCCGTGGCCACCGGACCCATCGGGTTGTGGGGGGCCACAGTGACGTAGTATGCCTCCGCCATCGCCGCGATCTTTTTCATTTCGGAGAGTCCGCCGGTGAGGCAGACATCCGGCTGGATAATATCGGCGGCGCCTCGGACGAGTAGGTCACGGAACTCGTACTTCGTGTAGAGCATCTCACCAGTCGCTACGGGTATCGGGCACTGCTTCTTGAACTCGGCCAGGGCATCGATGTTCTCTGGACGCAAGGGCTCCTCGAAGAAGAAGGGCGTGTACGGCTTGAGCGCCTCGGCCATCTCCAGGGCACGCACCGGCTCGAAGATTTTGGCGTGGGGATCGACGCCGATGTCTACATCCTCACCCACAGCTTTGCGGATGCCTTCCAGGCGCGCCGCAGCCTCCCGCACGACGCGGTTCCAGGGCATGCTCTCGCTTCCTGGGGGATGCGGGCTGATCTTGAACGCGGTATAGCCGTAGCGCTCGCGCAGGGCCAGTGCCCGCTCGCCGATTTCCTCAGGGGTGCGCCCGCCCGCGCTCTGGTACACCCGCACGCGGTCGCGCACTTTACCACCCAGGAGCTGCCAGACCGGTACGCCCAGAGCCTTGCCCTTGATATCCCACAGGGCATGGTCGATCCCCGAGATAGCGGCGTTCACCACCGACCCGCCGGGAAAGCGCGAGCCGATGTACATGAATTGCCACAGCCCCTCGATGTCTAAGGGATCGCGGCCGACCAGCCACTCCTCAAAGTCATGGATGGCCGCCTCAGTGGCCCGATCGGGACCACACGAGTACGCTTCCCCAATGCCGTAGATGCCCTCGTCGGTATGCACCTTCACAAAGACCAGGTTCCGGTGGTCAGGGTGCACCAGAAAGGTCTCAATCCGTGTGATCTTCATAAGATTACAGCCTCCCGCCGAGACCGGGTTCGATGAGCATGCGGCGGATGTCGTCGGCGTACTTAACCTCCGAGTCATCTTCGGGCTCGTAGCCGATCACCCGCCGGGCGTTCGTGATACTCCAGAACGCCCGCGTGTTACCCGAGATGCCATAGAAGACCTGGAAGGGGATGCCATGCTCGTTGTCGATGCGCTCCGCCTCGATGGACTTTATGAAAAGCTGCTGGAGGTCGCGCGGGCTGATGTAGGCGCCCAGGTCGCGCTTATAGCCGATCGGATTGCCCTGGAAGCGCTCGGCGACGATCTCCCGCGGGGCGCCGATGCGGATCTGCACCACCCCCATTTTGCGGCCGAGTGCGCCGCAGGCGAAGATGAAGCCCAGATGCTCGTAGGCGATTTTCGCCCAGCCATAGTAGTTATCAGACAACGGATAGGTATCCGGATATACCATATCTAGTTTGCGCGCCCGTAGCAGGTGCTCGTACCAGTCGCAGGCATGGTTGGACGATGCCATGACCACGCGGCGTACCCCGGCGTCGAACGAGAGTTGGTAGACATGGTAGGCCATGTCCACGTTCACCCGCTCGTCGTAGTAGGTATGCCCTGCCCCCACCGGCCCGTTCGGCCGGTAGTAGGCCAGATGGACGACGGTGTCAACGCCAGCGAAGTGCGGGCGCAGCGCATCGAGGTCGGTGGAGCGGAGATCGGCCAGCCGAACGCCCTCTACCGGATGTCCTCCCCGATCGGTGGTTCGCGTGTCCAGCAACACCAGATCGTAGCGCTGGCGGAAGGCCGGCAGGAGCTGCCCGGCGATGTACCCGGTCGCTCCCGTCACCAGAACGCGACGCTTGCTCGCTGGAGCCCCCATAGCGATGCCTCCCTCCGTACGCTGAGTGGCATACCCATGCTGAGATCCGGGCGGTACTCACCCGGGAAAGCCGGGTAGCATCGTAATGTAGTTGATCTGCCCGGTGTGGTAGTACAGATGCTCGGCGGCATGGAAGAGCAGCATCTCGCCAGTGATCGAGCGTCCTGAGCGGAGCATTATCTCTCGAGCGAGCAACTCTGGCGTGGCCTGGAGATACGCTTCCACCAGCCGATCGTGCACGGCTAGGATGTGGTCACGGTAGAACGCCAGCGGACGCCGGGTATAGGTCTCCAGGGCGTTAGGATCCTGCCATGGCCCCAGCCCGGCGGTGGCGGCCTCGCCAGCGATGCTGCGCAGGTAATTGGTCGCCGCGCTGCCGATGTGGTCCAGGATCAGCGCGATGGGCCGTGCCTGCGGGCCGCCCGGCCGCCAGTGGATCTGCTCGTCGGTGAGCGGGTCGATAGCTTCGAGGAAGCGCACGCGCACGAAGTCATGGCGGCGGATGCCCGCGCGCAGGACTGGATCCGGTGTGCGCTCCGCCAGTTCCAGCAAGCTGGGGGTACTCATATGCCC
This sequence comes from Chloroflexota bacterium, assembly GCA_042408875.1. Lineage (GTDB taxonomy): Bacteria > Chloroflexota > UBA11872 > JBHOQS01 > JBHOQS01 > JBHOQS01. Next base: position 67,208 of record JBHOQS010000019.1, on the reverse strand, counting down.
TCCCTCCTCTCCGCCGCGCTGCCCTCTTTGCCCGATTTCAGCACAGCAGCACCTGCCAGGCGAAGGTATGCTAGGCAGCGACAGCCAGGCTGTCAAGGGCGTGGAACTCCGCCGGTGTAATACTTCAAATGCGGCCTTAGGCGGTCCCTGGCGTCAGCGGGCTCCCCGGCAAACCTCGCGCAGCGGACGTCCCGCGATGGAGAACCTCAACCAGGCCAAGGCGCGGCCGTACGCGCACGTAGTCGCCAGTGCGCAGCGCAGTCACAGGGTCAGGCTCCAGGCGATCCAGCAGAGGGATGCCTGCCAGCACAGCGCCCTGGACCATGATCGGATTCGCCGTACGAAAGATCAGCGCAGCAGGGGCTACCCCGCGGCTCTTCATATCGAGAAGCGCCCAGGCAGTGGCGACGCCGCCCTTGGCGGTGTTGAAGACGCACACCTTGCCGGCCAATCGCTGCCCGTACAGGGCGTGGCCCTCCCGTGAGACGACCCCGGTGCGACGGTCAAGGTCGTAGCGGGCACTGAAGTTGTCAGCGCAGACCAGCGCCTCTCCCTCGATGTCCGGGCCAACGCCGGGATGGCCGCGCAACACGATCTGCTCCTGGTTCACCACGGTAGCCTCCCTGTCAGCGCAGCCTGGAGGCACACGTCGGTGGGTCGGAAGACAGGATTGTAACCATAGCCTGCGATGATGTTCGCCAGCTTGGCGGAATCAGTTACAATTGTGCGGTAGCAGAAGCGCTCGCGCAGCTCGTTGGGTGTGAGCAGGTAGAAACACGCGCCGCTGACCACCAGGCCACCGGCCTCCTCAATGGCCCGCACGTAGCCCAGCCGCTCTGCCACTGCGTAGTAGTGATAGTTCGTCGTAGCGATGAGCCGGACCGCCGGATGCACGCGGTGGCCATGGAGGGCGCGGGCCAGGTCGCGCAGTTCAAGGAGCGAGAGCTGGGGCGCGCTGAAGACCACTAGGTCAGGCTGCTCTTTCTCCGGGATGAATGAGCGATACGTGGCCTCGAGCGCGCCCGGCTCCACGGTCAGCTGCCGGTCCGGAGGCCGCCCGCCGAATGCCTCCTCAACGGTGCGCGCTTCAGGAGTGACTCCCACTAGATGGAACAGGGCGAGGGAGCCGAAGCTAGCCAGCGCGGCGCCCAGGTGCTTCAGGTCTTCTACACCGGGCTGGACATCCGGCGCTATGAGGACTGGCACCTGCCAGTAGTCATTGACCTCCCGCCCAACGATGCAACCGAGCGCGCTCCAGTCCGAGCGCCGCCGTGGGCGATCCAGAACCTCGACGTACACGGTGCCGCGCCGCTGCTCAGGCAGATGGTAGCCGTAGCGTGGCACGCGGCCAGTAATAGCCGCGGCCAGCGCCGCCGGCCCGCCCTCGAAGTTGGACCGCGCGCCGGCAACGCTGTTCGCGTAGATCACTGCGCCGGTGTCGCCCCAAGCCAGGTGCTCGCCGAAGCGCGGCGGTAGGACTGTCTGGTAGTTAATGCACGTATCTACGACCAGGACGCCTATCTGTTCCAGCGCCTGGCTGAGACGGCGTTCTAGCTCGACCTGCCGCTCCTCCTGGCCAAGTGCACGCCAGAGCTGGAAGTCCACGCTACGGGGATTGCATGTGGCAGGGATACACGCCCGTGCTCCCAGCGCGGCCATCTCCTCGACGAAGGCCAGCCCGGCCTCGCCCATAGACTCGATCTCGGCCATGATATGGGCCGAACTGACCGGCACGAAATCCTCGGCGCCGAAAAACGCCCCCACCTCCAGTTGCATCTCGAGGGCGCGGCGCGCTGCCTCTCCAGTAGCGCCGGACAGAATAGCTTCCTCCTCGCGGGTAAGGCGCATCGGCGGTATCCTGCAGTCGCCCTTCACGACGCCGTGGCCGCGTTGTATGTTGCGCTAGACGGCGGAGACAGCGTACGCTACAGGAGCATAGCTGATTGCGACTGCGGAGGCAACACGCGGCGCGAGTGTCTGTCCTGGAACCTGAGGTGCTCTGCGTTTGCAAGAGTATTCGAACCAGGACCGTGCACGCAGTGAAGAGGGCGATCCTCCGGTGCGTTACCGGCTGTTCGGCCGCACCGCTCAAGGAGCTTGAGACTTTCGAAGTGCACGCGTGGGTTCATGGCTGGCCGGTATCCCTGGAGCGCGGGGTAAAAGCGTCACGTGTTCCTGAGACCCTTGCAGTACGCAGGTCTCCCGGGCTCTTTCCATGCCTTGATATTATTCTAATATTCCAACAGATACTCTGAGGCGAGATGAGCGCGCAGGTGTATCTCCTCGCTGGCACGGCCAGCGGCCTATTTGTGTTCCAGTCCGATCAGACTCGGCGCCGCTGGCAGCGGAGCGGGCCTTACCTGGCTCCGGCAGAGGTATGCTGTGTCCTTTGCTGTGTCCTTACTGACAGTACTAACAATATTAACAATACTACCGATATTGCCGATACTGCCAATATTGAGAATACTGTTAATACTGCCAATCTTACTGTTGATAAGCGCGGCAAGGTGCGGTTCTGGGCAGGGATCTTGGCTGCGGACCAGGGGCCGGCGTTGTACGTGAGCGAAGACCTGGGCCGGACCTGGCGACATATCGTTGGAGCGGCAGAACTCACCGCGGGTACGAGACAGCCACTGCGGCGGCTGTGGCATCTCGCTGCTGGGCCGCCGGGGCAGCTGGAACTCCTGTACGCGGGTGTGGAGGGAGCAGCCCTCCTGGCAAGCCGGGACGGTGGAAGGTCGTGGCACGAGGTAGAGGGTCTGGCGCGAGCCATGCGCCAGGTCGCGCCTGTCTCTGCCCTGCGCGACGGGTGGGTGCACAGCGTCGTGATCGACCCCGCTCGCCCAGAGCGGATGTGGGCAGGCGTGCAGGTGGCGGGCGTCTATCGCACAGACGACGGTGGCACGACATGGATGCCCTGCAATGCTGGCCTGCCTGAGCCCGCGGCGTGGGACCTTGGCCCCGCCGCCGGATACTGCGTGCACAAGCTAGCGCTCGATTCCACGAGGCCCGGCCAGCTCTACCTCCAGCATCGAGAGGGCGTGTTCGCATCACACGACGGCGGGTGGACCTGGTACCGCATCGACCAGGGGCTGCCGGGACGGTTTGGCTTTCCCATCTGTGTCACCAGGACAGGTGCTGTGCTGGTGGTCCCACTGGAAAGTGCCGAGCGCCGTGTGCCGCCACACGGACGGCTACAGATCTATAGCAGCCAGGATGGCGGTGTGCACTGGCAGCCGCTGGGCATGTGTGGCAAGATCCCCCACCATGGAGGCGTCCTGCGGGATGCACTTGCCGTTGACCCACTTGATCCGCCAGGGATCTACCTTGGCACAACCACTGGCGAGCTCTACGCGTCAACCGACGGTGGGCAAACGTGGGACTTGCTTAGTGAACACCTGCCGCGGATCACGGCGGTAACCGCTGGCGTACGTGATGGCACCTTCGGACCGGCCGGGAGAGCCCAGTAACGTAACTCAAGGAGTAGGTCAGAAGAGCAGCAGAGGGACAAGAGCCGCTTCAGCGCAGGAGCTGAGCGACTGCCTCTCGGATGCGCCTGGTGGCCTCCGCCGCGTCGTCGTCGCTGATGCGTCGGTCGTAATAGTCACTGAGTTCAAAGGGCGTGCCGTAGCGGACGCGGATCTTGGCCGGCTTCGGCAGCAGGGCCCCGGGCGGCAGCGCCTCGAACGTCCCGAGGAGCCCTACAGGAAGAATAGGGGCGCGGGCACGCACAGCGATCTTGGCCACGCCGGTCTTGAACGGTTGGAGCTGGCCGGTGCGGGTGCGCGTCCCTTCAGGGAAGAGCCCCAGCGCCAGCCCGGCGCGCAGGATAGCCAGGCTGGTACGTGCCGCGCTAATGTCTGCCTCCTCGCGGTCGATCGGGAAGCAGCCCCACTGGCGCAGGAGGTAGCCGACTACAGGAATGCCAAAGAGCTCCCGCTTGGCCAGAAAGCTCACCGGGCGCGGTATGCCGTAGGAGAGAGCGAATGGGTCCAGATTGCTGGCATGGTTGGCAACGACCAAGAGCGGCCCTGCCCGCGGCACGCGCTCTGCCCCGGTGCACTCGATGCGGTGGTACCACTCGAAGTAGCGCTCGCCAATCAGCCGGGAAATACGCAGAATAAGGTTGTTATAGGTCGGTATCTGCGTGCGTAGCTCAGACGGCAGGCCACGCTGCTCAGTGATCACAGTCCCCACCTCTTACGCGGCAAGATCCTTTCACGGCAAGCCCCTCCTTGCGTATAATCGCGCCGCTGGCCAGACCAGCGTACGCCGAAGGCCCTTCCCCTGGTAGTATACGCCGGTAGTATATGTCAGGGAGCACACGTCAGGGAGCACCAAGGTGAAGATCGTTGTGACAGAGCCGATCCATCCGGAGGGTATTCGTATCCTCAAGCAGGCCGGTGACGTGGTTCGCCCGGCCTCCTCCGATCCGGGAACGCTGCGCGCGGTGATCCAGGACGCGGACGCGGTCGTGTTACGGATCACTCGTTTTCCGGCTGAGATGGTGGAAGCTGCGCCGAAGCTACAAGTAGTTGGCCGCCACGGCGTTGGCGTTGACAGCGTGGACCTGGAGGCGTGCACCCGGCGCGGCATCCCGGTGGTGTTCACCCCCGAAGCCAACGCCGAGTCTGTGGCAGAGCATGTACTGGGCTTCATGCTCGCGCTAGCAAAGCGCATCCTGCCTGGTGATCGGGCGCTGCGCGCGGGACACTTTGCTGCGCGGAATGAACTCTTCGGGATGGAGCTTGCCGGTAAGACGGTTGGCATCATCGGGCTTGGCAGGATCGGCAGGCGGGTCGCTGAGATGTTCCGTACTGCACTCGCCATGCAGGTGATCGGGCTTGACCCGGTGGTGTCGCCTGAGCAGGCAGCCGCGCTGGGGATCGAGCTCGCCCCGGACTTGCGCTCACTACTCTCGCGCTCAGACGTTGTGACCCTCCACGTGCCGCTCACGCCAGCGACGCGGGGCCTCCTGAGAGCCGAGCAGCTTGGATGGATGAAGCCCGGTGCCTATCTCATCAACACTGCGCGCGGTGGCGTGATTGACGAGCAGGCGCTCTACGATGCCTTGGTTGCTGGGCGGCTGGCTGGCGCCGCACTGGATGTGTTTGCGGAGGAGCCGCCCCCGGCAGATCACCCACTCTTTCGGCTGGGGAACGTGATCGTCACACCGCATATGGCTGCACATACCGAAGAAGCCATGTACCGCATGGCGACGATGGTAGCCGAGGAGGTCGTCACGGTGCTGCGCGGCGGCCGGCCCCGCTGGTGCGCCAATCCTGAAGTGTATGCGACAGGTGCTCGTTGGTAGCTTGGGCGCCTGTAGGTGGTAGGTGTAGCCTAAGTAGCCACATTCCCCTCGGAAGTCCTGCCTCTGTTCTCTCAGCGCCAGTGCACTGGCGAGAATATGCCTGTCGCCGGGTGAGTACTGCACACCAGGCGACAGGGTATTCCTGTACCTGAAAGCTTGTATACGCCTGTGCCGTCAGCGCGGCGCCTGCACAGGCGCCCTCATGGGAGCATGGAGAAAGCATTACGGCGTGTGGCCGAGCAGGGACAGGTCACCACCGACATGCACCGGATCGACCTGGAGCTGCCGGAAACGTTCGTATGCACCTGCGACGCGGGCCGGATCGAGCAGATGCTAGCGAACCTGTTGAGCAAGATGGTGAAGTACTCCCCAGAGGTGGCGAGATCGCCCTGACATTGCAGCAGCTCAATGAGCATACCCGCATCACCGTGCGCGACGAGGGCGTCGCGCGGGACGCCAATGCCCAGGAGCGCCTGTGCGAGCGCTTCTACCGTGGCCCGAACGTGACCACGATCACGAACGGGCTGGGATTGGGGCTGTACATCTGTGCCCCGATCGTAGCTCTCCACCGCGGACGCATCTGGGTTGAGAGCGAACCTGGGCAAGGGACAACCTTCTTCGTTGAGCTTCCGCTCTCGCGCGCAGAGCTCAGGGCATGCGCGCCTGCTACCTCCTGGCTATCCTGCTAACTCTCAGCCTGGCCATCGTCGTCCCGAATGGGACGAGCGCCCTCGTCATGGAGTTCATCCCAGAGCTGGCGAACGATGGCGGTGATCTCTTCGTAGTCAAAGCCGCGGCGGGCCAGGGAGGCAATCATCTTCGCACGGAAGCGCTGGAAGTCTGCCTTGTCGTCGAGGGTGAGTCGCCGGAGCTGCATGCGTGCAGCCTGTTCGATCAGGGCCTCGCCTTCACGGTCGAGTGGCTCGAGGGCAGCCTCGACTGTTTCACGCGCGACACCTTTCCCGCGCAGCTCAGCGCGCAGCAGGCGGCGCCCGCGCGGGCGGAAGGCCATGCGGTTCGCTACCCAGAACTGGGCGAAGGCCGCATCGTCGATGTAGCCCCGCTCGCGGAGCCACTCTACGGCCTCGGCCACGACATCGGGCGGGTATCCCTTCCGGCGCTCGAGATACGCGCGGACCTCGGCCTCGCTGCGAGGGCGGTATCCCAGGAAGCGTAATGCCGCCTCGCGGGCTGTGTGCAGGGCGTCGGCACGGAGCAACTGTGCAACATCGGGGGCAGACAGCACGCGACCAGGCTGCAATCCCGCGGTGACGGCGAGCTCAGCACTCACCCCGAAGGCGAAGTGGCCATCAAGGTACACGTTGACGCGGCCGCGATGGTGAACTTGCTCGGTGAGATCAGTGATTGTGCCGTGCAGGGGACCGCGCTGCTGGGACGCAGGCCGGCTGCCCCCGCCGCTTTCGTATCGCATTGGTTCAAGAGCTCATGCTCGAGATACAGGGCCCCGCCGTGGGTCGTGTACGGCGTGCATGTTTAATAATTTAATTTAAAAAAATTTATTTAAAAATCGACCAGGGCTGGTGCTTACAGAGGGTAGCTCAGGAGCACCTTTCCCCATTCGCTGCGCATGAACTGCGCTAGACGAGGCCGCCCGAGGATGTTATACCACACTACGTCGTGGTAGAGTGCGGAAATGAGTGGGACGAGGACGTGCAGCCGCGAGTGGAGCAGCAGTCGCTCCAGGGCACGGAACGGCCCGCGCACGAGGACCTGGTCGCCCCACAGCGCCAGGTTCGTCTGGCACCGGAAGCCAAAGTTTATGCCAGAAATGTCGTCGCCGACGATCTCGATCTGGTCCGGGTCCCCACAGCCGAGCCCTAGTGCGTGTGCCAGAGCGATATAGGCGATGCTCAACGGATCGAACCCCATCAAGCGAGCGGCGACTGCATCGACAGCCAAGAGATCGCTGCCAGCGATGAGGTAGTTTTGAATGCGTGGCTGCATGGTGCGCGGTCCAGCGCCGTCGCCACAGACGGTGCCGTCGAGCACGGCGAAGCGGTGAGGATGGAGCTGAAGCTGTAGCGCAAGGAGATCGACCAGCACCTCCTGGATGTACTTGTGCAGATGGTGGGTCATCGGCGGCAGGACGGAACCCCAGCCGTTTTTAACAGCGCCGGTGAGCGTACACAGCCCATGGGTCTTGACGGTTGCGAGATGAAGCAGGTTTCGCCCGCACATCACTGTGGGCACAGGAACGCCATCCGGATAGAGGCGGTCGAGCACCAGGAGTGGCTGCGGGGAGCGATAGGGCGTCCGTTCAGCCCGTCCCAGACCGACGAACCGTATCTTGTACGTGGCCAGCAGGTGCTCCAGGCGGTTCGCCTTGAGAGCACGGCGCGGGTTGACGTAGGCAGTGCGCGTCTCGACGGCGATAAGCGTCTCTGCGCGATGGCCAGCATCGAGCAGGGCCCGCAAGGTGGCCTCCAACTGCCAGGGCGGTGTGCTAGAGGCGGGGAAGTAGCGCGACCAAGACAGATTGAGCTTCAGGGCAAGTGGCTCGCCAGGAGGGAGTGCCTCTGTAAGGCCGGCCAGTGCGAAGAGGCGCTGGTAGTCATCTGCCACTGTCTTGGGCGAGGTGCGGACAACTGCAACACGGGTCATGGGTCAATCAACCGAGGTAGATGCCGGTACGCACAGGTCTGGGCACGTGTGACGCCACACGTACTTTCACAGGCAATGCCGATTCACGCTACCCATCACCCACCAGCAGGTCATACAACCGCTGCAACTCCTCGTCGGAGTAAAAATGGATCACCAGCCGCCCTCCTCGCCGGCTGCGAAACAGCTCGACCTTGGTGCCCAGGGCGCGCCGGAATGCGGCCTCCAGGTCGTCGCTGTACGGCTCCGGCACGCCGTCAGCGTAGGAACGCTCGTCAGGCGCGCTCCGTGCAGCACGGCGGGCCAGTTCCTCGGTCGCTCGCACGCTCAGGCCCTCGGCCACGACGCGCCGAGCCAGCACCTGTTGCTGGGCGGGGTCCGCAGCCGCCAGGAGAGCGCGAGCATGGCCTTCGGTAAGCGCTCCTGATGCCAGCAGGTCCAGCACATCGGGGGGCAGGTTCAGTAATCGAAGGGCGTTGGCGATCGTGACCCTGCTCTTGCCGACCCGGTCGGCGACCTGCTGCTGGGTCAGGCCGAATTCCTCGATAAGCTGGCGGTAGGCCATTGCCTCCTCGAGCGGATTGAGGTCGGCCCGCTGGATATTCTCTACGAGGGCAAGCTCCAGCAGCCCCTGCGGCGTGGTTTCCTTGACGATCACAGGCACGCGCGTGAGCCCGGCCAGCCGCGCTGCCTGCCAGCGCCGTTCGCCGGCAATGAGCTGGTATGGACCGCCCAGCGGTGAGCCATCGTCAGGCAGGCGGCTGACCAGCAGTGGCTGGAGCAGCCCATGCTGGCGGATCGACTCAGCAAGCTCTTGCAAGGCAGTGGGGTCGATCCGCTGGCGAGGCTGCCGCGGGTTAGGCACGATCCGCTCGACCGGTACCTCGGTGACAGCGCTGCTGTCTGATCCTTGCACGCCACTCAGCAGCACATCTAGTCCCCGTCCTAATCCTGCGCGTCCCCGTGCCATGCTCGCTACCGCTCCTCTGGAGTCTTTTCTTGGGGCTTTGCTCAGGTCTCTTCCATTGCACCCGCCACGCCTGCTTCAGGAGCAGCCGCTGGCGCTGCATTCTTCTCTGCCTCTGCTATGATCTGCCACTCGGCCAGAAGTTCGCTGGCGAGGTTCCGATAGGCCTCCGCGGCGCGGGCGTGTGGGTCATACTCCAGCACAGACAGGCCGTGGCTAGGCGCTTCGCTGACCCGCACACTGCGCGGGATGATACTGCGATAGAAGAGCTGCGGGAAATGCGCTCGAACTTGCTCGACGACCTGCTGCGACAGGTTTGTGCGGCCATCGTACATCGTCATCACCACGCGCATTGCGGTCAAGCGCGGGTTCAGATGCTCGTGGACCAGGCGAACCGTCTTGAGTAGTTGCGCCAGCCCTTCCAGCGCCAGATACTCGCACTGCACCGGCGCGATCACACCATGGGCGGCAGTAAGTGCATTCAGCGTCAGGAGACCCAGGGATGGTGGGCAGTCGATCAGCATGACCTCGTAACGATCATCCAGCGGCTGCAACGCCCGGGCCAGGCGGCGCTCACGCTCGGTGGCGCCGACGAGCTCGATTTCAGCGCCGGCCAGAGACTCGGACGATGGCGCCAGATCAAGCCGTGCCCGTCCGCTTGAGCGCACCACGGCGTCCAAAGCCACGTCGCCCAGCAGGGCGTCGTACACCGAGGGGTCCTGACGAGGCAGCCCCAGGCCGCTCGTCGCATTACCCTGGGGATCGACGTCGACCAGCAGGACGCGCACCCCCCGTTCGGCCAGGGCCACGCCGAGGTTCACGGCGGTCGTCGTCTTACCAACGCCGCCCTTTTGATTGGCTATCGCCAGCACAGTTGCCACTGAGGCAGCCCTCACAGGCTGAGTAGCCGCAGTATAGACAGCGCAGGAGCGATTCTAGCAGGAGGCCACCGACCAGCACAATCACCCGCAGCGCGCAAGGGTGCCGCGTTTTTCGTGCTGCCCGCAGCAACAGTACGAGGCCCTCGCGGGGGCTGTCGCGAACCGGTCCAGCGCTGGCTCCAGCAGTGGAAACGAGCCAGGAGTCCGTTGTGCGCGCTCTAGGTTCCCTGTTCCGCGTGAAACATCGCTCCGAGAAGGCGGACCGTGACGTGGCGAGCCTCGGCGCACAGCAAACATCCCTGCCAGGAAGGGGGAACAGGCCCAGCCGGGCTCGAGCCAGCGAGACACTTCGCCTACACGGACCAGCTGTGCCAGAGGCGTGGCGTGGACAAGCCCGGCGAGCTGAGAGGACAGAGCGCGCAACTCGCCTGCGGAGGAGCAGGGCACTGGGGACAGGGAGCATACACGGCGCCACGTTACGGGTGCCGAGCTGGCACTAGATAACACCAGATTTGGAATTATATACCTGCTGCGAGAGAAGCAGCTGCGAGAGAAGCAAAAGAATCAGAAGAAGAAATAGACTAACGCAATAGGCTTAACAAGGATAGGTGAAGAGGAGACGGCATGTTACCGGCCGCCTTGCCCGCCGACCTGACGCGACTGAGCACCCTGCGAGGCGCGCCGCTGGCCAGCCTGGGCGCCACCATCTTGCGGTGCAGTCCCGTCCTGCCCCTGTCCCCGCGGCGGAATGTCCTGAACCGCCTGGACGCCTTCAGGGACCACCTGAATCATCCGGGCTGTGGCCGAACCGTCCTCGGCGCGCTCAGCCGCCACGGTGATCCGCTGCCCCACACTCAAATCCGACAGTGTTCCCGGGACCATCCGGCGGATCGCCGTGCCGTCAGCGACCACCACGCGCACGCTGTTCCCATTGGGCAGCCGGAGCGTCAGCACGTTGCCATCGATGCTCTCGATCGTCCCGGCTAGGGTCTGCCCGGGCTGCGTGCCCGGCGCTCGCTGCGGCGCACCGGCTGTTTCGCCGGCCTGCTGCCCCACATTCGCCGGGGCCGCGGTGGCACGCTGGGACCCCGCGGCAGCTGCGGCTGTCGCAGGAGTGGCAGGCCCGCTACTACGCAGGCGGCTCGTTACCGCCCCGGCGCCTGCGCCGAGCAGCAACCCACACAGAATGGCCAGGCCCAACAAGACCTTAAAGTTCATGTGCTCCTCACTCGTACCGCAGCGCCTCAATCGGATGCAGTCGCGCCGCCCGGCTGGCCGGGTAAATCCCAAAGAACAGCCCGACCGCTGCTGAGACGCCAAAGGCAAGCAGCACGGCGTCAGGCGTGACTACACTCGGTAGCCCGGCTGCACCGGCCGCCACGCCGGGCACGCGCGCCCCTGCAATCAAACGCGAGACGCCGATGCCGAGCCCGATGCCGACGATGCCTCCCAGTACGCTCACCAGCACGGACTCAATCAAGAACTGCAACAAGATATCACGTCGTTTCGCCCCCACCGCTTTGCGAATACCGATCTCCCGTGTGCGCTCGGTCACCGACACGAGCATGATATTCATAATGCCGATGCCGCCGACGACGAGCGAGATGCCCGCGATCGAGCCGAGTAGTATGGTCATCGTGCCAGTGATCTGCGTGGCCGTCTGGAGCAGGTCTTCCTGGCTGCGAATCGTAAAGTCGTCCTGCGCCACACGGTGCCGCTGGCGCAGGAGCTCGCCGATGCGCTGGACAGTCTCGTCTAAGTCGCTTGCCTCGGCGACCTGGACGGTGATCTGGGTGACCTGGGTACCGCCGCGCGTCGTCCGGTTGCGCTGCAGTCGCGTTGCCACAGTGGTGATCGGCATGATCACCTGATCATCCTGGTTCCCTAACGCCTGTGCGCCTTTGGCCTCCATGACGCCGATCACACGGAAATTCATCCGATTGATCCGCACGGTTTGGCCGACCGGGCTCACCGCTGGGTCATCTCCGAACAACGTCTGCGCGACATTCGCCCCGAGCACAACAACATTCGCGCGGGCGTCCAGGTGCTGGCGGCTGAGAAACTCCCCGTCGGCTACCCGCCAGTTGCGCACGTCCTGGAACTCCGGTGTGGTACCGACGACGCGCGTAAACGTATTATTCGGGCCATAGGCGATCTGCGCGCCGGCAGTGATCTCCGGGGCTACCAGCGCGACCGTCGGCACATTCGAGGGATCGGCGATCGCCTGCGCGTCCTCAAGAGTGAGGGTTGGCGCCTGACCCTGCCCGCTGCGGACACCACCCTGGTTAATGCTGCCTGGCGTGATGAAGAGCAAGTTGGTACCCATGCCGCGGATGCGCGAGATGATCTGCTCCTGCGCTCCTCTGCCGATCGACATCAGCGCGACCACGGCCCCGACGCCGATGATCACGCCGAGCATCGTCAATGCTGTGCGCAGCTTGTTCGCTCCGAGCGCCCGTATGGCGATGCGTGCGCCGTCGTTTACCGTCATGGGTGCTCCTCCGTCGCTCTCCCATCGCCCCCGCTGCTCGCCCCGGCTCGCACCACCGGATCAGCGGTCGTGGGGTGCAGCACCGGCTCGTCGCTAGAGATCAGGCCATCGCGAATATGGATGATGCGCCGGGTGTAGCGGGCGATGTCCGGCTCATGGGTGACGAAGATAATCGTAATACCGTGCTCTTGATTGAGCTGCTGGAAGAGGGCCATGATCTCTACGCTGGTGCGCGAGTCGAGGTTGCCCGTCGGCTCATCGGCCAGGATGAGCGACGGCCGGTTCACCAGCGCCCGTGCGATTGCTACCCGTTGCTGCTGGCCGCCTGAGAGCTCAGTGGGCCGATGATGCAGCCGGTCACCCAGCCCTACCTGTTCGAGGGCTTCGATCGCACGCTGGCGGCGGGTCTTGCCTGGCACTGGTTTGGCCGCATACAGCAAGGGCAGCTCTACCTGCTCGATGGCGGTCAGTCGCGGCAGAAGATTGAAGTTCTGGAACACGAAGCCGATTTGCTGGCCGCGCACCTCGGCCAATTGATCATCGGAGAAGTGGCTCACGTCCCGACCGTTGAGCAGGTAGGTGCCGCTGGTGGGCTGGTCCAGGCAGCCTAGAATGTTCATCAAGGTGCTCTTGCCAGAGCCAGAGGGGCCCATGATGGCCACCATCTCCCCCGGCGCAATCTCCAGCGACACCCCCCGCAGGGCAGGCACCTCTACGGTGCCCATCCGGTAGATCTTGGTCAGATCCTGCACGCGTATGAGGCTCATGGCTACCGTGTCAGAATCACCGGCCCGCCCACAGGCCCAGGTACGCCGAGCCCGGGGACGCGAGCTGCTGCCGTCGTCGTCTGCGGGATCACCACGATCTCCCCTTCACGCAGACCGTCCAGGATTTCGGTGAACTGATCGTTCGAGAGACCGATGCGTACTTGACGGGTCTCGCGCAGCGGCTGACCGTTCGGCTGCTGCCCGGTGATCACTTCGACGATCCGGTTCCGTCCCTGCGTGCGAATGGCGCGGTTCGGCACCAGCAGCACGTTGTCTCGTTGATCAATGGTAATAGTCGCCGTGGCGGTGATGCCGCTGGGCAGCGGGTCCCGCGTCTGCACGCTGATCGAGATCGGGTAGGTGACGATGCCCTGGGTGACCGTTCCGGCCATCCCCACGCCGACCACACGGCCCGTGAGTCGTAGGTCCGGCAGCGCTTCGAGCGTCACCGTCGCCGGCATACCCACGCGCACCTTCGCCACGTCTGTCTCGTCAACCGTCACATCCACACGGACGCTGTTCGGATCGAGGACGGTGATGAACGTCTGCGCGCTGGTCATCTCGCCGGCGTTCATGCTGATTGCGCCGACGATACCATCGAACGGTGCCACAAGGGTGGCATTCTCCAGATTGAACTGGGCCAGCTCAAGCTGCGCCCGTGCCTGCTCCACTGCGGCCTGCGCTGCAACGATATCGGCCGTCGTATAAGGATTCTGCACTTTGGCCAGATTGCTCTCCGCCTGCTTGACAGCATCCTGCTGCTGGCGGAGTTCTTCCTGCGTATAGGGCTGCTGCTTGGCAGCAAGCTGCGCCAATGCCTGCTGCAGCGCTGCCTGTGCTGCTGCCAGATCTGCCTCAGTCGGCCCGGCCTGAAGTTTAGCCAGCTGGGCCTTGGCACTGTCGAGGGCGCTCTGTGCCGCCTGCAGGTCCTCCGGCGAGGGGTGCAGAAGCTGGTTCAGCCGGGCCTCCGCAGCAGCCAGCGCGGCCTTCGCCTGTTCCACGGCCAGCGTGGCGTTTTGTACGTCGCGCGGGTCGGGATTTTTCAGCCGTTCAAGGTTCGCCCCAGCCTGCAGCACTGCTGCCTGGGCGCTGGCCAGGTCAGCCGGGGAGGGGTTCTTGAGCTGCTCGAGCCTGGCCCGTGCCACAGCCAGTCCTGACTCCGCTGCTGCCACGCTGGCCCGAGCGGCCTGTACGTCGGCAGGGGTGGGTGACTGCAACTGCTGGAGGGCAGCCTGCGCCTGGCTCAACTGCAGCTGTGCAGCCTGGAGCTGGGCCAGATGCGCGTTGTACGTGCTCGTGCTCACGCACTTCGGCGGGTTCAGCGTCTCGTCGCAGGGATCATAGACCCCCAGGCTCTTATCCCGGTCTACTTGGCGTTGCGCGGTGTAGACTGCAGCCTGGGCAGCCTGCACTGCTTGCTGCGCCTTGGCGATGTCCGCCGGCGATGGATTTAACAGGGCGTTCAGCCTTGACTGAGCGGTTGCCAGGTTTGCCTGGGCCTGCTCAACGGCTTGCTGCGCTGCAGCGACATCGGCCGGCGAGGGGTTCTTAAGCTGTTCCAGCTTCGCCAGCGCAGCTTCGTACGCAGCCTGAGCCGCCTGCAGGTCCCGCTGAGGCGGATTCAGAAGCTGATCAAGCTTCATCTGCGCTGCTGCAAGGTTCGCTTTTGCCTGCTCAACGCTCGCCTGGGCTGCGGCAACATCAGCTGACGACGGGTTCAGAAGCTGGTTGAGCTTCGCTTGCGCCTGGGCCACTGCGGCCTGGGCCTGGGCAAGGTCGGCCTCGGTCGGCCCGGCCTTCAGTTGTTCGAACTTCAGCCGTGCTGATTCGACGGCAGCCTGTGCTGCGGCGAGGTCCTCCGGGCGTACACCTTGCTGCATTGCCTCCAGCCTGGCACGAGCAGCGTCGAGCTGCGCCTGCGCTGCCGCGAGGTCCTCTGGCCGTGCTCCTGCCTTGATGTTCTCTAACTTCGCCTGCGCACTGGAGAGCGATGCCTTCGCCTGAGTCACTTGGAGCCTGAGCTCCGTGTCATCTAGACGAGCGAGTGGCTGCCCCTTCGTCACCTGGTCGCCCAGCTTCACCAGCACTTCGGCCACACGTCCACTGCCCCGGAACGTTAGCTTCGACTGTGCCAGCGGCACCACCTGGCCCGTCGCGGAGATCGTCGCCGCGATGCTGCCACGCTGGACCGGCGCGGTCTGGAACCGCGCCGGCGGTGGGGCTGTGGCTGCCTGGACACGCTGGTAGCCGAAGTAGCCGGCTGGAAGGCTCAGCAGTAACGCCAGGACAAGCAACAGCCACTGTTGAAGTGTGAGCCCGGCTATCCCCCTCAGGACGCTACGCGCGCGCATAGCTTCGCATCTCCCATCACGCCGCCGAGCCGGCGTTGGTGCCGGCCTGCTCCTTAACTACCTAACTACCTACAAAGGCTGCCTGGGATTCTTCTGCCTAGGATTGTAAGAGGTTTCTGTGAAAATAAGGTGAAGAACTCCCTAAGGCTTGGCAAAAGAGCCGGGTGCTGCTCTGCCTATCCCGGCAGCCATAGGCGCGTCCGCCAGCTCCAGGCTGCAAAGGGGCAGCTCAACAGCAAACCGGCTGCCTTCGCCGATGGTGCTGTCAACTGTAATACGTCCGTGGTGCTCGTCTACAATCCAGCGTGCGATGGCGAGCCCCAAGCCGCTTCCACCGCACGACCGTGCTGTTGGCGCACGATAGAACCGCTCGAAAATGTGCGGCAGGTCCTCCGGCGCGATCCCGCAGCCGGTGTCGGTCACAGCAAGGATGGCTGTCTGGTCGCGCCGCTCCAGCGAGAGCTCGATCCGCCCGCCGGGCGGTGTGTACTTGGCCGCGTTGTCCAGCAGGATGAAGAGTAGCTGCATCAAGAAGTCAGGATCGCCAGATACGTCGGCGCTATCCAGCCGCCCAAGCTGGAGTTCGTGCCCCGGGTACATACGCTGCGCCCGGCGGAAGACATCCTGTACTACATCGTTCAGTGCGACGGGGCGGTGCTCGAGCCGGTGGCCGGCATCGGCCCGCGCTAGTGCCAGCAGGTTATTCACCAGCCGGGCCATACGCTCGACTTCGCTGGCGATATCCTCCAGAGCCTCGGCGCGCTCCTGTGGTGAAATGTCGCCCTGATCACTGCACAAGAAGGCAACGTTACCGCGAATCGACGTCAGCGGCGTGCGGAGCTCATGTGAGGCATCAGCTACGAACCGCCGCTGCATCTGCATGGCCTCGGCGAGCCGGTCAAGCATGCGATTGAACGTCGAGGTCAACCGGCCGATCTCGTCGGCCGGGCCGGTGTACGGCACGCGCCGGTCAAGCTTGCCAGAGCGCGCGATTTCCTCTGCTGCGTAGGCCAGATGCACAACCGGCCGCAGGCCCGCGCCGGCCAGGAGCCAGCCGATCCATCCAGCTACCCCTGTGGCAACGAGCCCAGTCGCAAGGAAGACGTTTCGCAGGTTGTCGAGCGTGTTCTGTACGCCCTCGAGGGAGCGACCGACCTGGATGTAAGCAGCGGGGCGATTATCAACCAGGATCGGCGCCGTGTACACGCGCAGCAGGCGCGTCGTCGCTGGCGCGGCACCCAGCGGCTGTGGCTCACCTGTGCGCAGCGGGGCCGCAGCTGGCGCATCAGCTGAGGATTCTTGAGGGATAGGGAGCGTGATGGTGAGGAACACGCCACGCTGCGCCAGAGCTCTCGTGAGTACTTCGTGCTGGACAGGCAGTTCCTGGCTGCCCAGGTTCGGTGAGCGGGCGAGCACCCTGCCGTTCTCGTCTACGACCTGGACATAAACTTCCGGGGTCCGAAAGATGTCGAACAGCAGCAGCCGCTCACGCCGCTGCAATTCGGTTAGTGCTGCGCGGAAGCGTAACGGCCGTTGCACTTGCTCCGCACGCACGACTAATGACCGATCGACGTCGGCATTCAGTTCCCGCGCCAGAATCAGGTAGACCAGCAGGCCAAAGGCTGCCAGGCTGACTGCCAGCACTGCTGAATACCAAACGGTCAGGCGCACCCGGATAGGCAGCGCAGCAAGCGGACTGCGCATGTGACACCTACTTAAGCACGTACCCCACCCCGCGCACTGTGTGGATCAGGCGCGGCTCTCCCCCGGCCTCAAGCTTACGGCGTAGGAACCCCACGAAGACCTCGACCAGGTTTGACTGGCCACCGAAATCATACTTCCAAACCTGGTCGAGGATCACATCACGCGTGAGCACCTGGCGCGGATGCCGCATGAACAAGGCCAACAGTTCCCACTCGGTCACCGTAAGGTGGATTTGCCGGTTCCCGCGCCAGACCTCGCGCGTGCCACTGTCCATGACCAGGTCGCCAAAGCGCAGTACCTCCGGGGCGGCCGTTCGTCGCTGCTGTTCAAGCTCAAGATGGTAGGCCCGGCGCCGCAGCAACGCACGGATGCGCGCGAGGAGTTCCTCGATCTCAAATGGTTTCGCCAGATAGTCGTCGGCCCCACTGTCAAGGGCGGTAACTTTGTCGGAAACGTCGTCGCGGGCGGTGAGCATGAGAATTGGTACCGCCGCCACCTGGCCATCGCCGGCCTCACCGGCGCGGATGCGGCGGCACACCTCGACACCGTCCATATACGGCATCATAATATCCAGTACCACCAGGTCCGGCGTACTTTCGCGCACGCGCCGGACGGTCTCCGGCCCGCTCGCTGCTGTGTCAACCGTATACCCATGGTGGGTCAGCGTACGGCGTAAAAATGCTAGGATCTTTGGATCGTCGTCGGCGACGAGGATATGCGCACTCATGGCCGCCTTGCCATATCTTACCGTACGTATCGTATTATTTTACCGTAATAAAAGCATACACCGCTGTGACGGACGCGGCAATGCTGGTGCAGGCGAAGAGCAAACTGCCTGCGTTGCCTGGCCTGCGTGGTTGCGGTAGGATGGAAATGTTTGGCCGCTACGAAAGCGAAGGCTGTCGCGGCCTGGGCTGCTCAATGAGCAGCGTTCAGCCCCCGCCGCCTCGTGATGGGCACCCTTCACTGTACATAACTTGCGCATAGCTACGTGCAGGGAGCGGGCGCAGCCAAACCGAACCTTCATACCCTAGAGACGAGAGAGCAAGCCGTGAGCATTCTGTTGGATGAAACGAGCCGTGTGCTGGTACAGGGTATCACCGGCCGGGAAGGTGAGTTCCACACTCGCCAGATGCTCGAATATGGCACGAAGGTTGTCGCCGGGGTCACCCCGGGACGCGGTGGGCAGGAAGTTGCCGGTGTGCCCGTCTTCGATACGGTGCGCCAGGCTGTGAGCGAGACGAGGGCGAACGCCTCGATCATCTTCGTGCCCGCTGCCTTCGCCCCAGATGCCATCCTCGAGGCCGTCGATGCAGGCATCCCGTTGATTGTGTGCATTACCGAGCTCATCCCTGCGCTGGATATGTTGAAGCTTTACCACCACGTGCGGGGCTCGGGGGTGCGCCTCATCGGGCCGAACTGCCCGGGCCTGATCTCGCCGGGCAAGTCCAAACTGGGCATCATGGCCGGGTATATCTTCCGGCCAGGGAACGTCGGCGTCGTCTCACGCTCGGGCACGCTGACCTACGAGGTGGTGTACCAGCTCACCCAACGCGGTATCGGGCAGAGTACGTGCGTGGGCATCGGTGGCGATCCGATCGTTGGCACAGGCTTCATCGATGTGCTCGAACTGTTCGAGCAGGACCCGCAAACCGATGCGGTGGTGCTCATCGGTGAGATCGGCGGCACCGATGAAGAGCTGGCCGCCGAATATATCCGTGCCCGGATGTCCAAGCCGGTCGTGGCGTTTATCGCCGGCCGTACCGCACCGCCGGAGAAGCGCATGGGACATGCCGGCGCGATCATCTCGGGAGGGACGGGCACAGCTGCGGCGAAGATCGCCGCACTCCAGGCTGCCGGCGTTGCCGTCGCCGAGACGCCCGGCCAGGTCGCTGAGCTGGTGCAGCAGCGGCTTGCGGCTGCGCGCCGCCCTTCTACTGCGGTATGATTTTATAATGTCTATAGTCTACATAAGTCTACATAACGAGCAAGCGGGTCATGGCTCTCGGCGCGCGCCCGGCACGGAGTAGCGCAGGCGGCATGTCCAGGCCAGGCGCTGCTCCGGTGCAGTCGCATGGCAGGGCCCGCTGGCCGTGCCTGCAAGAGAAGTACAGCGATGCCATCAGGCGTAGACGATCTCGCGGATCGCAGCGAGCAGAGCTCGCCTGAGCCGCGCCAGGACCAGCAGGCTGGCAGAGCCCCGGAGGACAGCAGTTCACAGCGGTCTCATCCTCCGGACACGCCAGCTCCATCCACCAGCTCATCGCCACGGTATGTCATCCGCCCGCGTTCCTGGCCACGTACGTCGGCAGTACAGGCGCAGCTGGTCAATTCACCGGTCAATTCCCCAGTTAATTCAGAGGACGTACGTAATGGTAACAGGGTGCCACCGGAGGCATTGCCGCCTGGCGTCTCTGCAGACGCTTCCCAGGATGCCCAGCCTCCTGCTACTCCGCCCGAGCGGCCGCGCCCAGGCGCGGTGCACCGTACGTCGCCGGATCTGATCGAGCGCGAGGTCCGCCGTGGCCGGCGGCCGGGTGTGCAGTATGTGCGTATTGTGCGGCCGACCGCCCGCGGGTTCCGCCATCGCGCCCCGCGCTACCTCGAAGCGACCGAACGGGTCCTTGAGCCGCGCGGCCGCGTCGGCCGTGCCCTGGACTTGCTTCGGCGCGTGTTGTTCGGTCAGCGTATCCGCAGTGCGCTGGAGGTCCAGGAACGGGTCGGCGTTCTCAAAGGACTGGCGGTCTTCGCCTCTGACAACATCTCCTCGTCAGCTTACGCGACCGAGGAGATCATGCGCGTGCTGGTCCTCGCCGGTGTCAGTGCCCTGGCCCTCACCATGCCGATCACCGTGGCGATCGGCATCGTCCTCGCCATTGTAGTGATCAGCTACCTCCAAGTCATTCGGGCTTATCCGAATGGCGGTGGCAGTTACGTTGTCGCCCTAGATAATCTCGGCACGGTGCCAGGACTTACGGCCGCTGCCGCCTTGATGACCGACTACGTTCTGACCGTAGCCGTGTCAACGTCGGCGGGCGTCGCAGCTATCACGTCGGCGTTCCCAGAGCTGTTCGCCCACCGCGTCGAGATTTCGGTCGGCGTCGTGATCCTAATGACCGTGCTCAATCTACGGGGCATCCGCGAGTCCGGCACGGTGTTCGCTGCACCGACGTACATCTATGTATTTAGCATCCTTGGACTGCTGCTCTATGGCCTGTTCCGCGTCGCCACCGGCGATGTGCCCGACTATGCACCGCCGCCCGACTGGCTCGTTGCCCACGGAGCCGAGCCGCTGGCGCTGCTGCTGATCCTGCGGGCATTCGCCTCCGGCTCCGTGGCCCTGACCGGGACAGAGGCCGTCTCGAATGGCGTGCCCGCCTTCAAGCCGCCGGAGGTGCGCAATGCCCAGATCACCCTCGTGGCCATGGGCACGCTCTTCGCCACGATCTTCCTGAGCATGAGTTTCCTGGCCAGCGTGCTCCACATCGTGCCGGACCCCCACGAAGTCGTGACAGTGAGTGCGCAGCTCACCCGTGCCTTTGTGGGTGCAAGCTGGTACTACTACCTCGTGCAGTTTAGCACTGCGATCATCCTGGTGCTGGCGGCGAATACCGCCTTCAACGGCTTCCCACGCCTGGCCAGTATCTTGGCCGCCGACCGCTTCCTGCCACGCCAGTTCGCCTTCCGCGGCGACCGGCTGGCTTACAATACAGGCATTATCGCACTGGCGATCCTCGCCGCGGCGCTGATTGTCATCTATCGTGGCAGCGTGACCGGCCTCATCCCGCTCTACACAGTGGGCGTGTTCCTGGCCTTCACCTTGAGCCAAAGCGGTCTCGTGCGTCGCTGGTGGCGGCGGCGGCATGAAGAGCCTGGCTGGCAGTGGCGTGCTTGCATAAACAGTATTGGTGCGACTGCAACCGGCATTGTGCTCGTCGTCGTCGCCGTCTCAAAGTTCACGCACGGGGCGTGGATGGTGCTCCTGGTCATCCCCATCCTTATCCTAGCGATGTGGGGCATCCATGAGCACTACCGCTCAGTTGAGGACGCGCTCACCCTGGACCCGTCCGAGCCGCTGCCACAGCCGCAGGAGCCGGTGGTGATTGTGCCGGTGGCGCGTCTCGATCGTGCCACGCTGCAGGCGCTCACGTTTGCTCGCTCGATCTCGAGCGATATCACAGCCGTCCATGTGAGCGACGACCCCCAAGAAATCGAGCAGCTCAAGCAGAAGTGGGAGCGCTGGGGGCAGAGCATCCCCCTGGTGATCGTCGAGTCCCCGTACCGCGCCCTGATCGGCCCGTTGCTTGCCTATATCGATGCCGTCGACAAGCAGGACCCCAACCGCCCTGTGACCGTCGTGCTACCAGAATTCGTGCCCCGCCACTTCTGGGAGAACCCGCTGCACGGGCAGACCGCCCTCCGCCTCAAGCTGGCGCTGTTCTTCCGGCCCAACACGATCGTCATCGACGTGCCCTACCACCTGAACTTTCGAGGCGAGCGCGCAGAGCACCAGTTCCAGGATACCGGAGAAGCAGCCGAGCGATAGCGCACGCGCTTTCCGGAAAGCGCGCGACTTATCCAGACCAGAGGAGGGCGCTGGCTGGCCCAGCTAGGGCTGGGCTCCCCGGGCCAGAGTTACCAACGTCGTCTCTCGCGGGACGCTGTCCGCACGCACGACCTGCGCCACGGTCGCACCGCCGACCAGGAGCTCTGGCTCAGCGGCGTCGTAGAAGACCACGGCCTGCCCTGGCGTGATAGCGCGCTGCGGCTCGTCGAACACCACCCGCACGCGGCCGCCGTCGTACGGGTAGATGGTGGCGGGGGCTTCGGTCATGCGGTAGCGCACCTTCGCCAGGACGCGCACCGGCTCGCTGAGCTCCGCCAGGGCGATGAAGTTCGGCTCTTCGGCGATGAGCTCACGCTGGTACAGCTCATCCTCGTCGCCGACGGTGATAGTGTTTGAATCTGGGTCAATGGCGATGACGTATAAGGGCTGGCCAGCGTTGATGCCCAGTCCCTTGCGCTGCCCGATCGTGTAGCGCCAGATACCCTGGTGTTCCCCCAGGACGTTGCCGGCCAGATCGACGATCGGTCCGGGCTGGGCCTGGAGCCGGAGCTCCCGCTCCAGGTAGTCGGCGTAGGTGCCGTTGGTGACGAAGCAGATCTCCTGGCTCTCTGGCTTGTTCGCGGTGATCAAGCCACGTTCGGCGGCCATGCGGCGCACCTCGGCCTTCGTGTAGCCCCCGAGGGGGAAGAGCGAGTGCGCCAGCTCCTCCTGGGTGAGCACGTACAGCACGTACGACTGATCCTTCGCGCGGTCCACGGCTCGCCGCAGGACCCAGCGGCCGCGACGCTCATCGAACTCACGGCGCACATAGTGGCCGGTTGCCACTGCCTCGGCGCCGAGCTCACGGGCGCGACTACCCAGCGCAGTGAACTTGATGAACTGGTTGCAGCGCACGCAGGGATTGGGGGTCCGGCCGCGCAGATACTCGCGCTGGAAGTCGGCGATCACTGTCCGGCGGAAGAGCTCGCGGAAATTCAGGGTATAGTGTGGTATGCCGATGCGCGCCGCCACACGTCGCGCGTCGTTCACCGACGAAAGCGAGCAGCAGACGTCCGCACGCACGACGTCCCCAGTATTCTCGGGCCAGACGTTCAGCGTTACGCCGATGACGTCATAGCCCTGCTCCTTCAAAAGCGCCGCGGCGACAGAGCTATCTACTCCGCCGCTCATGGCCGCGATCACTCGCATTGGCATCTTCCGGCACTTTCCTGTCACGCTCAACTGTATTCGACAAGCGTATCCCGTTGTCTTCGAGCCTGGACGAGATGGCGTAAGCTAGTAGATGACTATGAAGTGCTCGCACAAGCTATCTTGCCAAATATGGCCGCGGGCAGATCATGCACGACCTGCTAGCTCTCCACACGCTGCCTTGTGCGAGCGAAGAGCGCTGGTACCACGTTGAATTGTACCAGGCATGGGGCATAGCGGGCGTGGTGCGGGCCCAGGGGTGCTCTGGATAAGGGACATGCTGGGCCAGGGATGTCAAAGGATGCCAGGCCGTTGCACTGGTCACACTGCTGGATCCTGCCCACTGCAAGCTACAGGAACGGGGAGGCGAGGCAGGCACCTGGTGCTATAATGCCTCTTGAATGGTGAGGAATGCGTGGCTGCTATGAACTACCCGCAATACCGCCCGCGCCGCATGCGCCGCACGGAGAGCCTGCGGCGGATGGTGCGTGAGACCCGGCTCTCCGTGGATAACCTGGTCTATCCCCTCTTCGTCGCTGCTGGCTCTGGGCTGCAACGCCCGATCTCCTCGCTCCCCGGCCAGTACCACTGGTCGCCCGATACGGTCGCTGAAGAGGCTCGCCGCGCTTACCAGCTCGGCATCCCCGCCGTGCTGCTCTTCGGCCTACCGGAGCGCAAGGACCCCGAAGGGGAGTCGGCCGCCGATCCCAACGGGCCGGTGCAGCGCGCGATCGCTAGCATCAAAGAGGCCTGTCCGGAGCTCGTGGTCATCACCGATGTGTGCCTCTGCGAGTACACGGACCACGGGCACTGTGGCCTGGTCGAGGATGGCGAGATCGTGAACGACGCCACGCTGGACGTGCTCGCCCGTGTAGCGTTGTCGCACGCTGAGGCCGGGGCGGACGTTGTGGCGCCATCGGACATGATGGATGGCCGCGTCGGTGCCATTCGGGAGGCGCTGGACGAAGAGGGGTGGGAGCATGTAGCCATCATGTCCTACGCGGCGAAGTATGCCAGCGCCTTCTACGGCCCTTTCCGCGAGGCTGCCGGCTCCGCGCCACAGTTCGGTGACCGGCGCAGCTACCAGATGGACCCGCCGAATGTCCGCGAGGCCCTGCGCGAGATAGAACTAGACATAAATGAAGGGGCCGATATTATCATGGTGAAGCCTGCGCTGGCCTATCTGGATGTCGTCCAGCGCGTGCGCCAGGCGTTCGACCATCCGGTGGCGGCATACAATGTCAGCGGCGAGTACGTCATGGTCAAGGCTGCCGCAGCGCAGGGGCTCCTAGATGAGCGGCGCGCAGTGCTGGAGCTCCTCACCGGTATTCGCCGCGCCGGTGCCGATATCATTATCACCTACCATGCCCCAGACGTGGCGCAATGGCTTCAGGAGGGATAGATGCCATTGCGGCTACTTTGGAGAGCATGTCTAGGTGATATCCACTCACGGCTAGCGCGGGAGTAGCCATGAGTCCTGGCGCTCGCAGTAGCGCACTCGCAAGCTGGCGTACGGTCGGGCGCGTGGCATTCTGAGGAGTCAGCGGCACAGACGAGTTCCTATGGCCACACAGGAAGAGCGGGCGTCGATCATCGCCCAGGCACTCGTAGGTTGGCTTCCCCCGGCGTTGTTGGGCTATGCGCCGCGACCAGTCACCCTTGAAGGCTGGGTGCGCCTGCTGCTCGACATCCGGTTGGTGAAGCCGTTTCTGATCGTCTGCAACCTGATCGGCTTCGTGGCCGGCCTGATCTACTGGTACGGCGCCGACTTCGCGGTGACGCCGCCGCAGTTCTGGCCCTGGCTGCCCGACTCGCCGCTCTCGGCGTTCTGGTTCGCCCTGGCGCTGTTCCTCATCTCCTTGAAGTGGGAGAACTCCACCGTCTTCTCGATTGGCGCGGTAGCAAATATCAAGTATGGTCTATGGACCGACCTCGTCTGGATCCTGTACTGGCGCGCCACCGGCGACTACAACCTCGAGAGCATCGCCATGAGCTTCACCCATACGGTCATGATCATTCAGGGCATTGTGCTCTTCATCCTGCTCAAGCCGACGCTTGTCTCCACGGTGGCCACAGTGCTCTGGTATATCCTAGGCGATCTGATCGACTACGGCTTCGCCTTCAGCATCCCCTGGGCCTACTACCCCCGCTTTCCCGAGGACGTCGTGCCGATGGCAGTGGTTCTGCCCTTCTCCCTGGCAACGACGGCCATACTGCTGCTCTATGTAGCACTGCGGTACGCCGCTGCACGTCGGCAGGCGCAGGGAGCGAAGAGCACGGGAGGCTCTGCCCTCCCGCGCTGAAGCGTACTACTTAAACCGCACCCCACAGCTTCCAGCAGCCTGATTGATCTGATCTTTGATGTCCTGGAAGATGCGCGGCGTGGCCGTGCCATCGCGGTAGAGCTGGTTCAGTGCCGGGCCGATCACCTGTGCAGCTTCAGCCTGGCACAGGAAGATCTCATCCGGCGTGGGATAGCCCATATCCACGAGGGCCTCCTTCACCACCTTCAGGTTCACCTTCTGCAGGACCGGGAATTGCTCCCGCGCAGTTGTGATCCAGTGGTCGAGCACCGACTTGCGCGAAGGGATGAGTAGCTCATAGGTCGCCTGCATTTTGTAGTAGTCCACACTCGTGATGAACTTGAGCAGCTCCACAGCGGCCTCGCGCGCCTTCGTGCCGCTCCAGATCGCCCAGCCGTCGGTGGTCCCTAGCACGGCGCGGCGCACTGGTCCCTTCGGTACATGGGCGATGTCCCAGTCCATGGTCATGTTTTGCGCCACGCCGCGCAGGTTGTGCATGCCGTCCTCAAGGGTAGAGACATGGCCCAGGTAGAAGTGATCCCATTGGTTTTTGTCGGGAAGCGGCCGGAGATCAGACCGAATAGGCAGGAAGGTGCGGTCGTCCCACTGCCGAGCGCGCATCCATTCGAGGGCGGTCTGAGCTGGAGGCTCATGAAGCAGCGTCTTGGTCAGGTCTTTCGGGTCCACCACGTGTCCACCGAACATGAGCACGTGGTTCTGGAACCGATCGAAGGCCGTCATCGGAATCCAGGCGCCGTAGATCTGCTTATCGCCCTCGCGCCGGGTGAGCCTGCGGGCCATGGCCGCGTACTCATCGTGGCCCCAGTCCACCGTCGGCTCGGCCTGCCCAAGCTGCCTGAAGTGATCGCGGTTCCAGTACAGCACCATCATGTTGACATACGTTGGCAGACCGAAGCGGAAGGTCGTGGTGGGGATAACGAAGCCGTCCCACTGCCACTTCATAAAGTCGTCGAGATCAGCCTTCTTGAAGTCTCGGACAATCTCGTTGTGGTTGATCATTTGCTCCTTGGCCGCATACTGCCACATCACATGGCCCCAGCCGTGGAACACATCCGGCCCGGTGCCCGCAACCATCATCGTCAGCGTCTTTTCCACGTTGCCGGCATCGAAGACAAACTCGACGGTGATATGTGGGTTCTTCTGCCGGAACTGCTGCATGGCATCGGTGGCCAACTTCTCATAGTTCCCGCCGGGCCCGCCCCGAATCTGCCACACCAATGTCACCGGCTTGAGCTCTCGGGGCTGTTCGCCGGCGCCGCCACGCTGGCCTGGCTGGCACGCGCCGGCCAGCGCGCCACCAAGCCCTAGACCGGCGAGCATCCGCCGCGTAAGCACGGCCGGGCGCTGCTCAGCCGGCAAGGTGGCTGCGCTCCTTCCAGGCACTCCCGGCAGACCGCTGTACGCATAAGGCCCATGAGACATCGCTAAACCTCCTTTGCCTGTCATCATGTCGCGGCAAGCCGCAGGCCTCGCTAGCCAACAGCTTACCGAAAGAGGACTGGGAAGTGAAGAGGGCAGCACGACCGATGACAATACTTTCCTGCAGTTTTGCCTACAGGAAAGTTCCGTAAGGGATCAGCACGCTCGCCTGCAATGAGCGCGAAAAGCCATAAAAGCTGCGAATTGGGCGACATACTTACACAGCAGGGGCGCCACTCCACGAATAGCAGGCACGCCGAAGAGACGGTCTTGGACATGCCGGCCGGCTCTAGCCCGCGCAGGGAACAGCCAGCGGGTCATCTCCGGCTGCCCCCTGCAGGACCTGCTAGCCTGATCGGAAGGGCCAGCGCAGGCCCTTGAAGGGGTTCTCGCCGCCCCCGTATTCGATGTCCTGGTTAAGCCGTTGGTTCAGGTCGCGCAGGCCGGTCTCCAGCGCGACCTCGCCCGTGTAGATCCGGGTGATCTCCGTGCCATAATCTTGCTCGTTCTTCACAGCGTTGTAGTGCGACCAGATAATACCGTAGGGACGCTTGTACACTTCGGCGAACACTTGGGGGTGCTGATAGGGATACTGCGGCGGCGGCTGGAAGAACTTCGACTGAATGGCGAGCTTGGCCGGCACCAGGTACTTGTTCTCCGCAAGATAGTTCTGGAACTCGTCGTTCATCATCCACTTCATGAAGTTCCAGACATCTTCGGGATACTTTGTCTTGGCCCAGGCATTGAGCGGATGCCCGGCCGACCAGCTTCCGCCCGGCTTACCGCCGATACTCGGCACGGGCAGCATATCCCATTCAAACGTGTTGCCGATGAGTGGCCACATGCGGCGCCAGTCGTTCACTGAGCGCCAGTGGATGCCAATCTTACCCAGCGCGAAGAGATTGGTGCCACCCGTGGTGGCGATGCCGGGACGATCGCCCTGCAGCCGCCGGCGCGCCTCGACCGCTTCTGGAAGCGGCGACTGGATATTGATCCGGAGGTTCATCATCCAGTCCATGGCCGTGCGATGCGCCTGGATGCTCTCTGGGATAGTCAGCTGGAACTCGATCTTTGGGTCGTACTGCATGTGCGAGACGCCGTGAGTCCAGATGAGCGGCCCAATCGTATGGTAGTTCCCCAGGCTCCAATCGAGGCCCCAGAGATCGTTCTGCGGATCGGTGATCTTGCGTGCCGCCTCGACCATTTCCTCAATGGTCCAGTCGCCGCGGTTCTGCGTGCGTTCCCACGGATCGGGCACGCCTTTCTGCCGGAAGAGCGTCTTGTTGTAGTAGATCGCAAACGGCTCGACCCAGTACGGCACGCCGTAGACCTTCTGGCGCCAGCGCTCGATGCCCGTCAGTGCCCAGTCTTTCGTCAGATTGATGCGGTCGCGCGAGAGGAAGCTACTCAGCTCCAGCACCGCGCCGGAGTCATAGATCTTCGGCAGCGCATCGGTGCGCCCATCCCACAGATCGGGCCCGGCATCGCCGGCCAGCATGGCGATGAGCTTGGTCTGGCCGTAGTCGCCGGTCTTGTCCACCTCGAAGCGCACCAGGTTGCGCTGCTCGTATTCCTTCCAAATGGGCTCGAACTGGTCCATGGCGATGGGCCGCCAGCTCAAGAACGTCAGCGTGATGGGGCTGGTGCGCGCCTTTGGCGTGGCCGCAGCAGGCTGCTGCGTCGTGGCGCGTGTGCATGCAGCAAGCAGTCCCGCGGCGACCGCCGTCGCTGTCGTTTTGAGCATTGCTCGACGAGGGAGGTACATCGTATCACCTGGTAGCATTGTCACCACTCCGTTCGTTTGGAGGAGTTTAAGGACTTTGCTGCTGAGTTTGTGCAGCACTCCCGATGAGCACTTGACGGAAGTGCGGTCCAAACACACGGACTCACATGCAGGGTGAGCGAGTATGCCTCAGTTTACGCTACTGCCTGGTGTGCGTTCAAGCCGGCATGATGATCCCTCTGTCACCCGGCTCCATGTAGTGGCTGTGACACGGTGCGCTGTAAAGCGGTACCCTGGGAGGCTGCGATGCGGTACACTGCAGGTAGCAGAGCGTATCCCCGGAAAAACAGCGTGTCGCCTCTGGCTAAGCGATGGTGTGCGGTTCCTTAACATGGACCAGGATAGGGACCAGGATAGGGACCAGGATAGGGAGAGAAGCGCGAGGAGAGCAGCCCTGAGGGACAAGATCCAGAAAGGAGCGGCGGAATGAGTACGGCAACGAACCAGCCCAGGATACAGCCAACCCTGGTGCGCGCAGCATCGCTGGATGAGCTCCGGCAGCGCGGGTGCATCGTCGTGAGCGGCGGCCGCCACGGGATTGCGGTCTTCTGGCACGAGGGCAAGGTCTACGCTGTCGATAACCGCTGCCCGCACATGGGCTTCCCCTTGAGCCGCGGTAGCCTGAAAGAGGGTATTCTCACCTGCCACTGGCACCACGCCCGCTTTGATCTGGAGAGCGGTGGCACCTTCGACCCCTTCGCTGACGACGTGACCGTCTATCGCACCGAGCTACGTGACGGCGAGGTCTGGGTGGATCCGCGCGTCGATGGCCGCGACCGCACCGCCCGCTGGCTGGGACGCTTGCAGGACGGGCTAGAGCAGAACCTCTCGCTGGTGACGGCCAAGAGCATCCTGGCCCTGGAGGACCTGGGGGCGCCCGCAGCCGAGCTGCTGCGCACC
This sequence comes from Chloroflexota bacterium, assembly GCA_042408875.1. GTDB lineage: Bacteria > Chloroflexota > UBA11872 > JBHOQS01 > JBHOQS01 > JBHOQS01. Next base: position 37,933 of record JBHOQS010000019.1, on the reverse strand, counting down.
GGCGGGCTCTACGGCGCCCGCTATCGCCAGGCGGGCTGGGGGCCGGGCCTGACCATTATGACGGCCATGGCGAACGTGCTGCCGGACCTGGCGGCGGAGCACCGCCCGCTGGCGCTCTACCACGGGCTCACCCGCGTGGCCCGCGACACCACTGGTCAGCCACCGCGCTTTGATCTCGATCCGTTGCCGGACTCCACCACACCGCTCGAGCGGCTGGCGCAGTGGTACCGCGAGTTCATCCAGGTGCGCCACAGCGACGGCGCCGAACGTTGTCTGCGCAGCGCGATCGCCCAGGGCGCCACGCTGGCGCAGGTGGCCGCCATGATGGGCGCCGCTGCCACCGATCATCCCTACATCAATGGCGGCCATACGCTTGACTTTACGAACAAAGCCTTCGAGCTCCTGGAGCATATCGGCTGGCAGCACGCAGCCGAGATCCTGCCTAGCCTGGTGGGCCAGACAGCCCGCGCCGCCCGCAACGAAGAGAGCTCGGCCTGGCGCTATCCGGTCGACCTGATCGCTATCCTGCACGATGCCGAAGCCCAGCTGCCAGCGCTGCTGGAGCGCGGTGAGCGCGCCGGCCGGCCCTGGGACGGCTTCGAGGCCACCGTCGAGGCCCTCCTCGATGACCGGCCGGAGTCCGGGGTCCAGGCGTTGGTGCAAGCGCTGGCGGACGGTGCCACCCTCAATGAGGTAAGCCAGGCCCTGTGCTACGCCGCCGCGCTGCGGATCGCCCGCTTCCACACCAGCAACGAGTTCGGTGACTGGATCACCGTGCTACATACGTTCTCGTATTGCAACGCGCTCGATCATATGATCGAGCGCGCGCCTACGCCGGAACTGGCCCGCGGCCTCCTCGCCGGCGCGCTGGCGGTCTATCTGGACCGCTTCCTGAATATGCCGCCGCAGCGATTGCCAGACGAACGGAGCGTGCGTCGCGAGCCAGAGGAAGCCGATGTGCTGCTGGCCCGCCTGCTGGAGCTGACCAACCAGAAGGCAGCGGTAGAGGAAGCAGCGGCGACGGTCTACCGCTACCTCTCGCTGGGCCACGACGACCGGCGCCTGGTGCAGACGCTCGGCTATGTGCTCCTGCGGGAGGACGCCGAGTTCCATTCATACCAGATGCTGGAGGCGGGGCTGCGGCAGTATCATCGGCTGAAGGCCACGCATCCTGCCCTGGCCTGGAACGTGCTGGTTGCAGTAGCGCGCTACCTGGCGGCGCACTCGCCCACGGACCGTGCCACGACGCAGACCTACACCATCGCCCTGCGCCTACATCGTGGCGAAGAGCTGTATAAAGAGTAGAAAAATTACTGCGTTACTGCGTACTACGTAAGGCCCTGGCAGAACACTCCTACTGTCTGGCAAGCTGCCTTGCAATGAGGCGGGGTGGGTGGCGTCTCTACGTAGTACGCAGTAGTCTTCTAGGGCCCGGCCGCCGTAGTGCGCTATACTCGAACAGACGGTAATAGCAGGCGATGTGGTTCGAGAAAGCGCTCTACGACACGCTGCTGCTCGTTGGAGAGGGCGCCCAGGAGGATCCCGACTGGTTCCCTGATGAGCTCAGCGTACCGGCCGACCGGCTGTGCCGGTTGGCTACCCAATACCTGGCCGAGCGACTGGGCATCCCCCTCTCCCCGTTCTTGTGGGATGCCTACCGCGCGCCTATGCTTCAGGCGCTGTGGCGGCTCAGCCGCTCCGGCGCGCTGTCCATCGCGCTCCCTGCAGGTGATCCTCAGCCGCGCGTGCGGCTAGGGCTGCGCTGCCCTGAAGATCTGTGGACCGATGGGGGCGCTGCCGCAGCGCCTGCCGAGCACTTCGCCGACTTCGCCGCTCTGCTCTGCGCCCGGTCTGGTGCCGCGCTCCCGGACCTGGACACACCACTGGGAGCGGGAGACACACGCTGGTTCATCCATCTCGATGTCTGCGTCCCTGCAGCGCGGCTGGTGCAGGCAGCCGCCACTATCCTCGGCACTGGCGCTTTTGTGCCCTTGCCAGTGCCGTCGGTGCCACCGGAGTCGGTGCGCCTGTGTCCCCTGGTGGTGTCTTGGGAGTGTGAGCGCTTCACCACGGCTATCAGCTTGCTCCCCGCGCGCGAGGCACTCTACGTTTTAGATACCCTGTTCGAGCAGCGTGTGGTGCGCGCTATCCGGCTCTGCGGGGAGGACACGGCGGAGCGGCCGGTCGATGTTTACGCCACCAGCGCGCTGCTGTGGCGGCACCGAGTGGCGCGCGTACCGCTCTGCGAGCGCTGCGGACGGCTGCCCTTCGGGGGTGTGGCGCACCGGCGCCTGTACGGGGCCTGGCCCGGCGCGGCAACAAATGATCCCCATATCCTTGCCGCGCTTGAAGTGGCCCGGCGCCTCTTTCCGGCCTGCGTGCGGCGCTAGCCGGTCATGAGCCGGATATGGCCAGCCTGTCTGGCTACTCGGTATGGTCGGTATGGAAGGTGATTCCGAAAGCGCCGGGGCCGAGGTGCGTGCCGATCACCGGGCCGATCACGCTGGTGTACAACTCCCGAATGACAAAGCGCTCCGTGAGCCGCTGCGCTAGCTCGTCTGCCATGGCCGGGTTCGCTGCATGCAACACGGCGGCGTGGGCCAGCGGACGCCCCTGCGCATGCTCGGCCACGTAGTCGATCAGCCGCTCGACGGTCTTCGCCATCGTGCGCACGCGGTCCCAGACCTCGATACGTGCGTTCCGCACCTCCAGCACCGGCCGGATGCGCAGCAACGTGCCCAGTAGCGCCTGAGCCCCACCGATGCGCCCGCCCCGACGCAGGTACTCCAATGTCTCGACCGTCAGCACAACGTGCATTTTTGGAATGAGATTGTGGACCAGGCGCACGATCTCATCGAGTGACTGGCCCTCGCAGGCCGCCCGGGCCGCGTAGACAGCCAGCATTCCCTCACCAAGTGAGGCCGTCCGGGAATCGATCACCGCAATGGGGATATCCGTGATCTGCTCGCGCGCCTGAACTGCCGCAGCATAGGTGGCGCTCCACTGGCTGTTCAGATGAATAGAGACGATGCCGTCGCACTCGCCGCGCAGGCGCGTGTAGGCCTCGATGAACTGGCCCGTGCTGGGGGCGGACGTGGTGGGCAGGTCCGTTGCAACGTTCAGCAGGCGGTAGAACTGCTCCGTGGTGAGGGTTACCCCTTCCGTGTAGGTGGTGGTGCCGAAGTGCACGTGCAGCGGGACGACGGTGATGCCATACTGCTCGACGAGCTCCGGCGGTAGGCTGGCCGTGCTGTCTGTGACGATCCGGATGCGCGCCGGCACAGGCCCGGCTGTACTCATGCGTGCCCTCCCCAGCCCTGAAGCCTATAGGCTTTCACGTAGCCTCGTCAAGAACCGGCCAGCGCGCATTGCTGCTATACTGTGCCCCGTGCCCTGCCGCCCCACGGACGTCGCGGGCGGCCCGATCGATCTGCACACGACAGATCACATCTCCTGCGCCAGGAGCAACGAGCCATGAGCACGGCCATCTCTCCGCTCACCCCTGATGAGCTGGAGGCGCTGCGACGCCTCTCAACGCCGACGATCGCCAACGCCATCGAGGTGTTCAACATTCGCCCGCGCAACCAGGGCTTCACGGGCCCGGAGATCCGGTGCATCTTCCCTGAGATGGGCGTGATGGTCGGTTACGCCGCCACCGCCACGATCCGCGCGAAGTATCCTGCCCCCGGCGGGCCGCCCTCCCGCGCGCCGTACTGGGAGCATATCCTTTCCGTGCCCGCGCCGCGCATTGTGGTGCTCCAAGACCTGGACCAGCCGCCCGGCATCGGGTCCTTCTGGGGCGAGGTCCAGGCCAACATCCACCGAGCCCTCGGCTGCGTGGGCTGTGTGACCAACGGCGGCGTGCGTGATCTCGACGAGGTGCGTGCGCTGGGCTTCCATTTCTTTGCCCAGCACGTGATCGTCTCGCACGCCTATGTACACATCGTGGAGTACGGCATTCCGGTTAAAGTGGGCGGGCTGCTGGTTCGTCCGGGCGACCTCCTCCACGCAGACAAGCATGGGGTGATCAGCATCCCGCTGGAGATCGCCCGCGACATCCCGCGCGCCGCAGCGGAGATCGAAGCGCGCGAACGGCGGATTATCAGCCTCTGCCAGTCGCCCGACTTCAGCATTGAGAAGCTCAAAGCGGTCACCGGGCAGCCCTCCAGGTGAGCGTGCCGGCGCCGGGGCCCGGCACGCTCAGCGGAGGAGGACGCCGGCGATAGAGACGACCGAGCCGTTCTGCGCGTCGGCCGGGCACTGGTCGTAGGCGATCACCTTGCCGCGACTGGTCCCTAGCAGGCGGAGCGCCATGTAGATCGGAGGCAGCCCACACACGCGCCGGCGGTCCTGCTCGTCAGCCAGCGGCGCCAGGAACGAATCGGCGTCGCCGCAGCAGATCGTCTCCAGCAGAGCCATATCGTGCTGCTTGAGCAGGATCTTCTCGACCGGCCCGAGCGGCTCCGCATCGCCGAACTCGGGCCCTACATGGCAGAGGTCGGCCGCGGCCACGACCAGCGTGCGGCGGCCAGCCGTGGCGGCGCGCAGTGCTGCGACCGCGCGCTCGAATGCCGGCTCCTGGGCGGCACAGCGCTCGCCCTGTGTGTACGGCTGGAATGAGCCGCACAGGACCGGCACGATCTGGCAGTCACCATCGCGCCCGGCCTGCCGGAGCCAGAAGTGCAGCCACACCAGAGCGAGCTCAATGGAATGCTCGTGCCGGTGGTGGAGCTCCTCGGCGAAGGCGCGCTCCTCCCCGAGGGCCTCTGCCAAGGCGTCCACCGCAGCAGTATCGGTAGCGAGCGCTCCCCACGGGGTGGCGTAGCGCTGCATCGTCGGGGTCAGGCTGCCCGGAGAGCCAGCGTGATCAGTTCCAAAGATGACCACGGTCTCTGCCTCGGCCACAGCGGCGGAAGCAGCCTGCCACGTGCGGGCATAGACCAGCCCCCCGCGCATGTAGTCGATGTGCGGGCTGACCACGCCGCGCCAGGATGCATCCGGGGTGGCCGCCGGGGCATCTGCCCCGGCCTGCTCAAGGAACGTCTGCAGCAACGCCTCCAACTCTGCCGGATCAGCCGGATACGACTGCCCGGCGATGGCGGGCGGCCGGTACGGTGCGGCACGGTATTCTGCCAGCGCAGCTTCCAGCGCAGCGTGGTAGCGCGGGCTGTCAAGCAGCAGCGCCTCGTCGAGCTGCGCCAGCAGGTGCTCCAGCGCTGAAAGAGGAAGCGACATCCCAGTGCGGAGCTGAAAGGCGGCGCGGATCGCTCCAAGATCGCGCTGCCCGTCTAGCAGGCTTAACACCATCCCTGCCGCTGGCGGGAGCAGCAGGATGTTCTCCGTCAGCCGCAGCGGATCACGCAGGAGCAGCATCGGCTGCCCCTTCTGGGTGATCCAGCGTGTTTCGACAGGGCGAAGCTTCGGCACCATATGCAGAGTATCGTGCTCTATCACACCATCACACCATCACATTAGCACACTAGAATTACACACATTTTGCACCAGTAATCGCACTGGTATAAGCACGAGCACATGCCAGGAAGTGGCGGATAGGACGACAGTAGTCATCCGGGTATGGTGAGTGCCATGACCGAACGCTCTAGCGAACACCACAGAAGAACGTAGCGGGAGGGCCACCGGCCTGTCAACCGAGCGGTCGATGTGCTTAGCGGCGCGAGCTATGGGGGGAGCGGGTCATGCGCTGCCAGGTGCTGGCATAGGCGTGCCACAGCCAGCGTGTCACCAGGATCGTGGCCAGCGCGATGGCGAGCGCGAACAGCACAGCAGGGATGAAGAGCGCCGGGCCGGCGCTGCGCTGCACAGCAAGCCATACGGTCGCCACAGCCACGATGGCCAGATACGGCAGGAACACCGACCACCAGAATGCCGCTGAGACCAGTCCGAACAGCGACAGCAGATCGCGCAGCCGGTGCGGTGCTGGCGGCTCCGGCTCCTGCGGGCGCAGGCCTACATGGCGCAAGGCCGCGGCTACGGCCGCCGGAGGACCGAAACGGCGCACTGCCTCTGCCTCGCTTTCATATGGCGAGAGCCCCTGCAATGCCAGCTCGCGCGCGGCCTCGGTGAGATGCAGCCGCGCGTCTTCGAGCAGCGCCTGCGCCTCCGAGTCCAGCTCGCACAAGGGAAAGTAGCGTAGAAACGGACGCTGCGGATCAGGCTGCGGGAGAGCGTTGTCGTCCAGCCCGCTTAGCAGCGCCCGCAGCTCGCGCAGGTACTGCGCGATCGGGCTTGTTTCGGCCGGCGAATGGCCAGGATGGTGTGAGGTTGCCAGATCATGATCACCCTGCATCGCGAGCCTCACCAGCACTGGCCGGCGGCCACGAGCGCTACGCCCGCGTGCCCGAGCAGCGAGTACGCGGGCGACGGCCCTACCGGTACTGCAGACAGGCAACGGAGCACTGGTTGGCGCTGGCCCCGCCACTGGACACCAGCCGTGCCCTTCTATTGTCGCACAGCTCCATGATCGTTACCCTATCCCCCGCAGCGCGTTCCCGCGGCATATCGAGAACGCTGTCCGTCCGTATAGCCCCCGTGGCGGATGGGAGACTGGTACAGTTCCTGCGATCGTCCACAACTCCTAACTACAGTATTTTACGCTTCTCAGGACCCCGGGGTTCTCAGTAGGGCCTGCAGCGGGACGAATGGCGGAGCAAACCTGTACGCGCGGTAGTTCCCGGTGGGACGCCAGGCGGCCAGATAATGAAAGGCGTGTACCGTGCATACGCCGGACATCCTGCACAGGCCCGGCGATGCTACGAGAGGTCTGGAGGAGAAGCAGTGGGCGCAGCCGGACTCAGAGTGGTTGTGGTCGACGATAATACGGCCGTTCGTCGCGCGCTCTGTACCGTGCTCTCGAGCATCGAGACGATTACCGTGGTAGGAGAGGCTGCAGATGGCGCCGCAGGGGTCACGCAGGCCCTGGAGCTACGCCCCGATGTTGTCGTGATGGACATGCGCATGCCGTGCCTTGACGGTCTGGAGGCGACGCGCCGTCTGCGCGCTGCCTGGCCCGAGGCGCGGGTTGTGCTGCTGACATCCCTGGAAGACCTGGACAGCGCCGCCCGCCGGGCCGGGGCCGTTGACTGCGTCCCCAAAACCGCAGCGCCCCAGGAAGTGCTTGCTCGCGTGCTGCGAGCGGCCAGCGCGCGTCCGAAACAGCGTCGCTGATCACAGAAATTCTGGACCGGATACTGTACTCCTGCCGGGGTAATCACAATGCCGATGCCAGTGCGCCGATGATCGGGATGCAAGATACTCGCAGTGTGGTGCCACGCGAGCGGGCTGGTATCTGGTGCAGGCGTCGCTAGGCTGGCTCAGCCGCTCCATCGCTGCCGGGCACGCTCTCCAGCGCCGCCGGTGCTTCACCGTCCGCGGCGAACGCAGACAGATGGTGCAGGACTGTTCGTGCCACAAACAGACCCGTCCTCGTGCAGATCCAGCGGCGGTTCCACCGCAGGTTCACGGAGTAGTCCATACGGGCTCAAGACCGCAGCCTCGAGGCTGCAGCCTCGAGGCTACAGCATTGAAACAGAGGCCGCTGCGCTACCCCAAGCACCTGCATGTGAGACCGGCTCCGGCCTGCAATCGTGCTATACTCCCCGCGAATATTGCCGCGCGGTAACAGGCGCCGTGAAGGGCACAGGCTGCTAGCGGACAGGAATCACATGGAGGGACCAGGCAGCACATCGCCAGACGTGCTGATTGTGGGCGGCGGTGTCATCGGGTGCGCGCTGGCGTATGAACTGGCCGGGGCGGGGCTGTCGGTGCTCCTGCTGGAGCAGGGCCGCCTGGCCGCGAGCCCGGGAGCATCCGGCGCGTCGGCGGCGATCCTGGAGCCGCTGGTGACAGCGCCGGCGCCGCTGGCGCGGCTATCCCTGGAGAGTGTGCGCGAGACGGCTGAGCGGGCGCCCGCGCTCGCTGGTGAGACAGGCATCGACGCCCAGCTCGACCGGCCAGGCGCGTTGCACGTTGCAGCAGACGAGAGCGAGCGGGCTGTGCTGCGCCCATACGTGGAGGCAGCCCGGCAGCTCGGGCTAGAGGCGCAGTGGCTCGATGGGCCCGAGGTACGCCAGGCCGAGCCGCTGCTGGCAGCGGACCTTACCGGCGCAGCATACCTGCCCGACGTGTACTCTGTGTATGCCCCGCACTTCGTACACCAGCTCGCGCGAGCTGCGATCCGGCGCGGTGCGCTGGTGTACGAAGGGGTGATGGTGGCCGCGTTGCGGCACGCGGGCTCCCGTGTCACGCAGGTAGAGACGTCCAGCGGGCCGGTCGGGCCCGGCAGCGTTGTGTTGGCTGCCGGTGCCTGGACCGCTCCGCTGGCGGCGCAGCTTGGCCTGCACGTGCCCGTCGGCCCACAGCGCGGGCAGATCATGGCCCTGCGTACCGCCGGGATGGCGGTACGGCATGTGGTGCACGGCGCCGGCGGGTACCTGGTGCCAAAGCGCAACGGCACGACCGTCGTCGGGGCGACGCGCGAAGTGGTAGGGTTTGACGCGCAGGTCACGTGCGCCGGCCTGGCCTTCCTTACCAGCCTGGCACAGCGGCTGGCGCCGTCGCTTGCCGGCGCTGCCTTCGTGCACGCCTGGTCCGGCCTGCGTCCCCTCATGCGGGATGGTTCGCCGCCGCTGATCGGTCGCGTTCCCGGCTATGAGAATGCCTTTGTCGCCGCTGGACACGGCCCGGTGGGCGTGACACTTGCCCTGGGCACCGCGCGGCTCCTGGCCGGCATCATGCTCGGCCATTGCGCCGCTGAGCCGTATTTCGATCCAGCCCGCTACGCCCGCTGAACCAGACCCGGATGGCGCGCTGCCACAGTGCGGACGATGGCTGAACGTGCGGCACGTGTAAGATCATATCTGCAACCGTAGAAGTGAACTGATAAGCTATAAGTTGCTACTAATACAGTAAATTAACAGGCAGATCCGATGGCTTCGCCAGAGGCATCAGGCATGCCCGATGACGCGCCGGAGTCGCTCCTCGTCGAATGCGCCGTCGCCTACACGCCGTACGAGCGCGTGCTGGATGCGGCGATCTACATCGAGGGCGAACGCATCGCCTGGGTCGGCCCACGTGGCGCTCTGCCGGCGCACGCGGCGCAAGCGCCGCGCCTTGCGGCAGGCGGGCTGATCGCTACACCGGGGTTCATCGACCTGCAGGTAAACGGCGCTGGTGGCGTAGATGTGATGCGCGCCGGGCCTGACGAACTGATACGCCTGGCGCACCTGCTGCCGCGCTTCGGCTGCTCAGCCTTCCTGCCCACGACGGTTACTGCAGCGCACGACCGCCTGTGTGCGACGCTCGGTGCTATCGCTAGCGCAGCTGCCCTGCCGGGTGGCGCGCGCATCCTGGGAGCCCACCTCGAAGGGCCGTTTATCTCCTCGGAGTTCGCTGGCGCCCACGATCGGCGCTTCATCCGCCCCTTCCTGCGGCGCGAGTGGGAGGAGTTGCAGCAGGCAGCAGGCGGACGCATCGTTCTCGTCACGCTCGCTCCGGACGTCCCGGAGAACCTCGCCGCGATCTCGGAGCTGGTGGCAGCGGGGGTACGCGTCTCGCTCGGACATACCAATGCCACCTACGACGAGATGGCCACGGCGGCGCGGGCCGGCGCGACGCTGGTCACCCACACCTTTAACGCTATGCGCGGCCTGCACCACCGCGAGCCGGGCGCTGCCGGTGCCGCGCTCGATCTCGACGCGCTGTATGCCTGCCTCATCCCTGATGGCCACCATGTCCACCCGGCAGCTATGCGGGCCCTCATCCGGGCCAAAGGCCCCGGGCGGGTCATTGCCGTGACCGACGCTGTGGCGGTCGCTGGCCTTCCAGCGCAGGATTACGACTGGGAAGGCCGGCGGGTCCGCTTCGACGGGACCGTTCCGCGGCTTGAGGATGGCACGATCGCCGGCAGTGCGCTGACCACCGACCGGGCGCTGCGGGTCCTGGTCGAGCAGGCTGGGGTGTCCCTGGCCGAAGCGCTGCGCATGCTCTCGTCTAATCCTGCGCGGGCGCTGGGCCGGAATGACCTCGGCCGGCTCGCGGCTGGCTACCTGGCCGATGTAGCGCTGCTAGACGAGCAGCTCAACGTGCGCATGGCCCTCGTCAGCGGGCGGGTCGTGTTTGGCGGATAGGGGGGATGGGCAGAGTGCGCTCTACCCCGTAGAGACCAAGGGCAGGTGCGGCCAGAAACTGAACAGCTTTTGGCCTTGACCGCGGCACGCCCCTCCGGTACGCTGAAGCCGGCAAATGCCGCCCGGCGCGTCATCTGCGTTCGGTGCGTGTCTGCCCCGCGGGGGCGGGCGGTGCGCCGGCGACATGCCGAGAGGGGGATCTGCTATGGCCCGCGCCACCGCTCCGGGGACGCTCCCGGCGTCGGCCTGTGCCCTGCTGATGCGCCGCTTCTCGCACCACCCCGAGCGCTATGTCGAGATCTTCAAGCTGCTACGCAAGTACGAGCTGTACTCTATCCTGTTCGAGCTCGGGCTCGCCCACCACCATGAGGACGACGCGGTGCTCTCGCCAGAGGACCCTCTGAGCGACAGCGGCCGTCCCCAAAACCTGGCCGCCGCGCTGGAGGAGCTCGGGCCGTGCTTCATCAAGCTGGGCCAGCTCCTGAGCACGCGCCCCGATCTCCTGCCCGGTGAGTATATTCAGGCGCTCGGCCGGCTGCAAGACCGCGTGGCACCGGTGCCTAGTGACAAGGTCGTCCGGATCCTCGAGGGCGAGCTCGGTGGCTCGATCGCCGACCACTTCGCCTCGTTCGACCCGGCACCGCTGGCCACGGCGTCCATGGCCCAGGTGCACTGTGCAGTGTTGCCCGACGGCCAGGAAGTAGCGGTCAAAGTGCAAAGGCCAGGCGTGCGCCGGCGCATCGAGATTGACATCGAGGTGCTGCATGAAGTCGCCCGTTTCTGCGAGAAGCACACCGAGTTCGGGGCGCGCTATGGCGTGGCGCAGATGGTACGGGAGCTTGAGTACAGCCTCAGTCAGGAGCTCGATTTCCGGCAGGAGGCGGACAATACTCGCCTGATCGGCCACCAGATCGCCGGCTTCTCGCGCCTCACCACACCAGCCGTCTACACGGAGTATTCGACGCGCCGCGTGCTGACGCTCAGTTTTCTGCGCGGCCGGCGTCTCTCTGCGGTGCCCCGCCAGGACTTCGATGCCCTGGACTCCCGCGCTATTGCCCGTGACCTTTTGACTGCCTACCTCAAGCAGATCGTCGTGGACGGGATCTTCCACTGCGACCCCCATCCCGGCAACATCCTGCTCACCGACGACGGTCGGCTGGCCTTGATGGACTTCGGCATGGTCGGCCGCTTCGACGCCGGGCAGAAGGACCATATTATCCTGCTCCTGCTGGCCTTCGCTGAGCGGCTGGGGCAGCGTGTGGCAGATACCTACCTCGATATGATCGCCGTGCCCAAGGACTTCGACCGGCGCGCCTTCACCCAGGACATCGCGGCCCTGGTGAGCCGCTATCATGATATGAGCGGCGGCCGCATGGCGCTCGGCACCGCGCTGCTCGATCTGACGAGGCTGTGTTACCGCCACCGCGCTCCTGTGCCCACAGCCATGACCCTGTTGGGCAAGACCATGCTGAACCTAGATGGCACCATCCGCGTGCTCTCGCCCGAGCTCGACCCGGTGCAGCTTATCCGCGACTACATGCTTGAGGTGATGCAACAGCGCGTCGCTGCGCAGCTCTCGCCCGGGCGAGTGTTCGCCTGGGTGCTCGACATGAAGCACCTCTTCGAGAACTCTCCGCGGCGTATGGATATCATCATGGACAAGCTGGCGAACGACCAGTTTGGTATGCGCCTGGACGTCGAGCGCCTGGACGACGCCATGCAGGCCCTCAACCGCGCCGCCGGGCGGCTGTCGATCGGTATGGTCCTCAGCGCCCTCATCATCGCCGGTGGCTCGGTGGCCGCAGCCATGCTCAAGCGGGAGCGGTAGGCACGATCATCGTAGGGGCGAGTAAATCATTCGCCCCTACCAGGCCCAGTGCCAGCTCCAGCTGCTCAGCACATAGCCCTGCCACCACTTGACATAGAACGATAGTTCTACTATACTTGGGCTGCAACGCCCCTGGCGCTGCGCGAGCGTTGTCCAGGCGTATGTTCGAGTAGTAGATGGCAGCCGAGTAGCAGTGGCAGTGAGAGGGTAGTACGGAGTAGTAGAGATGATCAGAGAAGGCCTGCTGTGGTACGATCCCGACCCTAAGAAGCCCCTGGCGAAGAAGCTGAGCGAGGCGGCGGCGCGCTATGCCGAGAAGCACAACATCGTGCCCAACCTGTGCCAGATCTCTCCCGCTCACGTGGAGGAGATTGCGTCGCTGGAGCGCCTGCCGCTGCCAGTGGAATACAGCCGCTTCATCCGGCCGTATTACATCCTCGTCGGTGTAGATGGCACTGCCTCTGCTCAACCTGCCGCGCCTGAGCCGGTCGAGCCAGAGCCGATCTCCAGGCCGGCGGCCGCGCGGCACGCTGCTTCTGCCAGAGCGAGTCGCAAGGCCGCCCGACGCCAGACGTCTGCGGGTGCAGGGGTGCTCCGCCGGCGTCGCGCTGGTGCATAAAACGCACGTAAGCCAGGCTGTGCACCGCACGTCCCGCCGGATTTGTGCACACACGCAGCAGTCTGGCGAAGGGCACCGGCGGGCGCGACCAGCCGCCGCGCGGGCTCATTCCAGGTACAACACGACCTCGCCGTCTTCTTCGACCACACGGTAGGTCTTCACGCGCACGTGGGGATCAAAGAAGGTGCGGCCGGTCTCCAGGTCGAACTCCCAGCCGTGCCACGGGCAGCGCAGGACCATGCCATCACGGGCGTAGGTGTACTCATACGGCCGCGTGGCGAAGCGGGTGCCGGTGAGCGTGCCCAGACACAGCGGTGCGCCGGCGTGTGGGCAGATGTTCCGGATGGCGAAGTACTGCCCGTTGACGTTGAAGACGCCGATCTCTCCCCGCGGGGTGCGGACAATGCGCCGCTGCCCAGGCGCAAGCTCACCACTCCGAGCGACGATATACCGCATAGGGGGCGCAGCCTCACTCCGGGCTTTCATCGATGGGAGCCTGACCGCCTGCCTCAGCCGGCACCGGCGTGCCGAGGACCGGCTCCTGCTTGACCGCGCCGGCCGCGCCTGCCTCGAGCGCAGCGAGCTTTGCGGCGAAGAGCTCGCGGGCGTTCTCGCGTAGGATGCGCCGCCGCAGGTGCTCCGGCAAAATGCGCGGGAAGGCCGTATAAGGGTCATCGAAATCCCAATGCGGGTAGTCGCTGGAGTAGAGCACTGTGTGCTCGGCGTCTACGAGTTCGTACGCCTCGAGCAGCAGGCGCGGGTCGTCCGGCTCTTCGACTGGCTGCGTGGAGAAGCGCACGTGTCGCTTAATATACGTGCTGGGCAGCTCGGTCAGGTACGGCGTCTCGCTACACAGCTGCCTCCAGGCGCGGTCCATGCGCCACATCAGCGGCGGTAGCCATGAGATGCCACCCTCCAGCATCAGGAACTTCAGGCCAGGGAATTTCACGAAGACGCCTTCGGCAACCATGCTGACCAGGTGTGCCATGTAGTTCAGCGCCAGGTTCGTATGCCACTCGACGTAACGCGAAGGATAGCCAGCGCTGGTGCACGGTGTGGTGATGCCCCGCCCCTCGGTGCCGGGGTGGATCGCCACCGGCAGTCCGTGGCGCTCTGCTGCGGCATAGATCGGATGGTACCGTCGCTGGCCCAGCGGCGCCGGGTTGCCGCTCGACATCACGACCATGACCACCCGCGGGTGGTCGCCTACACGGTCGATCTCCGCCGCCGCCTGCTCTGGATCCTGCTGGGCCACCACAATCGCGGCGAGAAAGCGCGGGTCATGCGGCAGCCACTCGTTGATGGTCCAGTCGTTGTGCGCCCGCGCCAGCGCAGCGGCGTAGTCCGCATCGGGAATGGTCCCTACGCCCAGGATACCGGCGCCGGTGCAGACGGCATACTCCATGTCATAGCGGTCAAGCAGGTGCTCGGCGACGTAGCGCGGGTTCGAGCCCGGCGGGCTGCCATCAGGCGCCGTGCAATCTCGGCGGTTTACACCGTCGCCGCCGTAATCGAACACGGCCATGCTCTCGCCGATGCCGGCCGTACGGTAGCGCTCGCGGTACCGCTCGGGCAGGTACGGCAGCAACACCGCACTGGAGCGGTAGGAGTGGTGCACGTCAACGTCGAAGATGCGGTAGCCCAGCCGCGGTCGCGGCCGTGCGGGCCGTGGCTGGGCCGCTGGGACAGGCTCCTTTACCGTCACTGCCATAGCCGCTACCTCATCTCCTTCAGTGCCTCAGCCAGGATCGGCTCCATGGCGGCCCGGGCACGCTGCAACGCCTCCTTCACGCCCGTATCCCCGCGCCAGACTGCGTTCAGCTCTTGGCTCAGCGCGTTCTTCAGTTCAACGTAGCGCACAATATACGGCTCGGTGCGTGCATACGCCATGGCGTCCACCGTCACCTTCGGCGACTTGGGGAACGGCCCACCGGTGAACAAGTCGGGCGAGCCGGCAACGTTCTTATGCGCAGGAAAGATAATCCCGCCAACCCGTGCCATCATCCACTGGAACTCCTCGCTGGCGACGAACTTTAAGAACTCCCAGCAGGCCTCGGCGGCACGGCTCTCCCGGTACATGCCCGTACCGCCGGCAGCAGTGCGGGTCACCCGCCGACGCCCGGCCGGCAGATGTACCACCTCAACCTCGAAGGCGGCGCCTCTCGCAATAATGCCCATGCGAGACGAGTAGGTGGGAAGTATGGCCGCCTTGCCATCGAGGAAGAACTGCTCGGCGTTCCGATCACCCAGATCGGCCGGCGCAGCATGCACCCGGAGCCGGTGGATCTGGTCGGCGATCCAAGAGAAAGCGTCGATGGCCTCCGGCCGATCAACCGTCACCGCCGTGCGGTCCTGGCTCAGGATGTCGGCCTCGTTCTGCCAGAGCACTGCCGGCCAGGAGTCCCCGGCAGTGTAGTTCACCGTCGCAAAACCCTGGTCGGCCTGGAGCGCTGTGCGGATCTGCCGTGCTGTGGCAAGGTAGTCGTCCCAACTCCAGCGTTCACCTGGAATGGCCACCCCGGCACGTCCAAAGAGATCGCGGTTAACGTACATCACATAGCTGGTGGCCACGTCGGGAATACCGTAGACGGCGCCACGAAAACGGTACGCGCCAACCGCAGCCGGGAGCAGACCGTCGAATACGGCGCGGTCTTTGGCAGCGAACCGCTCAAGTGAGCCCGCAACGCCCCATGCAACGTAGGTCGGCACGGTCTGTGAGTGCATGTAGAACACGTCGGGTGCGGCGCCTCCGGCCACAGCGGCACGCAACTTCTCGTCGAAGTTGCCGGCGGCGACCTCCCGCGTGACCTTCACCCGCGGCTGGAGCTCCTGGAAGCGGGCGATGCCTTGCTCGTAGACCGGTACCTCGCTGCCGCTCTCCCTCCCCAAGAACGTCAAGGTCGCCGGTGCCGCCGTAGTAGGCACGCCTTCCCGGCGCTCTGCGGTGCGAGCGCAGGCGAGTGCCAGCACACCTGCCCCTGTGCCTCCGCTTGCCATAGCGCTGATCCGCCTGAAGAGAGCGCGCCGGCTGAGCGGGTGGCATGCCCGGACTGCCTGCTCGAGAGCGCCCCGTGTTGTGCCCATAGCCTCTTCCCCCTTTCCAATGGCATTGTGTCGCGGTCCCGAAGGCGGTCTGCGGTGGAGTACGTGTCATGTGGGGAGCCGGTAGAGCTCCCGCGCGTTCTCGTAGGCAATGCGGCGGCGCACCGGTGCCTCTGCGGTCTGCAGCACCAGCGTGTCCTGGGGCGTTTCCAGGTCCCAGCGCGGATAGTTGCTGCCGTACAGCAGCAAGCGCTCTGCTCCCAGGGCGCGCAGGAATGACCACAGGTGAGCCGGGTCGTCAGGGCGCTCCAGGCCGTGCGTGCCGAAGCGGAAGTGCCGCTTCACATAGACGCTCGGCAGATCGGTCAGCCACGGGCACTCCGAGCGCAACGCCTTGTAGTTCTTGTCCAGCCGCCACAGGATAGGCGGTGCCCAGGCCGCGCCGCCCTCGAGGAAGACGATGCGCAGGTGCGGGAATTTCACGAACACCCCCTCGGTCACCAGGCTGGTCAGGTGCGCCGCCAGGTTCTGTGGCTGGCAGGTGTAGAACTCCAGATAAGTTGATGGCCAGCCTGCTGCGGTGGGCGGGTTGGCGATGCCGAGCCCCTCAGTGCCAGTGTGAATCGCCACCGGCAGCCCCAGCCGCTCGGCCGCGGCGTAGATGGGATGAAAGGTGCGCACGCCGTACGGCACGCGCGTGCCGCTGGCGACCAGCACCTGCACGATCTGCGGGTGGGTGCCAACCCGCTCGATCTCCTGCGCGGCGACCTCCGGATCCTGGGTGGCCACGATCATGGAGCCCAGGAACCGTGGGTCGACAGAAAGCCAGCGCTCGATCAGCCAGTCGTTGTATGCCCGCGCCAGCGCCGCCGGGTAGTCCATATCGCCCCAGGTCGAGATCACCGGCAGGTCATAGTGGCTCAGCACGGCGTAGCGAATCGCATACCGGTCCAGCCAGTCGCGCACAACCGTTACGGGATCGCTGCCCGGCGGGCCACCGTCCGGGCCGCGGGCTGCGTCGGGGTGATAGCCGCGATGCGGGGAGTAGAAGTTGGGGCGGATCATGCCCGGATCCCGCCGCAGCCGGCGGTGCCAGGCTCGCGGTAGATAGCGCTCGATCTCCTCGAGCGAGCGCCAGACGATATGCACCTCGCAGTCGATAATCAGTTCCACCTGCCTCCTCCCCACGCGTCCTGTCCCGCATACGGCGAATGTAACGTTTCACCCGCTCCCCGGAAGGATACGGCATCGACTTAAGACACGCAAACGGCCCGCCTGATAGAGCGCACGCCGGCTGCTGCGCTTGGCACGGAATGCAGATTGGAGTAAGCTGCGACTGCATGTGCCGGTGTGGGAGGATGAACCATGTACTTTCGTGAAGTGGTGGCCAGCCTCTACCCCTGGGACTTGCTCGACGAAGGGGTCGAGCGCATCCTGGATGTGCTTCAGGCAGAAACGCGCTGTAACTCCACGTACCTTGTGGCGCTGATGCACGATGAGAAGCGCCCCCTCACGGACTTCTACTACCCACACAATCCCCGCCGCAAGGTGTACTGGACTGAAGATAGCCGCGCCTACTGGCGCCCACACCCGGAGAGCTATCGGGATAGCCGGATCACGCCGCGGCTGAGCGACAACCCGGAGCTCCAGGGCACCGACTGGCTCCAGGTGCTCATCGATGCGTCGCGCCGGCGCGGCATGACTACTGGGGCCGAGCTCTCGCATACCTGGCTCGACAAAGAGCGCGCCGCCACCGAGTTTGCCGACGTGGTGCAACGAGACATCCACGGCCGGCCGTTTGACCAGCAGGTCTGCTTTAACCATCCGGATGTGCGCGCCTACGGTATCGCCCTCTATACCGATCTGGTCCGCAACTACGATATCGATATGATCCAGACCTGCGTGCGGGGCTTCAATCCGGGGCGCACCGCTGGGGCAGCATCCGAGACGGGCCGCCTTGTTGGCCTGGCGCTGGGTGGGTGTTTTTGCGAGCACTGTGAGCACGCCGCACGGCGCGCCGGCTTGGACTGGGCGGCGATCGTGCGCCGTCTGCGCGGACTGGCCGATGGTCTGGAGCGCCGTACGCACCAGGCAGCCTTTGAATTAGAACTCCTCCAGCATAGCTCTACCACGGCCACGGCCTTGCTGGCCGAGATGCCGGAACTCTATCACTTCCTTAAGTTCCGGGTGGACTCTTTCACCGGCTTTTTCAAGGATATCTACGAAGCCGTACACGCGGTCAGGCCGGACATCGACGTGCGTCTGAACCACTACGCCCGCTACCCGGAACTCATGGGCTTAGACCTGCGCGCCACAGCGCTCTACTTCGACTCTATTCGGTCGTCGGACTATAGCGAGCAGACCGGCGACCCGGCCCGCATGGAATGGAAGCGCGCCTATCTTCACGCGATCCGCCGGGCCGTCGGTCTGGACAAGTACTTTCTGTCGGCCGTCTCGCCGCGCCCCAAAGCCACGCCCGAGCTCGTGCGCATGGGCGTACTGATCTCGGCGCAGTGCGGAGCCGATGCCCTCACTATCGGCCACTACGACGGCGCATGGCCCAACTGCCTGCGGGCCATCCGCGAAGGCTTGGATGAGGCCGGCATCATCGTCGGGCGCGGCGCCTGAGAGCATACCGGCCGGCACGCAGTCTGCTACCGGCCGCAGCGAGGAGGTATTCGCAGGAGGTGCCCTATGGAAGACCTGGAAAGCCTGGTCAAGCAGTTCACCTGGCTGGGGCAGAGCGGCTTCCGCATCCCGCTTTCAGGAAAGACGATCTATATCGATGTGGCGCAGGGGCGGCCGGAGCAGCCTGCTGATCTCGTGCTAGTAACCCACGAGCACGGCGATCACTGCGCACCTGAGCTCGTGCAGCGTGTCCAACGGCCGGATACGGTGATCGTCACGATCCCGGCCTGCGCCGGGCGTTTCCGCGGGGACGTACGCACTGTACGGCCTGGCGACACGCTGGAGATCGCCGGCATCCGGATCAGTGCAGTTCCGGCGTACAACGTAAATAAGTTCCGGGCGCCCGGGCGGCCATTCCACCCCAAGGAGGATGGGAAGGTCGGCTTCGTGCTGGAGGCCGGCGGCGTGCGCATCTACCATGCCGGAGATACCGACGTTATTCCGGAGATGCGAGAGATCCAGGCAGACATTGCGCTGCTGCCGGTGAGCGGCACCTATGTGATGACTGCCGAAGAAGCCGCAGAGGCCGTGCGCATCCTGCAGCCGAAGCTGGCCGTGCCCATGCACTACGGCTCGCTGGTGGGAAGCCGGGCCGACGCGGAGCGCTTCCAGCAGCTGGCCGCGCCGACGCCGGTGGTGATCCTGCCCCAATTGGAACGGTAGCAGCTTTCTGCAGCGCACGCTACTGATCATGACATACGCGGCGAGAGGTGCGCCGGCCCGCCGCGGCGGGGCCGGGCGCAGCGATCAACTGCTCGGCCTGGACTGCAGGTGTTCTGCGGGTGCCGGGCAGGGTGGATCTGTCGTGCCCCCACCCCTATACTTTTCTCCTCCATGCGGCGGGTGGGCACACCGCCAGCCAGGCGAAGAGGGCAACGAACAGGATAGTTGCGGCCAGGAGCAGGGCGCGCAGCGGGGTATCACGATGGAGCTGCCAGAGGTAGAAGTCGAGTCCCCCTGCGCCGGGGATGCCCTGCTGTGGAATGCCGAGCGGGGCATAGAAGAAATCGCCGTGCTGCAGCCAGCGCAGAAACAACAGCAGACTGGAGAGCGGTAGCGACGCTTCAACACTCCACTTGATCTGCTGGTCGCCTATAGACATGGGATGCGGGCCCATCTCGTAGAAGATGCGCATGTACGCCAGGTCGTAGCTCAGCACGACACCCAGGGCTGCATACGCCACACCCCAGGCGGCCAGCATGCCCACCACCGCGAGCCACAAGCGCGAGCGCAGCGCCGCGCGCACGATGGGCAGTAATGCCAGCACCAGGAACGGGAAGATCGTGAGCAAGTAGCGCGGTCCATAATCGCGGCCGCCGTACCAATCTGGGAACCGGCCATACAAAACGTAGCCCAGGAGAATGCTTGCGGCTAGGAAGACAGCGCCGCGGGCATGCAGGCGGCGTATCTGCCACAGTCCGAGCGGGACCAGCGCGGCCAGGGGGAACGAGGGCAGCAGGCCGAAGCTTGGACTGATCAGCAGGCCGAGCAGGCCGTTCTCCGCACGATCAAAATCCAGGTAGGTTGTGAGCTTCTGCTGGTCGCTGTAGCCAAAGTCCAGCGGTGAGCCATACTTCAGCGTATTGGGGACGAGGGCGAGCAGGGCAAAGGCAGCCGCTGCGCCTGTGACGAACAGTCCCAGGACGCGGACGCGCCCGAACCGATCGGTAGGGACGTCCCTGCTGACCCAGGCCGACGCTCCGACGACGAGCGGTGCCCACACGAGATACTCGTAGCGCGTGGCTGCCGCCGTGCCGAAAAGCAGGCCGGCTACCAGGGCGCGCCACGGCGAGGCATGGTCGTTGAACAGGGCCGCGTAGGCCGCCGCCGTCAGCAGCAGCACGCCCAGCGGCAGGTTGTAGAACGTCTTGGTGTAGACCCAGGCGATCGTCCCTACTCCGTAGAGAACCGCAACCGCGAGCGCCTCTCTATGGGCACCACCGAGACGCCGGGCGAAAGCATATACCAGCCCAACGGTGGCGGCGGTGGCGGCAGGATTGAACAAGAGCAGCGTCAGCGGGTAGTACGGTGCGGCCTCGCGGGTAATCCAGGTCCAGTGGATCGCACCGTCCCCTGGCGGCAGCGGAAAGCCCAGCGCCATCTCTAGGCGGTACAGCGCCGCCGCCACGAGCGGCATCACGACCCCATATTTTGAATAATCCTGGCCCTGGATGCCGCCGCGCAGGGACAGATGCTCAGCCAGGTTCTTCGCAACGCTGTAGTTCTCCACCTCGTCGATAATGTACATATGTGCGCCTGAGGTGAAGATATAGAACACAAAGAAGGCACAGGCCAGGGGCAACGCCGGCAGCAGGGCCATTCCGGCGCCGGTCTCAGCGCCCCTCTGCAAGAGATGCCGCACCTGTATCCACACGGCTAGCAGGCCTGCGACGGCGGCAATGCCCAGGCGCACGCCGGCGAACGTGACGAAGACGTGATGCACCGCGTCGGATGCGTAGACCGGCAGCAGAACGGCGCCGCACAGGGCCAGGGGGAGACAGCCCGCCAGCGCGCCGGCAGCAGCGGATGGCACGCGCTCGTGTGTCACCAGCCGGCGTAGTAACACCGCTGTGCCGAGCCAGCACAGGAGCACAACTGCGGCGGCAGCGAGGGACGAAAGATGCTGCCTGGTGGCATACCAGGGCCAGGTCCGGCCTGCCGTCGCCACAGCAACGTAGGCTGCCCACAGGGTACAGGCCGCCAGCCCGGCCAGCACGTCCCATACCCTCCAGGAGCAGCGCTGCATCTCCGGCACCCTGGGCCGGCCCGGGCGGAGAGCGGCCGGCCCTGCGCCGCGCGCAGCGAGCGCGGGTGGTGCAGGGCCGGCAGGGTGAGACCGGTGCATGACACCTCTCAGAGTCTGGGACTACGCTAGCATCTCCAGGCGCCCGGCGTCAAACAGGCTGCGCTTGCCTTGCCAGGGGCCAGTACAGTATAGTCGGCCGGGATGCGTCGCACGACGATCTTGCTCCTGCTCCTCATCTCGACCGCTGTCCGTGGCACGTGCTACAGCGTGGCGACGCTGCCCTTCGGCGGGCCGGATGAAAAGGCTCACTTCGAATACGTCGCCTCGATGTGGCAGACGCGCGGCCGCGAGATCCGCGGCGGCGAGCGGCACCAGCCGCCGCTGTACTATCTGCTCGCCCAGCCCCTCTATGCCGCCGCCGAGCGCCAGCCGACCGAGATTCAGCTTGTCGTGGTGCGTCAGCTCTCTATCTGGCTGGGCGTGCTCCATGTGCTGCTGGCCTTCCTGGCGGCGCGCCGGCTGTTTGGCAACGAGCCGCTCCTGTCCCTTGGCCCGCCTGTAGTCATCGCGTTTCTTCCGGCACATACCGCGCTCTCCGCGGCAATCACCAATGACATGTTGGCCAACGTCGTCGGCGCAGGGCTGGCCCTGCTCACGATCTCGACACTGCACGGCGGGCCGGCCGGGTGGACCCTGCCGCTGCTGCTGGGGCTGGCGTTGCCGGCTGCCCTGGCGAAGTTCACCGTGTATCCGATCCTGGCCGCCAGCGCCGCGGCGATCGCCTGGGCGCACTGGCGCCACCCCAGACTGCGCACGTGGCTGCTGGCGGCAGCCGCCGGGCTGGCCGTAGCCGCGGGGCTGGCGCTGGCGTTCGCTGCGCCGCTTGTGGCCCAGGCCGCGCAGCTCCCGCGCCTGCACCGGCTGGTCACCGAAGAGTTGACGGCCGAGCGCATGCAGGGGTTCCTGCGCGCACCCTTCCGCGGCTACGCTGTCCAGATGCTGCGCTCGTTCGTGACGATCTATCCCGTCGATTCGCTTCGGCTGCCCTGGCCGGTGTACGCTGCAGTGGCTGTCGGCTGCGCCTGGGCGCTGTGGGGGCTGCTCCGCCTGTGGTGGAGCGTCGGCAGCAGAGCGCATCAGCCTGTCGGCGAGGCCCGGTCGGGTGCCTGCGTGCCGGTCTGCCGAGCTGCCCTGTGGTATTGCGCCGCCGCGGTCCTGCTCCAGGGGCTGCTGGCGCTGGCCGGCTTCTATCACAGCCAGAGCGTGCTGGCAGCCCAGGGACGGTACTTCTTCCCCGTGCTGGTGCCAATCTGGCTGCTGCTCTGCGCAGGGCTCTATTACACTGCGCCGGAGCGCTCGCGGCGCACGCTCGTGTGGCTGGCCGTGCTGATGGCGCTGCTGGACCTCGGCAGTCAGGCATACGGCTTTGTGGTCACGTACCTCTGGGAGCGTCCGGTGTGAGCCGCATCCTGCTTGCCCTGGCTGTCCTTGCCATGCTGCTGGCCGAAGCCTCGCTCTGGCTGCCGGTCGATGTTCCTGCAGCAGCCAGCCGGCTGGGGGCAAATACCGAACTCGGCCTGGCCGAGGGCGTCGAGTGGACGCAGGAGGTGCGTGTGACCGGGGAGAGCCTCTCGCGGGTGGCGGTGATCCTGGCCGATCCGGCGCGTGGCCCCGACCGGCCGGTGGTACTGAGCGTGCGCATGGACCCGGCAGGGCCAGTGGTGCGGCGCGCCGAGGTACGCACTGCGCGGCTGTACCAGGGTGCCGTATGGGACATCGCCGCCGGCCGCCAGGACGAGCGCTGGACTGAGTTCAGCTTCGAGCCGCTGCCGGTTGCACCCGGGATGACAGTCTACATCTCGCTGACCGCGCCGGAGACGCCGCCCGAACAGGCAGTGCGAGCGCTGGCCAATTTCGGGCCGCGCCGCGACATAGCGCAACTGACCCAGAACGGCAGGCAGGTCTCCGACCTGGAAGCAAACCTGCTGTACCGTACGTATGAGCGCGGCACCGTGGGGAAGCTCCTGGCGGTCTCATGGCAGAACCTCACGCGCGGCAAGCCCGGCTTCCTCGGCGTTGGCGCCGTCTACGTCGCGCTGGGAGCGCTGGCAGCCGTTACGACAGGCCTGTTTCTCGCCGCACTGGCCGGTCCTGTCCCGCATCGACGGCAGCGGTGAGCCATGCGTACGCTGCCACGGCGTCTTCCTAGCTGACCAAGGATGCATCATAATGCGTTCCACGGTGGTTTGCCTGCCGTGAGGGCTGGCCTATCGTCTCATGTCACATGCTGAAATCTCTGGTCAGCCAGACTGTGAGGATGAACATGCCTGCCGAGCTACCACGCTGGGACATGTCTGTTGTCTATCCGGGGCTGGACTCGCCTGAGTTTGAGGGCGCATTCCAGCAGGTCGTGGCCGATATCGGGGCGCTGGCGGAGCTCTTCGATGCACACGGCGTCGGCCAGCGCGAGGCTGCGCCCCTCGATGAGAGCACGGTGCACGCATTCGAGACCGTGGTGGCACGCTACAACGCCGTGCTGGAAGCCGCTGGCACGCTCAGCGCCTACATTCATGCGTTCGTCAGTACGGATTCGCGCGACCAGGTGGCGCAGGCGCGGCGCAGTGAATTCCAGCAGCACGCCGTCCGGCTGGCCCAGCTCGGCACCCGTTTCACTGCCTGGATCGGCTCGCTCGATGTCGAGGCCCTGATCGCACGCTCTGCAGTAGCCAGGGAGCATGCGTACACGCTCCGCCGCGCTAGGGAGCGCGCTGCGCACCTGATGTCGCCGGCAGAGGAGGCGCTGGCCGCCGAACTGAATGTCACCGGCGGGGGCGCGTGGGCACGCCTGCATGGCGATCTGACGTCGCAGCTTCGCGTGCCGGTTGAGCTCAAGGGCAGGCGGCAGGAGCTGCCGATGAGCGTGGTGCGGAATCTGGCGTACGAGCCAGACAGAGAGGTCAGGCAGCAAGCCTACCTGGCTGAGCTCCAGGCCTGGGAGCGTGCCGCGTTGCCCCTGGCGGCGGCGATGAACAGCATCAAGGGGGAGGTCGATACGCTGGCCCGTCGGCGCCGGTGGGAGACACCGCTCGATGCGGCGCTGTTCGAGAACTCCATCGACCGGCAGACGCTGGACGCCATGCTAGAGGCGGCGCAGGAGTCGTTCCCAGACTTCCGGCGCTACCTCAAGGCCAAGGGGCGCGCCCTGGGGCTACCGGCGCTGGCCTGGTACGATCTGTTCGCCCCGGTGGGACAGGCCACCCGCCGCTGGGAATTCGACGAGGCGGCTGCGTTCATTGTCGAGCAGTTCGCCAGCTACTCGCAACGGCTGAGCGATTTTGCGGCGCGGGCCTTCCGTGAGCGCTGGGTCGATGCCGAGCCCCGTGAGGGCAAGCGCGACGGGGCCTTCTGCATGTGGCTACGCCGGGACGAATCCCGCATCCTGGCCAACTACAAGCCAACCTTCGGCGGCGTGCGCACGCTGGCTCATGAGCTCGGACACGGCTACCACAACCTCAATCTGGCCGGACGCACCATGCTGCAGCGCGCTACACCGATGATCCTGGCGGAGACTGCCAGCATCTTCTGCGAGACGATCGTGCGGGACGCCGCGCTGCGAGAGGCCGACCGCGCTGAGCAGCTGGAGATCCTGGAGGGCTCGCTCCAGGGAGCCTGCCAGGTCGTCGTGGATATCACCAGCCGCTTTCTGTTCGAGCAGGCTGTCTTCGAGCAGCGGCGCCGGCGTGAGCTCTCGATTCAGGAACTCAACGAGCTCATGCTCGATGCGCAGCGTCGCACCTATGGCGATGGGCTCGACCAGGAGGTGCTGCATCCGTATATGTGGGCTGCTAAGCCACACTATTACAGTAGCAGCCGCTCATTCTATAACTTCCCGTACATGTTCGGGCTGCTGTTCGGCCTAGGTCTCTACGCGCGCTACCTGGAGGACCCGGAGCGCTTCCGCGCCGGCTATGATGAGCTGCTCTCGTCAACCGGCATGGCCCCGGCGCCGGAGCTGGCCGCCCGCTTCGGCGTCGACCTGCGCACCCCGGCGTTCTGGCGTGCAAGCTTAGATGTGGTGCGTGCCGACATTGATCGTTTCGAAGCCCTGGTTGGCTGAATGGCAGGGGCAACCTCTCTTTCCAGATGCCAGCGTGCTGGCTGCTGAGAGGTGCGCCGGCCTGGAGCTAGGGATCGCCAGGGAAAGTGCTCAGTGGAGGTCGGGCCGCCTGTTACTACTTGCTATTCTTGATGAGGGGAGCCCGCTGGTGACCGGAGGTTGCCTTGATGCCGCGCTGGCCGAGCTGAACGAAGGCGGGCAGCTCGCTCAGCGGCTCCTTGGCTTCCGCGCGGCCGCGGAGCTGCCGGCTGTCTTACCCGGGGGGATGGCGCTAGCTGCCACCAACCGGCTTTCTTTCTGCTACGCTCACCTCGCGCCCTGCGAGCGCGACTGAAGCGGCTGAAGCACCTGACACACATCTGCTCTGCCGTCGTGCGCCCGCGGGATATTCCCACCGGCCTGGCCCTTCGCCTAGTCGCGCCGGACAGGGCCGGGCTGTGCGCGTGATGTAATATACATAGTACGCCCTCTGTGTACGCCCTCTGTATATAAGTGGTATATAAGCGGTATATCTATATGTAAGCGATATAAACGATATAAGCGTTGTCTTACAGGCGTTGTGCACAAGGTCGGTACGGCAGCACACGTAGGACGCGGCAACGTGGAGCGGTGCCGGCGCTGCACGGGAGGGGCGCTATGGACGTACTGGAGGGGCTTGCCATCTGGCAGCACCCAGACCTGCGGGACCGGCTGACGTGGTACCGGCAGGTGGCGGACAACCGCCGGCCGGCCAAGTTTCGCATTGCTCGGGCTATCCCTGTAGATTGCTCGCCGGCAGAGGCTTCTGAAAAAGAGCTTTGGGTAGAGCTGGAGGCCAAGACGCTCGTCTTCCTCGACCTGTGGAGCCGCATCCGGCAGGGTACCTGCGACCTGCCGGATCGGCCGGACCCGCAGCCCAATCTGCTCGATCTCTGTCGCGAGCTCACCCAGCGCATGCTGCGGCACTGCACCTTCTGCCGCTGGCACTGCGGCGTGGATCGCAGTCGCGGGACCAAGTTTGGTGCCTGCAAGCTGGCCACCGAGTCACGGGTCGCCAGCTACTTCCATCATCAGGGCGAGGAGCTCATCTACCGGGGACGCTTTGGCTCAGGCACGATATTTTTCACATCGTGTAATATGCGTTGCTGTTTTTGCCAGAACGGAGACATCAGCACCGACAAGGATAACGGCGAGGTCATCTCAGCCCGCACGCTGGCGACCATGGCCTGGCTCCTGCGCAGAGAGGGCTGCCACAACATTAACTGGGTCGGTGGCGAGGTCACCATTCACCTCCATACGATCGTGGAGGCCATCTCCCTGCTGGCCGAGCTTGAGCCCACCATAGAAGACCTGCGCGCCGCCTTGCCGGTCAAGAGCGACTTTTTCTTCCACCTACCGCAGCGGTCGGAGCATGCCGTGTATCACGGCATGTTCAATGCGCCGATGCTCTGGAACAGCAATTTCTTCATGTCTGAGGCATCGCTCAAAATCCTGCGCCTGCTCATGGATGTCTGGCTGCCGGACCTCAAGTTCGGCCCGGGGAAGTGTGCCGTGACCCTCTCGCGGACCCCCTGGTACTGGGAGACGGTGACCGAGAATATCAAGACGATCTACGAGTGGGGCGAGGACTTTACCATCCGCCATCTGGTGATGCCCAACCACGTGGAGTGCTGTACGCGCCCGGTGCTGGAGTGGATTGCTGAACACACGCCCGACGTGCCAGTGAATGTGATGGACCAGTTCCATCCAGACAACTTCTGCGATCCCCACAGCCCGCGCTTCGATCCCAAGTACCGCGAGATCGCGCGCCGCCCCACACGGGCGGAGATCCTGGCCGCGTTCCGGTATGCCAAAGAGCTGGGGCTGCGCTTCGAGGCGCTCAGCTACGAGAAGAACACTACTGGCCTGCGCCTCTAGGGGCCGCCGCTACCCTAGAGCGGCCGCTTTCTTCCCTCCAGCGGCGTATAGCGGGCACATGCCTGCGGCCCGCCTTTTGCTACTGCTCTACTGCTATGCTATGGAGTAGGAGTGGGTGAAGTAGGAGTGGGCAACAACCGCCTTCTATGCCGGCGCGGCTGTGTCTCCGGCAGCCTTACCGACGCGACTATCGCGCCGTACCAGTCGAGAGGAGCGAGAGTATGCGCACCGTTCGGGTGCTGCTTGGTGTCATGTGCTTGCTGATGCTTGCGCCGGCTGCTGTATCGGCGGCCGAGCTACGCAGTGGCGATGCCATTGTGGTTGGCCCCGATGAACGGATTAACGACGATCTCTATGCCTTTGGTCGAACGATCACTATCCGCGGCACTGTCAACGGCGATGTCATCGCCTTCGGCGCCACTATCACAATAGACGGCACTGTCACCGGGGACGTCATCGCCTCCGGCGGCGCGACGACTGTGACCGGTACAGTCGGCGGCACCCTCCGCGCCGCCGCGGGCAACGTCATGGTTGACGGTCGGATCGGTGAGGATACGGTCATCGGCGCGGGCACCTTCCGGCTCGGTTCCGGTGCCCAGGTGGGCCGCGATCTGCTGCTGGGGACCGGCTCATCGGAGATCACCGGGCTGGTCGGACGGCATGTGCTCGCGGGAGGAGGCGAGCTCGTTCTCAGCGGGCGCGTGGGCGGCAGCGTCCGCACCGATGTCAAGACGCTCCGGGTGACCGACGGCGCTGTGATCGACGGCCGCCTGACGTATTTGAGCCCGGCAGAGGCGGCTATCGCTTCGGGTGCGACGATAAGAGGTGGGACGGAGCGAGTCGTTCCTGCGCCGCAGCCGGGGCGCGGGCCGGGCCCTCGCGCCGTCTCCATCTTCCTCAACTGGCTTCGTACGCTCCTCGGCCTGTTTGTCTTCGGGCTGCTGCTTGTCCTGGCGCTCCCGCGCGTGAGCAGCAGCGCAGTCGATGCGATCCGCAGCTCGCCCTGGGCAAGCCTCGGCGTGGGCTTTGGCCTGCTCGTAGGTGTGCCAGTCCTCGCCTTGCTTATCTTCCTCGTGGGACTGCTCGTCGGAGGCTGGTGGCTTGGGCTCATGGCGCTGGCACTCTATGCCATTGCGCTTGTATCGGGCTATGTGGTCATGGGGCTGTTCCTGGGTACCTGGGTGCTTGATCGCGCCGGCCGGCCCGACTTGCATGTATCCTGGGCGTTGCTGCTGGGCTTGGCGCTCCTGACCCTGGTGGGGCTGATCCCGATCCTGGGGGGCCTGGTGAGCGTCCTGGCGATTCTGCTAGGGCTGGGCGCGCTGGCGCTGGCGTTCGTCCGTGCCCGCCGCGGACCGGCTGTCTCGCTCGTGTAGCCGGGCGCGCAGCCGACCGCGCTTTGCCTCGCTCAGGATCTACGGTTGCGCGTATTCTCTGTACCCAGCGGCGCGATCGTGCTGCTAAATCGGGCGATCAGGGCCTCACGGTTGTTGCTGGACCAGCGAAAGTCGTAATTGATTGTCCTGACCGACGACAGTCGCACCGATTGTTGTGGTACCTTTGCATCCGGGTTGGTCGGTATCTGGTAGGCGCGGAACAAAGGAGCGAGCTCCTGAGCCTGCCGGCTCAATGCCCAGTCCATGAAGCGTTTTGCCAGCGCCGGTTCAGGCGCGTTTCTGATCAGCGCCATCCCACCGATCTCATAGCCTGTTCCCTCGGCTGGAAACACGACTGCGAGGTCCCGGTAGCCTTCCTCGATGGTGGCGACGATATCGTGCGAGAACGCAATGCCAACGGCCACCTCTCCCCGGCCCGCCATCCGCGCTGGCTCCGCGCCGGCACGTGGGTAGGCGGCCACGTTGCGGTGTAGCGCCTCGAGGTAGGTAAAGCCACGTTCATAGTCCTTCGCATGGAGTTGAACGATGGTGGCGATCGCCGTATAGGCGGTGCCGCTCGAGGCAGGGTGCGCCATAGCGATGCGGCCGCGATATTGTGGCGCGAGAAGATCAGCCCAGCTCCCCGGTACAGGCAACCCTTCCGCGGCAAGCACCTTCTTGTTCACGGCAAAGCCGAGTGCACCAACATAGATGCCGGTCCAGGCCCCTTGCGTGTCCTTGTACTGCCTGGGGATCATCGCTGAGCCCCGCGGCTTGTAGGGCTCAAGCAAGCCCTCGCTGTTCGCAGTGATGTAGCCATCTGCCGGGCCACCCCACCACACAGAGAACCGAGGTGCGCCGCGGCTCTCCCTGAGCAGATTAAGCGCTTCCCCAGCCGACATGCGTACGTACTCAGTCTTGATCCCGGTCTCGAGCTCGAATGCCTGGCACATGCCGCGGACGAATGCTTCTTCAGCTGTGCCAAGCACGATCAGCGTGCCGCTTGTGCTCCTCCCTGCCGGCCTGCTGGTGGCAAAGGTGCATCCCAGGGTACTGAAGAGCAGAAGCAACACACTGCCTAGCGCGATGGCTCGTCTCATCAGAGTTCCTCGCTTTCGCGTCCTACCGGTGCCGGCAGCACGACCGGTGTTCCTTGCCCCCCGTTCAGCCCCAGCCGTTCGTGGAGCCACGCTGTTTGAGCCACCAGGACAGCAAGCTGCTCCAAGGATTCCCGATCCTGTGGTAAGTACAGTTGGGCCGTGCGGCGCGGTCCAAGGACGATCCGGCCGTATGATATGCCACCGTACTCCAGCCGTGCGGATATACCTTCTGTCTGGGGCCATGCCCCGCACATATGCAGCAGGCTGAGCCGTCCATCGCGTACGAGAGAGATGACGCCCCCGTTTGCCCCGAAGGATTGCACTGCTTCGTCGATGGTGCGGCGCGCGAGCTGCTCCATATCAAAGAACTCAACAAAGGATTGCAATCGCTCACAAAGTGCTTTGGCTCTTGTGGTAGGGTCGGGCAGCGGCTTGATATACCGGTCCACGATGCTCTGCAAAGTGTTCTTCAATGGCGTGAGCGATGAAGCAAAGATGAGGGTGGTGAGCACGATCGCTCCATCAGACTTTGCGCCGGTGAATGCGATGAAGATGCGCTGACAGAGCGTAAGCAAGGCCGGGAACAGGCCTGCGACGATGGCCGTGAGCACACCGTAGACCAGGGCCTGATTGACGAGGGTATCAATGTCCCATAACCGATAGCGTAGGATTGAGATAGCAAAGGCCACCGGGATCAGCAGCGCGATCACCTGGAAGAACGGCGCGCCGATCAGGTCATACACCACCGCGGCATGACGTGGCTCGGCAATCACCGGTAGTACAAAGCGATCGAGGCCAAAGGCCATGTATGCTAGAACATACATCGCCACCACAAACAGCACGAGCTTGGTCTGCTGGCGTTGCGTAGGATTCGCTGTCTGCCTGTATCGGTAGATCTGAGCACCAATACCGATCGTCCACCACGTCAGAAATAGAGGGAAGATGAGGATCGGGATCCGGAATGTGTTGCTCAGGTCGAACAGCGAGCCTGGAAAGAGCAGCCATGCCAGCATCCAGCCACTCCAGGGAATGAGCAGAATAGGTGCCCAACGAGGAACGAAACATCCGTTCGGAAAGATAAAATAAAACACTAGTGCGCAACTTGCGCCGAGAACCTGTATCACTGTGGCTGGAATCTTCCAGGCAGAGCTGCTGGCTGTCAGCGCATTGAACGCCGGGCTGATCCACGCCACAAACGTTACTAAAGTGACGGAGATGAAGATCGGCACCCAGTTATCAGATCTGCGCAGGAAAATGAGAAAGGCCATGCCAAAGAATACAACAGGAGCTGCAATCTCCACTGCCATCATGAGACGAGCATGTACGTCAGTGGAAATACCTAGTTCTTGCAGAACAAGCTCCTGCGCCGGGCTAAGATTCTGCAACGTGTGCAGGAGCTCAGCGTACCTGGCAGGAATCGCCTGCGCGAAGATGGTCAGGGTCGCCAGTGCAACCCCAAACCACCCTGCTCGGAGGGCGCTCAGGCGTAGCCCGGCCGCTGTCATCCGGGGTACAAAGATCCAGCCACTCCTACGTCTCAGGTCCATCGCTTCGTATCTCTCCCTGCTGCGCTGGCATGTGTGTGCAAGCTCTGGCTTCGCGAAGCACGTCCCTGGTTTACTACATGCCTAGCATCGCAGCATGCATCAGCAGTGTCATCCGGCGGATGGTTGGTTCCCGGCACAGACGGGTGGCGGATCAGTGTCCTGGTCAGAAGGCTAAAGTGCAGGCGGACGCATGCTCTGATCCGCTGGAGCCAGGTACTTGGCTCCACTTGTTGGCGGTTCAGAGGTAAATAAAAAAGAGAAGAGAAGTGTCGTAGCGCTCAGAGGTATTCTTCCCGCCGGAGGCAACGGTGCACGAGGTGGAGCAGCCACGAGGAACATGCCATCAGCGCTCCCCGTGACTCCCGATCCTAGCGATTTCACGGTTATAGTAATAATTAATAATTGGTGAAGAATTCCGGAAGCTATGCCTATACGCTATTCCGCTCGCGTGATCCGCACGGTCGCATCCGGGCGCTTGAGCACGTCCGGCTGGAGTGCCGTGCCTAAACCCGGCCCTTCGGGCGGGTAGAGATAGCCCTGCTCGATGCGCGGCAGCGTGGTCACCAGTTGCGGATACCAGCCGTGCAGATAAGCGCGCACTGTCTCCTGGATCATGGCGTTGGTGACACCGAAGTCCAGGTGTGCCGACGCCATCAGCACCACCGGGCCCACACAGTCGTGGGGAGCGACCGGCAGGCTGTACGCCTCGGCCATCGCGGCGATCTTCTTCGCCTCCGTGATGCCACCCACCCAACCGACGTCGAGCATCACGATCGACACCGCGCGCTTTTCGAGCATCTCGCGGAAGGGCCAGCGCGTGCTGAGCGTCTCGCTCGCCGTCACCGGCACTCGCGTGCTCTGCTTGAACTGCACCAGCGCATCGAGATTATCCATGCGCACCGGATCCTCGTACCACATGGGCCGGTATGGCTCGACCGCTGCGGCGATCTGGATGGCAGCCGGCAGATGCCACACGCTGTGCATCTCCAGAGCGATCTCCATGCGGTCACCCACCGCTTTGCGGACCTTCTCGAAGGGCTCCAGGCCGTGCTTGATCTCTTCTAAGGTGATCGACAGCCCGCCATTCGATGGCCCGAACTGGTCGAAGGGCCAGATCTTCATCGCCGTGATGCCCTGCTCCAGCAGGCTCTGCGCCAGCTCGTCGGCGCGGTGCAGGAAAGCGTCCAGATCTTCGTAGGGCCCCTCGACCTTGCCATCGGTATACGTCGCCGGCGCCCCGCGCGGGCGCGCTCTCCCGTAGCGGTACCCGGCGCAGGTGTTGTAGATGCGGATGCGCTCGCGCGTTGGCCCGCCCAGCAGCCGGTAGATCGGCAGGCCGGTGCTCTGGCCGAAGAGGTCCCACAGCGCGATGTCAATGGCCGAGGCCGCCCGCAGCTCGATGCTGCGCAGCCCGGCCCCGCCGGTGCCGCGGGCCAGCGTGCGCCAGTGCCGCTCGATCGCCAAGGCATCTTCCCCCAGCAAGAGGGGGGCGCAGTGGCTATGTACATGCGCCGCAACGCTCTCCGGTGCAAAGAAGGTTTCCCCTAGTCCGATCAGTCCCTCGTCGGTATGCACACGCACCCAGAGAATACTGGGAAACTCTGCGACATGGACGGTCTCGATCGCCGTAATGCGCATTCCTGACCCCTCGTCTTCGTCTCTTTTTTTCTCTTTTTCTTTCGTCTGCGTTTCTCCCACCCCTTTTACTCCAGCACTCCTCTACCGGGGCGCTCTAACGCCCTCACAGGCTATTTCAGTGCTGCGTCGAGCTCGGCCTGGATCTGGCGCGTGACCTCATCGAGCGCAACGCGCGGCGTCTTCTCTCCCTTGAGCACCGCATTCCAGGCATCGTTGACGGCTTTGCTATATGACGCGCCGACCGGTATGGCCGGCCAGTGCTTTTCACCCAGCCGAGCGACGTCGAGGAAAATATGGAAGTAGGGCGTCATGCGGTTGGTCGGCCCCAGCACCTCCGTCCGCATCTTGTTGGCGAACTCATCGAGTTGCTTGAGATAACAGGGACCGTTCAGGGTCAGGTAGCCCATCTTGGCCGACTGATCGATGAACGAGTATTTGATAAACACCCAGGCGGCGTCCCTGTGCCTAGCGTTCTGTGGAATCGCGTACATCCAGCCCTGTACCGTGTTCCGTCGCATCTCTTCCCGCGAGCCAGTGGGCGTCGGCCACGGCGTGATGCCGTATTTCAGATCGGGAGCATACTTGTCCAGCGGATCATAGGCCCAGAAACCGGTGATCAGGTATGCGTCCTTCTTGGTAGCAAAGTAGTTGCCCGGGCGGGAGTAGCTGGGCGCGCCCTGCCGGAAGGCACTCACCTTGTTCATGTCTAGCTTGGTCGCATAGCTTAGCAGCCACTCCATCGTCTCGATGTTCTTGGGGTGGTTGGCAGTGATCTTATTCTGGGCTGCGTCGTAGAACTCGCCGCCGTTCAGGTAGGCGATGTACGTAAAGTTGCCCGGCACGAAGCCCATCCGGCTGATACTGCCGTCCTGCTCAAGCTTCAGCACTTTGAGTGAATGCTGCTCGAGCTCCTGGAGTGTCCTGGGCGGCTGCTCCGGATTCAACCCGGCGTCACTGTAGACATCCTTGCTCCAGAAGAACACGATCCAGTCTGCGCCGCCGGGGATCGCATAGAGCTTGCCCTTCCACAGCGAGGCGTCGTACATGCTGGGCTGGAAGTCGGCCCGCGTGAGCCTGCTCGCTTTCAGGTAGTCGTCCAGCGCGGTGAAGGCGCCTTTTGAGGCGAGCGTGGCCTGGAAGACGTAGTTCGTGTACGTGGCGTCCGGGGGACTACCGCCGGCGATAGCTGCGGTGAGCTTATCCTGAATGCCGCTGACGAACGACCAGTTCACGGTGATGTTGGGCTGCTCCCTGGTCAGCTCATCACCGATCTTTTTCATCAGGTCGTTGTACAGCTCGCCCCAGTCCGAGTTCCACACCTCGACGGTGACCTTCTCCATGATCGTGACCGCGCCGGCGCGGTCAGGAGCCTGGGCCGGCTTGGCCTGCGGACGGCAGGCTGCCAGCCACACTGCGGCTGGTGCGCCGCCGCAGGCGAGCAGGATACGGCGCCGCGTCATTGCTGCCACATGCTGGTCAGAGCAGGCGTTGTGCTGGGCGCTCATCATGGGATCCTCCTCCGTGCGCAACCGGGTTTCTTGCGATCGTGCAGGGCCGGAGCCTGGGATAGCCCTCTCCTCTGTGCGCAACCGGGTTTCTCCCCCCTCTCGCAGCGCGGGAAAGCGGCCGGGGTGAGAGCTACTCGTCGTACTCGACAACAATCTGATTCCCTTCGACCCTTACCGGATAGGTCTTCACTCGCACCCGTGGGTCAACTAGACAGCGGCCCGTGGCGATCTCGAATTCCCACAGATGCCAGGGGCAGCGGATGATCTCGCCGTCCCGCTCATAGACGAGCTCGCCGCCGGCCGCAGGCGGCGCCTCGGCCACCATGCGCCCACTGATGCGCCCAGTGCAGAGGGGCCCCAGCTTATGCGGACAAAGGTTCCGCAAGGCGTAGAAGGTGCCGTGGACGTTGAAGACGCCGATGCCTGCCTTGCCGCGAAACGGCACCACGATCTTCCGCTTGCCCGGCGGTATCTCGTCCACAGTGCCGATCACCACACGCGGCATCGCATCCCGCCCTCCTGGAGCGGCTGAACGTGCAAGAGCTGTCAACGGATTTTGCGAACGGATTAAGCGGATTATTTCTTCTGCCTTCAACGCCTCCCGCACATTGCTGCGAGACTATTGCAGCAAACCAGTTGAATTGCTGGGAGCCTTTGATTCCCTGCTCTGTGCATTACCTACGCAGGCATCCGTTCAATCCGTTCGCAAAATCCGTTGATCGCTCTACAGCCCGAAGAGCGCGCGCGCGTTCTCAGCGAAGATGCGCTGATGTAGGTGCTCGGGCAGCTTCGGGAAAGTGGTAGCCGGATCGTCCCAGTCCCAGTGCGGCCAATCGGAGCAGTAGATCAGCGTCTCTTCAGCGTGCATCGCCTCCAGCATAGAGAGCAGATACTCCGGGCGCTCCGGCTCCTCGAGCGGCTGGGAGCCGATGCGAATATGCTCGCGGAAATACTCGCTGGGCAGGCGCTTGACCCAGGGCGTCTGCTCACGCAGCGACTTCCAGTCGGCATCCATGTGCCACATCATTCCGGCCACCCAGAACTGATCGACCTCCACGAAGGCGAACTTCACGCGCGGAAAGCGCTCGAACACTCCCTCGCAGATGAGCGAGGCGACGTGCGCCATGGCCATCTGCGGCCGGGCCATGCGTACCTCCAGGTAGTAGGTCGGGTAGCCTACGCCGGTGGGCGGCCCCGCCATGCCGGCGCCCTCCGCGCCCGGATGGACCATCACCACCAGGCCATGCCGCTCGCACGCCTCCCAAATGGGGTGGTAATAGCGATTGCCGTAGGGCATGCGGGCGCCGGTAGGAAGCATGATAGCGACCACGTCCGGGTGGTCGCCCAGCCGGTCGATCTCTTGCACTGCCTGGCGCGGATCGGAGGTGGCGATTGCCAAGGCAACTTTAAAGCGCTTGTCTCGCGCGACCCACTGCTCGAGCGTCCAGTCGTTGAAGGCACGGCAGAGCGCGGCGGCATAGTCGGGATCCGGGATGACCCCGGCCGAGTACATGTTGCTACCTGTCAAGATGGCGTAGTCGATATTCCAGACATCGAGGTGCATCTCGCGCAGCAGTTCATAGTCGTCGCCGCGCTGACGGCCGTCGTGCATCGGCACGTCGCAGCCATCAGCCAGGTCCGTGCGAGCGGCGCGTTTGGGGACGTTGAAGTAGCCAGAGCCGGGTAGGAGGAAGCCCTGGTCGAGCACGCGCTCTTGGTAGACGCGCGGGAGATATGGCAGTAGGTCCTCAGGCTTCTTGAGGCTCTGATGCAGGTCACAGTCGATGATGGCGATATCCTGCTTCGGCTGCCCGGTCCAGCCGGGCGCGGTGACCGGTCGAGCGCCGGGGATCGGCATCGCTGGGACCTCCTCTACTTCTTCTGCTTACGTCTTACGTCGTCAGAATACTACGCTCCGACGCCGGTGTCTACGTGCCAGCCTTGCTGAAGCATACTTCCCGACAGCGCTCACGCGATGGCCTGCAGGCTTGCTGACTAGCGCCTATGGTTCCAGCTCGTCCAGCGTGAGCACGCGTAGCTCGGTAACACGCGCGAGGTGTGATCGTGGGTCAGGAAAGCCTGACAGCCGGCGCTGAGGGCGGCAGCGAGCTGGAGCGCATCGGGCGGGCGCAGACGGAAGGTCTCGATACTCGCGGATGAGATGGCTCGCGCCGAAAGCATAGGACTGGACCAAGACCCAGCGAGTAGCAACAGAACACCGGGCCAAGGCGCGAGCCCGGTATGCTGCCTGTTTACCGGCCCTCAGCCAGCCGTGCGCGCACGCGCGCGATCACCGCGTCGGTCACATCAGTCGTGCTGGCATGGCCGTGCAGATCAGCCGTGCGCACGCCGTCCCGAATAGCATCCAGCGCAGCCTCGCGGATCAGGTCCCCGATATGCTGCACGTGGGGATCAGCCATGTAATTCAGCGCTGCAGCGGCTGCCAGGATCATCGCCAGCGGGTTGGCGACGTTCTTCCGGAAAAGCCGCGGTGCCGTGCCATGCGTGGCCTCGGTTACCACAGCGCGCACCGAGAAGTCGGGGTTGAACGAGAGGATGCGTGATTCGGCTCCGGCGATCGAACCGAAGAGCTGGAGCACGAAATCGGAAAGGCAATCACCGTCGCGGTTGAGCGCTGGCACCACCAGCGGCTCGCCGGTCGCGCTGAGCAGCGCGGCGTAGAGTGCATCGATCAGCACGGGCTCGTACTGAACCCCGGGGTGGCGGGCTGCTGCCGCGTCCAGCTCTTCCTTGAACATGCCTTCGTAGATCGGACTGACGGTGAACTTCGGCCCGCCGAAGACCTTGGCGCCGTGTTGTGCGGCGTATCGAAAGGCGTACTCAGCGACGATACGGCAGATGCGCCGGGAGATACGCTCGGTGCGAAAGGCGAGCTCGTCGCCGTCCTCGGCGGTCTCACGCCATTCCTTCGCCCCATAGGCGTCGCCGACAGCCATGCGCACGACAGCGATCTCGCCATAGACACCGCCTACCGGCCGCACGCCGGGGATGCGGCGGCCGACACGCAGGATCACATGCGCGCCGATGGCCTCGCGCAGGATCGCGTTGGCGCTGCCGACGTCGCCGGGCTCCTCCGGCGTGATCGTTGCGGCCTTAATGCCCGCACCGGTCTCGAGCACTGCCGCAGCCGCCTCATAGACCACCTTGTTTCTGGTACGGCGCCGGTTCTCCAAAGAAAGGTCGTAGCGCCGAAACTCAAGCTGGACGCCGATCACCTCAGGCTGTAAGATGCGCAGCGCTTCTTCCAGCAGCTCCTGCCCGGTCTGATCTCCTTCCAGTACGACCAGCGCAAGTGCCATGGTCTTTATCCTTGCGTCACTGTGCTCAACACTTCGCTGTTGTCACGTGCTCGTGGCTATATGCTTGCCGGTGTATTTCGGTTCGCCGAGCGCGCAGGCAGCTGTCCGTGCTTCCCCGGCAGCGCGCCCCTGTGAGGGACGCACGAGCACGTCTTGCGGCGAGACGGTACAAACTAACTATAACAGACACGCGGCGCCGCGGCTGCGAGCCCCGGCTACTGCGGCTCGAAGGCGAAGGTCAGATCCGTGGCCGGCAGCTCCGTCGGACGGCAGACCCACTGCGGCATGCCCGGACAATACTGCCGGAAGAACCGGCTGCCCTGGGCCTGCTGGGCCAGGTCCGGCGGCAGGTGCTGCCCCGTG
>JBHOQS010000018.1:0-131649 GCA_042408875.1 Chloroflexota bacterium | reverse complement strand
GAAGCAGGAGGACCTGCTGGCCGAGGACATCAAGGACGAGTACCGGCGGCTGGTGCGCGAGAAGGAGCGCCTCCAGGCGCGGTGCGAGCAGCTGGAGTTCGACCTGGAGCGCCGTCGCAAGCGGGTCCTGGACGCCGACCTCATCCGCCGCGCCCTGCAGGACTTCGAGCGCCTGGTAGGCGTGCTGCCCCTGGTGGACCAGAAGGAGCTCTTCCAGCGCCTGGTGCGGGAGGTAGTGGTTTGGCCCTTCGAGCCCGAGCGCGAAGCGCCGCAGGACGCGCCGTCGACCGCGTCGCCCAACGGCCGCGCCGGCGCGACGGCAGCGGCGCGGGCCTTCACCGCAAAAATCCGCACCCGGTGGTATCGCGTGCGGATCGCCCTCTACCAGCTCCCGAACCTGCCGAACCCCGCGAGTGTTAACCACTCTGGGAAAAGTTCGGGATTTGGGGGAATTGGCTCCCCGACCAGGGCTCGAACCTGGAACCTTGCGGTTAACAGCCGCCTGCTCTACCGGTTGAGCTATCGGGGAATGACGCACCGGCACATACTGGCCGGTGCAGAGCAAATCGTACCGCACGATACCGACCGTCGTCAAGCGCGCAGAAGACGGGGCTCCCGCCTGGTGCCTAGCAGTGCCCTCGCTGCCCTGTCACCCTCGAACTCCGGCCTGCCTGCACGGGCGCCGTGCGTCCAGGCGGCACAGCAGAGGGCACGCCTGCCTCCCGTTAAGCCCCCTGCGCCTCAGCCCGACCACCCACGGGGGCAAGCTCCGCCGGTGGAGGCGCTTCCACGGATACCAGCTCGCCGGTGTCCAGGTGCAGGAAGCGCAGGCGCCAGGCGTGCAAAAATAAGCGCGGCGCCTCCTGAGACGGTAGGCCGTAGAGCGTATCGCCTACGATGGGGTGCCCGATGTGAGCGAAGTGTACGCGGAGCTGATGCGTCCGACCGGTCTCGAGCTCTGCCAGCACAAGCGTGTGGCCGGCACACCGCCACAGCACACGGTAGCGCGTGCGCGCAGGTTGCCCTTCAGGCGCCACGCGGCGGGTGATGATGCTGCCCGGCGTCAGCGCCACCGGCGCATCGATGAGCCCTTCATCCTCTGATTTGAAGGGTACTGCTTTGAAGGATACTGAAATGCTGCCGTGCAGCAGGGCCAGGTACTCGCGGCGGAGCTGTCCAGCGCGGCGCTGGCGCTCCAGTCGCTGTTGCGCCAGGGCATGCTTTGCCACAAGCACGGCCCCGGACGTCGGGCGGTCGAGCCGTGTCAGCACCCGTACGGCGCCGTCGCCGCCGGCGGTGAGAAGGTAATGGGCGAGGGCATTGGCCAGCGTGCCGCTGCGATGCTGCATCACCGGATGGGTGACCATGCCAGCCGGCTTGTTCACCACAAGCACGTGGCGATCCTCGTACAGTACCTCTAGGGACAGCGGCTCAGGTGCGACCCGCGGCGCTTCCTCGGGCAGCCGCACCTGGATGAGGTCGCCCGGCCGCGCCAGGTCCGCCAGCCGGGTTGGCCGGCCGTTGCAGAGGAGTTCGCCGGCCGCTAGCACGCGCCGTATCAGGCCGCGCGAGAACCCCAATCGGCCACGCAACAATCCACCAACCGTGGCATCAGATGGTGTCTCGGTGGGCACGATGTACTCTATCTGCATGGCGTTGTTCTCCGTTGTTCTCGGATGATAGCGCGCTCGCTTCTCGCGCGACACGGGGGATCAGCCATCCTACTGCTCAGGATGTTGTGCCCACAGGGGATCGCGTGTGGCGCAGAGCCTCCCACGCAATTTCAATGTTAGCAGGGAGGGCCGGCTCGCCTGCGATGGTGATTCGGTAAAAGTAGCTGCAGAATAAGTAACAATAATTTTTAAATATCAGTAGAGGTGGCACGCCACAGTATGGCCCGGCGCCACCTCTTTGATCGGGGGCTCAATCGTCTTACAGTGCGCCATGGCGAAGGGGCAGCGCGTGTGGAAGCGGCAGCCTGACGGCGGGTTCACCGGACTGGGTACGTCGCCGGTGAGGACGATGCGCTTGCGCCGGGCGGTGGGATCAGGCACGGGGATGGCCGAGAGCAGCGCTTGTGTGTACGGGTGCAGCGGATTGCGGTAGAGCTCCTCGCTGTCGGCCACTTCGACCAGCTTGCCCAGGTACATCACGCCTACACGGTCGGAGATGTACTTCACCACCGCCAGGTTGTGAGCGATGAACAGATAGGTCAGGCCGTACTGCGCTTGGAGGTCCTTCAGCAGATTGAGCACCTGTGACTGGATCGACACATCGAGCGCAGAGACGGGCTCATCGCAGACGATCAGCTTGGGCCGCAGCACCAGGGCGCGGGCGATGCCGATGCGCTGGCGCTGGCCGCCAGAGAACTCGTGCGGGTAGCGGCGCAGGTACTCCGGGCGGAGGCCCACGTCGCGCATGACCTGTCGCACGCGCTCCTCCCGTTCAGCACGGCTGAGGCCGCCGTGAATGATCAGCCCTTCACCAATGATGTCGCCCACCGGCATACGCGGGTCGAGTGAGCCGAAAGGGTCTTGGAAGATGATCTGCATGTCTCGGCGCAGCCGCTTCAGCTCCTTACCTCTGAGCTTGAAGACAGAGCGCCCTTCGAACCGCACCTCCCCGCTCGTCGGCGGGAGCAGCCCCAGCAGCAGCCGTCCAGTGGTGGTCTTCCCACACCCGCTCTCGCCCACCAGGCCGAACGTCTCCCCCCGCCGGATAGTGAATGAAACACCATCTACCGCGCGGACGTAGCCGCGCGCGCGATACAGTAGGCCGCCGCGGATGGGAAAGTGCTTCACCAGGTCGTGCACCACGAGCAGCGGGCTGTCCTGACTGTTCTCCCGGCCATGCTGTGCTGCGCCAGGCGCTGGCTGGGCCACAGGCCCCGGCGAGCCGGCAGGCGAGGTTGCAACCATTCGTTCCTAGCGTCCTTTCGTTCCTAGCACCCTTTCGTTCCTAGCGCCCTTAAAGTTTAAAAATTTACCGTGCATTGAAAAGCATCGTCGCAAACGTAGCCTTATCTGCGAACTACGCATATCCTTAAGTGGCATCCTCAGTTCGCTCCCCCTACCTCCGTCGCGGCGGGCGGTGCTGGCGCATGGGCACACTGAGGATCGTGCAGCCAGCAGCGTGCCAGATGGCCGGGCGCCGGTGTGAACATCGGCGGCGGCTCCGCCCGGCACCGCGGCATGGCCGCCGGGCAGCGCGGTGCGAAGGCGCAGCCCGGCGGTATGCGATACGGATTGGGCACGCTCCCCTTGATCACGTTGAGCCGCTGACCCTTCGGGGTCTCCAGCGTCGGAATGCTGGCCAGCAGTCCCTGCGTGTACGGATGCTGCGGCGAACGGAAGAGCTCAACGGCCGGGGCCTGCTCGACGATCTTGCCTGCATACATCACCGCGACCTCATCGGCCATCTCTGCCACGACTCCGAGGTCGTGCGTGATCAGCAGGATGCTCATGCCAAAGTCTCGCTTGAGCTGCCGCATCAGCTCCAGGATCTGCGCCTGGATGGTCACATCGAGCGCCGTGGTCGGCTCATCGGCGATGACGAGCTGCGGCCGGCAGGCCAGCGCCATGGCGATCATCACCCGCTGGCGCATGCCGCCGGAGAACTCGTGGGGGTAGCTGCGCGCCCGCTGCTCTGGTGTCGGAATGCCCACCACGCGCAGCATCTCGACGGCACGATCCCAAGCCTCCCGCCGGCTCACCCGCTCGTGCAGCTGGAGCGCCTCGGCCACTTGCTCGCCCACCCGGAACACCGGGTTGAGTGAGGTCATCGGCTCCTGGAAGATCATGGCGATACGCTTGCCGCGCACGTTGAGCATCTCCGCCTCTGGGAGCTGAAGCAGGTCCCGACCATCGAACAGCACCTGCCCGCGCACGATCTTCCCGGGCGGAGACGGGATCAGCCGCATGATCGAGAGGGCAGTCACGCTCTTGCCGCAGCCGCTTTCTCCGACCAGGCAGAGCGTCGAGCCGCGATGCACCGTCAGATCTACGCCGTCTACCGCGCGGACGACCCCATCGGGTGTAAAAAAGTATGTGTGCAGGTCGCGCACTGCCAGCAGCGGCTCGATGGCGGCCTGGGCCAGGCCAGCTGCACCCAGCGCTTGCTGGGGCGCCGTGCCTTCCAGCGGCCCGGCTGGCGGCACGTGCGATGGTGTGCCGTTTCCCACTGCTCTGTGCTCCCATGCTTCCAGATCAGGTTTTGCTCTCTTCAGTGCCGCAGGCGCGGATCTAGGGCATCACGCAGCGCATCGCCCATTAGATTGATCGACAGCACCACGATCGAGATCGTGACGCCCGGATAAAAGGCCAGCCAGGGGTTGGTCCACATGTACGCCTGCACATCGCTCAGCATGTTGCCCCAGCTCGGCGTCGGCGGCACGATACCCAGTCCGAGGAAGCTCAGGCTCGCCTCAGCGATGATGCGCGTGCCCACCCCAAGCGTGGCAGCAACGATGATCGGAGCGACCGAGTTGGGCACCAGATGGGCAAAGATGATGCGCCACCCTGATGCGCCCAGGGCATGGGCCGCCTCGATGAACTCGCGGTGCTTCAGCGAGAGCACCGAGCCATGGACCAGCCTGGCCACGCTCATCCAGCCGAACAGCGTCAGCACTGCAATGATGACGTAGACGCTGAGCGCCTCACCGAACAGCTGCTGCAGCCCTATGAAATCACGCAGCATCTTCGAGAACACCAGCAGGAGCGGCAGCGTCGGCAGCGCAAGCATCATGTCAGTGAAACGCATCAGGATCACTTCGACAGCGCCGCCATAGTACGCCGCCACTGCGCCAACCAGGACGCCGATGATCACTGACAGGAGCGTCGAGGAAATGGCCACGGTGAGGGAGATGCGCCCGGCGTACATCAGGCGGCTGAGTACGTCACGTCCGAGCTCGTCGGTCCCCAGCCAGTGCTCGGGGCTTGGCCCTGGAAAGACATTAATAAGCATAGGGTCCTGCTTATCGTATGGGTACGGGGCGATCCACGGCGCAGCCAGGCACACTATAGCGATGGTGCCCAGCACCAGTGCACCGACCACAGCCAGGCGATGGCGCAGGAAGCGGCGCCACACCATGCGCCACTGTCCGGCCTCCTGCGTCGCCAGGACCTCTTCGTCAGCAAAAATGGCTTCTGGTTGCAGCGGCGCTGCCACAGTGCTCATAGCAGGCTCAGTCGTACCTGATGCGGGGATCTACTACAGCATACAGCACATCAGCGAGCAGGTTCGAGGCGACCACCAGGAAGGCGCTGACCATAGTGATGGCCTGGACCAGCGGCCAGTCCGACTGAGTAATGGCGTTGTAGAAGAGTGAGCCCATGCCAGGCCAGGCGAAGATACTCTCAGTGATGATGGCGCCGCCGAAGAGCTGCGGGAGATCCAGGCCTACCAGCGTGATCACCGGGATCATAGCGTTGCGCAGGGCATGTTTCAGAATGACCACGCGCTCTGACGCGCCCTTGGCCCGCGCTGTCCGCAGGTAGTCCTGCCGCAAGACATCGAGCATGGCCGAGCGGATGAACCGGCTCCACTGCGCCACGTTCACCACGCTGAGCACTACCGTCGGCAGCACCAGATAGCGGGCCCGATCCAGCCAGTCGGCCTCTTTCCCTGGCGTGGATGCTCCACCAGCAGGGAACCATTGCAGGGTTGCCGCGAAGATGATCAGCATCATCACGCCGATCCAGAAGGTCGGCATAGAGATGCCGAAGAACGAGGCTGCAGTGAGCAGGTAGTCCAGCACCGAGTACTGCTTGACGGCTGAGTAGATGCCGATGGGGAGCGCGATCGCCAGGGAAAGCAGAGTGGAGAGGCCCATCAGCAGCAGCGTATTCGCCAGCCGCTGCTGGATCAGCCTGAGCACGGGCTGGCCCACAGCCACACCCCAGGAGGTGCCCCAGTCTCCGTGCAGGACGTTCCACAGCCAGCGCAGGTAGCGTTCATGCAGCGGGCGGTCCAGGCCGAGCAAGGCCTCCAGCCGTTTGATGTGCTCC
The DNA here is from genome assembly GCA_042408875.1 of Chloroflexota bacterium. Classification (GTDB taxonomy): domain Bacteria; phylum Chloroflexota; class UBA11872; order JBHOQS01; family JBHOQS01; genus JBHOQS01. The sequence goes on along the minus strand of JBHOQS010000018.1, from coordinate 125,644 downwards.
GGTGAGATGCGGGGGTTGGCGAAGCGCAGCGTGTCGAACGGCCCGCCTGGCACGAGGTATAGGATAACGTAGACCAGGACGGACGTGAACAAAAGGAGGATAACCATCTGGATCGTACGACGGACCAGATAGCCACGCATGGCTTCGCTCGCTCCGCCGTCACCGTGTCTGAGAGATCCGGCTTCCGGGCGTCCGCAGGTCCGTGCTGCCGAGCGGCCTGTGGCACGGTTCGACTACCGTGCCACAGCCAGGCCCCGGCGGCCCGCTGCTCCCGCGCCCGGGCCTGCACAGCAGGCCGCCGCGTTCGTTGCCGCTGCAATGCACAGCACTGGAGGCTGAACGCGACGGCCTCGCTGACCCTCAGCGCGAGAATAGGGTTACTCCGCCAGCCACCAGTCGTACGTATTCCACGTCAGCGGTGTATTGGTCGGAGTGGGCCGGAAGTTTTGCAGCGTCCGGCGCGCCAGCGAGATGTTCGGCCGGGCGAAGAGCGGCAGCACCGGCAGCTCTTCGGCAAAGAGCTTCTGCTGCTCCAGGTAGAGCGGCAGCCGCTCGTCCTGGTTCAGCGTGCTCATCGCCTTGACCAGCAGCTCATCGTTCCTAGGATTCCGCCACCCAGGGTAGTTCTGGCCGGTGTAGGCGTTTTCCTTCGTGGGGATGTTCTTCGAGTGGTAGAGCTCCATACCGCCCGGATCGTCGCCCGCCACCCAGGCGTAGACGCCGAGCTCAAACGTGCGGTTGCTCAGCGGACCCTTGCCTTCGCCGGCGAAGAACGTGGCCGCCGGTAAGAACTCGAGCTGGAGATCGATCCCCACCGCCTTAAGGTTCTGCTGGATGATCTGCGAGTACTGCTGACGCACCGGCGCGGTGGTGGTCTGGAGCTTCAGCGTGAGCTTCTTGCCGCCTTTCTGGAGGATGCCATCCGGCCCGGGCGTGTAGCCCGCCTCAGCCAGCAACCGCTTCGCCTCGTTTGGGTCATACGGGTAGGTCCTGAGCTCAGGGTTGTACGCCCAGGAGATCGGCGGGATCCAGGAGTGGATCACCTCCGTCTTGCCGTATAAGACCCGATCAACAATCAGCTTGCGGTCGATCGCATGGGCAATGGCCCGGCGGACGCGCACGTCCCTCAAGTGCTCGTTATCGAGGTTGAAGTCAATGTGCTCCCAGGTCATCGCCGGGATATAGTATGCTTTCACGTTGGCGCGTCGATCGCGCTCCAGGCGGTCCAGCGTGGGCGCGCTGTCGAGTTGGAGCGCGTCTTCGCTGACCACATCCACCTCGCCTGTCTGCACCTGCGCCAGGATCGTATTCGAGTTGGGGATGATCTTGAAGATAATCGAGGAGAGACGTGGCGCGCCGAGGAAGAAGGTGGGCACGGCATCAACCTGGATGTACTGCCCCGGCACCCAGTTGACCACTTTGAAGGGGCCGATCCCCAGCGGCTGCCGTGTATAGTCGCTCTTGTCGATCTCTTCGACCGGCATGCCTGAGAGAATGTGCGTAGGCGCCGCTCCGGCGACCGCACCGGCCCAGGGCGAGCCAATCCGGTTGTACAGCGGGTCGAGCACCGGGCCCGATTGCTCGGCAAACTCGGCGAACTCGTTCGGGCTCAGGCCCATGTGACCGTTGCGTGCCGCCTCGCGGGCCTGGTTCTGCGACATAAAATTATAGATAACCGTGTAGTCGTCAGGCGTCTCCACGCTCCAGACCTTGCGCTCCAGGTCACGGCCCTGCGTCACCGGGAAGTTCGGGTTCATCACCAGCTCCCAGCCGAACTTGAAGTCCCGGGACGTCAGCGGCGTGCCATCCGACCAGGTCACGTCGGGGCGGAGCCGAAAGGTCACCTGGAGGAACTGATCGGCGCCCTCGCCCACGAACTGGGCTCCGCCGTTCTCCACCGTGGGCACCGACTCGCACAGGAAGGGGATCAGGTTGCTCTGGTCGTCACGCTGCACCAGGCCAGGCTCAGAGCCAATGGTGATCTTCACCACGCTGGCCACGTAGGCCGAGCCGAGTGCGTAGCCCAGCGTGGGTGGCTCCTGGGACATGGCCACGGTTACCGTAGTGCGTGCCCCGCGCACAAGGATGGGGAACCCAGCCAGCGCCAGCGGCAGCGACGCCGCGGCGCCACCGACAAACGACCGCCGACGTAGACGCATCGCACACTACGCTCCTTTCCGCAGCTCAAAGCGACATTGCTAAGAAACGGCGAGAACAGGTGCTCCGCCCGTGAGCGACAGGCATCACCCGGCGGTCCGGCCGCACGTGCTGGCTCTCGCATGGACAGCACGATGTGCGTCCGGGCCGTCGGAGCAGTCACTACACGTGCACAGCATTGTACGAAGCCGTCCGGTTTCTGTCAACTTCGGAGAGCACAAGAGCCCTCTGGTTATCCCGCGCGCGACCAGACGACTGGGAAGTGCTCGCCTTCGAGGATGGCACCATCGGGCACGGTAATGCGTGCCTGCATCACGTGCCGGCCGGACGCCACGTACCGCGTGTGGCCAGGCATATAGTGCACGGCGATGGCGCGCCGGTGGGTCGGCGTCGGGTTCGGCGCGCTCCCGTGCCAGGTCAGGCAATGATGGAAGCTCACGCCGCCTTTGGGCAGCTCCACGAACTCTACGCGAACCTCGGCGCCCGGCGGGAGCAGCGCCGGGTCGTAGCGCGGCGAGAAGTCGTCGTTCGTGCCGAGAGCGCGGTGCACGCCCCAGCGGTGCGAGCCCGGCACGAAGCGCAGGCAACCGTTCTGCACCGTCACGTCGTCTAGGGCCACCCAAGCCGTGACCAGGTCGGCAGGCGCGAGCACCGGCCAAGCCGGGAAATCCTGATGCCACTTCGTAGAGGTGCCCACAGCCGGTGGCTTGTACTGGATCTGGTCGTGCCATACTCGCAGTATGTCGGTGGGACAGAGCTGCACGACCATCTCTACCAGGTCCCGCCGGCGCATGTGCTCCTCGAATGCCGGATGCGCCCGCCAGATATTCACCACCTGCACGACGACAGCGTCACTGTTCAGGTCGCCGCCGGCCAGGTTGCGCAGAAGCTCCGGCTTGCCCGGGCTCGTGCCGCGCAGCACCTCATCGAGCGCCTCCTGCAGCCGCTCGACCTCTGCTTCGGTAAGCAAAGGCTCCGGCAGCGCCAGGTATCCCTGCTCATGGAATTGTTCGATCTGCTGCTGGGTCAACCTGCTCATAGCCCTACTCCCGGCCACTGGTCTTCGCTGGCGGTGACATCTACGACGATGCCATCAGGGTCTTCCACCTTGAACGACTTCGAGGGCGGCGTCGCAGGATCGTACGGCTTCCCGCCCTCGACGCCGTCCCAGAAGATGGTGAAGCCGAGAGCGGTCAACCGCTGCGCCGCTTGCGCCAGGTCCGGTACACGCACGCCTATATGCAAGTAGTCGAGCAGCCCGCCGACATGCGGGGGGCGGGCGGGGCCCCGGTGCTGGAATACCCGGAAGTTATGGCAGCCATCGGTGAGGTCATAGCGGCCGGGCGCGGCCTCGACTACGTGCAGGCCCAGACCATCTCGCCAAAACACGATCGTGCGCTCCAGATCGGTCGCTCGCACGCCGACATGCACCAGCCGGCTGCGAGGTGTCTCATCACCCATGGCAGGCCCGCTCCTTTAGCGCGGACATATCCCCCTGCAATCCATGCATCGCGCCAGGCTCATTATAGCGACATCCCGCTGTGTTGCCTACACATGCTGCCGGGAGATCCCGAACCCTGAATCCCTATCCATGAGGCAGATTAGAGCCACTCCCCTCCGCCGCGGTACCACACGGCAGTGAGCATGAGGAGTTCGAGACCTGGCCGCCCATGCCCCCACACCTTAGTGCCGTGCATGCATACCCAAGCCCTGCTCGAGCGTCAAGCTCTCCCAGTGCCTCGTCTGGCAGCAGGTTCTGGTCCCGCATCGATGGTATAATCGCCCTAGGCATCCGTTCTTAAGGTATATAAGGTATAGATAGAAATTAAAAGAAATTAAAACAAAACATAGAGACATAGAGTAGAGAGAGCGACGCTATGCAGGTACACGTCCGGTTATTCGCGTCGTACCGCGAGGCTATCGGCGCACGAGAGCTTGCGCTCGAGCTGCCAGAAGGGGCGACGGCCGGGCAGGTGATCGAGCGCCTAGCCGCCCAGTACCCGCGCTTTGCCAGCCTGGCGACCCGCGCGATGGTGGCTCGCAACCGTGAATACGTGGGGCGCGACGCGCCGCTTGCGCCGGGCGATGAGGTCGCGCTGATCCCGCCGGTCAGCGGTGGCGCAGATGGTAGTGTAACCGCCATTGACCCCTCGCTTAAGCCATTCCACATCACTACTTCGCCGCTGGATGCGGCGCGGCTGGCGGCGGCGGTGCAGACCGACGAGGACGGGGCAGTGCTGACCTTCGTCGGTGTGGTGCGGAACAGCAACCGCGGCAAGCCAGTGAGCTATCTCGAGTATGAGGCCTACCCGGAGATGGCCGAGGCCAAGCTGCGAGAGATCGCCGAGGAGATCAAAGCACGCTGGGGTGTGGAACGGATCGTGATGTGGCACCGCGTTGGCCGGCTGGAGGTCGGCGAGGCGAGCGTCGTCATCGCGGTAGCCTCCCCGCACCGCGCCGAAGCGTTCGCCGCGTGCCGCCACGCCATCGAGCGACTCAAGGCCGAGGTGCCGATCTGGAAAAAAGAGGTGGGCCCTGACGGCGCCGAATGGCTGGAAGGCCCAGGCCAGGCGCTCTCTGGCTAGCCGGCACGGCGCCTGCTGTCAGGCTGGTGCTGCTCAACATCCTCGCTTCCCCAGCCGGCCACACGCCTGAAGAACCAGTTCCCCAGCGGGGGCCCGAAGAACATCGCAAACACGAACGTCGGCAGCATCACCACGGGCAGGACCGACACCTGAAACATCTCGGTCAGCGCGGCTGAAAGCGCCAGGCCCAGCGCCAGCACGGCGGCGATGCCGGCGATATACGCGACCACCCAGCCCGCCAGGGCGCGGCACACGATGCCGGCCACCACAATCAGCGCTACAGCGGCGATGATCGAAAGCACCCACGGGTTCATCGCTCAGGACCTCCTTGACACCCCAGCCCGCTCCATAGCAAACGAGACGCCAATCTGCCCCATGCTGTTGCCGCCGTCCACCACGAGGCAGGCGCCCTCATCGCGCACGACGCGCGGCCGGCCGCGAGGATCTACCCCGTCACGGGTGAGCCGCTTGACATATTCAGGGACGCGCAGCACGCCGTGCGAGTGGACCCCGCGCAGGTCCGCAGTGACAAGGGTGTCCGCCAGCAGCCCGGCATCACGCGGCTCCATGCCGCAGCGCTCGAAGACTCTCCGCGCCAGCTCAAGGAGCTGCCCAGCCTCTACCCGCTTCTCGCGCTCCGTCTCGACCGTCATAGCCACACCTCCGCGGGCTGCGCCGGCCCGCCTCCACGTCTCCCGCGGCCATCTAGTATACTGTCCATCGTGTTCAGGGGACAGCCTGCGATCGGGGCAACGCCTGGGTGCTCTCCCGACCACAGGCCCGTGCTGGAGAAGGATGCAGGGCAACCCTTGTGGTTGCCCTGGTCCAGGGCGGAACCAGTCGGGCAAGCGTTGCACAGCCCAAGGTAGCATCCTATGCCGGTAACGGCGCCGCTGGAGATCATGGTGCTGGGCACCAGCGACAATATGCTGACCGATAACCTGGGCGACGTGCGCGGACGCCTAGTGAGCTATGGCGAGCGCCTGGCGCACCTGCACGCCCTGATGTACTCGCCGCGCCAGCACGATTTCCATATCACCGCGCTCTCGCCGCGCTGCACCTTCTATCCCACGCGCTCGCGTCACAAGCTGACGTACGTCTGGGATGCCTACCGCATCGGTGTGCGCATCTGCCGAACCCATCCGATCGCCCTGGTGAACGCGCAGGACCCCTTCGCCACAGGTCTGGCGGCGTACCTGATCGCCAGGCGCTGCGGTGTGCCATTGATGATCAGCTGCCATGCCGACTTCTTCGGCAACCCGCGCTGGCGGCGCGCTAGCCTGTACCACCGCGGCCTTGCCGTGCTGGGACGCTGGCTGCTGCGCCGGGCCGATGGTTTTCGCGCCGTGAGCGTCCAGGCGAAGGCCGGCATGGTTGCCTGTGGCGTGCCGGCCGAACTCATCGCTGTGACGCCGACGCCGGTCGGGCGCGACATCGGGGTAGCCCTCGAGCAGGCGCGTGCCGCCGGCAGCGCGGCCAGCCGGCGTGACGAAGGCACGATCCTGTTCGTCGGTCGGCTGGCGCCGCAGAAGAATGTGGCGAGCCTGGTGCGTGCGCTGGCGCTGGTGCGGCGGCAGCGCACGGAGGCGCGGCTCGTGCTGGTCGGCGATGGCCCGCAGCGGCCTGAGCTGGAACGCCTCGCGGACGAGCTGGGCCTGCGCGAGGCTGTAGAGTTCGCCGGCTTCCAGCCCCAGGCGAGCATCCTGCCGCTCTACCGCACCTGCGCCGTGTTCGTGCTGCCATCGGATTACGAGGGCCTGGCCAAGGTGCTGGTGGAGGCAGCCGTCTGTGGCGCACCGATCGTCTGCACGACGTCGGCGGCGCCTGAGGAGCTGCTGGCCCACGAAGAAACGGGTCTGCTCGTCCCGCCGAACGACCCTGCGGTGCTCGCCGCGGCCATCCTGCGCCTGCTCTCTGACCCGAAGCTGGCAGAGCGCCTGGGGCAGCAGGCGCAGCGCCGCGCCGTGGAGGCGTTTGACCGCGAGCGCCAGATCGACGCGGTCATTCAGGCCTGGATCGATACAGTCGAGCGCGTGCAGCAGGCACGGGCCGCCCTCACCCCCGGATCCCCTCTCCCGAAGCTTCGGGAGAGGGGGTGACCGCAGGTCGGGGGTGAGGGCATACGGAGAGAGGAGGCTGCACCGAAGCCTGGTGGGTGTTCGGGTGGCCGCAGGTCGGGGTGAGAGGTTCATCGGCAGACCAGCCGCGCGCTAAATTTAAAAACAGTACGCCTTACGTGTTACGCAGGACGTCTCATGTGCGGCATCTGTGGCAAGGTCCTCGCAGATAGCGGCAAGGTCGAGCCGGCGCTCGTACGGGCGATGTGCGCGGCGCTGGCTCATCGCGGTCCGGACGAGGAAGGGAGCTATACGGCACCGGGCGTGGCCCTGGGCATGCGCCGCCTAGCCATCATCGACCTCACCCCCGGCCGTATTCCGGTGCAGAACGAGGATGGCACGGTCACCGTCGTCTTCAATGGGGAGATCTACAACTACCGCGCCCTGCGCGAGGAGCTCCTGCGCCGCGGCCACCGCTTCGCTACCGAGACCGACACCGAAGTGCTGGTGCACCTGTACGAGGACGAGGGCGAGCGACTGGTCGAGCAATTGAACGGCATGTTCGCCTTCGCCCTCTGGGATGCGCGTCGCCAGCGCCTGCTGCTGGCGCGCGACCGACTGGGCGAGAAGCCGCTCGTCTACTGGCATGGCTCTGACTCCCTCACCTTCGCCTCCGAGCTAGGCGCCCTGCTGCACAATCCAGCCGTACCACGTAGTATGGACCCTGTAGCGCTGCACTATTACTTCGCCTTCGGCCGGGTGCCGGCGCCGCTGACGATCTACACCGGGGTACGGAAGCTGCCGCCTGCGCACGTACTCATCTACGAGGGCGGCGAGGTGCGGCTGTGGCGCTACTGGCGGCCGAGTTTCGCCCGCAAGCTGCGGCTCTCCGAAGCCGAATGGTGCGAAGGTATCCTGCATCACCTCGAGCGCAGCGTGCGCCTGCGGCTGATCAGCGACGTGCCGCTGGGGGCCTTCCTCTCCGGCGGGGTGGACTCCAGCGCCGTTGTCGCGGCGATGGCCCGCGCCGGGGCGCATCCGGTGCGCACGTTCACCATTGGCTTTGAGGACCAGGCGTTCTCTGAGCTGCCGTATGCCCGCATGGTGGCCGAACGCTATGGCACCGAGCATCACGAGTTCGTGCTGCGGCCGAACGCGGCTGAGGTGCTGCCGCGGCTGGTGCGCCATTTCGGAGAGCCCTTCGCTGACTCGTCGGCCATCCCGACTTACTACGTCAGCCGTGAGACGCGGCGGTATGTCACCGTGGCCCTCACTGGCGATGGCGGGGACGAGTCGTTTGCCGGCTATGAGTGGTTCGTTGCCCTCAAGGCGGGGCTGCTGTACGGTCGCCTGCCGGCCTCGCTGCGTCACGCTGTTGCGATGGCACTGGGCGCACTGCCCGAGTTCCCGCAGCGCCGGGGACCGCTGCAGCTCCTCCGCCGCGCCAGGCGGTTCGCTGCGGCGCTGGCCGGCAGGCGTCCCACGCTTGCCGGAACGATGTTCGAACTGCTGGGCGGCTACTCGCAGGCCCGCCTGCTGGACGGGCTGTACACTCCGCAGATGCAGGCTATCGCCGCTCGGCACGATCCCGCCGCGCTTCGCCAGGCGACCATGGCCGAGTACGACGGCGACGATCCCCTGGAGGCGCTGGCGTACGCCCAGCTCCTCACCCTGCTGCCAGATGCCTTCTTTACCAAAGTAGACATCGCCAGCATGGCCTGCTCGCTGGAGTGTCGCGCCCCCTTTGCCGACCACGAGCTGGTCGAGTTTGCGGCCCAGATCCCTTTCGATCTCAAGATGGGCGGGCCGGTGGCCGGCTTCAGGCCGAAGCATCTTTTGAAGAAGGCCCTGGCGAAAGAGTGGCTGCCACGACAGGTGCTCTATCGCGAAAAGCGCGGCTTCTCCATGCCGCTGGCGCGCTGGTTGCGGGAGGAGCTCCGCCCCATGCTGCTGGACCTGCTCGGGGAAAGCGCCCTGCGCGACCAGCCCTACCTGGAGCCGCGGGCTGTGCAACGCATGATCGATGAGCATCTGTCCGGCTGGGCCAACCATGCGGCGCGTCTGTGGCCGCTGTTGGTCTTCCAGCTCTGGCGCAAGGAGTACACCGCAGAAAGGGTAGTTCCTACCGCTAATACTGCGTAATGCGTGCTGCGTACTCTCCCGTAAGCTCCCCTCCCCACGTGCAAGGAGGGCCGGGGGTGGGATCCTCCGCTACCTCTACAGCGTGTGCGCTGGCTCGGCTGCGGCCTGTATCAGCATGGGGGCATCCTGCAGCACCACATCGGCGACGCGGTGGCCCAGCCGGATGCTGTAGTTCATGCCGCGATCCTCGGGGTAGATCTGGGTCATGTTCGCCAGGTACAGCCCCCCCAGCGGCGTGCGCAGGTCGGGGATGCGCTCGCCGTAGCCGACCGTCACCACCGGCTGGGCGTACGGCGCGCGGAAGACCCAGCGCTGCTCGATCAGCTCCTCCGAGAACTGGGGGAAGATGCGGCGAACGTGCGGCAGCCACGCGTCGGCGAGTTCATCATCGCTCAGGCTCCAGTGCGGGTGGGACGTGCGCAGATACTTGCCCAGGTAGAAGATGTGCTTCCCCCCATACCACTCACGCGGGGCCAGGTTGGTATGCTCCACCAGCGCTGTGAACGGGACGCTCGGATCAGCGATGTTCAACCAGTAGATACGCGACAGACTCTCCCGCATCTGGAGCACCATGCAGATATTGCCCTGGTACTCCCAGTCCCGCAGGGTGCGCACGTACTTGGCAGGGATGCCGGGCACGCCGTCGACTAGGCGGGCGAAGGCAGGGGACTGGAGCGTGGCGATCGCAGCGTGGCAGGAGATCGTGCCGTGCGCCGTCCCCAGGCCGGCCAGGCGGCCGCGATCGTCGGTGAGCACGCGCTGCACCGGCGCGCCTGTCAGCACTCGCCCGCCCAGGCGCACGACCTCCTGGGCCAGCCGCTCGAGCAGGACATGGAAGCTCCCGCGCATGTAGCCCAGCCGCTCGCGGGAAAAGAGCCCGCGGCGTGACTGGGCGCGCACGAAGATACGCGCCCACAGCCAGGCCATCGAGACGCGGTCCCAGTCCTCGCCGAACTTCGATTTCAGCAGTGGCTCCCATACTACCTGAAAGACGGCTTTGCCGGCGCGCGGCCGCAGCCAGTCGGCAGCCGTCACCTGCTCCAAACTGCGCCACTCGGTGCGCTTTTGCAGGTGCCACAGGATCAGGCCACAGCGGATGCGGTCGATGGGCGAGAGGGCGCCGAACCGCAGCAGCTCCAGCGGCGTGCCGAAGGGATACACGTGGCCGGGGGTGTAAAATCCCATGCGGGATTCGAGCCACAGTAGCTCGTCGTCGAGCCCCAGCTCGTGCGTGAGCTGGATGAAGTCTGTGTCGCTCAGGAAGACATGGTGGTAATGGCGTTCCAGGCGCGTGCCGGCGATCTCAAACGTGCCGGCCAGGCCACCGAGGATCGGCGCGCCCTCCAGCACGGTCACCGCCGCGCCGGACAGCAGCAGCCGGCGCGCGGCAGCCAGCCCGCCGATACCGCCGCCGATGACAGCGACGTGCAGGCCCGCTCCCAGTCCCTGGACCGCCTGGCCGTTCACCCCTCAATCCTCCTCACTCCTCCGGTGTTCCAGCGCGCGGGACACCGGCTCAAGACGCAGTTTCTCGCTCCCATCCTCCGTAGTGCTGGAGAGGGACCGGGGGTGAAAGCCGTCCCCCACGCTGCCTAGCTCACGGATGGCCAGGTGCTCTCGCCACGCGTAGAACAATCCTACCAGGATAATCGGCAGCAGGAGCGCCATGTGCAGCACCAGCGCATAGCCCAGCGCGACTTCGGCGCCAACGCCGAACGTTTCGAGCGTGCGGCGCACCAGGAACTCAAACGGCCCGACATAGCCCGGGGAGGAAGGCACCAGCGTGCCCAGGTTAGCGACCGCAGTAGTCGCCAGGATCGCCGCCGGTGGAGGAATCAGGGCAAAGGCCAGCGCCACCAGGTAGTACATCAGGGCCTCACAGGTCCAGGCGGCCACCGAGGCGCCCAGCGCTTTCACAGTCAGGACGGGACTACGCAAGACATGCAGGCCGTCCAGGAAAGCGCCGGCCAGGCGCACCGGCCAGGGACGCAGGCTCGACGGCAAAATGACCGCTGCCAGCTCGACCAGGCGCACTACGACGGGAGAGGCACGGGCTAGGAGCAGCAGGGCGAGCAGTGCCCCGGCGAAGAGCGCTGCGCCGGCGCCGAGCAGCCGCACCAGCCAGGACTCCAGCGGCACGAGCAGCATGGCAATGCCCAGGAACAGTAGCATCGTCACGCCATCGAGCACGCGTTCGAGCATCACCGTCGCCAGCGCGGCCGTTTTGCCAATGCCCTCGCGGCGGCCCAGCATGTACACGCGCACCACCTCACCCAGCCGGGCGGGCAGCAGGTCGTTGGCCATATACCCCACAGCGATCACCGGGAAGAGCCGGTGTGCCGGTACTCGCCGCACCGGCGCCAGGAGTACCTGCCAGCGCACCGCCCGCACCCACACGCCTTCAAAGTACACCGCAATTGCAGGCAGAAGCCACCAGTACTGCGCCCCCTGGAGGGCTCGCCAGAGCGCAGCGAAGTCCACACCGTGCAGGGCCAGCCAGAGCAGGACGATGCTGATGGATACGCCGACGATGGTGCGCAACCATGTGGACTTCGCCATACGCCCTCCTCCTCTGCTGCCCTCCTCGTGCCCCTGGTCTGACACGCCATACCTATGGCAGGGCCAGCACCTGGACGCGGTGATTGCCAGTATCAGATACGTAGAGCCGGTCACCACTGATGGCAACCCCGGTCGGCAAGTTGAGCTGGCCAGGCCCCCCGCCACCCAGGCCCACCACCGCAGCGATCTGGCCATCCGGCGTGAACTTCAGGATGCGGTGGCTCGACGGATCGCTCACGTACACGTTGCCTGCGCCGTCCACCGCAGCGTACGGCTCGGTGCGGGCACTCGGCCGCCAGCCAGAGATCGTCCACAAACGCACGAAGCGCCCGTCCAGCGTGAACACCTGCACCCGCAGGTTGTTGGTATCGGCGATAACGACCTCATCGTTCGGTGCCAGGGCGATGCCGATCGGCTCGTTCAACTGACCTGCCCCGCTCCCCCCGCTGCCAAACTGGCGTACGAAGCGCCCTTCGCTGTCAAAAACCAGTACTCGCTTGTTGCCCGTGTCCGCCACAAACACTTCGCCCTGGGACGACACCACGAGTGCCCGCGGGCCCCACATGCCGCCGGGACCCGTCCACTGGGCCAGGAAGCGGCCGGAGGGGTCGAACTTCTGAATGCGATGGTTCCAGGTGTCGGCCACATAGACGTTGCCGTTCGCGTCTGTGGCGACGCCCAACGGTTCGTTGAACTGGCCTTCCCCGTTGCCCTTGCCGCGGCCGAGCGCCAGGAGGAACCTGCCCTCCGCATCGAACTTCTGCACGCGATGGTTGCCGGGGTCGGTGACCCAGATGTTGCCCTGGGGATCGACGGCCAGGCCGCGGGGCTCGAGGAACTGGCCGTTGCCGGAGCCGCGGCTTCCAAAGAGAGAGACCACGACCGGCGGCACGCGCTTTTCAGCGTAGCGCTGCTCATCACTCGCGCTGGGACGTACCGGCGGCGCCGGGGCTGGTGCCACTGCCTGCTGGCCGCCCCATCCGGCAGCCAGATCGTTGCGGATATAGAATATAAAGTCATACGACCCCAGCGGCAGCGCCGGCTCGCGGTAGATCAGCCAGCGCCACAGATCGGCGCGCAGCTTGGGGTCGAACGGGGTCTTCACAATCGTGCCCCAGGTCATCTGCCGGTAGAGCTCTTCGGGAAACCACCAGCGCAGCTTGTAGCGCACGCCGGTGTAGTTGCTGAGGAACTGCCGCGCCTGGGCGTCCTGGTCAGCAGCGATCAGTACGACCGGGTCGGTGGGCGGGGATGTAAGGGTGGGGACGAAGTGCTGGTTCTTGTACTCGCGCAGGTACCAGTAGAATGGCCAGGAGACGCCAGCGTCGAAGGTGATGCCCATCTGTTTGCCCTGGCCGGTGCGGAAGGCAATCTGGTCGATCTGGCGCATCACTTCAGGCACGTCCGGCGAGGTCTGGGTATAGACCAGCAGGTCCACCGGCACGTCGCCACGCTGGTACGTCAGCGGCCACGCGGTATGTACCATGAACAGGAAGAGCGCCGCGCTGGTCGCCAGGGCAGCCGTCTTCCAGCGCCGGGCGAACGGCCCCTCGACGAGCTCACCCAGGAACCGCGCCGCCAGCAGGAGCGCGGGCAGCAGGATGTGCAGGATCAGCCAGGGCATCTTCTCCCCGGCGTAGGAGTACAGCACCAGCGCGGCGACCCACCAGTAGGCGCAGAAGAGCGGGAAGAGCAGCCGGCGTCGCAGCAGGTAGTAGCCTGCCCCGATCAGGGCGAAGAGCACGATCAACTGCTCGTAGCCGGCCAGCAGTACCAGGTAGTACCACATCGGCTGGTTGCCGCGCTGCACCCCGTGCTGCTCCAGCCAGTACATCCACGAGCGCAACAGGCCATCCCGCAGCCCGCGCGGGTTGCTCCCAAAGCTGGTGAAGAAGAGGGTGAAGAGCAGCAAGAACACGAAGACGGCCCACCAGAAGGTATCGCGGTCGCGCCACAGGTGCGCCAGCGCATCAGTGATCGGGCTGGGGGTGGGATGCTCCTCCCGGCGGCGCCCGTCCCGGCCAGCGAGGGTGGCTGTTTCGGCATAGTACGCCCGTACAGCTGCAATCAGCACGCCGATGGAACCGGCCGCCGCCGTGCCAGCGAAGAGCATGAACGGCGCGTAGCGCAGCAACAGCGACGACATCGGAATAAAGGCAGCGGTGATTAGCCCTCCGCCGAGCGCCAGGGGAATGGCCGGCCAGAGCACCCGCAGCGGTCTACCACGGCGCAGCAGCTCGATCACGACAGCAGCATCGAGGAAGCCAAGCAGGATCGCCAGAGTAAGAAATGTGCTCTCCTTCGTGGCGAAGGCCAACGCCAGGGACCCCGAGGCGATGTACGCCCAGAGCGGCCGCCTGGTCTCGAAGTACAGGAACATGCCGGCGACGACCAGCAGGGTCCAGGCGGCGGTATAGATGTCCTCGCGCAGAAAGCGCGAGAAGTACAGGTACGACGGTGAGAAACAGAGCAAGAGTGCGGCGATGACAGCGCCCGTGTTGGTGAGCCAGCGGCGCAGCAGCCCGACGCAGGCGATCATCAGCACGCCGAAGAAGGCCGGGGCAACCCGCGCGGTAGCATCGGATACGCCGAACAGCCAGTAGGCCATCGCCGGGGCATAGAACTGGAACGGCCCGTGCAGCAGGGGATCGTATCTGTAGCCACCGCCGCGGAATACCTGCGCCCAGGAGTAATAGGCGTGCATGCTCTCGTCGTGGTGCAAGGCCCGCGACCCCAGGTCCCAGAAGCGCATGGCCGCGCCGACCAGCACCAGCCCGATCAGGGCAAGCATCTGCCAGTTGCGAAAGCCAAAGGGACCCGGCGCCTGAAGCCACACGCTCCAGCTCCCCGGCTGGAGCTGCGGCTCCGCGCCTACCTCAACGGCCGGGCGCGCTGGCGCGCGTACCTGCTCGCCGGGCGGCGCTTTCTCGCGGATCAATGTCTCCCGTCGCGATTGCATAGTGTTTCGACCCTGCCATCTCCTCGTCCAGGCCGCGCCGGCGTCACCGCTTGCGGTAGATGGTCACGCCGCCGTCCTGGTAGACCACGTCCATGAACTGGGCGAACTTCTCCACGCCAGCGCCGTATTTCTGGCGCTCCAGCGGCCCCACGTAGACATACTGCACGCTGTACTTGGTCAGCAGTGCCTGGGCCTCCTGCGCCTGTGGCGTGCGGAAGATATGCTCGGCTTCCTGCTGGCGCCGCGCGATCTCGTCATACATGCCTTCGCCGCGCCAGAGCCGCTCGTGCTGGTCCCATCCGATAATCGCCGGCAGTCCCGTAAAGGCAGACACCCGATTGAACTCCGAGTACCCCGGGCCCGGCGCCTCCAGGATCACTGGCGCACCCGGAACGTTCTGCTGGAGCCAGCGGATGCCGGCCAGGTCGCCGGGGTGCAAGCGCTCCCAATAGGCGATGCCGTCAAGCGTCGGCGCGCGGCGAAAGCGCTCCGCCCGCGCCCAGCCCGCTACGAGCGGGTACACCAGCGCCGACGCGCTGAGCACCACCAGCGCTGCCACGAACAGCCCGCGAGCCGCTCGCGCCGCGACAGGGCTTCCTGCCCGCAGGCCGGCAGCAGCCCCGGACTGGAAGCCTGCGCCCAGGAGCTCCCAGGCCCGCAGCACGCCGCAGGCCGCGGCGATGCCGGCGAGCAGCCAGGCCTGGTAGTAGAACTTAAACACCGTGTTCATCCGCTGAAAGCCTGGGCCGAAGTAGTCTTTGATAAACACCACCTCACAGCCGGCGACCAGTGCCGCCGCAGCCGCCAGCAACAGCAGCACGAATGCATCGGCAGGATACGCTCGTCGCTCCCAGGCCAGCGCCAAGCACAGCACCGCGCCGACCAGCGCGAGCATGAGCAGGGCACGGTCCGGCAAGAGGCGCGCCGCCAGCAGGCCAGCCACCGCTGTCCCTCCCAGCACCAGCCCCAGGCGGAGCTGCATCTGGCCGCGGCCGCCGGCCCGTGCCGGGCGCGGCGCCGCCGGTAGCTCCGGTGCAGCAACAGGGAGCCAGTGCTGTACAGCCAGCCCGGCCACGTACACAGCCGCCACCCACACTGCGGTGCCGAAGATGGTCAGGAACTGGCCCAGGTCCGTGCGCACTGTCACTAGTCCGAGCCCGGTTGAAAGCGGCTGGAAGGTGTTCAGGAACGGTAGGTACAGCAGCCAGACCGCCACGGCAGTTCCGGCGGCCACGGCAAGTCCGTCCCACAGCCGCGAGCGCAGGGCACCCAGCGATGGCGCCGTGCGCCCGACGCCCAGGGCGAGCGCCAGCAGGGCGAGACTGAAGTACGTCGGAAAGTCCCAGCTATTCAGGAAATAGAGCGCCCCCAGCAGCAGGCCGCTGCCCAGTACCCACCAGAACGTCTGCCGTGGCCGGCGCGCCACGGCCAGGGGCACTTCTGGTGCAATCAGCCACGCCAGCGCGAGGGAGAGCGCCAGGAGCGCGAACGGCAGCGCTAGCACGTGCGGGTGTAGGTCGCCCAGGATGAAGCTAAAGGCCGGGAACTCGTTGATCGTGTAGTCCAAGAAGCGTTGCTCCGGGCCAGCCCCGAGCGTCTTCTGGATCACCCGTGAGGCGTTCCAGCCCATCCCGCTGTAGAAGTCCAGCGCGGCGTACTTCGGATCCTGCACGAGCTTCAGCGTGCCGAAGTGGTTCCCGGCCAGCATGACGAAGAACAGGCCGAGCGCGCCGCCGAGGAAGGAACGGAGCTTCGGCCTGAGCTGCCGCCGAAGGCCGGGCGCCACACCCGCCAGGTTGTAGGCCAGCCCGAAGCTGCCAGTGCAGGCCAGGGCGAAGATGAGCGCAACCGCCACGTTGAAGGCCACCTCGGCCGGCACCGCGGTGAGCTGTGCCAGCACGCCGACCATGATATAGCCGAAGTAGTAGTAGTTAATCGTGTGCCCGCTCAGCCAGGGGTCGAGCGGCGGGAAGTCGCGGCTGCGCAGCACGCCGTTGATGAAGGCGAGCTCCATAAACTTCTCGCCACCGGCGCTGGTGATGTCTGGTGCATAGGCGCGAAACAGGGCAAAGCCGGCCAGGGCTATACTGAAGATCGCCTCGACCGCCAGGATGAGGGCGCGCTGCTCACGCCAGTACTGCCGCAGCTCAAAGCCGGTGCGGTGGGCGACCAGCGCCGTGGCAGCGGCATAATGGAGCACGGCAACAGCGAGCGCCGGGCGTGTGTTCTGCAAGAAGCCCAGGCTCCCCAGCAGCCACACACCGTAGCAGTACAGTAGCACGCCCAGCGCCTTCGTGGCCGAGTAGCCGCGATCAGGCAGGGCGCCGAACAGCAGGCGCGCCACCGGCAGAGCCAGAAAGCCCAGCGCCTGAACTGTTAGCCACCACACCAGCACCGGCACGGCTGCCTACCCCCTTGCGCCATCGTAACGGTAGATGGTCACACCAGCATCGCGGTAGACCACCTGCACCAGCCCGCGCTGTGCCGCGTCCTCGAACTTCTGCAGCGCCGCGGCGTCATAATAGGCGCGTTCGAGGTCGCCAACGTAGATGTATTTCACGTGATATTTATCCAGCAGCGGGCGGACGGCCTCAAAGCTCGTGCGCTCACCCAGCATGCGCTGGATGTCCTGCTTGCGCCGGTCGATCAGCATCTTGTAGGCAGCGCGCTGCTGGGTCTGGTGCCAGTCCCAGCCCAGCACGGTGGGCAGGCCGGTGTAGACCGTCACGCGGGAGCCCCAGCGGTAGAGCGGGATGTTTGCCTCCAGCACGACCGGAGAACCATCTACGTGGTCGAGCAGCCAGTTAAGCGCGCGGTAGTCACCCTCCAGGCTGAAGCGCACCGGTTGCCGGCCCTCCGGCGTGTCCTCGTAGAGCGCATGCGGCATGTAGGCCATGCCGTCCAGCGTGGGGGGAAGAGGGCTGAACCGATCGGCCAGGCGCGCCGGCGTGGCCAGCAGCGGATAGACCAGCGCGCCGGCCACCAGAAGCGCGCCAGTGCCCAGCCAGGCCAGGCGCAGCGGGCGGGCCGTCCTGCCGCCCACCCGCACGAGGAGCGAGGCAGCGCCCACCGCGGCGACCAGCCCCAGCATCATCCAGATCTGCAGGTAGAACTTGAACACCGTGTTCATGCGGCCGATATCGCCTTCGAGCGTGTACAGCTCCACAGCCATGCTCAACATAGTTGCCAGCGCGACCATGCCCGCCAGGAACAGCCGCACCGGATCATGACGCCGCTGCCAGGCCACTGCCCCGGCCAGAAAGAGCATCCCCAGGAAGAACCAGAAGAGCTGGTGCAGGAACACAGCGGCAAGCAGCAGCAGGCAGCCCATCACCCCGACAACCATAGCCGGGGACGCGGACGGTTCTCGGTCATCGGCGACCAGCGCCGCGTAGAGGGATTGCAGGCGGCCCAGCCGGCCCCAATGCCGCAGCGTGAGGCGGGCCCGCCGCACGCAGCCGGCCCGCTCCTCAGCCTGCACGAGCTCGGCGACGAGGAAGCTCACGACGAAGAATAGGAACACGCCGTGAATGGTCAGGTAGTCGCTCAGGAGCGAGTGCTCCCGCCACGGCAGAAAGCTCGAGTAAAAAAGTTCGTAGCTCTTCAGATATGGCCAGTACAGCAGCCGGCTCAGCGCCACCGTCACCCCGGCCCACACCGCCACCCGGCGCACGAGGCCAAAGGACAGCGTCCAGCCAGCCCCGGCAAGCTCGGCCACAGCGAACGCTGCGACCAGGAGCAGCAGGTACGCCGGATAGTCCCAACTGTTGATGAACAGCAGGCCGCCGGCCACCAGTCCGGCCAGCGCAGCCAGGCCTAGGCGCTCAGTGGCTACGTTCCACGGCACGCTCGCCCAGAGCGCACGCCAGCCCTGCTCAAGCTGGAACAGCGGGCGGTCCGGCGGAGCCGGAGGAGCCAGGCGCCAGAAGGGGAACCACCAGGGCGCCGGACCGCCCGCGGTCGGCACGGCCTCGGCGGTCCGGCGCGTCGGCCAGGGACAGGCGCTCAGAATGCCCAGCGCCACCAGCAGGGCCGCTCCAGTGAACGGGAGCGCCATCACGTGCGCGTGCAGGTCGGCGAAGAGGAACGAGAAGTACGGAAACTCGTTGATCGTGTCCTTGATCACGCGCGACGAGGGCCAGTAGATGTCACTAGGCAGCATCCGATGCACGGTCACAGTGTTCCAGACGCCTGCGGCAATGCGCACCAGCACGCCTGTGCCTGGCAGCAGGCTTTCGTACCGCACAACCGGATAGCCCCACTGGCCATGGCTGATCCGCAAGACCGTGTCCAGATTGCCCAATACGGCTACGAACAGCGCCCCTAGCAGGCCCAGGACCGGCATGAGCCGTCCGGCAGAGAGGCGCAGCGGCTCGCCGCGCAGCCGGTGCAGCACGGCGGTGACGAAGGCCCAGGAGTTGACTACCATGAGGGCAAATACCGTCGGCACAGCCAGGTTAAAGGCTACCGCCGGTACGATGCCGGTGAGCCGCGTCAGCACGCCCATCAGCACGTAGCCGAAGTAGTAGTAATTCAGGTAGCCGCCGGCGAACCAGGGGTCGTAGGGCGGGAAGTAGGTGCTGCGCAGCACGGCGTTGAAGTAGGCGAATTCCATCGGCTTCTCGCCGCCGCGGAAGCGGTGCCACAAGTCCGGGTTCAGCGCCCGGATCCACACAAAGGCAGCGAAGGCGGTCAGGAAGATCGCTTCGGTCCAGAGGATGCTCCTCCAGCTCCGGCGCAGGTCGCTCCAGAAGGCGGCGCGCCGGGACCACACCAGGGCAAGCGAGAGCGCCGCGGTGACCATGATGCCGGCCAGGATCGCCATGGGGCCGAAGGGGAGCACACGCAGGCTGGGCAACAGCCAGGCCACGTAGCCGGTCAGGAGCAGCCCCAGCGATTTCGCCACGGCGTAACCGCGATCCGGCAGGCCACCGAGCAGACGCCAGCACAGCGGCACCGCGGCGAGGGCCATGAGCTGCATCGCCAGATACCAGAACAGCGGCGGCAGCTGGTTGGACAGGCTTGCTCGGTCGAACAGGAGCCGCCACGTGCCACCCGCCTGCTGGATCAGCCGGTCGCGCTCGCTCAGCATGAGGAGGTTCTTGCCGGCCTGCACCGGGCGGACAGGCACGATGTCGCCGGCGCGCTCGAGGGCGGCGCGCAGCCGCTGCTCGATCGCCGCCCGGGAGTAGGCGGCCGTTTTCTTAAAGATCAGTACCTTCGGGTGGTCGTAGACCGTGAAGGACTCGTCCGCGCCGTCGTCATTGAGCTGGATGCCGAGGAGCTGGGGGTATGACGTGAACGTTTTCTCCAGGCTGAAGCCCAGCTCGCCCGAGAACAGCATCTTGTAGTACTCGATCGTCATAGGGTATCGCTGAGGCAGCCTGGGGATCGAGCCGTACAACCGGTTGCTGGTGATGAAGATATACTGGGCCCGATCGAGCCGGTCGAGGAGCTGGCGTAGCTTTTCTTCGTTGTCCTCGTGGTAGAGCTCAAGCTGCACGCCGGGGTAATCGGCGGAGTTGCGTCCGGGCCGCGGCAGCGGCAGCGGGTCGTCCCAGTGTTCGTTGGCCACGACGGTGCCCTTGGGCAGGTGCGCATAGATCCAGTCCGACGCCGCCACGCGGGTGACCGGGCGGGTGTAGATGCTCGTGAACGCCAGGGCATACAGCGCGGTCCCCAGCACCACGACCGCCGTAGCCACTGCGCTGAGGAAGCGCAGGCCGCCGAACTGCCTGAGCGACTGGACGGCCGGCGGTGCGCTGTTATTCAGCCACCAGTGTGTCAGGAAGCCGGCGGCCAGCAGGACGAGGAACGGGTAGGCCGGCAGCAGATAGCGCACTGTCTTGATCAGACCGGTACCGTAGTACAGAATATGGAACGCCGGCCAGCCAACCAGCACGAACTGCCATGCGGGCGGCCAGCGCCGCGCCGTGGCCAGGCTCACCCCGCCGAGGGTGAGGGCCAGCAGCGCGGTGATGCCGAGCGGCAGGCCCATGCCCCACAGCACCAGGTTACGCACGACGTACCACACCGGCTCGCGCCCGGCCCACTGGTGCGAGGGCGGCATATCGATCGCCCCGGACTGCACCTTGCTCCACATCTGCACGTCGCCTACCCAGCGGGGATCGAGCTGGAAGCTGAAGAAGCCTGGCCCGGCGAAGGCATATGGCTGGGCAACACGAAAGGTCAGCACAGTGCACAGCAGGGCCAGGCCCGCGCCCAGCAGCGGGCGGCTGAACGGCAGGCCACGATCAGCGTTCTCATCAGGCAGCACAGCAGCACGCCAGCCGGCCAGGCGCCAGCGCTCAGCCAGCGGCAGCGCCAGCACCGCCACAATGGGCAGCGCGCTCAGCTTCGAGGCCAGCGCCAGCCCGGCCATGATGCCAACGAGCGCGTACTCCAGCCAGCGCTGGCGGTCGCAGGCGCGCAAAGCGAAATAAAACGTGGCGAGACAGAACGTGGTGACGTAGACATCGGTGGTGAAGAAGTGTGCCGCCTGGATATGCAGCGCCGTGAGCGAGAGAAAGAGCGCCGCCAGCAGCCCGGCCGCGGTGCCGAAGAGCCGCCGACCGATCAGGTAGACCAGCAGCACCGAGAGCAGATCGAAAGTCGCCGAGAGGGCGCGGGCAGGCAGGTGGAAGCTGCCGTACGCGTCGCGGTTAAACAGGCCGGCTACTGCCTTGCCCAGGAAGAGCGGGAAGGTGCCGTAGACGTAGGTGCCGAAATTGCGGTTGTACGGGTTCAGCGGCGAGACGCGGCTATCGAAGTACTCCCCGAGGCTCTTCGGCCAGGCGATGCCGGTCGCCACCATGGTCATGAAGCGCTCGTCGGGGTGCAGGTAGTGGTTCTCATCCCAGTTGAGGCCGGTGAAGCGGAAGACCGCGGCCATGAGCAGAACGGCAGCAAGCGCCAGCGTTGCTGCGGACTGCCGCACGACAGCGGAGCTCAGCACAGCCGGGATCGTCTGCACAGCGAGGCGGGTGCGCGGGAGCGTCGTCATCAGCGTGGCGCTGCATGAGCCTGATACAGTATGAGTAGGTTTATGATACCCTAGCGTATCACCCACGCGGAAGCATGAGTACCGCGGGGCTCCCGTACCTGGGTCCCCCTATACCGCCGCCTAGCAGGGCTTGCGCGCTTTCACCAGGATATTGACAAACGTGTTCTTTGTGGCAACGTCGGGGCGGTCATTCAGGCGATCAATCGCGCGGAAGATCGCCAGGCCCAGAGTGATCGGGTTGCGCAGGCTGCCACTGTTCTGCTCGCCGCGGAAGCGGTCAGCGCTCGCACGCAGGGGCGCAGGAAGCAAGTTATGCTCGACAAGCGGCTTGCCGATGCCATACACCAGGAAATGGATGAACGGGAAGCTGTAGTGCGTCGTCTCCTCGACCCGCTCGACCTTGAAGCCGGCTTCGGTCACGCGCGCCAGTAGCTCCTGCGGACGGTAGAGCCGTACGTGGTGCGACCAGATGCCGGCCGGCTGCGCGCCACGGAAGGGTTCCCCGCCCAGGGCTGTCCATATCTTGTTGATCGGATCCCACCAGAAGGGATACTGCGCATGCGGCACGGAGATGGCCAAGATGCCCCCTGGCTTCAAGACCCGGTAGAGCTCTTGGAGCGCACGCCGGTCATCGTCGAGGTGCTCCAGCACCTCGCTGAGCAGGACTTTGTCGAAAGAAGCATCAGCGAATGGCAGGACGTGCAGGTCCCCGCGCACCAGCGCTGCCGGCACGCCCTCGCGCTGCCCCCAGCGCAGACGGGCGAGGTCGCTGTCCAGCCCGACGAGCTCCAGCCGGCGCAGCTTGCCCATCGCCATCAGGTAGAAGCCCATGCCGCAGCCGCAGTCAAGCACCCGCTCGCCATCCCGAAGCTCCAGGTAGTCCAGCAGAATGCGCGCGCGGCGGCGGTAGGCCATGTCCGCCTCGTTGCGCAGGATGCGGTCGAGGATGATATGGTCTCTCTCGTTCAGCGCCTGCCAGCGCAGCAGGTTGCCACCTACCGGCGCTGTTGCCCTGGCGCAGCAGTCGTTGCATGAGGGCAGGGCGCGCGGTACCGGGGGCAGTGCCGACGGTACACGCGCAAGTTCCGCCAACAGGCTTTCATACTGGTCGAGCGTGCGAGTGGTATCGAACACTGCACGAATGTCAGCCTTGCTGCGGCGGTAGCGCTCGGGATGCTGCAGTACCTCGAGGAGCCCCTGGGCAAGAGCCCTGGGGCTATGGGGCTGCACGAGCCGTCCCATTCCGGTGACCCATACGGCTTCCCGCGCGCCGGGGATATTGGTCGTCACTACCGGTGTCTCGCACAGCATGGCTTCGACCTGTACGCTGGGGAAGCAGTCGGAACGGCTCGGCAGGGCGAACACGTCGCACATGGCATAAAAGTTGGCCAGCCGCTGCTGGTCTCGGATGAGGCCAATGATCGTAAGGTGTTGCTGGTAGCGGTCAATCAAATGCTTCCAACGGTCATAGAAGCGCTCATAGACCACATTTCGCTCGCCGGCGTAGATGAAATGGGCACGTGGCTCGACTGCCAGCACATGGGGAATGGCTCGCAGCAGATAGTCAAAACCCTTCTCTTCGACGAATCGGCCGGCGAACCCGATCAGCTTTTTCTCGCCGAGTCCAAGTTCGGTGCGCCATGCCGCCACAGCATCTGGCTGCGGATCTGGGATCTCGATGGGTGGATAGATACACGCAAGCTTCTCGGCGAACGGCCAGAGGAAATCAGAGTGTTCAGCGTAGTCTCGGCTGTGCACTGAGATGGCATCTGCCAGATAGGCAGCTCCCGTCATCATGCCGACGACGATGCGCTCCACCACCTGGTTATACAGCCCGGCAGGCATAACCAGGTCGCCGTGGTGAGTAATCAACAGGGGCCGGCCCAACCGGCGGCAGAGCAGGGCTACCAGCAACGCCTCCATCAAGGGCGTGTGGATTTGCACAACGTCATGTTCGCGGATCAGCCGCGCGGCGGCGAGTGGAAACGTGGGCGTAATTACCCCCCTGCTTATGCGGAAGGCCACCGGCAGACGCACAATCCGAACGCCCCGAAACACTTCCTGACGTGGCAGATTGGGATCGTGCTGGGCGGTGAGCACCGTAACCTCGTGCCCGCGCGCGGCCAGCCCTTCGGCGATACGCCGTGCATAGGTCGTGAGCCCGGTCCAGTGGGGGTAGTAGAACGTCAAGATCGATAGGATCTTCATGGCTCGCCGGATCTGTGCGCACCGACCAGCACCGCGCACACAGTGGCGCGCCCGTTCGGCGATGCCAGTCTAGCATCGCGCCAGGGGCGCTGCCAAGCGTTCTATGCAGAGGTCATGGGCAAGCGGTCATGGCCCGGCGAGGTAGACGCTGTCAGGTCTCAGGCGGCAACCAGCGAGCGGCTCTGGGCCCGCGCCCACTCGACCAGCCGGAGCAGGCCCTCGCGCACGCTGACGCGTGGCGCCCAGCCGAAATCGCGCTGCGCCTTCGCCGTCTCGGCCACGAAGATGCGCTGGTCGCCCGGCCGCCACGGCGCGAAGGCCGGCTCCGCATGCCGCTGCGCCAGCAACTCTTCTAGAAGGGGCGTAGCTCCCACCACACCGAGAGAGTGTTGTGCATCTTGGCTGTTGCCGTGCCGGTTGACGACGCGCGGACGGTGGCGTAGCTCCCACCACACCGAGAGGGGGTTTTGCATCCCTCCCCCAACGTTGTACACCTGGCCCTGCGTCACCTCGATGCGCTCGACGGCCAGGAGATAGGCATCCAGCAGGTCATCGATGTACAGCAGGTCGCGCACCTGCTTGCCGTCGCCGTAGACCGTGATTGGCCGGCCAGGGCGAACCAGGCCACCCAGCCCTGGTCCTCGACGCCTATCTGGCGCGGGCCGTAACTGCAGGACTGGCGGAACACTCCCGTAGGGAGCCCATAGAAGGGAGCCCATAGACACGAGCGTAACCGCGCACCTACTGATCTGCCGCGCCCTTGGAGCATCCGTAGGGCGAGTGGAAGTCAAGCGGGGGGCGCTCGTCGATGCCTCGCGAAGGCCCGGCGAGGGCATAACGCGTTTCCAGCTCGATTAACAAGACTGCGAAGGTGGCGGCGATGCATCATGAGCAATATGCATGCCACACGCGACCGCTCGCTGGATCCTGCTAGAGGCACGCGAGGTACGGCTAGACAGAGAGTGACCTGCCGCCGGAGCAAGTGCTATCATGGGGCGCGTTCCGGACAGATACCACGCAGCACAGTGCACTGGAGGACGGATGGACATGGCCCAGACGTTGCGATTCGGGCTCATCGGCGCCGGTGAAATCGCGGTCCAGACGGCGCAGGGTATCGCTGAGGCAGCGAATGCCACGATCGTCGCGGTGATGGATACGAACGAGGCGGTTGCTCGCGACCTCGCCGAGCGCCACGGGGCAGCATGGACTACCGATCTCGATGCGTTGCTGGGACGTAGGGACATCGATGCGGTGTACATCGCGGTGCCGCATTACCTCCACGCGCCGCTGACGATCCGCGCTGCAGAGGCAGGCAAGCACGTACTGTGCGAGAAGCCCATCGCGACCACGCTGGCAGACGCCGACCGCATGATCGCCGCCTGCCGGCAGGCCGGCGTGGCCTTGAGTATCGCCTATCATGCCCAGGTAGACGCTGGCTGCCAGGCCGCCCGGCGCTTCATCCAGGAAGGCGGGATCGGCCGCATCTACGGCACCAGGCTCTTTGCGCTCTCCGACAAACCGGCGACCTACTGGCACGGGGGTTATACACAGCGCGTGCACACCGACTGGCGCATTTCAAAAGAGAAGGCTGGCGGCGGCATCCTGATCATGAACCTCATCCACGATCTCAATACAGTGCGCTTCGTCACTGGCCTCGAGGCGCAGCGGGTCTATAGCGAGTACGGGACCTTCTGCACGCCGGTCGAGGTGGAGGACTTCCTGGTGGCCACCATCCGCTACTACGGCGGAGCGATCGGCAGTATCGAGGCCGGCTCGGCGATTCGCGGTCGCGGCCGCGGCATCGAGCCTGGCAGCCGGATCTACGGCACCGAGGGGCAGGTGATCCTTGGCCGCAAGCCGCTCGTGTTCACTACACAGCAGGTGCCCGGCATCGCTCCCAACGAGTGGCAGGAGCTACCCTTCGACGGACCTTCAGGCAGCCGCCGCCAGATGATCGAGCAGTTCGCTGGGGCGGTGCTGGCCGGGCGCAAACCGCCCGTCACTGGCGAGGATGGCCGCGCCGCCCTTGCCATTGTAGTCGCCGCCTATCAGTCCGGTGCCGAGGGGCGTCCCGTTGAGGTGGCCAGCCTCGCCTAGCCAGTGCCGGACGCCGATGGGGGCGTGGGCGGTGCACCCAGCAGCAAGCCACTGCCTGCGCCGTCTACACACGCCCCCGCCCGACCGGCATCCTGGGCACCCGCAGGCACATCTGGTACTTTCAGGCCATCACCGCACCGGGTTCTTGAGCCGTATGCCCCACTGTGTAATCATGAGCGACAGTGGAGGAAGACGCGGCCGTGTATATCCGTTCGGGCAGCCCCTCGCCCTCACCCCCCATCGTACTGCTCATTGACGACGATCCACTGCTGGCCGATGTGCTTGGCGAGGTCCTGGAGGCGGAAGGACACCAGGTCCTCAAGGCCCAGTGCGGCTCGGAGGGTCTGGAGTTACTCCATAGCTTTGGCGTTGATCTAGTCTGCCTGGATGTCGCACTGCCGGACATGGACGGCTACGCCTTCTGCCGGTCAGTGCGCACTGATCCGGCGATCGCCCACGTGCCGGTCTTGATGCTGACGGCGCGTACTGATCCAGAGCAGCGCCTGGCCGGCTTCGCCGCTGGCGCCGACGACTACGTGACCAAGCCGTTCAACCTGGAAGAACTCCTGGCGCGTGTGCGGGCGTTGCTACGCATCAAGCAGGGTGAGGACGAGCTCCGCCGCCAGAACGCCGCGCTGCGGGCCATTCTCGAATCCGTCGGTAGCGGTATCTGCGTGGTGGACTGCGCCGGGATCGTCTACCGAACCAACAGCCTGTTCAGCACGCTGTTCGGCCTTGACAGCGCGCAGATCGTGGGACGTCCTTACCAGGACCTGTGGGAGCGTGCGCTGGCACCGCGTTTGCATGCGCCTGAGGCGTTTCTGAAGACGCTTGCGAGCCCCGGCGGTGGCACACCAGCCCGCCAGCAGGCCGTCTCTGAGACGAGTGAATGGAAGCTGGCCGGCCCATCACCGCGCGTGTTGCGCCGGTACTCAGGCCCTGTGTATGATGACCAGGGCCAGATCATCGGCCGTATCGAAGTGTACACCGACATCACCGAGGCGCGCCGCGCCCAGGAGCAGCTCATCCAGGCGGAGAAGCTGCGGGCCCTCGGCGAGATGGCCTCCGGCGTGGCACACGACTTCAACAACCTGCTCGCTAGCATCATCGGCCGTGCTGAGACCCTGCTGGCTCAGGCCACGGATCCAGGCATGCGCGCCGCCCTCGGTGCGATCCAGCAGGCCGCCATGGACGGCGCTGCTACCGTGCGCCGGATCCAAGAGTACGCTCGGCGCAGGCCCAACGCTGAGCTTGAGGATTGTGACCTGGCCGAGATTGCCCGCGCGGCCCTCTATCTTGCCGAGCCGCGCTGGAAGGATGCGCTGCAGCGCGCCGGCATTACCATTACCATGCATACCGACCTCCAGCCAGCGCCGGTGCGCGCCGTGCCTGCCGAGCTACGTGAGGTCGCTGTCAATTTGCTCTTCAACGCAGTGGATGCCTTGCCCCAGGGCGGCACGATCTCCATACGCACGTGGGTGGCCGGTTCGGAAGCCCGCCTCAGTGTTCAGGACACCGGCACTGGAATGACCGAGGAAGTGCGGCGCCGGATCTTCGATCCCTTCTTCTCCACCAAGGGCTCCCGCGGTAGCGGCCTGGGGCTCTGGGTCTCGCGGGACATCGTCGAGCGCCACGGCGGGCGCATCGACGTCGAGACTACGCCGGGAGAGGGCTCGACCTTCACCATCGCCTTACCAAAGGCATGCCTGGGCGCCTCGGCGCCGACGGCAGCGCCGCAGCCTGCTCGCCCGCGCCGGCTGCGCATCCTGGCCATCGACGACGAGCCAGAGCTCTGCCGCATGATGGCCCGCCTGCTTGCGCCAGATGCTCATGAGGTGACGGTCTGCGCCGGCGGCGCGGCCGGAATCGCCGAGTTCAAGCGCAGCCTGGCAACCCGCCCCTATGACGTCGTGCTCTCCGATCTCGGTATGCCCGAGGTGAACGGCTGGGCGGTAGCGCGGGCCATCAAAGCGGCCGCGCCGCACGTTCCAGTCATCCTGGTGACCGGCTGGGGCGCTGAGGTGGCCGAGGAAGAGATGCAGGCGAACGGGGTCGATGCGATCCTGCCGAAGCCATACCGCATCGCCGAGCTCCGCCGGCTCCTGACGCGCTTCGGCGCGCCGGCGTAGCTCGCACGCGCGGGGACCCCGGCGCTCCTCAGCGAGGCAACGTCGCCGCAGCCAGCAGCGCGCATGCGGGCGATCCTCGGTGGATCGATCGAATTCGGCCAGATGAACTGTCTATGCCGCGCGCATGCGGGCGATCCAGCGCTCTGGATCGTGCACTTCGTCCAGCGAGGGCAAGTGCCATGGTGACGTCCAGGCGCGATTCATCAGGGCGATGCCGCCGCGCTCCACCACGTAGTTCACGAACCGCTCCCCCAGCTCGTACTGCTCGACCTTGATGTCCAGGCCGGTCAGGCGGGAGAACAGCTGCTCGGCCGGCGTGCGGTGCTTCGCCCGGGCTTCGAAGCGTTGCTTAAGCAGATCGTACTGCGGGAGCAGATAGCGGCCCACAGCATTCATCACGTGGTTGCTGTAGCCTTCCATCAAGCACATCAGCGCCTGGAGCTGCCGGAAGAGCCGCCGCTGCTCCGGGGTCATCATCAGCTCGATCATATACCGGGTGTTAAACATGTTCTCCCGCAGGCGCTTCAGCATCGCGCCAATGGCGCCAGCGCCGGCGCGCACGCTCACCAGCTCGTTACTGATGCTGGCCAGGTAGCCGGTGAGCAGCGCGTTCATGTGGTCACGCACCCAGGGGTGCGCCTCGAACTCGTAGGCGTGGGTGGTCTCGTGGAGCGCGATCCAGAGGCGAAACTGCTCTGGCGGCAGTTGCAGGCGCTGCTCGATCTCGACGATGTTCGGCTGCACGAAGTAGAGCCGCCCGGTGGTGATCGGCTCCCGTCCCAGCAGGGAGAGGTCGTACTGCCCGAGGACACGCCGGGCCAGATAGCCCAGCAGCAGCCCGATCTGTGTGCTCAGGAAGACCTGAGAGAAACCCCGCACCGCCTCGCCGATGCCCGAATCTGTCCACGCCTGGCGGTACGCGTCTTCCAGGGGATCGAACAGAAACCGGAAGTTGCTGATGTTCGCGTCCACCCACTCCTGGCGCCCGAAGACGTGGATCGACTGGAGCGGCTCCGGCAGCCGGAAGCCGACGTACCCGGCAATCAGGTACTCGCTCTGGCGCACCATGCCGGCATACACCTCGCGCACCCGCGCTGCCGGCTCCGGCCACTGCTCGCTCCGGCGGGCCGCGGTCAGGAGCGAGAGCGCCCGCACCAGCTTCCAGTTGACCAGCGCCTGGCCGCCCAGGTGGCCGATGGCGCGGCCAGCAATCCACAGGCTGCCGAGCACCAGCCCGGCCGCCAGTCCCCGCGTCAGTGTTCTGTTCGCCATGTAGAAGTCCATCATCGCTATGTTGCTAGCTACTACTCTGTGAAACCTGCGATCTCGTGCCGCCCGTCGTTGTACACGTTGCTTACCCGGCAGCCGGGTAAGGCCAGATTAAATCGTATCACAGGGCACTCCCGGCGTCACACCCGGCGGTCCGCCAGCACCCCCAGAGCACACCGGCCCAGGCCGTGATGCAGTACAATGAGCTGGACCGGCGAGCTGGCGCACAGCGGGACGGCCGCCGGGGCGGCCGTTGCTGCCACCCGGCCTGTCCAGAACTTCTCGCTAGTTCCCTCCCTCTAGAACTAGAATGAATAATGAAAAGGAGAGGCATCCGTGAGGCTCGGACTGGTCACCTACAACCTTGCCAGGGACTGGGATATCCCGCAGATCATCGAGCGCTGCCAGGCCACCGGCTTCGAGGGGGTTGAGCTGCGCACCACGCACGCCCACGGTGTCGAGCCGTCGCTCTCAGCCGAGCAGCGGCGCGAGGTGCGGCGGCGGTTTCAGGATTCGCCGGTGCGCCTGGTCGGCCTGGGCACCACCTGCGAGTACCACGCCCTTGATCCGGTGGTCGTCCGGCAGAACATCGAGCTGACCAAGGAGTTCGTCAAGCTGGCCCACGACGTAGGCGCCGAAGGGGTGAAGGTGCGCCCGAACGGCCATCAGGAGGCTGCCGGTATCCCGCGGGAACAGACCCTGGAGCAGATCGGGCGAGCGCTGCGCGAGTGTGGCGCCTTCGCTCAGGACTACGGCGTGCAGATCCGCCTGGAGATGCACGGCAGCGTGGCCGATGCGCGTGACATCCGGCGTATCATCGACGCGGCGGCCCACCCGAACGTGTACGTGTGCTGGAACTCGAACAAGATCGACGTGAAGAATGGCTCGGTGGCCCATGACTTCGAACTGATGCGGCCGTTCATCAGCCTGGTGCACATCACGGAGTTGTGGCAGGACGCCTACGGTGTATACCCCTACCGTGAGCTGTTCACCCTGCTGCGCCGGGCGGGGTACCAGGGCTTCTGCTGCGCCGAGATCCCGGCCAGCCCTGAGCCGGAGCGGCTGATGCGCTACTACCGCGCACTGTTTCTGGCGCTGAGCGCCTGACCAGGTGCCTGGCACGCTGCTTGCCGCGGTAAGATTCCTATAGTCAGCGCGATACGCTCTCACTCTCAGCGAAGGCGCAGCATCTACGCAGACCTCTGCGCAGATGCTGCGCGGCTGGAGGTAGGAGCCATGGCACAGCAGCATCAGCAGGTTCGCCTCATAGCACGTGAGCGGCATGTCATCGGGAAGAAAGTGAAGCAGCTTCGGCGCGAGGGGCTCCTGCCAGCGGTGCTATGGGACAGCGACCGCAAGTCTCAAGCGCTTGTTCTGGACGCCCGCGCCGTACAGATGGCCCTGCAGGGCTTCGATCCGAGCGCGACATTGCAGGTCACGCTCACCATCGATGGTCGCGACATGCCGGCGCTCGTGCGCCAGGTCGAGCGCGACCCGCTTACTGGCCAGCTCCTCCATGTGAGTTTCTACCTTGTGAGGCAGAATAAGCCGGTCAAGGCGAAGGTGCCTCTCGTATTCGTGGGCGAGTCCCCGGCCGTGCAGCGAGGCGGTATCCTGGTGCACCCGGCCGATACCATCGAGATCGAGGCGCTCCCGCGTGACCTGCCCGACTCGATCCAGGTCGATCTGTCCGCTCTGGTGGAGATCGACCAGTCCCTTACTGCAGGCGACCTCCCGCTACCGCGCGGGGTCCAGCTCCTCACGGACCCGAACACGCTCATTGCGAAGGTCCAGCCGCCGAAGGTCGAGGTGGTCGAGAAGGTTGCGCCGACCGAGGTGCCTCCGCCGGAGGAGCAGCCTGAGGCGTCAGCGCGCCAGCCTGCTGCATGACCGGTCCGCCGCCCAGCCGGGGATGCCAAGCCGGCATGCGCGTTCCCGGCCTATGCAGTGCATCGTGTACAATGCGTGTAACACTGCTCGGCACTCGCGGGCACCCTGCGCAGGACAGGCGCGCGGCCGGCCGCAGCGCCGCGGCCCTGGGTGGCTCGCGTAGGAGAGCTGGAGACACCGCCCCCCTGTCTTGTAAAAAAAATAAAAAGTCTTGTAAAAAACAAGAGAAAATAACAGTAAGACAAAAGCGATAGGAGACTGCCATGTATCTTCGCCTGACGCGCCGGTCTGCCGCAGCCATCCTGGGGACGGGCGCGGCAGCCCTCGCCGCCGCCTGCCGACCTGCTGCCCCCGCGCCTCAGCAGGAGGGCGCGCCCAAAAAGGTCAGCGGCACTATCGTCTGGTTCGTGCGCAACAACCCGCCGGAGCTGGAGTGGGAAGAGCAGGGGGCAATCCCGGCCTTCCGGCAGCGCTTCCCTGAGGTAACGATCGAGCTGGTGCCCACGCCGAACGCTGAGTTCGACGCCAAGCTCTTCTCGCTGATCTCCGCTGGCACGCCACCCGACCTGTGGACGCACTGGGGCACGGCAGGCTTTGGCGATTACCACGCCCGCGGCCTGCTGGAGGACCTCACGCCTCTGATCTCGCGAGACAAGCTGGACCTCAGCCAGTACATGCCGCCTACCCAAGATGTGTGGAAGCGTGACGGGAAGATCTACGCCCTGTCGTTCAACCAGCGGTTCGGGTGCTTTATCTTCTACAACCGTGACCTGTTCGACAAGCACTCGCTACGGTACCCGCCAGCCGACTGGGACGATCGCTCATGGACGTGGGAGCGCATGGTCGAGGCGGCGCGAGCGATCAGTTCGGGCGACGGCTCGCAGCGCAACTTTGGCGTGCAGTTCGCCGGGGCATCGGCCTACTGGGCGATCGCCTACATCTTCGGCGGGGACTTCTTCGTGCCGGAACACTACTCCACCGGCCTGGCCACGACCTCGAAGGCCGACAGCCCGGAGGTAATCCAGGCCGTGCAGGAACGCGCCGACCTCACCCACCGCCACCGTGTCTGGCCAACCAACGAGGAGGTGAGCGCGGCCGGCATCAGCGGCAATTTGTTCATGTCTGGCCGGCTGGGCATGCTCTACGACGGCGGCTGGGGCTGGGTGAACTACATTACCGCGCCGTTCCGTATTGGCGCGGCGCCGGCGCCCTGGGTGCGAGACAACAAGACCACCAACTACATCAACCCCTGGATGATGAGCGCCGAAGCGAAGAACAAGCCCGCCACGTGGGAGTTCATCAAGTGGCATATCAGCGAAGAGGGCCAGCGCGTGCTCGTCGAATACAAGTTCCAGCCAGTGCTGAAGAGCGCGCTGGACAGCTGGCTCAAGCAGGCGGAGCGCTGGGGCGCGCCGGAGGAACTTCGCAAACTGACCGAGGGGGGCACGCGCAAGGGCATCCTCTCGCCGAACCAGACGTTCGTCGAGTATAACCGGCTGGCCCAGGCAGCCTTCGCGCACCTGAACCAGGTCCAGGCCGGCACCCGCGGTGCAGCCGAAGCATGCCGCGCGGTGAAAGCGGAGTGGGACGTCCTGCTGAGAGAGATCAGCGCCCAGTACACCAGGCGGTAGCAGCGGCTGGCGGGGCGAGGACCTCATCGCCCTGGAGGAGCGAATGATCATTCGCCCTCGAGCGTATGCCCCAGACCGGCTCGCTCTCTGCGAGCGCGGGAGAGAGTGAGAGGGAACAGTAGCCATACAGCCCGTGCCAGGGCGGGCCATATGGCTACTCGGTATTTCTCGTGCGCTTCGGCGCGGCCTTCGATGTCGGCCGCTGCCTGGTGTGCGCCGATCCAGCCGCCCGAGCCTGGCGCCGCGGTCGGCCGGATGGGAGCGGTGCTTCCTCACCGTTCCCATCATCAGATCCCGAGCCGGATCCCGAGCGGCCGTTTGGCCAGGTGCTCTCGGCAGCTCCACCCAGGGAGGCGACCTCGGCGATCGCATCGCCCTTGCTTAGCGTCACGAGCGGAGCGAGAGCGACAGCACGGCTGCCGCTCTTGATCGACGCGAGTGCCACCCGCTCGGCTTCCCCATTCTGCGTGAGCACCACCAGCGTTTCGTCGCCGGACGGGACGGCGCGCAAGGCGACCAGCGGGCCGGTCCTGGCTGTGACCTTCAGCGCCCGCACACCGCCCCCACCACGGCCCTGCGCGGGAAAGTCGCTCTCTGGCGTGCGCCGCCCTGCCCCGAGAGCCGTCACGGCCACGATCTCCCCGCCGGGGATGACCAGGTCTCCTGACACAACAGCGTCGCCCTCCCCCAGGCGGATGCCGCGCACACCGCCTGAGCCGCGACCGGAGGCCCGCAGCTCATCCGCGCCGAAGCGGATGGCCTGTCCCTCGCGGGTGGCCAGCAGGACCTCCGCGGTCCCATCGGAGAGCGCCGCCCAGACCAGCTCATCGCCCTGCTCCAGGGCGATGGCGCTGGCCCCCGACGCCCGCACTGTGGCGAACTCAGTGAGGGCGACTCGCTTCACCTCCCCGCGGCGCGTGGCCAGCAGCACCGCCTCGGCATCCTCGAACGAGCGTACCGACACCCCGGCCACGATGCGCTCCTCCGCCTCCAGACCGATAAGGGTATTGACAGGCACGCCGCGGGGCTGGCGCGTCGCATCCGGCACGTCAGCCGTCTTGAGCCGGAAGACCCGGCCGCGGTTGCTGAATAGTAAGAGCGTGTCCTGCGTGTTGCTCAGCAACAGCCGCTCGACAGCCTCCTCGCGGCCGCCGATGCCAAGCGCTGACTTCATGCCGCGGCGGCTGGAACGATAGACCTCCTCCGGCAGACGCTTGACATACCCGCGGCTAGAGAGAGTGACCAGCACTTCCTGGTCCTCCGCCAGGTCTTCTGCAGTGAACTCCTCGGCCTCCTGCTCAACCAGCCGCGTCCGCCGGTCGTCCCCGTACTTCTCGCGCAGCTCCCGCAGCTCCTGCTTGATCACGTCCAGCACCAGCTTCTCGCTAGCGAGGATGGCCTCCAGCCGCTTGATCTCTTTGACGAGCTGCTCGTACTCCTCCTCGATCTTGCGGCGCTCCAGCGCCACCAGACGGCGCAGCTCCAGGGCCAGGATGGCCCGCGCCTGCTCTTCGGAGAGACGGAAGCGCTTTATCAGGTTGCTCTGCGCCGTCTCAGTCGTGCGCGAGCTGCGAATGATGGAGATGACCTCATCCAGATTATCCAGGGCGATGCGCAGGCCTTCGAGGATATGCGCCCGCTCGCGCGCTTTACGCAGCTCGAAGCGAGTGCGCCGGACGACGACCTCTTTGCGATAGTCGATGAAGTGCTGGAGCGCCATCTTCAACGTGAGCACGCGCGGCTGGCCATCCACCATCGCCAGCATGTTCACGTTGAAGGCGCTCTGCATCGGCGTGTGCTTGTAGAGCTGGTTCAGCACCTTGCGGGCATCGGCCTCGCGCTTGACCTCAACGACCACGCGGATGCCATGGCGATCGGACTCATCCCGCAGGTCGGCGATACCTTCGATGCGGCGATCGCGCACCAACATGGCGATGCGCTGGATCAGCGCGGCCTTGTTAACCTGATACGGCAGTTCGGTAATGACGATCTGCCGGCGCTCCCCGCGCTGCTCCTCAATATGGGCGCGGGCGCGCATGACGATGCGCCCGTGCCCGGTGGCGTAGACATGCTTGATCGCATCCCGTCCGAGGACAATGCCGGCGGTGGGGAAATCGGGCCCCAGGACGATATCGCAGAGCTCATCCACCGTGGCCGAGGGCGTATCGATCAGATAGATCAGGGCGTCGACGATCTCGCGCAGGTTATGCGGCGGGATATTCGTCGCCATTGCCACAGCGATGCCGCTGGCGCCGTTGACCAGCAGATTGGGCAGCCGGGTGGGCAGGACCGTCGGCTCCTTGAGCCGCCCGTCGTAGTTATCAACGAAATCGACGGTCTCCTTCTCGATGTCCGCCAGCATTTCGGTCGCAATCGCGGTCATTCGCGCTTCAGTGTAACGCATCGCCGCAGGCGGATCATCATCGATGCTGCCGAAGTTCCCTTGTCCATCAACCAGGGGATAACGCATAGTGAAGGGCTGGGCCATGCGCACCAGCGCCTCGTACACCGGCGCCTCTCCGTGCGGATGGTACTTGCCGAGCGTCTCCCCTACGATGCCGGCACACTTACGGAAGGCCACGTCCGGGCGCAAACCGAGCTCATGCATGGTGTACAAGATGCGCCGATGCACCGGCTTCAGGCCATCGCGCACGTCAGGCAGCGAGCGCACCATGTCGCTCATGGCGTACTCGAGGTACGCCTCGCGCATCTGCTCTTCGATCTTGATCGGGCGAACGGTTCCGATCTCCACGGTTGTCCTACTCCACTACTCTGGTTGAGCGTCGCCTCTGCCTCTCACTAGAGCGATAAGATACAAAGATACATAATTGCTCTAGATATAGACACAAACAGTGAAGAAGCGGCACAAACGCAGGTGCCAGCGAATTATAGCACGAACGTTCTGAGAGGCGGTTGCGGGGGGCCGGAGACGGCCCGTCTCTGACGGCGAACTCAGCCGATGCCCGCGGCTTGGAACGCTTTCCGCAGCGCCGCAGCGGTCTCGGCACAAGCCTGGTCGGCAGACATCGCTCGCACGCGCTCGTTAAACGGCTCCACTGTGACCGGGCCGTCGTAGCCGAGCTCGTTGAGCACTCGCAGGAAGCCCGGCACGTCGATCACGCCCGTCTCCATAGGCAGGCAGCGCCTGTTGTCGATCTGCTCGTCAACCGGGATGCCGGCCGGCGCGTCGTTCAGATGCACGGCCACGATGTCGTCGTTGGTCAGGCGCCGCAGGTCGTCCAGCGTGCCGTGTGAGGTGTACCAGTGCCAGCTGTCGAGCAGCAGGCCGGCGTTGCCGGTGCCGATGGCACGGCACAGCTCCAACATCCCGTCCATGGTGTGAATAAACGCGAACTTTCGGCCTCGCCGCGACGTGGCCGGCCCGATGAACTCCAGGCCGAGGCGGCAGCCCGCCTGGCGCAGCGCCTCGGCGATCGGGCGGAACCGTGCGACGTGGAACTGGAAGTTCTCCTCGAAGGGGCGCTCGTCTGAGGCAGGCGGCACCCAGGTAGTACAGCGTCGGCAGCCAAGTGAGGCTGCCAGTGCAGCTAGGTCGGGGAGTTGCTCCACACCCTCGCGCCACTTCGCTTCGTCGCCTCGCCACTCCACTGGCAGGCCGAACGAGCCCGGGCGGATACCGGCGGCAGTAAAGAGGGAGCGTACCGCGTCCACACCGCGCTCGCTGGCGAGGCGCGCTGCCTCACTGATACTGAAGTCGATCCCGGCGAAGCCGTGCTTCCTCGCCAGAGCGATGGCCCCCGCAAGGTCGATACGGATCCCGATCGCGCCGGTATTGAGGTTCATGAACACGGCAGCTCAGCTCCAGGAAGGATTCTTGCTGCATCGTACAACCGGTGCTGGGGCTCGTCAACACTCCGGCCGCTGCAGCACACCATGCAGTTGACGTTATATCGCGGCAGTATTACAGTATGCCCGCGTTGGGCGTGTACCCTACCAGCTCGTTGTCTGCCAGGACATTGCACGGAGGACTGCCATGGGGTCATCTCACGAGAGGCTGGCCAGTCACGAGACGCCGGCCAGATCAACGCGCCGCCAGGCGATCCAGGCTAGCGCAGCGGCAGTGGCACTCGGCGTGCTGAGTGCCTGCCGCCCAGGTCCGGCCCGCCCGCCCGAAGAGCAACAGCCGGCGACGCGGCGGCCGGTGACCTTGATCGTCGATAACGACTGGTCCAGCGGTGACCGGCTCAAGGTCGTGCAGGCGTGGCTCGAACGAGCCAGCCGCGTGTACCCGCACATCAAGACCGAGCTGCACGATAACGCCGCCGATCAGGACAAAACCGTCGCCACCTTTGCGGCCGATCAGCAGGGCGATCTCTTCCAGCTCGACCAGCATATGGTGCCGGTGTTCGGCCCGAAAGGCGTGTTGCAGGACATCTCCTCCACGCTGGCCACGCTGAAGTTCGATGTGAACACGCTCTACGATGTCCCCAATATCACCCATTGGGAGGGCAAGCGCCACGGCCTGCTGATCCAGTTGAATACGCACACCGGCGTCTATCACAAAAATGCCTTCCAGGAAGGCGGCCTGAAGGAGCCGGCGCCGGGCTGGACCTGGGACGATTACCTGGAGGCGGCCATCAGGCTCAACCGCCGGCAGGAGGATCGCTGGGGGGCGCAGGTCAACCCCAACTACCCCTACACCTGGTTCTGGTCTGCCGACGTGCCCTACATGGATGAGAAGGGCACGAAGTCGTACTGGGACCGCCCTGAGTCGATCGAGATTCTGCAGTGGCTGGCCGACCTGGTGCTGCGCTATCAGGTGGCTCCATCCCCACGCGAGGCCAGCGAGAAGCGGCTCAACTTCAACGCCGGCAATTATGTCATGACCGAGCTAACGGTGCCGAGCCCGGCGCTCAACACGGCTATTGCCGGCAAATTCGCCTGGGAGGTGCTGCCCCGGCCGAAGCATCCCAAGACCGGCAAGGCCGTCTACCTTACGACGGGCCACAACTACCTGGTTACCACCAAGGCCCGGCAGCGCGGCGTCCTACTGGAGGCGGTGCAGGTGCTTCTGGAGCTGTACCATCCTGAGGTCCAGGAGCTCTACCTGACCCTGAACGTTAGCTCGCTGCCGATCCTGAAATCCGTGGCGACCAGCCCAAGGGCACTGCAGAACCTGCCGCCGAGCATGAAGTACGCCCTCGACTCAATCACGACAGGCAGCAAGAACTACGACAAGGTCGTGGGCTTCCTCGACTTCCATCGTGCCTTCGGTGCTGAGTTTGCCAAGGCGCTCAACAATGAGGTGTCGGTCAAGGAAGCCGCAGCGAACATGACCCGCGCCAGCGACGAAGCGCTCAAGAAGGCTGTGCGGTAGGGAGCGACGCGCCAGAGCTGCGCGGCTTGCGCACGTGCCCGGCTTTTCACTACAATGCGCCTTAGGCGTCTGCGCTCCGGCGCGGCCGCGGCCTGGCGGCTCCTGATAGTGGGCCCTCACGGCGGCACAAGTCAATGAGTGCCGCCGGATATACTGACGGCGACCGGATTGCTGGGAACAGCGCAGACCCGGCGGCACAGACCGAGGCTCACACGGAGAGACAGCAGGAGACGTCCGGCTGTTCACTATCAGGACGAGCTCAGGGAGAGCGACGCCTATACTGCCTGGCGCACCCTCGATGCGATCTGACACTGCCCCTGCCGTAGCGCTTCCGCGCAGCCGTGCCCTACCCATGGCCGGCACGCGGCGCTGGCTCTTGCTCGCTGTCCTGGCCGTGCTGTTCTTCTGCTCCGGTATCAGCGGCCTGATCTACCAGGTCGTCTGGGTGCGCATGCTCAGCCTGGCGTTCGGCGTGACGGTGCATGCCATTAGCACCGTGCTGGCCGCCTTCATGGCCGGACTGGCGCTGGGGAGCTTCGCCGGCGGACGGCCGGCCGATCGCGTGCGCCGGCCGCTGGCGCTGTACGGGGTCGTCGAGGTCCTCATCGGCCTGGCCGGCCTGTCCACTCCTGCGGCCTTCACCTGGCTGCAGGGCTTCTATCGCCAGCTGCACCTGGGCCTCCAGGGGCAGGAAGCGCTGGCCGGGCTGGCGCGCATGGCGCTGGCCTTCGGCATCCTGCTGGTGCCGACCAGCCTGATGGGCGCTACCCTGCCTATCATCATCCGCTCGTCGTTCCTGCGTGAGCAGGGACACGGCACGAACATCAGCCTGCTGTATGCCTGCAACACCGCCGGAGCCATCGTTGGCTGCTTCACCGCCGGGTTCGTGCTCATCGGCGGGTTCGGCACGACGGCGACGATTCATACTGCCGCGACTATTAACATCGCTGTTGGCGTTGCGGCGGTGCTCCTCTCGTTCGTGTTTCCATCGGCCCGGGGCGTAGACCGAGCCGGCGCCGGGGCACCTGAGGAGGCCGCGCCTGCACCGGCCGCGCCACCCTATCCCGCGCTTGCGGTCAGCGTGGTGTTCTGGGCCTATGGCATCTCCGGCGGGATCTCGCTCGCCTACGAGGTCGTGTGGTCCCGGGTGCTGGCGTTATTCTTCAACTCATCGATCTACGCCTTCACCCTGATGCTTACCACCGTCCTGCTGGGCATCGCGCTGGGAAGCTACCTGGTGACGCCGCTGATGGGCCGGCAGCTCAACTGGGTGCTGGTGTTCGGCCTGATCGAGCTGGTGGTGGCCATCTGCGCCATCGCCTCGGTCCATGCGCTGGCAGAAATGAACGCCATCATCGACCGGCTGCGTCCCCTACCGCTCATCGGCAGTCTCATGCAGACCGAAGAGGGCACCATGGCGCTAATCGCCGCGGTGACGGTGCTGCCAGCTATGCTCCTGCTTGGAGCGACGTTCCCGGTGGCAGCGCGGGTGTACACTGAAGGCCGGGCGGATGTAGGCGGACGCATTGGTCGCATCTATTCGGTCAACGTCTTCGGGGCGATCTTCGGCTCGTACCTGGCCGGCTTCCTGCTGGTGCCGCTTGCCGGCAGCCAGAGGAGCCTGTTCATCCTGGGATTTGGCAACCTCGCCCTCGGGCTCGCGCTCCTGGCCGCCGCCACACGCACGCACCTCCTCGTGCGCGCCCTGCTGGTCCTGGTGCTGGTCCTGCCCTCGCTCCATCTCACCCGCACCGCCCCGGACATGTACGCGCGCATCTTCCGCGCCCGGTTCCCGGATTCGCAGGTGCTGTGGTATCGCGAGGCCCTGGAGAACACAGTCTCCCTGGTCAAAGGGCCCAATGGCGTCACGACCATGTACACCAATAGCCGCGGCCAGGCCTCCGATGA
The DNA here is from genome assembly GCA_042408875.1 of Chloroflexota bacterium. Classification (GTDB taxonomy): domain Bacteria; phylum Chloroflexota; class UBA11872; order JBHOQS01; family JBHOQS01; genus JBHOQS01. Next base: position 85,712 of record JBHOQS010000018.1, on the reverse strand, counting down.
CCCGGAGCTGGTGCGCTTTCACGCCTTGATCGGGCATCTGCCGATGCTCCTGCATCGCGACCCGCGCAACGTGCTGATCGTGGGTATTGGCGGAGGAACCACCGCCGCTGCCGCAGCCAGCTACCCCCAGGCCCGCATCGACGCCGTTGAACTCTCCGATGGCGTCGTGCAGGCCGTGCGCTACTGGCGCTCGCTCAACGGGGATGTGCTCAACCGGCCGAACGTGCACTTACACATCGACGACGCCCGCAACTTCCTGCTGCTGACTGACCGGCGCTATGACGTCATCGCCGGCGATATCATCCGGCCGTGGGACGCCGGAAGCAACAGCCTCTATGCGGTGGAGTACTACCGCCTCGCCTACAACGCGCTGGAAGACGACGGCCTGATGGTGCAGTGGCTGGCGCCGTTCTCAGACTTCGAATACAAGCTGATCATGCGGACGTTCCTGGAGGCCTTCCCTCATGTGACCCTGTGGTTCAGCGGTGACCTGCTGATCGGCTCAAAACAGCCCATTACCATCGACCGCGGCGTGCTGGAGGCAAAGCTGCGCGATCCGCAGGTACGCGAGGCACTGGCAAAGGTCGGTGTGACGAACAGCGCGCAGATCATCGGCTGGTTCGCCGCCACCGACGCCGAGCTGCGCAGCTACGCCGGCCCGGGGCCGATCATCACTGACGACCGCCCGCTGATCGAGTACTTCCGCTCGCTGCCCCCGCAAAAAGAGCCGCCTGATCTCACTCGTTTCAGCCGAAACCCGCGCAGCCTGCTGCGCGACTAGCCAGGCCATGCTACCGCGCCGATCCAGATAATGCCCCGTTATCTCTCACGTGACGCCCCCTTGGGTGCGGTTGATCTGGACTCTAGGTTCACGTACTCAGCAGCGCCGGTCTGGTGTTTGCCGTCTGCCATGTGGTGGACTTGTGCAGCGCCTGTAGCGGTTGGGGCTACGCATGCACTGTGCCGACCGGCCCCCAGTGCGGTGAGCGCGACCATGTAAACCGTCGCGAGAACGTGCGCTCGTACTTGTTAGCTACACCGAACATCCTATCTCCAACCGCTTTCACCCATCTTTTACAGCACCCTTATCTTCCTCTTACCCGGCTCTGCTACCGTACATGCTAGGCTGGAAGTGCAGGGGCGCGCACACGCGCGTCAGGCTCGACGGACAGTTGACGTAAGAATGCTTCAGTGGATGAGGCGCTCCCTCGGGATCATCCTGGCCTGCCTGGCCCTGCTGGCGATGTTGTTGCCCCCGGCCACGGAGACTCGGGCAGCGCCGGTGCCGCTCACAGCACTGCCATGGGTGCGCGCTGTGACCAACTGGCCGGCAGTGGGCGATGATCCTCTGCCGCGCATCGATGCCAGCTTCACCGACCGCCCCTTGTGGGTGGGCGGCATGCTGCTGGAGCGCGGCATCGGCGTGTACGCTCCCTCGGAGATCGAATACGCCCTCGAAGGGCGGTACGAGGCACTCTCCGCGGTAGTCGGTGTGGCCGACGACTCGCTTCCGGCAGGCGAGCGCGGCGCCGTGCGCTTCCGGATCTTCGGCGATGGCCGCGAATTGTTCTCCAGCGAGCCGCTACTCCCCGGTGACCTGCCGCAGCCGGTGCAGGTCGGCCTGACCGGCGTGCAGCGGCTGCTCTTGCGCGCGGAGCCGCTGGCTCCTGACCTGGCGCCCACCTACGCGGTCTGGGGCGAGCCGGTGCTGCTCCGCCGCGGCAGCCAGCCGGTCCGGACGCGCCAGGAGGTCGAGCCGGCATCTGCCCGCCCGGGCCCGGACCTGCGGGCAGTGGAGGAGCGCCTCTTCGCCGCGCTAGCCGGCGGTGCACCGTTCCTGCCTACGCGCGTTGCCGCGGAAGACCTCCCGCCGGTCGGCATTGGGCTTGCCGGCGGGCGCATCGGCGTACTGGTCGAGCGAGCCGCAGAGCCCCGCCCCGGCGGCGAGCCGGCGTGGCCGTCTCTGGCATTGCTGGACACCGCCACCCAACGGCTGCTTGCCCGTGGCCTGTTCCCTGCCGTCCAGACCAGCGCCGGAGACTGGCTCACCTTCGCCCGTGATGCTGCGCTGGACACCGTCGAGCGGGCCGGGCTGCGCGATCCCGTGCTCGGTGAGGGGGAGATGCTCACGCTGCGCGGCTACCTCCCCGACCAGGCCGCGCAGGTAGAGCTCCGCGTCGGCGCCTACTACCGGCGCCCGTACCTTACCGTCCAGCTCGTCGTGCCGCGGGCACCTGAGGGCTTCGTCGTGCGCACCCTGCGCTACTTCGATGAGCAGAGCGCAACAGCGGGCTACGGGGTGGCCCTCCCCGGCCTGCGCGCCACGGCGTACTTTACCGATCAAAACCGCGTGCGACAAGGCCTCATCTATCCGGACGGCATCGCCCGTGGCGACCATGCCTCGCCAGGACGACCGCTCTTCCTGTACTCGGAGAACCGACCGGTTGGCCTGGTGCTGGCGCCGCTCGATCCAACAGAGGCAGCTCCGTTCTTCCGCGCCAGGCAAGACTCACCGGGCGGGCTAGCTGCCTTCACCTATGAGCTGCCGTACCCCGCTGTGCTCCCGTCCGGTCACGGCGCGGCGCCTGGCCCGGCGATGCAGGCGCCACGCCTCCTCATCCAGCCGGTAGAGACGAACGACCCGCGGGCCGCGCTGGCAGAGTACCGGCGCATCATGGCCCAGCTCCACCCGCCAGCGCCGCTGCCGGCCTGGGTGAAGCTCCAGTGGGGAAGCTGGTACGCCGCCGGCATCAACGTGACCGAAGCGGCTGTACGCCGGCAGATCGACTACATCGCCCAGTACCTGGCCGACCTCGGCCCGTGGCACATCTTCCTTGATGCGGGCTGGTACGTCGCCGAAGGGCGCGAGGGCGCCGACTGGATGACTGTAGACGAAGAGAAATTCCCCAGTGGCATTCGGGCCTTGGTGGACTATGCTCACGCCCACGGCATCCGCCTGATCATGTACCTCTCTACGCCGTATCTCGACAATGAACTCCGCGAGAACAATTGGATGGGCTTGAAGGGCATCATCGACGCGCACCCTGACTGGCTCATCCAGTTGGGGCCGCTGCCCGGCGATGATCGCTATGATATCGAGGGCCGGCCGGCGGAGGCGTACCTCTACGACTACGAGAACCCCGAACTGCGCGCCTACATGGAGGCGCTCCTCCACCGCTACTTCGTGGAGTACGGCGCCGATGGCCTGTTCATCGATGGCCTGGCCGATGCCGATCGCGGCGTGCTCCTGCAGCGCGCCTGGCGGCAGCTTGACCCGGTGGCCGAGGAGCGCGCTCGCAGCCGTCCACTCGTGCCGGCGCTGCAGATCATTCGGTCGATCTGGCGCACTATCGCTGCATTAAATCCTGAGGTGTACGTCCAGAGCGGCGCCACGCCGGCCTATGCTGCGCCGTATGTGCATACATTTATTTATGGCGATGATTACCCTGCTTTCACCAATCGCTATCCGGCCGGCGGGCTGCTGGAGCACCTAGACTACGGAGTGATCCAGATGCTGGTACTGGGCGAGCGCGCCGACATCGGCTCGGCACGGGCAGAGGACCCGACCGATCCGGCCCAGCGTCTGCTCCTACTCAACTGGCTGGAGGCCGGCCTGGCGCTCGGCGCACGGACGACGCTGAGCTTCGACCTAGCGGCGATGGATGCCCGCACGCTGGCCATGCTGCGCAGCCGGCTGGCGCACTACAACGCCTTCCAGGGTGGCGACACCCGCACCGACTCCCCCTTCGCCCCCACCTATGTTGCCACCACGCTGGATGGCATGACCTATCTGGGGTTGATCAACCGGGAGACGAAACCAAAGCGCGTGCAGCTCCAGCTTGCCGATCTAGGCCTTGATCCGCATCGCACCTACACACTCTTCGATACCGCCACGGAGCACTACCGGACGGCTAAAGACAAGCTGGAGCTGGTGCTCCCGCCCAAGAGCTTCCGCCTGCTTTTGTTGCGCAGCACGCCGGGGGTGATGTGGACGCCCAGCTCGTTCACCCAGCGGGCGCTGCCGGTCACGCGAGATGGCCGCCCGGCCATGCGCCTGCTCGTGACCGCCTATAGCCCGGAGGGCGTGCCTGGCCAGATGACCCTGGCGTGTAGTCGCCCCTCCTCCGTCCAGCTCGACGGCCGGGCGCTTCACCCCGGCGAGTACGTCGTCTCCACAGCGAACCGCACGTTAACGATCTCCTACAGCGCCGGCTACCAGCACCTGCTGTCCGTAACCTGCGAGGGCTAGCCCCGACTGGCGGTTGACCTCTCCGCTGCTCCGTCCTAGACTGCATTGCGGGACGTCCTGCTGGACATCCTGTGGGGCAGTCTGCCTCTGGTCTGCCCCTGCGGCATGACGGTGAGAGGGGGGAGAGAAGGGGGAATGCACTACCGCCGCCTGGGCCGTATCGGCCTGCACGTCTCGGAGATCTCGCTCGGCTGCAACCGCATCGGTGACCCCGGCACGACCTTGGAAGACTGGTACCCACTGGTGCGGCGCGCCCTCGATCTCGGCATCAACTTTTTCGATACCAGCAACAGCTACAACCAGGGCCGCAGCGAAGAGGTGCTCGGGATCGTGGCGGCCAGAGAGCCGGTCTATTTCGCCACCAAGGTCGGCGTACCGGTGATGACGAACGACTACCCGAACCGCGAGTTCTCGGCAGCGACTATCCTGCGCGAGGTCGAGCACAGCCTGCGCCGCCTGCGCCGCGACTACATCGATGTCTACCAGCTCCACAGCCCTACGGTGCAGCAGCTCGAGCAGAACGACTGGGCCGAGGCGCTGTTGAAGCTCAAAGAGCAGGGCAAGGTGCGCTGGCTAGGCATCTCCACCAGCGACGAGGCCTCAGGGATCTGGTGTATCAGGCACGGGCTCTTTGACGTGTTACAGATCAACTATAATCTGCTGGACCTGGAAGCCGAGCAGGAACTCTTGCCCCTAGCGATGCAGCATGATATCGGCATCACCGTGCGCACGCCGCTGGCGCGTGGTCTTTTGACCGGTAAGTTCCCGCCGGGTCAGGAGCTCCCTCCGGAGCAGCAATGGCGCCGCCCGCGCGGAGCGGAGCTCCAACAGCGGCTGGCCCGCGTGGAGCAGTTTCGCTTCCTGGAGCGCCCTGGCCGGACGCTGGGCCAGGTAGCGTTACAGTTTGCGCTCAACCACCCAGGCGTATCCTGCGCCATCCCGGGTGCTCGCACGATCGCCCAGCTCGAGGAGAACGTGGCGGCCTCGAACGGCCGAGGCCTGGACCCGCAGGAGCTGGCGCAGGTACGTGAAATCCAGGCCGGCTGGAAGTCATGAGCTTCGTCCCTGTGGCGGATGGGCCGGTGGCGGATGGGCCGGTGGCGGACAGAAACGCTCTCGCGGAAGGAGCGGATGAAGAGAGCCTGGCAACGCCCGCTAATCCAGCGCCCACGCAGGGCACATGCGAACGGATCGCGGAGGAAACTATGTTTCAGTCAGCACAATCGCGTCGAGCTACTACCCGGCGCAGCCTCATCACGGTGGCTGCTGCACTTCCGGCGCTGAGCTGGGCCTGCACGCCTAAGCCGCCGGCCGGGGTGGGGGAGAGCGCCCCGGCCCAGCTCAAGCCGGGCACCATCCGCTACCTGCACTGGGACCGTCCCCGCGACGAGGTCTATCAGCAAGTCTGGGACGAGTTCAGCGCCAAGCACCCCGGCGTGAAGGTCGAGCTGATGGCCATCCCCAGCGGCGTCTCCTACCTGGATAAGCTCACGTCAATGATCGTGGCGAATGACCCGCCCGACATTTTCGCGCTCGACCGCTCGCAGCTCGATCCCTTCGTCCAGCAGGGAGCGATGGTCGACCTGACCCCGCTGGTGAAGCGCGATGCGGCAAAAGCACGCTGGAACGATATGCTCCCCTCATTGCAGAGCCAGTACACCTACGATGGCAAGATCGTCGAGTTTCCCAACGGGCCGGTGAATATCGGGATCTTCTACAACAAAGATGCCTTCGATCGCGCCGGCGTGAAGCTGCCGGCCGAGGGCTGGACCTGGGATGACCTGCTGGAGACAGCGCGGGCGCTCACGGAGCGCAGCCCCGGCGGCGAGGTAGCGCAGTGGGGCCTGGGCTGGGTGAACTCATTCTTTGAACCGTGGGTCTGGGCGAACGGCGGGGAGGTCTACGACAAGCCGTTCAACATGACGAAGTGCCTGCTGGACCAGCCGGCAGCGTACAACGGCATCCAGTGGTACGCCGATCTGATCCATCGCCGCGGCATCGCGCCGAAGCAGTCGCAGTACCAGGGCTTCAGCGTATGGGAGATGTTCTACAAGGCACCGGTGCGTTTCCCCATGGTGATGTCGGGGAGCTGGCGCGTGCCGGACATCATGAAGAACGCCCAGTTCCAGTGGGATGTAGCGCCCCTGCCGAAGGGTCCCGCCGGCACCAATGGCGGCATCACCTGGTCGGGCGGCATCTGCATCGCCCGCGTGAGTAAGCTGATCGAGCAGAGCTGGGCGCTCACCCTCTTCATGTGGGGCCCGGAGCGGGAGCGCCAGGTGGTCATGCAGACCGGCGCGAACCTGCGGGCCAACCTGCCCAACTACATCACCACGATCAAAGACCCCGAGGTGAACCGCAACCTGGACCGGCTGGCCGCCACCGGCACCATCCCGCGCAACTACGGAAAAGTCTTCTTCCAGGCGCTCCTCAGCGACCGTGAGCGCCCCATCCTACCCGGCTACGCCGCGGCGGATGCTGGCAAGGCACTGAATGCGGCGCTTACCGACATCTGGGAGGGCAACAGGGGCGCCGCCGAGGCGCTGCGCGCCGCTGTGCCCGTGATCAATGCTGCGCTGGCGAACAAGCCGGCGTAACGCGCTCCTGATGATGGAGGGACGTGCTTCAGGACGCCCGGCGGTGGCATGACGATGGCTGACGCCGACGCCGCAGTGCATGACGGGTATATGGCGCTGGCCCGCGGCGCCTGGGAGGAGGCCCGCGCCTGCTTCGAGGCGGCCGTGCAGCAGCATGCCACGCCGGAGGCGCTGGAGGGCCTGGCCACAGCCGCGGAATGGCTCAATGAGATCACGACCGCTACCAAGGTGCGCCAGCGCGCCTACCAGATGTACCGGGAGCGCTAGGATCCCCGCGGGGCGGCCCGCGGGGCGGGCATGCTGGCGCACACGTACCTGGCGTACTGGGGCGAAGGGGCAGTGGCGAACGGCTGGCTCCAGCTCGCTCGCCGCCTGCTGGCCGGCCTCGACCTCGCGGAAGAGCATGGCTGGCTGGCGCTCTGGGATGGCTACCAGGCGCTGGCGTACCTGAGCGATCCGGCCGCCGCCCGGTAGCACAGCGCCGAAGCGGTAGCAGTTGGGCGTGCGCTGGGTATGTCCGATCTGGAGATGCTCGCCCTGGCGCTCGAAGGGCTGGCCATGGTTGATGAGGGCGACGTGGCCGAGGGCATGCGCCGGGTGGATGCAGCGACAGCAGCGGTGCTGGGCGGAGAGCTACGCAACCTGAACGCTATCTGCGATACTTGCTGCTTCCTCCTCACCGCCTGCGAGGCGGTGGGCGACTACGATCGGGCGGTGCAGTGGTGCCACCGGCTGAAGGCGCTGTGCGCCCACTGGGGACTGCGCTCGCCCTTCGCGGTGTGCCGCACGTACTACGCTGGCGTGCTGCTATGGCGCGGAGCCTGGGCCGAGGCTGAGGCGGAACTGCTTGCCGTCACCCGCGCGCTGGAGCCCATCATGCCTGACGATGCCCGGGGCGCCCTCGCCCGGCTGGGGGAGCTTCGCCGCCGCCAGGGCCGCTTCGAGGAAGCCGAGGCGCTCTTGCGACAGGCTGAGCCACATCCGCTTGCCCTGCTCAGCCGCGCTGCCGTCGCCCTCGATCAGGGCGATGCTACCTCAGCGGCCGACCTGGCCGACCGGTACCTGCGTCGTATCTCGCTCTAGCACCGCGCCGACCGGGGTGTTGGCTTGGAGCTGTACGTGCGCGCACTGGCTACGCTGGGCGATCTGGAACGTGCGGCGGCCGCGGCGGCCGAGCTCCAGACCCTCGCGCAGCGAGTGGGCACAGACCCGCTGCGTGCCTCTGCAAGCTTCGCCGCCGGGCTCCTGGCCGCCGCCGCGGGCGCCTATGATAGTGCCCGCCGCTCTCTGGAGGATGCCAGCGACCTCTTCGAGCGCAGCCCGGCACCGTTCGAGACTGCGCGCACCCGCATCGAGCTCGCCCGAGTGCTACGGATGCTGGGCAGGGATGCTGCTGCCGCGCGGGAGGCTGCAGCCGCGCGGGACGCGCTGCAACGCCTCGGCGCCGCATGGGAGGCCGCCCACGCGGCAGCATTGCTTCCAGCGTCGCAGGCCCCCGCTACCGACACTGCCGCTGGTCCCCACGCCGCCGGACTGACCCCTCGGGAGATCGAGGTGTTGCGCCTCCTGGCAGCAGGCCAGAGCAACCTGGAGATCGCCCGGCAGCTCGTCCTCAGTGTGCGCACCGTCGAGCGCCACATCGCCAACGTCTATGCCAAGATCGGCGCGCACAGCCGGGCCGACGCGATCGCCTATGCGTTCCGCTGCCGCCTCGTCGAGCCAGCCCCCTGGCCGCAGCCTCCCCGACAGCCCGGCCTGGGCCCCTCTACGTAGTTTCCGCCACCAGGCACCGCCAAGAAATACGTAGATCTACGGATGGCAGCAGCCCGCCGGCAGCGTAGACTACCACTGTCAGGCGGCCTGCCGGATACCCGGGTGCCTCGGGCACCTGGCGGGCCCCTGACACACCGGCCGGACCTGCCAGCCGCCCGTCACGCAGCATATGCACGGTGGGGACCGGCGGATGCCATCCAGACCGCCGGTGTGGCTCGTCACCCCGCAGGTAACGCCTGCGGGCAACTCAGGAGGGAGTAGTCATGCGATTCGTTGTACGGGAGCTGTTCTATACGAAACCCGGCCGCCGGGACGAGGCTGTGGCCAGGCTGCGCGAGCTGGACGCCATCATCCAGCAGACTGCCGGCGCTGCAGCCGGCCGATGGCAGGTCCGCCGCCTCGCCGGGGCGTTCGCCTCGCCGGGCCAGCCGGACCTGATCGAAGAGTACGAGCTCGACGATCTAGCCGAGTTCATCCGGATGGAGGAGCAGCTCTGGAGTAACCCGCGCTTCCAAGAGTGGAACGAAGGGTTCATCGAGCTGCTCAGCCAGGCGGCCAAGGCCGATGTGTACACGATCGAAGCCTAGGCGCCTTCGGATGGCGGGATAGCGAGGCGCGGAAAGGCGAAACGACTTTGTTAGCTTATAGTTATTAGTTTATAAGTTTATAATTATTAGTTTATAAAAAGAAAAGGGGGACTTCCATGGGCTACCACCTGGAGGGACAGCTTCTCGAAGTCTGTAGCTGCAATGTGCTCTGCCCCTGCTGGATCGGCGAAGATCCGGACAACGGCACCTGCGAGGGCGTCAATGCCTGGCACATCGATCGCGGCACGATCGACGGGGTCGATGTCTCCGGACGTACCGTGGCTGCTCTTGTACATATTCCTGGCAACATCCTGAAGGGGGGCTGGCGCGCCATCCTGGTGGTGGACGATGGCGCCACGGCCGAGCAGCAGCAGGCCCTCGTGGATACCTGGACCGGCAAGCGCGGCGGGCCGCTGGCCGATCTGGCGCAACTCATCGGCGAGCTCGTGGCGGTGGAGCAGCTGCCAGTGATGTTCGCCGTCAGCGAAGGAAAAGGCACGCTGCGCATCGGCACCGTGGCGGAGGCTGAGTTAATGCCCTATCGTGGGCCCACCGGCCAGGTGACCACGCTCAATGAGAGCATCTTCTCGACCATCCCCGGCTCGCCGGCCTATGTAGCGAAGGCCCCAACGTATCGCTTGCGCGGCGCCCGCTACGGTCTGGCCGAGATCGAGTTGCAGAACCACAACGCCATTCAGGGCTCCTTCCGCTTCGACTTCGACGCCTAGCCGCGTACGAATGGCTTGGGCCGGGGTGGGCTGTCTAGGGCCATCTCGACACCTCACTGCAGCGCGACCTCCTGTCTCCCGGGCGATCCCCGCTGGCGGCAGCGTGCAGTTCTCGCGGCTGCCGCCAGCGGGTTGGAGGAGGGTGCTATGTGGGTACCGGTCACCGATCGCCGGCCATTCCTAGTCAGCATGATCCTGCTGGTCGGGCTGGCCTGGCTGGCGCTCTTACTCTGGGGCGTTTCGCCCTACGCCTGGCTGCTCAACCACCGGGCGCTGGGGATCGTCTGGCTGGCCGGGCCGGGCGCTGGCGCCCTCGTGCTGTTGGTCGTGGTGGCCGGCTGGACGGTGATGACCGTGGCGATGATGCTGCCCACCAGCCTGCCCCTGCTCACCCTCTTCGCCGGGCTCACCCGGCAGCGCCCCCACCAGCGCTGGCTGGCCGGCCTGCTCCTGGCCGGCTACCTGCTGGTGTGGAGCGCCTTCGGCCTGCTGGTGCATTTGGCCGACCTGGGGGTGCACCTCGCCATCGCCACGCAGGCCTGGCTGGAGGAGCGCTCCGGTCTGATTGGGGCGGCCACGCTCCTGGTGGCCGGGGCGTACCAGTTCACGCCGCTGAAGTACCACTGCCTCGCCAAGTGTCGCTCACCGCTGCACTTTATCATGAGCCACTGGCACGGCCGGCAGCCCCGCATCGAGGCGCTCTGGCTGGGGCTGCACCACGGGCTCTACTGTCTGGGCTGCTGCTGGTCGCTCATGCTGGTGATGTTCGCGGTGGGGACCGGCAACCCGGCCTGGATGCTGGCGTTGGGGGCAGCCATGGCCGTGGAGAAGAACCTGCCGCAGGGCCGCCGGCTGAGCGCGCCGCTCGGCATCATGCTGCTGGGCGCTGGCATGTTCGTGCTGCTGGCCATGGTGCTCCCAAGGGCTCTTGGGAGTTCGTGAGTTGTGCTCGGGTTCACTGCCTGCCGGACGCGGCGTGCTGAACCGCAGCCCACTGGAGGAGCGCAGCCGGCAACCTCGGGTGTGGAATGTAAAGGTGCAGGAAGATGGCAATGCATGATCCGTCCTGGCTGGAGTTCGTCATACACAGCCGGCAGGAGCGCCTGCGGTCCGAGGCCGCACACGAGCGTGTGAGCCGTCTCGCCCAGGATGCTCAGCGACGTTTGGCTGGACGCCGGCAGCGCTCCCACCGTGCTGCCTGGCAGATTGGCGCCTGGCTGATAGCCCTGGGGAGTATGCTCCAGGCCCGCTATGGCGAAGAAGATCTAGCGTGTAGCACCGGCCTGGAGATACCGGAGGAAGCACCGACCGGATAGCTCGGGCCCGGCGTCGCAGCGCTTGCCGCCATCGCGCGGGCTGTGCTATGCTGATAGCCAGTTAAACGTGTGAGAGCCGGCAGCGGCCGCCGCACGTGCACTGTGACAAGGGTATTAGGAAAACGGCGATGATCAGGACGAGTACCCGCCGCGTCGCGGACGGCCAGAGAGTGGCGGCCACCGGCTGGAAGCCGCCTCGTCACGGCAGCGGGGAAAACCACCTGGGAGCCTGCGGCCGAACCGTGTGCCTGAGGCGCACGCAGTAAGCCGGCACGCAGCAACGCGTTACGGCACAATGAGTGCAGGTGTCCCCCGCGGCGGCTGCTCGCCGCGGTGCGCCTGAAGCTGGGTGGAACCGCGAGCAACCTCAAGCAGGCCTCTCGTCCCATGCGTGGCGAGGGGCCTGCTGGCTTTTCTCAGGGAGGCAGACGCAAATGGCGCAGACGAACAGGGCGGAACCCGCTGGGATGGTGCAAGACGAACATGTCGATCAGCCCGATCTCTATCGGATCCGCCACTCGGCCGCCCATGTGATGGCGCAGGCAGTGTTGGAGATGTTCCCCGAGGGGAAGCTGGCCATCGGTCCGCCCATCGAGGATGGCTTCTACTACGACTTCGACCTGCCTCGCTCCCTTACCCCGGAGGACCTGGAGAAGATCGAGGCACGGATGAAAGAGATCATTAAAGAAGACTATCCCTTCATCCGGCGCGAGGTCTCTCCGGAGGAGGCGCGCGAGCTCTTCAAGCACCAGCCGTACAAGCTGGAGCTGATCGAGGACATTCTCTCCCGCGGCACGGATGAGTACGGGAACCGCCTGCCTGAAGGACAGCGTCCGGTCTTGAGCACCTACCGGCATGATGGCTTCGAAGACCTGTGCCGCGGGCCGCACGTCGAGCGCACGGGGCAGATCCCGGCCGATGCCCTCAAGCTCCTGACGGTGGCCGGAGCGTATTGGCGTGGCGATGAGCGGCGGCCGATGCTCCAGCGTATTTACGGGACGGCGTGGCACACCAAAGAGGAGCTGGAGCGGTATCTGTGGCGGCGGGCAGAGGCCGAGCGGCGCGACCATCGCCGGCTGGGCCGTGAGCTCGAGCTTTTCCACTTCGACCAGACGGCCCCCGGCATGCCGTACTGGCTGCCCAAAGGCCTCAAGGTGCTGAACACGCTGCTGGCCTTCTGGCGCGAGGAGCACGAAAAGCGCGGCTATCAAGAGATCGCCGCGCCACTCATCAACGACAAGAGCCTGTGGGAGACGTCGGGGCACTGGGAGCACTATCGGGAGAACATGTTTATCATCCCGGTGGAGGAGCATATCACCTATGGCGTTAAGCCGATGAACTGCCCCAACGCCATGGTGGTCTATAACCTGAAAAAGCGCAGCTACCGTGACCTCCCGCTGCGGCTGTCCGACTGCGATATCCTGCACCGCTATGAGCGGTCAGGGACGCTGCACGGGCTCCTGCGCGTGCGCAAGTTCCAGCAAGACGACGCCCATATCTTCGTCACCGAAGAGCAGATCGAGGAAGAGTACGACCGCATCCTGGAGATCGCCAATCGCTTCTATGGTATCTTCGGGCTGAAGTACTCCCTGCGCCTGGGCACGCGCCCCCGCGACTTCATGGGCGACCCAGAGACCTGGGACAAGGCCGAGGCGGCGCTCACGCGTATCCTGGACAAGCATGCCGGGCCGGGCAATTACGTGATCGGCGAAGGCGAAGGTGCCTTCTACGGACCCAAGCTGGATATCCTGATGCGCGACGCGCTCGGTCGCGAGTGGCAGACAGGTACCATTCAGCTTGACTTCCAGCTCCCGCGGCGCTTCAACTGCACGTACACCGACCGCGACGGCACGGAGAAGACGCCGGTAGTGATCCACCGCGTCATTTACGGCTCGCTGGAGCGCTTCATTGGCATCCTGATCGAGCACTACGCCGGGGCCTTCCCGTTCTGGCTGGCGCCGGTGCAGGCGGTGGTGATTCCGATCGCTGACCGCCATGTGCCCTATGCGCGGCAGGTGGCAGAGCAGCTTGCCGCGAACAAGCTGCGCGTGGAGGTGGATGACCGATCCGAGCGTATGAACGCCAAGATCCGGGACGCCCAGCTCCAGAAGATCCCATACATGCTGGTGGTGGGCGACAGGGAGGCGGCCTCGGGCACGGCCGCCGTGCGCCTGCGCACCGGGGCCGACCTCGGCCCGCGAGAGATCGGCGAGATCGTGGCCGAGCTAGTGCGGCTGGATATGGAGCGGAGTCTGGAACTCTGGGGCGAGTAAGAGGACGGAGACAACCAGACCCCTGAATGCGGCAGAGGAACCTGAGGGGAGGGCCAGGCTGGTTGTCGGCGCTGTAACGAGAGGCGTGCGATTTCCTTAATCCAGTCCTTTCTCACTTGGCCTCAAGAGCCTCATTTGTTATATTTGTTACTAAAGTTATATTTTGTCATAGAAGTTATATCATAGAGGCAACAGAGACCCACGCTACGCCCGGACGCGGCAGGGCCAGCTGGATTCCCTCCTTCATCAGGGCAGCACCGCTCAGGAAACCCAGGGTCTGGACTTCTCCGCTCGCGTGCTCCACAGAGACGGCGTACCAAGCTGTCGGATCAAGCAATTGCAGCACGAGCTGTACCGTCTCTTCATCTGCCGCGCGCTCGCCACGAGGGCCGGCGGTATTGCGCAGTGTGAGTACTACGGCGCGGCTGGCATCGGGGGCTGTGTACTGCAATCACGCGCGTGGTGATCCGTTCTGGCGTTACCTCAAGCGCGATGCGGGCCAGGGCCAGTATCTCTGTAAGCGGCATATCTGTGCGTACTGTGTCGCGGAGCGCGCTGATGAGCTGGGGAAGTCGAGGCACCATATTGAGGCGCAGGAGCCGTTCCCGCACTGCCAGGAGCACCTGCTGCTGCCGGCGCTGTCGGCCGAAGTTGCTGTCCTGGTGGCGGGAGCGCACGTAGCGGAGGGCCGTCATGCCGTCCATTGTTTGCAGCCCGGCCGGAATGTAGATGCGTTCGTAGTGCGGATAGTCAAAGCTCGGATATTCGTTATCCTTGAGCGGGCGCTCCACGTCAACGAGTACGCCCCCCAGCGCATCAATGACACGGATGAATCCCTGGAAGTCGATGGCCACGAAGTAATCGATCGGGATGCCAAAGTTTGCCTCGATTGTCTGGCGGAGTAAGGCCGCATCGGTGATCGGCGGCGAAGCGGTTCGCGTTTGTGCCGACATGCGGTGTTGTGCTTCACCGAGCGGCCAGGCTGCGTTGATGCGATCGTAGCCGTGTCCCGGGATGGGGACCCACAGGTCCCGCGGGATCGATACGATCGCAGCCCGCTTCTCCGCTGTATCCAGCGAGGCAAGGATGATGGTGTCTGTGCGCGGTGGATCGGGATCGCCTGCGCGTGCATCCAGGCCCACGAGCAGCACAGTCACCCGTGCCTTTCCAGTCCAGGGCGGTGGCGTTTCGGCTGAAGGATCGCTGAACTGGAGCGCAGAGCTGGGAGGCGTATGGTGCGATTCGTGCTTGTACTGGACGAGAAGAGCGCCGGCAGTGACGCCACCGCCGGTCCCCAAAAGCAGCGCACTTACAAGTTGCCACACCCGTCGCATCAGGCCCCTTCCGGGATGAAGACGTTACGAAGCTGGATGTCCTCCACGTGCTTGAGGACATTCGGTTTGGTTACGCTCTTAAAGGTCGAATCCGTCACGCGCAGGCGCTGGATGGGGCTCTCGGGATGGCCGCGCAAGGACAGGGCATGTGTAGCAATCTCAACGCTGAGATTGCGAACATAGATATCACGAACCACCGGAAGGAAGTTTCCGCTTGTCCCCTCTTCATAGTGCCCGAAGCCAAGGTTTATTTCGATGGCGCCGGCTACGACGCGCGCGGCACTACTGTCGCGCAGAAAGATCTGCTCGATAATTCCGCCTCGATACGCGTTTGTTTTGATATGCAGACAATGTAGAAGATGACGGCTAATCATGCGAATGTTCTGGGCAAACACAGCACGAACTCCACCACTTGTCTCGCTGCCAATGGCGAGACCAGCAGCGCCGTTACGGAATACGCAGTCTTCGATCAGGATGTTCTCACTCGGGATATTTACGCGGCGACCGTCCGCATCGCGTCCGGCTTTAATAGCGATGCAATCATCACCGGTATCGAAGGTACAACCCTGGATCAAGACATTGGAGCAGGACTCCGGGTCACAACCGTCATTGTTGGGACCGTGGCTAATGACAGTCACGCCGCGCACGACAACGTTTTCCGACAGGACGGGGTGAATAGCCCACATCGGCGAATTGATGATGGTGACACCCTCGATGAGCACGTTCCGGCAGCGATAGAACTGTATGAAGTTTGGTCGTAAATAATGTCCCCCGCCGAAGATGCGCTGCCCAACAGGAAGCTCTTGGGCAGCCATTTGCTGGAGCAGTGTCCAGTCAGCATACTGGTTGGGCACGCGCGTGCTCATCCAAGGCCACCAGTGGTTTGCGCTGGCCTGTCCGTCGAGAATTCCTTCGCCGGTTAGCGCTATGTTCTCCTGTTCGAATGCGTAGATGAACGGCGAGTAGTTGAATAGCTCAATGCCTTGCCAGCGGGTGAAGACGGCCGGCAGATAGGCCGCCGGATCCTGGATGAATCTTAGGGTTGCCTGGCGCTCGAGATGCAGGTTGACGTTGCTGCGCAGATGAGCAGGCCCCGTCAAGAACGTCCCGGCCGGAACCACCACCCGGCCGCCACCGGCAGCCGCGCAGGCTTCAATAGCCGCTGCCAGAGCGTCGGTGCAATCCGTCTGACCGTCGCCGGTTGCACCATAATCGGTAATGAGGAAAGACTGTTTTGGAAAATCAGGTACTCGGATGATCCCTCGAAGCTGTTCAGCCATCTCCCAAGCTGCCAGTTCGGAGCCTTCTCTAGTAACCTCGCTTGTCGGAACCTCGCTGTGATGATCGTGATTCCGGGCCTCCCATCCGCTTACTAGCCGCGCGGCCAAGAGACCTCCTGCAATGACGCCGCCGGCTGTCAGGAGTGCCCTGCGCGCCGATCTTCGTTGCATAAGGGCTGCTCCTTAAATTTTAAATTTATATTTTAAACCTATATAGGTTATGTAGCCTTCTGCATTCACCGATTTGCGTGGTTACTCCCACCGCGGGCCTGCGGCGCTTTCAGGCTCTGTATCTTCGCTGAGTTGGGCGCGGCTGAACAAGAACAGTGCTAGAGCGAGCGCTAACACCACCGCTCCGTTAATGCCAAGGTCAATCATGAGATGCCGGAAGGTCTCTTCCCCCTTTACCTCGCCAAGCGTTGACTGTGCGCCGATGGCAAGGATCCGACGAGTGGCGGAGATGATACCGATATACAGGAAAGGCCGCAGGGAGGTCGTGCCGGTAGCGAGGTAGCTGCGCACTGTGCCCAGTACCTCTAAGATGATCAATACAAGCAGGAGGTCATTGGTAAAGGTGATCAAGCGAAGGGGAAACGATTGGGAGGTGCTGTGCACGAATGTGAGGACTGCGTAGCCTCCCATGGCCATGGCGGCACCAAGGAAAAGAAGAGCTACAAGCACATACACGAAGTGGTCCGCCCACTCCAGCCACCGCGCTGCGTGCCCGGCCAGATCACGCCGGTGAGGGCGGGCGCTCCCATGAGCTCGCAGCATCTCGGCGTACTTCTGGGGGTTATGCACGAATGCCTCATGGCAGTGTGTGGAGCAAAAAGTGTACGTCACGCCGTGATAGGCTACCTGAGCAGCGGCCTGGTGAGGGTTAACCTCTTTGCCACAGACCGGATCGCGTGCCATTGGTGCCTTTCCTCTTCTGAGACAGCAGTTGCACTAAACCATTAAAAATTAATTAAAAAATTAATCTGAGGAAAAGAACTCAAAAAGAATTGAAAGAAAGTAGGAGCCGGAGAGTCAACGGCTCCCTCTGTCTCATCGCTGTTAAAGCAGCGTTGGGAACCGATCTAGGGTGCCACGGGTTGGGTGTTGCGCGGCAGCGTCCGGACCCCTCCAAGTACGCAACGGTGCTACGATGGCGCTGAGCGTGCTTGTCCGTCGGCTGCTGCTTGAGCTTCAAGATGACGTAAGATACGCAGGATCAATTCGCCCTGATGCTCGATGGCGGCCGCCTGATGCTCCAGATGTAAGAGGATCGCTTCGACCTCCTGCTCAGCCTTCTGGTTGATCTCGAAGTCGACTTCGGCGCGTAACTCAGCATGGCGGTTAAGCAGGTTCTGACCGACCATGATCAGCGGCATGAGCAGGATCTGGATCATATTTGAGATGAAAAGCCAGAGGACAAAGGCCGGAGCCGGATCAAAGCGATATTGCTTCGGTCCAAGCGTATTCCAGAGAAGCCAGACGATCGTCCAGGTAGCGATGAGGATGAAGAAGCCGGGGCTGCCTACCCGCCGGGTGACGACGAGTGCTAGACGCTCCAGCGGACTGAAACTCTGTTCTACCTCCTCGTTGACGTTACGCACCGGAGGATGGGCGTGGCGCCAGTGCGGCACCAGCCGGATGGTTCCATCGATGAATTTGTGCTCGATGAGCACGATGTCGTCTTTGAAGCGCTTGAGCAACTCGTCTGTGAGCATTGCATCCCCTCACCTGCGCAAGACAGAGAGATCTCGCAGTGCTGCTACCGTTGCGGCTGGGCGGTAAGGACCTCCTCGACCGCAGCGCGGTCACCGTGCGCAATCCCATCCTGCACAGGAAAGATGCGGGTCACTTCAAGCGACGGAAGCAGGGGCGCGGTCTGGACAAGCGAGCGACCACAGACAGGGCCGAGGGCACTTGCTTGGAGTAACGGGCGCTCCTGGGAAGGGGGCATCCGGCCGGCTACTGCGCCGAGGGCACCAGCGTACAGGACAGGCGTGGCCGGAGCGCCGGTCTCGCCAGACACTAGAAGACCAGCAGCAGCTTCAACCTCTCGTTGTATGCCCTCGAGTTCATGGCGGATCTCCGCGGTGAGCTCGTCATACTGTCGTCGGAACTGATACAGCAGACGGCCGGCGCGCAGGGCTAGAGTCGGAAGTTCCTCAGGTCCGACCACCAAGAGGGCTAGGGCTAGGATCACCAGCAGCTCAGGTAAGCCAATGTCAAACATGCATGCGCTACCTTTCCTGCAGGCATATCTTTTCTTTACCTATCCGCCCTATCCACGCTATGTCCTGCTGCGGATATCCTGTACTAAGTAGCCCCGGGACGAGATGCTTACCCAGGAAGCTCAAGGTGATCTTTGAGATTGCTGCGGGGGCGCCTCAACCGCCTTGCTCTCGCTTTTATTTTCGCTCACCTTTGCTTCATCGTGTCCTTCGACGGCGCGACGGAATTCGCGAACGCTCTTGCCTAACGCGCCCCCGATCTCGGCAACCCGATTGGCGCCGAACACGAGGATGATAATTACCAGGATAATGAGTAACTCCGGTACACCGATATCGCCGAACATATGCTATCGCCTCTCTATGGTCTGCTTTGTTTGGTTTCTTTCTAATTAACTTTTGCCATCAGCTTTTCGTCAGGATTCAAGTCAGCGAACACAGCACCTCCAACGTGACAGCGGGTTTACACGAGCAGACGCAGCCAGTGCCAGAGGATGATGCCAATCGCCGCGAACCCAACGAGGAGCATCGCGGCCACCAGTATCTCGAGGCGCACTCCGGCGTGCCGCCAGCGCAATGATCCTGCGCCCTGCTCAGGGAGCAAGGCGACAATTGCCAGAGCGGCCAGCAACACGAGCGCTGCGGTAAACAGATACATGGCTGTGACGTCTCGTCTTGGCCAGAATAGCCTGCTTCAACGGTTCAAGAGCGCCGGACGACCCTGCCGTCCGCAGCTCCAAGCGGCATGCTGAACCCTTCCCTATCCTCAGAGGTTGATACGAGGCAGGTCCCGCTGCCCGTTATGGCCTATTCTGGCATGCCTGTCCGGTCTCCGAGTGAGGGCCAGCCTAAAAAAACGTTAAGAAGCAGTTAACGCTGCCGCGTCGCTTGCAGCACAGAGGAGCAAGCGCTATCGTTCATGGTGAAGGTACCGGCCTGGATCGGTACCGGTACAATGAAGCTGGATGTGAGAGCCCCGGCTATAGGGAAACTGCTATAGGGAAACTATGGAGCCACAACAGATTACGCTCTTGCTTGTTGATGACGATGAACTCCTGTGCGAGTCCCTGGCGCTGTTGCTCCGGCAGCAGGGGTATCATGTGCTGACCGCGACGACTGGCAGGGCCGCCCTCGAGCAGGTACGGTTGCACCGCCCAGACCTGCTCATCCTGGATGTGGGACTGCCCGACCTCAACGGGATCGAGGTCTGCCGCCGGCTTCGTCAGTTCACCGGCGTTCCTGTGATCTTCCTCACCGCCCATCGCCAGGAGTTAGAAAAGGTTCTGGGCCTGGAAGCGGGCGGAGATGACTACATCACCAAGCCGTTCTCCTCGGCGGAGCTGATCGCGCGCGTCCGTGCCATCCTGCGCCGTGCGGGTGCTGCCATGACGGCAGCGCTGCCCCCTGCTGAACGTCTGCAGGTGGGAGACATCGCCATCGACACTGCCACGCACACGGTGACGGTGCGCGGCCGGCCGGTTGAGCTGACGGCACGCGAATTCGCCCTGCTGCGGGTTCTTATGCAGCATGCCGGGCGTGTGCTTCCTCGGCAGTTCCTCTTCGATCAGGTATGGGGCGCCGACTTCGTGGGCGACGAAAAGGCGCTGGATGTCTACATCCACCAGCTCCGGAAGAAGCTGGAAGACGATCCTCAGCATCCGCGGTACCTGCATACGGTGCGCGGGGTGGGATACCGCTTTGGGGCACCGCTCCGGGCCTGCCTTGCGCATGCCGGTACGGCCAGGGAGTAGGATGGCTGGGGCGGGAGAGGGCGATGCGACGTCTCCGGATACGCCTGGGCTTGCGCGGGAAGCTGGTGCTGACCTATGTCGCCCTGAGCGTCGCCGCTATGGGGCTGACGGGCGCCTATGTCATTGCGTCAATGGACAGCTTCTACCGCCAGCAGTTGCTGAGCGATCTGCACGATGAGGCAGCGTTGCTGGCAGAGCGGACGGCACCGCTGCTCAGTGCCGGGCGACAGGCCGAGCTCCAGGAGTATCTCTTGCGCATGGGCGAGCCGCTGAATGCTCGGGTGCTGGTGGTGGATCGGAATGGCATCCAGGCGGGCAGCACAGAAAGGGAAGACTTGCCGCGCAGCGGCCAGGCACGTGACGAGCCTGGGCTGCGCGAGGCGTTGGAGGGGGAAGAGGCGGCGGGAACGTACTATAGCAGTAGAGCCGGCGCTGAGATTGCGTATCGCGCCGTGCCTGTACGCGCCGAGGATGGCTCGATCGTCGGGGCTGTGCGCCTCTCCTACCGTCTGAGCGATGTGCATTTGGAAGTGCGGAGGCTCTACCTTACGCTGGCCGGCGGTATCCTGGCTGTCGGAATGGTGGCGCTTGCCCTGGGCGCTGCCCTGGCTGCTCGCGTCACGCAACCGGTCCTGGCCCTGGTGCGGGGCGTTCGCGCGATTGCCGCTGGCGATCTTTCCCAGCGGGTGCCGGAGGATGCGCCCGATGAACTGGGTGAGCTGGCGCGCGTGTTCAACGAGATGGCACAGCGGCTGGACCGGCTGGAACGAGCTCGGCGGGAGCTTCTGGCAGCGCAGGCGCACGATCTCCACGCCCTGGCCGCAGCAATGCAAGCTGCAGCCGACGCGCTGAGCGCCTCGTGGCCTGCTCCGAGCGCAGCGGGGGAGCGCGGCCCCGCGCGCGTGCTGGCCGGCCTGCGCAGCCATACCCGCCGGCTTGCCGTGCTGGCCGATGACTTGCTCCAGGTCAGCCGTCTGGAAACCGGGCGGCTGGAACTCGTGCGCAAGCCGGTCCGCGCAGGAAGCCTGCTCCAGCGGCTGGTAGATGAGTACGCAGCAGAGGCGGCGCGTCTGGGCGTGGACCTGCACCTGGATGGCAGCGCGCTCGATGGCGAGGTGTTCGTCGATGCCGAGCGGATGCTCCAGGCGCTCAGCAACCTCCTGGAGAACGCCCTACGCGTCAGTGCCGGAGGCCGCGTCGTCCTTTCGGCGGAGCGCAGCGCCGGCTCAGACCTGGTCTGTATCGCAATAAGCGACAGCGGCCCGGGGCTCCCCGCTGAACTCGTGGCCTCGCTCCGACGGCAAGACGGCCTCATCCCGGGCAGGCTGCCTGATGTTGCCTCTGCGCCGAGCCGGCGCCGCGGGCGGATGGGGCTCGGCCTATATCTGGCGTGGGGGATTGTGCGAGCACACGGCGGTGCGCTGCGTGCAGACAACCTGCCTCACGGAGGCGCACGCTTCGAGGTGTACCTGCCTATGCCTGCTGCGCACGCGGTCGCGCCGACGCAGCACGCGCTGACACATCCGTGAGTGAGGAAGTCCCGGCGCGGTGGTGCAGGGTGGGGAGGGCTAAGTGTCCCGCGCCGGGACCGGCAGGAAACACCCCAACGCCATGGCTGGCGCACGCTGGACGAGCCTCGACCGGAGGGGGTGGTCGTGACTCTTCCAGCGTGACCGGCAGTGCCGCCGGCGGGGTGATACCACCTACAGCTTACCCTGCGGGGCTCGCACTGCGCGTTAAGGATCTCTTAGCGGCTGGTTAATACTCGCTAAAGTCCCACCCCGGCCCGCCCGTGCGCGCGTTACAGGCCGAGGCTGCGCAGATAGCGCATGCTTGCCGTAATGCTATCCCAGGGCGTGGGCTTCTGCGTGCGATCCACCTCCACGATCAGCCAGCCGTCATAGCCGGCTCTCCGCAAGATGTCGAAGATCGCCGGGAAATCGATGCAGCCCTCGCCAGGCTCGGTCCAGATGCCATGCTCTACCATCTCCCGATACGTCCAGCCCTGCCGACGTCCCTCTTCGAGCACGGCCTCATTCACATCCTTGAGGTGCATGCACTTGATGCGCTCCGCATAGCGCGCATAGAAGTCCACCCCGCGGTCGCCCCCGAAGCGAAGGTGGCCGGTATCAGGCCCCAGGAAGATCAGGCTCGGGTCTGTCCACGCACACAGCCGCTCGTACTCGTCACGGGTCTCGACGTACGTGCCGGCGTGGTTATGGAAGCACGCCTTCACACCATACTCTAGACAGACGCGCCCGACCTCGTTGAGCGTATCGCACATGCGGCGGAACTGCTCCTCGGTGAGGCCATCGGTGCGGTTGGCTCTCACATGGCCGGCGGTCGCCCAGCGCTGGGGCGAGCCGTCCACGGCCACAAACAGCTCGGTGCAGCCCAGGGCAGCGCTCAGCTCTGCCTGTGCCCGCGCCCGCGCCAGGAGTTCCTCGCGGCGCTCCGAGTCGTAGAAGGGCCCGCCAAGGTAGCCGGGCGCCGGCTTGAGGCCATAGCGCCCGAGCTGGGCGAGTGTCTCCTGGGCGGTCTGGCCGCGCCAGCCGCCCGCGACCGCGCCCTCGTAGCCGGCGCGGGCGATCTGCTCCAGGACTTGCTCGCGATCAGCCTCGCGGCCCCAGGTGATCCCACTACATGCTAGTCTGAAGGCCATGCTCGCCACCTCTTCGATCTCTTGCTCTTTCGTGCGCTCACCTATCGCCTGCGGTCCGCCTGCGGTCCCACGCCACTGATGTCCAGCTACATCTGCATGATCTGGTCGATGCGTTTGGCCACGTCCGCCATGGTCTGGCCTGGTGGGAGGTCCCGCTGGCTCACCTCTGAGGTGAGGTAATCGTCGTAGCCGATGGCGCGCAGCTCGCGCATCACCGCCGGATAATTGGCGTCTCCGTCGAGCAACTGGCAGAAGCCCTGGATTGTGCCGATGGCGCGCTTGAAGTCTTTCACATGCACCTTTTTGATGCGCGGGCCCAGGATGCGGACCCAGTGCTCGGCGTAGCCGAAGAGCAGGACGTTCCCCACGTCGAAATACGCGCCGACCAGAGGATGGTTTACCTCGTCCAAGATGGTGCGGAATTCCATCGGGCTGAGCAGGAACTTGTTCCACACGTTCTCTAGGGCAATGGCCACGCCGTGCTCCTCGCAATGGGGGCGCAGGTCGCGCAGCGCCTGGAGCGTCCACTCGTAGGCTGCATCATAGGGGGTCTCCGGGCGCAACTGGCCCGGATGCAAGAGCACCGCGGTGGCCCCCAGCCATCGGGCACGTTCGAGGGCGAGCGCCAGGTTCCGCACCGCCTGCGCACGCACGCGTGCCTCGGGGTGCAACACTGGAGTGGTTCGCACCGCCGCGCCGCACATCACGCTGGGCACCTCCAGCCCAGCGCGGCGGACCGCCTCGAGCAGCGCCTGGACGTCGCTCTTGCTTGATTCTAGGGTGAGCGGTCCCTGGCCGGGTTCGTGGAAGGTGAGTTCGACGCCCTCGAAGCCGGCTGCTTTCGCCACAGCCAGTCGCTCCTCGACGCTGTCGCCATCGGGGATGCAGACATAACAAATACCTTTCTTCATTGGCGTGATGCTCCGGTAGAATGTCAGCGAGTGCCGAGCGAACCTGCCGCGGCAACGCCGGGGCGCCTGCCACCCCCCGGCGGTCGGGCGGCTCGACGTGCTGTAGCGTATGCGCGCGGGCCGCCTGCGTCAACTGTTGGGGACGTCCAGGCATGTCGGGCGGGTTGCGCGCAGGGGCGCCGGCATGCTATGTTCCGGACCAGGAGGCGGTGGCAAAGAGAGATGGTGCAAGCGCCCGAGCAGACTGCCGTCGAGGAAGCGCAGCAGCAACAAGCTCTGGACAAGACGAACCGTTATCTATTTCCGTATCGCTGTCCGCTCTGTGGCGAGCCGCTGCCACGCATTGTGGTGAGCGGCATTCCCTTTCGCTGTCCCAACCCCCAGTGCCGCGCCTACATTCGTGGCGGCGGCCGGGCACCGGTAGAAGACTTCGTGCGGCGGCGCCTGCAACGTGTGGGGATCAAAGATCTCAAGGTCCAGAAACTTCCTCAAAACATGCTGATGGTCGCCTGGCGAGAGACGCGGGACGAGACGGCCGAATAGCTACTTCTCCCCCCGCTGCTCGCTGAGGAAGGCGTCGTCATAGAGGCCGAGCTCCGTGCCGCGAAAGACGGTGACCAGGAAGTCTTCGCGGTGCGTCTCGGCCGAAAGCACGATGTTCTCGTCGATCTGCTCGATCAGATCGAACATCTCTCCCTCGGGAAGATCCCGCTCAAGGACCAGCGTCGCGTAGACCACCGTGGTGGTGAAATGCAGGTCCACGCGCCCTAGACGCTGGCCGGCCTGGAGGATGTTGTAGCCCTCCGAGTACGGGGTGCGATACTGCCGGTCGAAGCGCAGCGTGGCAGGATCGATAGGCATCGGGCACTCCTCACCAGGATCGGCAGCGCGCCGCTGCCGGGCGGGGTCACCATTGGGCTGCCGGCTTACGGCAGCCTGACCTGTTGGACCGACCAGATGTCCGGGATAGCGCGGATCTCACGCTCGGCCTCCGGAGGGATCTCCTCGTCGACGCGCAGGATCATCAAGGCTTCGCCACGGCGCACGCGCCGGCCCACCTGCATCTCGGAGATGTTGATATCAGCGTTGCCGAGGATGGTGCCGACGCGCCCGATCAGGCCGGGCCGGTCGCGATGACGGGTGATCAGCAAGTTCCCCGACGGCTCGAAGTTCACCCAGTACTCGTCGATCCGGACGATCCTGGGCTCACCCTGCCAGACGGTGCCGGCGACGGTGTAGCTCTGCGAGTCGGCGCGCACGGTCATCTCGACCAGGTTGGTAAAGTTCCCCTGGGGCGAACTGCTGCGCCGCTCCTCAACGCGCAGGCCGAAGCGGCGTGCCACCACCGTGGCGTTGACCAGGTTCACCCGCTCCTCAGAAATCTCGCCCAGCAGCCCCATGAGCGCCGAGGCCGTCAGCGGCATGGTATCGTGCTCGGCGATCTCACCGTAGTAAACGAGCTCGATGCTCTCGAGACGCTCATGGCGGAGCTGGCTCTGGAAGCGGCCGAGCGCTTCAGCCAAACGCATGTACGGCCGCAGCATCTGTATGGTCTCAGGCAAGACATACGGCAGGTTCACCGCCCCGGCCGTCGGCTCGCCCCGCAGCGCTGCCAGCACATGGCCGGCCACCTCGACGGCAACGGCCACCTGGGCCTCCTCGGTCGAAGCGCCCAGATGCGGCACCGCGATCACCCGCTCGTGCAGGATCAGCGGTCCCAGCGGTGGCGGCTCCACATCGAAGACATCCAGGGCTGCGCCGGCCAGGTGGCCACGCTCCAGCGCCTCCAGGAGCGCCGCAGAGTCCACCAGCTCCCCGCGCGCCGTGTTGATCAGCCGGGCGCCGGGTTTCATCCGCGCCAGGGCAGCAGCATCGATCAGCCGCCGGGTGTCCTTGGTGAGTGGCGTGTGCAGGCTCACGAAGTCTGCCTGGGCCAGAAGCTCATCGAACCCGACGAGCGTTACGCCCAGCCGGCGCGCGTGCTCGGTGGAGACAAAGGGATCGTAGGCCAGCACGCGCATCTCGAAGGCCGTCGCGCGCTTGGCGACCTCAGCACCGATGCGACCGAGCCCGATCAGCCCAAGCGTCTTGTCCCGCAGCTCGACGCCGACAAAGTCACTGCGTCGCCACTCGCCACGACGCAGCGAGGTATACGCCTGCGGGATGTGTCGCGCCAGCGCAAGCATGAGCGCCATGGTGTGCTCGGCCACCGCGATGCTGGAGGCCCCGCGGGCATTCACTACCACAATGCCGCGCTGCGTGGCAGCGTCGATATCGATATTATCGTACCCGACGCCGGCGCGCCCCACCACCTTCAGGCGCGTGCCGGCCGCCAGCACCTCAGCCGTCACCTTGGTGGCGCTGCGCACGAGCAGAGCGTCGTACCCAGGAATGACTTCCAGGAGCTGCGCTGGGGTGAGGCCCAGGCACACGTCGACCTGGGCCTCCCGGCGCAGTAAGTCCAAGCCGGCCTCGTCGATTCTTTCGGTTACCAGTATCCTCATACGCCTCGTTGCAAACCTCGTCGCGAGCCCCGTGATGAGCCTCGCTATAAGCCTAGATATGTTCCTCGTTTAACTCGTTTAACTCGTTTAATAGATCCCTCTTAAGATTACACGTATACTAGATTAAGTGTACATTGCACAGGTACCGACGCCTCAGGCGGCAACGGTCGCTCCGGTCCATGGCGCACATGCACAGAGGCGGCATAGTCACACGGCGGTGAGCTGTGGCTGCGGCCGCGCCCTCCCGGCCGGCAGCCGGTAGCCCAGCCGTACCAGCGCCTCTCGCAGGGCCCGTAGCGCGCCGATGATATCGCCGTCAGTCACGGCTCCCAGGTGGCCGATGCGGAAGATCCGGCCTTCCATTTTGCCCTGCCCGCCGGCGATGACTACGCCGTACTCTTCGCGCAGGAGCTTCGACAGGGCACGCCATTCGATGCCCTCGGGCAGCCACGCGGCTGTCACGGTATTCGACGCATATGCCGGGTCAGCGAACAGGCGAATGCCCAGCGCAGCGAGCCCGTCGCGCGTGCGCTGGGCTACGCGGGCATGACGGGCGAAGATACGCTCCATACCTTCGGCGTGCATACGATCGAGCGCCTCGTCCAGCGCGAACATGATCGACATCGCCGGCGTGTAGGGCGTCTGGCCGCGCTCCATCGAGCGCTTCATCGCCGCGAAGTCCCAGTACAGCCGCGGCATCTTCGCCCTGGTATTCGCCTCCCAGGCGCGCGGGCCAACCGCCAGCATGGTCATGCCGGGGGGCACCATCCACGCCTTCTGCGAGCCGGTGATCGCTACATCAACGCCCCAGCCGTCGGCGTCGAAGGGCACCGCGCCGAGCGAGCTGATGGCATCGACCAGCAGCAACGCTCCGTGTTCGCGCACCACGCTGGCGAGGGCCGGCAGATCCTGCTGCACGCCAGTAGAGGTCTCGTTGTGTGTGAGCAGCACGGCCTTTGTGCCTGGTCGCTGCGCCAGCGCGGCGCGCAGCATGTCCGGGGTACAGGCGCGGCCCCATTCAACTTCCAGGCGCTGGACCTCGGCGCCGAACACCTGCGCGATCTGGGCAAAGCGCTCCCCGAAGGCACCAATGGTCACAGCCAGCACTCGATCGCCCGGCGAGAGCGTATTAACCACGGCAGCCTCCAGGCCGCCGGTGCCGGCTGCCGGGAAGAACAGGATGTCGCCCGAGGAGCCAAAGAAGGGGCGGATGCGTTGGACCAGCGATTGGAGCAGGGCGGCGAACTCAGGTCCGCGGTGATTGATCATCTGCCGGGCCCCCGCGCGGCGGATAGCTAGCGGCACTGGCGTAGGGCCAGGGATGCGTAGATTTTGTCTCTTTGGCATCTATACATCACACAAATATCACACAGAATAGCGGATCACAGCCATGAGCCAGCAGGACCAAAGCGGACGCGCAGGCCGGGCCGCGGCCTGCACGGTAATGATAGACGATAGTGCGCGGCGTCACAAATCTGCATCTGCCGGACCCGCCGTTGTCGGCCCTTTCGCAGCAGTGTCACGTTGTCATCCGCCAGCGACTTGCGTGAAGACCTTGACGTACGCACTGGTTTGACGTACACACTGGTCCGGCATACAAGTAGTCAAGTAGTGAGGAGGTGTCGGTGCCGGCCGTCGACTGGGATCTCCGCTACGATCACAGTCGCACTCACGGCCGCATGCTCCGCGTGTACCACATTGACCGCCGCGGCACGTTCGACCTGCTGGAAGCGCGGCTCGCCGGCCGGGCGTGAGCCGCGAATACCGAGAGCGGTGCGCCTCAGCGCAATGAGGACGGTAAGATCTTGAGCTGGTCGCGATACTTCGCGACAGTGCGGCGGGCGATATGCAGGCCGCGCTTGGCCAGCTCATCGCGGATCTGCTCGTCGGTGAGCGGAGTGGTCTCGTGCTCGATCAGGTCTCTGATCACATCTTTCACGCTCAGCGACGGGGTGAAGAAGTCGCTGAACGGCATGACCTGCCCCGACGGCAGCATGGCGTATTTTGAGGCGGTGGCACGGCTGACGGTCGATTCGTGCATGCCTAGCTCTGCCGCGACCATCGCCCGGGTGAGCGGGCGCAGGTGGCGCACTCCCCGGCTCAGGAACTCCCGCTGGTGCGATACGATGCAAGCTGTGATCTTCAGCAGCGTCTGCCGGCGCTGGTGGATGTTGGCCAGAAACTGCTTGGCCCGCGAGACGTACTGCTGAATGTGCCGGCGCTCCTCCTCGGAGATGCCCACGTCTTCGGCCTGGCTGAGTAGGCGCGTATAGAGCGGGTTAATCTTTAGAAAGAAGCGCTTCGACTCGACGATATCGATCTCGTAGCCACGGTCGCGCTTCGTGATGATCACGTCCGGGAGCACGTAGCTGCCAGCCGCCACGTGCGCATTGCGGTTGCCGCTATAGAAGCTCTGCGCGGGAAATGGATTGAGGGAGCGTTTGATGAACTCCGCGGCTGCAGCAACCTCGTCGGTAGTGATGCCGAGCCGCTGGGCAATGCGCCCGTACTTGTGCTCGCCCAGCTCCTCCAAATAGCGTTCCACGATCTCGCGCGCGTGTGGGTGTGTCACCCCCTGCGCGGCCAGGTAGTCGAGCTGAAGGCAGAGACACTCCTCCAGCGAGCGCGCACCGACGCCGACTGGTTCCACGGACTGGAGCAGTCTGATCACCTGTTCGACCGTCTCGACCGGGACGCCCAGGTCCGCGGCCACCTCGCTAGCGCTGCACTGCAGATACCCGCGGGAGTCGAGGTTTCCTACGAGATACTCGGCGACTGGCACCTGGTCTGCCGAGAGCATGGGGCGTAGCTCGTTCAGCAGATGCTCTTCCAGGGTGACCTGTGTCGCCACAATCGTCATCGGATCAAACTCGTCGTCGGTCCGCCGCAGTCCGCCCGCCGGCGTCCCCGGATCGTACTCCTCGTCTTCGGGCTGGGCCTCGGCGAGCTCCTTGGTCTTCTGGGCATGGCTCAGGCAGTGGGTGCAGACCGGCCCGGACATGGCCGCGCCACAGGTCGGGCACACCGTCGTCTCCACGAGCTCCAGCGCCGGGTTCTCCTCCAACTCCTTCTCGATAAGCTCCTGGAGCTCCATCGAGCTGAGTTCCAGGATATGGTTGACGGCAACGAGCCGCGGGGACACCTTCTGGTGCTGCTGGGGTAGCAAGGTAAGTTCAGTATTTAGTTCCATACTCGGTCCCTATCCTTACTCGGTCCCTATCCTTGGTACACCCTCTCTTCGGTGCACCCTATCCTGAGTGCAAAGATCCCGCGAGCTGGCCGCCACCGGCTCCGGCTGGGAGCGGAACGGCATACCGGTCACCTGCCTACGCTCCCTGGGGCAGCCGCACCACGTAACGGGTACCGCCGCGGTAGGGGCCAATCGCCAGGCTACCACCCAGCGCCTCGATGATATGCTTGGCAATATAAAGGCTCAACCCGCTGCCGGTGATGGTACGCCCGCCCTCCGGCGCCTGCTCGAACTCCCGCAGCAGGTCATACGAGCGGTGCAGGCCGGGCGTCGGGTCGGCCAGCCAGATCAGGATCCTATCTGCCATCTCGATGACGCCGAACTCAAAGCACCGCTCCGGCGCCGCGCCATTCTTCGGCGGCTCCGGCGCGTACTTGACTGCGGCGATGAACAGGTTGCGCAACGCCTCCTCCAGGCGAGCTGCATCCGTCACCGCCCAGACCGGCGCCGGGCGGCCGGCGTACCGGAACCGCGGCGCCGTGATGATGTGGCGCAGCCTGTCAAGCGCCTGTTCCAGCACGGCATGGATATCCACGCGCTCCCGGCGAAGCTCGAGCAGCCCTTCCTCGATGTTCGTGAGATGGACGATGTCTTCGATGGTAGAGATCAGGTGATTGCTCTCCATGACGATCACGGCGGCGTACCGGCTGACTGTTGCGGGGTCCATGCGCTCGCTGCGGCGCAGCAACTGGGCAAAGCCCTTGATCGCTGTGAGCGGTGTGCGCAGTTCATGGGAGAGCATAGCAATGAAATCCCCTTTGTAGCAGCCCAGGTGCGCTAGCCGTTGGACACCGAGGCGGGCCTGCTCGTGGACCTGCACGTTGGCCAGCGCGGCCGCCACGTGGGTGCTCAACTGCGCCCCGATCATCTCGCGAGCACCGCGCTGCCCGACCGCACACCCCTCCCATGATACCTCCAGGGCGCCCAGCGACACCTCCCTGTGCGCTAGCGGCAGCGCCAGCCGGGTCCACCCGCGCGGCGCCGCAGGCGTTGCCGGTTCGACCCACCATTGGACGCGCTGCTCGCGCACTGCTCGCTCCAGCAGCACGCTGGGCTCGCCACCGTCGTCCCCGGCGCCCCACGCCCGGCAGTGCACCTCCACCAACAGGCCTCGCTCTGAACGGAACAGGCGTACACGATCGGCCTGGAGCAGGTCGGTGCAGGCTGCGGTCACCGCCTGTACAAGCTCCGTGCTCGTGCGCGCGGTATGCAGCCGGGCGAACGCCACCTGCATGCGCCACAGCAGGCGGCAGCGCTCCACGACGGTCGTGAGCTCACCCCGTGCCGCCGCACCGGCCAGCGCAGTGAAGGCAAAGACCGTCAGCCACGGCACCGCGCCGTCTGGCCGGAACTGGAGCGTCTGGGTACCCACGGCATGGGCGAGCGCGGCGGCAGCCAGCACGGTACCGAGCTGCCAGAGGCGCAGGCGTAAACCGGCGGCGAACACGACCGGCACGAAAGCTGCTTGGGCGGCACTGATGATCCCGCCGGTCGTTGCGGTCGCCACGCCGATGAGGGCGCAATCTGCTATGGCAAGCGGCCAGCGCGCGCCCGGCAGCACGTGCACCGCGCGACCGATCAGCAGCAGCACGCCGTAGAGGGCCACGCCCACGGTGGCGAAACCGGCTGCCGCGGTGGACGGCGCATACCCGGCTGCGTAGCTCACCAGCGTGACGAGAATGAGGCCGCCACGCAAGAGTGTCAGCAGATCCTCGAGCGTGCCTCGCGTGAGCACGCCCGGCGTGGTGCCGAACTGGCCCAGCGGCGCAGCGACAGTGTCCGGCTCAACAGCGACGCCGCCTCCTCTGGTCTGTCTCGTCGCCGCAGAGCGTTGTCCGACAGACCTGCCTGCCTCGTCTACCCTGGCGCCTGCTGTGCCTGGACGCGCCACCATCGTTGCCTTCGAGGGTGTCGAACTCCCAGCCGGGCACGCCGAACCAGTTCCGTGCCTGCCTGTGGCATCCTATGAGCAACTTCCGTGCCACGGTAAGAGATGGGGCCCGGGCTCACGCTGCCGGCTGAAGACCGTACTGCTGCAGCATGTCCTCAAGCTCCTCCTGCGACACGCCGAGGGCGTGGGCGGCCAGCTCGAGGTCCCCGTGGTGCTGCTCCAGCGCTTCGCGGACAGCCAGGCGGCGCACTTCATCGAGGAGATCGTGCAGGCGGGCACCGCTGTGCAGGCGCTCATGGATATCTATGAGCGGCCGGCCGCCGCTACGGACGTACGTCAGGTGCTCAGGGGTGATGAGCCCTCCTTGCGTGAGCACGACCGCGCGCAGGATCGTATTCTCCAGCTCTCGCACGTTGCCCGGCCAGTCGTACTGCATCAGCGAGCTGAGCGCCTCTTCGGAGATACGCGCCGGGGGCGCCCCGGGCGTATAGCGATGCTTGTCCAGGAAGTGTTCGACCAGGAGCGGGATGTCCTCCTTGCGATCACGAAGGGGTGGCATGAAGATCGGCACAACGTTCAAGCGGTAGAACAGGTCCTCACGAAACCGGCCGGCACGGGCTTCTTCTGCCAGGTTCTTGTTAGTGGCCGCGATCACGCGCACATCTACCTTGATCGTAACGTTCCCGCCCACGCGCTCGAACTCACGCTCCTGGAGCACACGCAGCAGCTTGCGCTGTGTGCTGAGCGACATCTCTCCACTCTCGTCGAGGAAGATCGTGCCCTTATGCGCCAGCTCGAACCGCCCCTTGCGCTGGGTAATCGCGCTGGTGAAGGCACCCTTCTCGTGGCCGAAGAGTTCGCTCTCGATCAGCGTCTCCGGCAGGGACGAGCACGGCACGATCTCCAGGCGGTAATTGCGGCGATGCGAGGCCTGGTGGATGGCGCGGGCCACCAGCTCTTTGCCCGTGCCTGTCTCCCCCATGATCAGCACCGTGGCATCGGTGTTCGCCGTGCGGCCGATGATCTTGTAGATCTCGAGCATGGCCGGGCTTTGGCCCACGATTCGCGCGGAGGGATCGTGGATGAGCTGCTGCCGGAGCTCGGCGTTCTCGGCCGCGAGCTCTTGGTGCTGGAAGAAGCGCCGAATCGTGAACAGGAGATCGTCGATCTCGTCGAACGGCTTGGTGATGTAATCGTATGCACCGAGCTGGATAGCGCGGATCGCGATATTCGACGAACCGTAGGCGGTCATCACGATCGCCGGGACGCTGGTGTCGCCTTCACGCAGGCGCTCTAGCACGTCCAGGCCGCTCATGTCGGGCAGGCGCACGTCGAGGAGCAACAGGTCTGGCCGCCGCTCGGCGATCATGGCCAGCAGCTCTTCGCCTGTGCGAACCGTGCCTACCGCGTAACCGGCGCTCTTCAGTAGCTCGTACAGTAACGTCTGGATGGCCTCGTCATCGTCAGCGACCAGGATGTACTTCGGGGTGTGCGTCTCTTCCACTGCCTTGTCTCCTACGTAGTACCGGCGTCGTTCTGACATACGTCCAGGGGGCCGACATGGCGAGGGCTGCGACTGTGGCGGAGCACACGCGCTGGCGAGCGCGGCCACGCCACCTTCATTGCTTTACATAATTGCCATCACGGCGCGGTGGCGGCACTCGGATTCTAGCTTCCTGCCCCAGGTGCGTCAACCGTTGGCACGACTGTTGTTTGCTCGGGCAGCACTCCGGCAGCCAGAGCAGCGATGAGGGGGAGCATCGGAACGAGGAAGCGTGGCTCCGTGTGTGGCAGGCTGTTTAAGAAAAGGTACTGTCCTAGCACGAGCGCGACCCACCCGGCCATACGCCGGGTCGGCCCGCCAGCTCGCCAGAGGCGGACGGCACCGAAGAGACCCAGCCCCAGGGTCAGCAGGTGTACGCCATGAAGCGCCGCCTTCAGGGGCACCTTCCACCAGCGGCCCGGGCCTGCCAACTCGCCAAAGGGCCAGTACGACGTATCCGTGCGCACCAGGGTGAAGAAGCGCAGAGGCCATTGCGCCAGATACGCATCCGGCTGCCAGCGGATGTTCTCCAGCGCCTCCCGGAGCATGACCCGGTCACCCTCGACCGTATCGACATCGACCTGTTGCAGGTGCGCCGGGCGGTCAGCGTCGCTCTTCCACTGGTTACGCCACGGCGCATAGCTGCCGGCCCACACGGTCATGCCCAGGCGGTTCAGCGCCACCGGCACAAACGCTCCGGAGACCGCGTAGTTCCGCAGCGTCCAGGGAGCGATGACTATGACGGCGCTCAGCGCGGCCACGCAGCCCAGCGCGACGCCGCGGCGCCGCTGCATCTCCAGCAACGCCCAGGCAGGTGGCAGCAGCAGCGGCAGAGCCAGCAGCGTCGGCCGGGCTAGGTTGGCTAGCCCTAGCAAGGCCCCACACAGCGCAGCCCACGTCCAGGCCAGCCCGCGGCCAGAGCGCGCCGCGGCGTACCCACGCAGCAGCGCAAGTACTGCGGCCGCGGTGAGCACGCTGAAAAGCGTTTCGGTCTGGAACAGCGAGGCATGGGCAGCCAGGGCGGGGGAGAGCGCCACCAGCGCGGCAGCCAGCAGCGCGCCGCGCCGGGGCGCGAAGGCCCGCGCGAGGGCGTAGGTCAGAGGAATGGTCGCAGCAGACAGCACCGCCTGAGCCAACCTGGCGGCCAGGAGCTGCGGCCCGACCAGCACGTACACTGCGGCCAGGAACGTCGGGGCCAGCGGCGGACGGAACACCGACGGCTCGGGCGGCCGGAGCGAGAAGCCGTAGCCTGCCGCCAGGTTGCGTGCCAGCAGCTCGTAGTCGATGGCATCATCGCGCGGCGGCGCATCGCCCATGGCCAGGGCGATGCCCAGCCGCAGGAGCAGCCCCCCGGCCACCAGCACTGCCAGGACGGCCGGTGCGATCGACTCTAACTCGCACGCGATGCCGCGTGCCGCCGTGCGGACTATCGTGATGCGCGAGCTTCCAGTCACCCTGTACCCTCCGGTCTTGCTCCACGCTGCCCCGCCGGCGAGCGCCCCGGCCGGCTCGGCTCTCGGCCGCGGAACAACCGGCTATGTCTTCAGCCGCGCCTGGTAGATGCGGTCGACTAGCTCCATCGTTTTGACCGCGTCGGTGAAGTTGCTGGTCGGCTGCCGTCCCTCCTTAATGCAGTCGATGAAGTGGCGGTTCTCATGATAGAAGCCCAGATAGTGGTGCCGCTCGCGGTGGGGGAAGAAGTCGCGCGGATCGTAGCGCTCCGGCTCACCGTCGTCGGCCACGATGTACGCCTCGCGGTCGGCGTCCACGTACGCAGTAATGTTCTGCCCGTGGAACTCAGCGCGGAAGATGCGCCGCCCGGTAGTGTAGTTTGACTGTAAGATTCCCACCGCGCCGGTACTGAAGGTGATCAGGGCAGTGAACGCGTTGGGAAACGGCCCCGGCACGTAGCGCGTGCGGATGTCGCTGGCCACATCGACCACCTCACCGCCACAGAGAAAGCGCAGGTTATCAACGGCGTGGATGCCATCCACCGTGAGCTGGTCGATGACACCACCGTACACGAAGGCCGGCTGATGGAGATCGCGCGTGGACTTCAGGAAGCTCACGGCAGCCTGCTGGATCGGCCCCCGGGCCTCCACTCGCTGCTTCAATGCCGTGAGCGCCGGAATGTGGCGGCGCTGGAAGCCCACCATCGTGAGGCAGCGGTGCTCCTCGGCATAATACGCCAAGGCCTTCGTCTGGAACGTCGTCACGGCAGGCGGCTTTTCGATGAAGACGTGCCGTCCCAGCCGCAGGCAGTGCGCGACCGGCTCGAACAAGTGCTGCGGCGGCATGAGCACATACACGGCCTCCGGCTCCACCTCGTCGATCATACGCCGGTAATCGGTGTACACCCGCGGGATGCCAAAGCGCGCTGCGGTGGCCCGCGCCTTCTCTTCGATCAGATCGCAGATCGCTGCCAGCTCCACGTCCTCGAACTCTGCCAGCGAGGGGTAGTGCACGCTATTTGCCATAGTACCTGCGCCAATCAGGGCGAGGCGCACACGACGCTCAGACATACGCCCGCATCCTCCTGTGGTACGCCATGAGCACTCTTAGTACTTCACCGTACTCAACGCTGGCTCGCGCTCGCTGGAACAGTCCTAGACCTCTATGCGCTGCCACTTCCCGGCGCGAAAGCGCAGGAAGTTGAGGCTCGCTTCCAGCAGCGAGCCGAAGAGGAACGAGTAGAATGCCCCCGGCAGACCCAGCCCGGCGCGCACGGCCAGTACGTAGGCGACCGGGATTCGCACCAGCCACATCGAGGCCGACGTGACCAGCATAGGATAGCGCGTGTCCCCGGCCCCGCGCAGGCCGCCGGCGGTCACCATAGAAATCGCTTGCAGCGGCTGTCCGAAGGCCACGATCTTTAGACAGAGCGCGCCGAGCTCCACGATCTCCGCGTCGTTCGTAAACAGGCGCATGATCTGCTCGCCCAAAAAGAAGAACACCAGCGCCGCTAGGCTCATCCAGATGATGCAGGAGCGCATGGCGAACCACGTGGCCAGGCGCGCCTGCTCCGGGCGCCGCGCACCCAGGCTCTGTCCAGTAAGGGCGGTGGCGGCCATCCCAAAGCCAAAGCCGGGCATGAACGCCACTCCGAGGACGTTGAAGGTGATGCGCTGCGTGGCGAAAACCATCGTGCCCAGCGAGATCACTACAGTGCTGTAGACGAGCATGCCGCCAGAGCGTGAGAGTTGTTCGATCATCGATGGGATGCCCACCGCCAGGATCCGTCGCGCCAGGGAAGGATCAACCGTCCAGCCAGTCGGACGCAGCGGGAGATACAGCCCGGCGCGGCCACGCAGCAGCACCAGGAGCAAAAGCAGGGTGCCCGCGACCCTGGCGCACACCGCGCCCCACGCTGAGCCGATCACGCCCAGGGCCGGCAGGCCCGCCACACCGAAGATGAGCGCGTAGGCCACGGCCGCGTTGATCACGTTGCTGAGCGCCGTGACGAGCATGGGGGTCTTGCTGTCCCCGGCGCCACGTAATGCAGCGCCCAGCACGAACATCGCCACCAGGAAGAAGGAGAACAGGAACACCACGCGCAGGTAGTCCCCGCCGAGCCGCACCACCTCAGGCTCCGGACCCAGGACCTGCACCATCAAGTATGAGCCGGCGCTGCCAGCAATAGTCAGCATCCCTGCGAGCAGGACACAGAGGAAGATCGATTGCTGGAGCGCACGGCTCGCCATTTCGGGCTGTCGCGCGCCGGTGAACCGTGCCACCATGACGGTGGTCCCCATTGCTAGCGCACCGACGCCGGCGAAGACCACGAACAGGATCTGGTTTGCCACACCGACGCCAGCAATCGCCTCCCGGCCCAGGCGGGAGACCATCAGCATATCGACCACGCCGATCATTGTCTGGAGCAGGTTCTCCAGGATGACCGGCCAGGCCAGGCGGACGACCATGCGCCGGATCTCACCCGGCGCACGCGGCAGGTCTTCGCGCACTGGCGCGGCATCGTGCACGGCAGTCGCTATGCCAGGCTGTGACGCGCCATCGGGATCATCAGTGGGATGGGAGTCAGGCGCAGCGCGCGCTGCCCCATCCGGGCGCAGGAGGTCGTTCGCTTCCAGCTCTGTATCCGGGACAGTATCCATATGTCCCTCATGTTCCTCTTAAGCTAATTAACTAACTCTTAACTAATTAACTAAGAGCAGTCGTTTGCGCTGATCTTCTGGCAGCTCTGGTACGCTGTTGGTTTCCTGTTCAGTCTGCTGGCGGAGCCAGCGCAACGCTGGGTCCGCAACCCGATACACCGGCGCGCTGCTGGCGGATGTACGCAGAACAGGGGACAGGCACAGGAGCCCCGGCAGGGTGTGCTTGGCGGCAGGCAGGCACAGCGATGTCTTGTTTGCTCCAGGCTACTTCAGCCAGCTCGTTCAACAGGCTCAAGTGTAGCAGGTTTCTCGGGAGGTGTGCGCCGCACCCGGCCTCGCTCAGGCAGCGAAGCGCAGGCCCCGCACATGGAGCCGGCCGTCGAGCCGGCCGCGCAGCAGGCCGGCCCGGGCGCGCCGGCGGAGCTCCGTGACCAGCAGGTCCATGACCTTCCCGGCCTCGCGCCGGTTCCGTCCCTGTACGAACCATTGAAATCCAGAGTATCCCTGCGCCAGGAAGCTGTCCATGGCGACAGTATACGTACGTTCCGGGCGCAGCCTGCCCCGCCCCAGGCGCGCCAGGACGACCCGCTCCCCCCACGGCCGCGTATAGTCGATGACGAGCCGCATACCTGACTGGTACAGGAAGTTCGTCGCCGGTCGCACCTCTGCCTCTTCGATCAGACGAGCATCCTCAGTGCGGGTCTCTGGAGGCAGGAACGTGAACACAGGATCGGTGGCGCCATGCTCCAGTGCCGCCAGCAGCTCCTGTCCGCTTAGCTCCATCACCACAACTGAGGCAGTCGCCAGGAAGACATGCATCTCCAGATCCCACAGCCGCAGCGGACCGGGCTCGATCGGCGGCACGATGAAGCTGGCTTTGGTCAAAAAGACGTCGGCTCCTGCTGCGTGGCGAAGGATATCGGTCACGAGATTGCTGAAGCCGTTCTCAAGGGCATGGTCGCCGGAGAATCCCTCCGTGTGCGCGATGACCTCGAGCTTCTCTGGATAGCATCGCTCGAGGTAGTGCGTCACCAATTCGTCCACAGCAACATCGCGGGGCGTGCCCAGGGTTACCGGTACGAGGCGATACTCGACGGCAATGCCGCCGTCCTCACGCCGCAGGGACGAGCAGCCTAAAGCCATGTTGTTCAGCCCGGCCTGCACGATGCTAGTGCGCCCGATGCGGATGGGGCTGGCCAAGCGATGATGGCTGTGCCCGCCGATGATGAGGTCAATGTCCGGAACGGCTCGCGCCAGGGGGAGGTCACCGGCCAGCCCCAGATGGGACAGGACCACCACGGCATCAGCCATCTGCCGTACACGCGGCACCCATGTGCGCGCCGCCTCGATCGGATCGGTGATCACCGGTGTGCCGGGTGGGCGCTCGGCCGGCGCGAGGGGATGGCCAGGCGGATAGGGCACGGGGGTGGTCAGCCCCAGCAGGCCCACAGTGAGATCGCCACAGGCTGCCACCAGCACAGGCTGAGACGGCGCCCACCAGTCCTGGAGGTTCGCCGCTAGCAGTGGCGCACCGACTTCGACCAAGCGATCGGCCGCAGACGCAGAGTCCGCGAGCTGTGTCTCCAGGTTCCCCGGCACGATGGCATCGTAGCGGATGTGTTGGAGCACCGAGACGATGAGCGGCCAGTAGTAGCGCGCCAGCCCCAGGTCACCAGTATCGACGAGCAGGGTGTCCGGGTAGGCAGCGCGGTACTGCTGGATGAGCGCGGCGATCTGCGGAAAGGTGCCGAGGCGCCCGTGCTGGTCGTTCGTGTGCAGGATGTATCCACTCATGCGCAGTACGCGCACCCCCGACTTACGCCCTGTGAGCGTACTGTTGCACAGAACAGAACCGACCGGTAATCGCGCCGGAGAAGGCAGGCAGGATACGCCCCAGGTGGCCGCGCGGTGATGCTGTCGGATGGCTTATTGTCAATCTACCATAGACCCCCAGGCGGGACAAGCGAAAGGGCATGGTATAATCCGCCTGATCAGAGCCCGGAGGGATGGAAGCGGCAGTGGACACAGCAGCGCTGGCGGAACCCGCCGGGGGCAGCCGCCGGCTGGAGACGGCGGTGATCCTGGCAGCAGGGTCCGGCAGCCGCATGTGGCCGTACAGCGAGACGCGGCCGAAGGCGAGCCTGCCGATCGCCAACGTGCCGGCTGTGCGCCGGCTGGTCGATGCGCTGCGTTACGCCGGATGCACCCGCTTCATCGTCGTGGTCGGCCCGGCTGGCGGGCGCATTCGCCAGGCACTGGGTGGCCTGCCGGAGGTCACGTTCGTCACCCAGCCGGCGCCGCGGGGCACCGCTGATGCGCTCCTCCATGCCCTCCCGCTGGTGGAGAGTGATCACTTCCTGGTCGCAGCCGGCGATACGGTGGTCGCGCCGGAGAACCTCCAGGCGCTGGCGCGGGCGTATGCCGCCGAGGATGTTCCTGGCGCGGCCTTGCTCGCCGGGCTCGGCGGAGAGGAGCCGCGCGACTGGATCTGCGCCGAGGCCAGCGGCGGCGCACTGGTGCGCGTGATTGGCCACCCGCGCAGCGGCCACTACCGCCTGTGTGGCATCTATGCCTTCAGTCGGCGCGCCGTGTCGTATATCGAGCGCAATCCTGGCGTGCTGGAGAGCGTCCCCGTGGGCGGGATGCCACCGCTAGAGGCGGAGCTGGCAGCGTCGCTGCAGCTCATGCTCGACGAGTCGCTGGAAGTGCTGGCCGTCCCGGCGGCCGAGCTCTTCATCGATTTGGACAAGCCCTGGCACCTGCTGGAGGCAAACCGGCGCTTCCTGGATTATGCTGCGCGCAAGTTGGAGGGCGATAGTATCGATCCTACAGCGCGCATCGCCGAGAGCGCAGAGATCCACGGTCGCGTCGTCGCCGGCAAGGGGAGCGTTATCGGGCCGCGTTGCGTGGTGCACGGCACCGTCTGGCTGGGCGACCATAGCACGATCACCAACGGCGCCGTGCTCGGCCCCAACGTCGCCGTCGGTGACCACACGATCATCCGCAACTACTGCGAGATCGCCGGCCATACTAGCATCGGCCATCACTGTATCGTCGGCCACGGCGCTGAGATGAGCGGCGTGCTGATGGACCGGGCGTACCTGTATCACTACTGCGAGATCGCCGGCGTGGTTGGCACCGCCACCGATATCGGCGCTGCCACGGTGTGCGGGACCCTCCGTTTCGACGACGCGGCGACGGTGCATCGTATCAAGGGCCGGCCGGAGGTGCCGCCCTTCGGCGCCAACGCGACCTATATCGGCGAATTCTGTCGCACCGGGGTGAACGCCATCATCATGCCCGGCTGCAAGATCGGGCCGTATAGCTGCGTCGGCCCCGGCGTCATCCTGTACGAGGACCTGCCCTCACGGACACTGGTGCTTGCCAAACAGGAGCTGGTGCGCCGGCCGTGGGGACCGGAGCGGTACGGATGGTAGCCCTGCTTGAAGCGGCAGTGGCGCTGCTGTTCTTCGCTATGGCAGCGCTCTGCTGGGCAGGCGCCGCTGTCCTCGACCAGCGTCGGCGCAGGCTGCTGGAAGCCGGTGTAGCCGCAGCGAGCTTGCTTGCGGTCGTGCTGGCAGGTGCGGTAGTCCGGCTTGTAGCCACGCATGGCGTTGCACGCTGGACATTCGACTGGGCACCGTGGCCCGGCATGCCTGTCTCGGCGGGCATCGAGGCCGGACTGCTGAACGCGCTGCTGGCGTTGGGCGCAGCTGCGGCAACGGCCCTGGCGACAGTGCTGCTCGCCACGACACCGAGGCCGGCTGCCCCGGCCTCGGTGTACGCCGGTCCCTTGCTTGCCGGCGGGCTGGCCGTCCTGCTGGCCGCGGCCCCGGATGTGCTCCAGCTCGCCTGGCTGGCAGGAATCTTCGCCGCCTCGAGCGTCTGGCTCCACACCCGTGTGCTGGCTGGCCTGACGAGGCCCAGGAGGCGCACAGGGTCCGTCGTGGGGCCAGAGCCCACCCAGCTCATGCTGCTCCTGGCCGGTGCAGCATTGCTCGTGGCCACGGTGCGGCTGGCGCAGATGAATGGCTCGTCCCTTGCCGTGGCCATTGTCCCAGCCGGCCTTCCTGCCACCACAGCCGTCTATCTGCTGGCAGCAGCGATGCTGGCGCTCAGCCTCCCGCTGCGTCTGCTGGCAGCGACCGAGCAGCCGCTCACAGCCTGTGTACCTCTATTGGTGCCCGCCATCGCCGGAGGGTGGATCCTGCTCTGGCGGGTAGACGGCCTGGCCGGTGGGCCGGAGCAGCCAGCGTCTCTTCTCGTCCTGCTGGGCTTGGGGATTTCGGCCTGGGCCGCCCTCCGGCTGGTCGCCGCGTATGTGCATCTCGGCGAGGAGGTCCGGGGTCAGCTGCTGTGGCGGGCCATGGCCGGCGACCTCTTCGGGGTAGCACTGGTCGGTGTCGGTGCTGGCGAACGCGGCTGGCCCGGCGCTGCGCTAGCCTTGCTCGCCGGAGCGATCCTGCTGGGCGAGCGGACGCTGGCCGATCACCGAGCATCCGTGCTGCCTGGCCTGCCGGTAGCCTACCTTCCCGCGGCGCTTGCCGCCCGCTGCCTAGCGTACTGGGCCGCGGGCGACGGACCATGGCTGGCTGCGCTGGTGCTCCTGCTCGGTGCCTTAGGGTTCGGCGTGCCGGCCGTGCTGCTCGGCCACGGACTCGTGGCGAGCCGCAGGACTGCTCGTTTTAACGTCAGGCGGCTGATCCATCAGCCGCGCGCCGGGCTCCTGGCGGTCTCACTGTCCGCCGCCATCTTCGTGCGCCCGTTCGGCGTATTCCTGGCCGGCGGTACGGCCATACAGGACATCCTGCCGGCCGCGGCGGGTGACGTGGTCGTCCACCTCACCGGTCTTACCGCGGTTGAGCTGGCGTGGTCGGCCGCGTGGGGGCTTCTAGCCATGGCAGGAGCGTCCGCGCTGCTGCTGGCGACCGTTCACCTGCGTAGTCGGTGGGCTCAGGTACGAGGGGGAGCGTCTCCGGCTGGGCTCCCGCTGCCAGACCTGGCCCGACTTCTCGAGCAGGCAGTGCTTGGCTGGCACGCCCTGCTCCAGGCCCTGCATGGCCGGTATTACATCATCGGCGCGATGCTGGCCGGCGTTGCCGCAGTCGTGCTGCTGGCACAATGACGCGGGGCCAGAGGACAATGCCGGGAGGCGGCACAAGCTCGGCCTAGTCGCGCGCCCGGCTAGAGGAATCCTGAACGTATGCTACTGTTCGTCAACACGGCGCTTGTGTGCGCTGGCGGGGTCGCTGTGCTGGCCCGACACTGGCGGCCGAGCCTGGCCGGCCTGGCGGTCCAGTATCTGCTGTCCGGCCTGCTGGTGTGGCGGGTCGCCGGCGCGCCAGCCGGGCTGGGCCTGAGCCTGGCCGGGCTCACCGCCAGCGCCATGCTTGGACTGACGCTCCAGGGGCTTGTGGTGTATGGTCGGGCCCAGGCTGTCGCGCAGGGCCGGTACTTCGAGACCAGCCTGGTGCGCCGGCACGCCTTCTTCGACGATTTCTTTCTGCTGAGCGTGGTCCTGGCCAGCGCCGCCGGCGCCTGGGGCATGTCGCTGCAGCACGTCGTCAGTGGGCCCGCGGAGCTCGAGTTCGCCGCCATCTGGCTCGGCCTGGTTGGCGTCTTCGCCGTCCTGCTCGCCTCCGACCTCCACCACGCCACGGTCGGCCTGCTGCTGCTCTGCCACGGGGCAACGCTGTTGCAGACGCAGGACGGGCCGGCTGCCGGCGTGGTCGGCCTGGCCGGCGCCCTGCTGCAACTGGCCGTGGCCGGAGTGAGCGCACCGATCATGGCTCGACACTTCTGCGCGACCGGCAGCCTGAGCTGGGTGCAACGAGGCATCCTGCGCGCAGCCGGCAGCGGACAAGCCTCGCGCCAGACTGCTCGAGGGCAGCGTCCCGCCCAGGCGCGTGGGCGCGCCGGCGCGGCTCGTAGCGCCGGCGCGCCCACGCCGGTCGAGGGCCAGCCAGAAGGCTCGTAGGGGGCGACCGTGGCCACGCTCCTAGTACAGCTCGCCGGCGCGCCATTGCCGGCAGGCTCGCTCGTGCTGGGTGCGGCGTTGCTGGGCGCCCTTGTACTGCCTCGGCGCCTGCTCCGCTGGTGGACACCCCTGGCCGCGCTTGGGGGCGCGGCAACAGTGCTGCTGCTCTCACGCCCGGCTCTGGGGACCGGCAGCGCGCTCTCGGCTGCGCTTGGGCTCGCATCGACCGCGTACCTCGCTGCCGTCACGGCATGGTGCTCTACGGAGCGTGCACAGCATGCTGCAGTGCTGCTGCTGGGGACTGCCGCCGCGCTCGCCCCTGAGGCGAGCGTACCTTGGGAGATCCGTGTCGCGGCCATCGCCGCCGCCGGCATTCTCGCGGCCATGCCGGCGCTCGGACCGGTAGCGCCAGCCAACGAGGCGGCCGGGTCGGCCGCCTCGCCAGACGCAGATCCATCCCTGTTCCCTGTGCGTGCGGCGGCAGGCTCGGGCGGGGGCATAGCCGCACTCGCCACGATGAAGCATGCCATCTTCGCCGTGTGTGGCTCGCTCTGCCTGCTCGTGGCGTCTTCGCTAGCCCGCGGACTTGCGACGTATGGTGAGCCGCTCGTGTCACCGCCCTTCATCGTCGCGTTGACGCTGGTTGGCTTCGCTGCCTGGCTCGCGCTCGGTCCATTCTGCCTCTGGTGGTGGGAGCTTGCTGAGCATCTCCCGGTAGCTGTACTGGCGGCCATGATCATGACCATTGGTCCATCAGTGGCGGTGTTGCTGCTGGAGCTCTGGCAGCGCTCCCCCTACCTCGCGCCGGGGACACAGGCGGCCGGATTCAGCCTCGCTGCCGGCGCGCTGACCTCGCTCGTGGGCGGATGGAGTCTGCATGCTGCGCGCACGTCCCGCCAGCGCCTGGCCGGGCTCTGGCTGTATACCGGCGGGCTCATGCTGTGCGGCCTCGCCGCGCAGACCCCGGCGGGAATCACCGTCGCTCTGACTGCGCTGGCGCTCACGCAGATGCTGGCAGCGTGGCAGGCCGCAGCAGCCAGCATCCCCTGCCGTCTGGGTAGCCTGGCCGAGGTGTTCGTGCTGGCTGCGGTAGCGGGGTTGCCGCCACTC
The DNA here is from genome assembly GCA_042408875.1 of Chloroflexota bacterium. Taxonomy (GTDB): domain Bacteria; phylum Chloroflexota; class UBA11872; order JBHOQS01; family JBHOQS01; genus JBHOQS01. Next base: position 41,645 of record JBHOQS010000018.1, on the reverse strand, counting down.
CCCGGATTTGTCGTACTGGCCGGCGCGTTGCAGATCACCGCTCAGTCGCACTGGGGAGTAGCTACTGTCCTCTGTGCCGCCGCCATGCTAGCCGCCGCGGCTGCAGTGCGGGCCGGGCGCGCCACAGCATTTCTGGATAGTGCCAGCGCACGCGCCGCAGCGGCTCCCCTCTCCGGACGACGTGCGCGCCTGGCGCTTCTGCTGCTGCCTGCCGGAGCCGTGCTGGCCCTTGGGCTGTTCCCCGCACCCCTCATCACCACGTTCGCCACGGTCGCCGCGCGCCTCGTGTTCGTCCATTAGGCTGGCGCGAACCGCCATCCCTCAGGATACGTCACAGCGGCGGGACGTGCACCGCCTCCCAGAGGCCTGAGCGCACCGAGCGCTCTGCCGCGTCGAGCACGGCCTGGCAGCACACACCCTCGGCAAACGAAGGGAATTCCTCCAGCCCCTTAAGCTGCCGGACCAGCCGCGCCATGTGGAACGCCGGGAACTCTTCGTAGCTGATCAGAAGATCAGCTGGGATGGGCAGCTCAGTCCACGGGCCCGCGCGACCGTCTGCGCCGGCCGAAACGCGGCTGATGCGGAGCTCGGGCTCCTTGTCTCGATCGGCCTCGTACAGCAGGCTGCCACGGCTGCCATACAGCGCGACACGCAGGTAGTTCTGGCGCCCCTGTGCGATCTGGCTTGCTTGCAGCACACCCTGCACCCCCTCACCGGCACGTACCAGCACCATCGCCGTGTCGTCCGTGGTAACCTCCGCTGTCCCGCCTGTGCGCGGGTCCGGCCGCCGGGAGATGCTAATGCTCGTCTGCGCCACCACAGCGTGGATGGGGCCGATCCACCAGTGCACCAGATCAATCAGGTGGACACCGAGGTCCCAGAGGGCACCGCCACCGGCCTGCGTCCGGTCCATCCGCCAGGTGAACGGCGAGGCGGGATCGGCGCGCAGGTTCTGGAGCTGCTCGATCGCAAAGAAGTACACACGGCCGATGGCCTGCTCGGCAAGCGCGCGGGCGATGGCTCGCAACGGTGACACTGATCGATAGGTGAAATTCACCGCTGTGCGCAGCCCGCGGGCTCTGGCGAGCCGGTGAAGCGCCTCTGCCTGCTCCACGCTCAGCGCCAGCGGTTTCTCGCAGATCACGTGTTTGCCAGCATCGAGCGCCTGGACGGCAAATCGGTAGTGGGTGTCGTTCGGCGTGCAGACCACCACAGCATCCAGCCCGGGATGGCTCAGGAAGGCTGCATAGTCATCATAGTATGCCGGCACCCCGTGCTCAGCAGCCACCGCTGCCAGACGCTCCCGCGTGCGCCCAAACAGGGCGGCCACCCGTGCCTCACCACATGCCTGCAGCCCTTTGATGACCACCCGCTGAGCGAACGAACCTACTCCGGCCACCCCGACCAGCCAGGGACGTGCGGTGTCGTGTGTATCTGACCGTGCCATTCTCTCTCACCTAGGTATCCTGGTCTCTGCCGGCTGCCTTGGGGCGCGCGAGCTCCTCGAAAGGCGGCGCGCACCGGCGGACGAGCTCTTGGAGCTCGGCAAGCGCCGCCTCGGCCTGCTGTGCGCTGTACGGATCGAAGGTTGTCTGGCGCAGCCGCTCGAACTCCTCACGGTCGAGCACAAACATCGTGCCATCAGGCAAGACAAGCAGATCGAGTACCATGTCACGGAAGCGCAGCACCTGTCCAACAAGCTCGGCTGGGGTCTGGACGTTGCAGTACCAGCATTTGAGGCGTCCGCCTCGCTCGGGAGGCTGCGCCGGCTGCGCTACCCGCCAGATCGCATACCAGCGGAAGAAGTAGAAGTACTCGGTGAAGCAGTCGCCCGGTTCGAAGCTGACTACCCCAAGACCGTGATACGCTGGCCGGCTCCAGCGGGCCCGCAGTACCAGACCGTCTGGACCCCTGGCCACGACCTCCCCGGTCCATGTTGCCAAGAGCGCGCCGTCGAAGGACAACTTCTGTACCGTGATCGCTTGGGGCGGCTGGCTGCTGTGTCCCATGGCTACCTGGATGCGGGATGCGGGCGCAGCAGCCAGCGGATCGCCAGCAGCGCTAGGTAGAACAGCGCGACCGCAGCGAGCACGCGCCCAGTGGCCATCCACGCCTGCATCCGCAGCGTCCACACTGCCAGGCGAACAATCCCCCACGCGCCAACGAGCAGGCCCAGGAATAGCAGCGGAGTAACGCATCCCAGGGCGACGGCGGTGTACGCGGGGCTGCGGCGCTCGCCCCAGTCGTCGTGGAGCACGAACAAGCGGCGGGCCTCGTTGTCGAACAGATAGGCGCAGGTGAGCCAGAACAGGCTGAGCAGTAGCGGCGCGGCCGCGCCGAGGGCATCGGTCGCGCTCGGCCCGGCAGACGGCGTCACTGCGGCAGGCGCGGCTTCCTGTGGAGCGCCTTCAACGGCCGAAGGCGGCTCAGCCACCACCTCGGCCGGGGCCTCCTGCACCGACGTTCCAGATTGCTGGGCCGGGCGCGCCCAGGGCAGCAGTCTGGTGGAGCCGGCCAGTCCCACCAGGTTCAAACCGACATAGAACGCCACGACCACGAGCAGCACGACCAACACGCCACGCGTGGCGAGGCCATGGGTAGTCTCGTCGAGCCACGCCCACGTACGACGGACGCTCTGCACGGCGTTCACGACGGCCCGCACGGACTGGCGGCCGCCTCCGAAGGTGATGTGGTCTGAGGAACGCGGCTCTGTAGCCACCCTTCCCCCCTGCGCGCCTACATTCCGTATGCCAGGCGCGTCGCCACGCGGGCTGGCAGCCCCGCAGCGATGATCTTCTGCTGCACCGCTCGCACGTCGTACGGCACGCGATGGAGCTGGAGCGTGCTGGCATCGCTGTCATACAGCATATAGCTGGCATCCGGCGAGCCATCGCGCGGCTGGCCGACGCTGCCCGGGTTCACGATCAGGCGGCGGCGGTCCAGCCGCACGGGTTCGCGCTCCTGCGGGATCAGTGTGCGCACCGCCGGCACCGTACCGGTCTCCTGGACCTGCTCGAAAATAATCGGGATGTGGGTATGTCCAACCAGGCAGACCTGCGTGATGAACTCAAGGAAGTTCCAGCGGGCATCCCACTCTTTGAGCAGATACTCGTCGATGGGGTCGCGCGGGCTGCCATGGACTAGGGTGAACCGATCGACCACTTCACGCTGCGGCAACCCGGCCAGGAACGCGCGCGATTCGTCGGTGAGCTGGCGGGCGGTCCATTCCGCCGCAGCCCGCGCCTCCGGGTTGAAGTCGTCCAGCGAGCGCCGGCCGATCGCGGCCAGATCATGATTGCCGACGACAGAAATAACGTTCAGGGAACGAAGAAGCTCGATGCACTCGTTCGGCTGCGGACCATAGCCGACGATATCGCCCAGACACCAGTACTGTTCGACAGGTCCGGCGTGCTCCAGCACCGCCTTGAAGGCCTCGAGGTTAGCGTGGATATCGGCGAGGACGGCGTAGCGCATCCGTGAACCTTCGGTCTCCTACGTATCAGCGCAGCCATCACTATAGCACAACTCGACGCTCCTGCAGCGGGGGCGCCGCGCAGGGAACGGGCACCGCGGGGTAGCGCCACACCAGACTACCGACGCAGGATACATGCCAGCGGCCGGCGCAAGATTATTATTCGGTATTAATACCATAGCATCAACACAACAATAGTAACAAGTGAGGGGGGCATGTAGAGGTCGTCAAGACTGCCAGCAGGGCCGGCCCGCGCCACTGTGCAGGAGAGGCGAACAGACTCAGTGCAACGTAGCCGTAGACCAGTTTCGTCAGACGCGGCCGGCCGCGATACGCATCAGGGCGGCAGCCAGCTTGGCCGGATCGTGGCGGGTGGGCCGCCCCTCATCGACCACATCAGCCGTGACGACACGCACTCCATCGAGGTGGGTCGTGCCTTCGTCAACGAGGACGCGCGACACACCCCACGCCGCGGGGATCTCTGGCACCGTATTGTTGTTCACCAGCATGAGGTCCACCAGGCCTGGGCCGCCAGAGTTGTCATGGAGTGCGGCCAGGTGCGCCGCGGCGTCGTAGCCGTCGGTCTCGCCGGGCTGGGTGGCCACGTTCGCCACGTAGACACGCAGTGCAGTGCTCTCGCGCACCGCCTGACAGAGCTCGGGCACCAGCAGGTTCGGCAGCACGCTCGTGTAGAGGCTCCCGGGGCCCAGGACGATCATGTCCGCCTCCTGGATGGCCTGGACAGCCTCCGGGTAGGCCGCGGGGGCGGCGGGATCGAGGAAGACACGCTTGATGCGGCAGGCCCGCCGCGCCGCGCCGCCAGCGCTGGGATCAGCCTGCAGCACCGCCTGCGGGATACGGCTTTCGCCGCGCACGATGATCGGACTGATCGTAGGCGCGTCCGGCGCCACAGGCGCCAGCGTTGCCGCAACCGCGCCGCCGGCCGTCGCACTTTGCTGCGTATCGCTCCTGTGCGCCGCAGGGCTCATGTCCAGCTCGGCACAGAGCGTCACATGGTCGAGCGTGGACGGAAGCACCTGGCCGCGCACAGCCAGGACCCGGCTCGACTCCTTCACCGCGCGGTCGAAGTCACCGCAGATGCCAGTCATGGCCGCCAGCAACAGGTTGCCAAAGCTATGGCCATCGAGGCCGGAGTCCTTGAGCGTGCCGTTGAAGCGGTACTCCAGCAGGCGAGTCATCAGCGGCTCGGCATCGGCCAGGGCAGCGATGCACTGGCGCAGGTCGCCCATTGGGAGCACGCCGAGCTCGTTGCGCAGCCGGCCGCTGGAGCCACCGTCGTCGGCCACCGTGACGATCGCCGTAAGATTGGACGTGTGCTCCTTCAGGCCGCGCAGCAGCGTCGAGAGCCCGGTGCCCCCGCCGATGGCAACGATCTTCGGCCGGCGAGCGAGATAGCGCTGCGCGTAGGCCTTCTGGGCCAGGTCCCCGTGTTGTGGCGCTACCAGGTCAACCACGGACTCGGTGAGCTTGCGCAAGCCCACCACGGCAACGAGCCCGCCCAGCGAGAGGAAGAGCGCGCCGCGCACCAGGCGCGGGATAAATTGCAGGGTCAGGTAGTAGAACACCGGCGGAAACGGCGCCGTGCGGTACAGATCTGCCAGCACATACCCGGCACCGAGCCCAGCCAGCAGCGCGCCGGCGGCGAGCAGCAGGACCCACCGCTTCACGCCCATGCCGGGGTAAAGCCACTTTGGGTTAAGCTGTAGCAGCGACAAGATGGCGCGCAACGGCTGCTCCTCACCTTAGGACTGAGGCTATTTAGTAGGCCATCTAGCCGGCCCGGTGGCGGCAACCAGAGCGAGACGTCCCACTCCTGCGTGAGTGTAGGACGTGCAGCCCCAGTGAGTCAATTCCACCACGGCGGGCTAGCCAATTACGCTGGCTGCATCTCTCAACGCCCGCCCAGGCACCCGGTTGCGTGAGCACCGCGAGCCAGTCACGGCAGGGAGAGCAGGGGGTGTGCCATGGCAGGCCACGAGGCTGCGCCAGGCAGATGCTATAATCGTGCAGATCCTGGCCGCAGGCTAGGGCGCGCCAGGCTTGCGCGTCGCCGGAGCTGATGTGCCTGGCCAGGCGCACAGGATCAGAAGAGAGGTCAAGGCATGAAGCTGGCATTCAGCACGCTAGGCTGTCCGGGATGGTCTTTTGAGCGCGCCATCGAGGCGGCGCAGCAGTACGGCTACCAGGGGCTTGAACTGCGCCTGCTTGATGGCGAACTGATCCAGGCGCCGATGGAACCGGCCCAGCGAGAGCGGATCCGCCGCGTGGCCGGGCAGACAGGCATCAGTATCGTCGGTCTCGGCTCATCCGCGCGGCTGAGCAGCCCGGATCCTGAGGAACGCCAGAAAAACGAACAGAGCCTGATCGACTTCCTCGAGCTCGCACGTCAGCTCGAGTGCCCGCTCGTGCGCGTCTTCGGCGGGAACCTCCCGGCTGGCGTGCCTGCTGAGGAAGTGTACGACTATATGGCCGGCTCCTTGCGCCGGGTCGCCCAGGCTGCGCGGAGCGCGGGAGCCAGGGTCGCCTTGGAGACGCACGACGACTTTTCCACCGGCTCTGCCGTTGCCCAGGTGCTCAAGCGCGTGCCTGATCCTGAGATCGGCGCGATCTGGGATGCGCACCACCCGTATCGCATGGGTGAGTCTCCACAGGAAACCGCGCGCTACCTGGCCGGCCGTATCCTACACGTGCACATCAAAGACGCCCGTCGCGTCGATGGCGGCTGGCAGCTCGTGCTGCTGGGGCAGGGCGAGGTGCCGGTCCGTCAGATGCTGGCGGAGCTCAAGCGCCTCGGCTACGATGGGTGGTACTGTGCCGAATGGGAGAAGAAATGGCATCCTGAGATCGAGGAACCCGAGGTAGCCCTGCCGCAGCATGCGGAGGTCTTGCGCGCCTGGCTAGGTTCTACGTAGTCAAAACTTAAATCTTTAACAAGGATTTAAGTTAAAGATTTAAGTTAAAGATTTTGACAGAGCATTACCAGTACCAGAGAGTAACGAAGGAAGGAAGCACATAGACCTGCGTATGCCTCGATGGATGGACGTGCTGGCAGCGCAGCGCCAGGCGCACCAGGCGCTGGCGACCGGTGTCCTGCCGACCCACTGCGTGGAGGAAGTGCCCGGCATGCCGCCGCGGGACAGCGCCAGCCCGGTGCTGGCCGGGGGGTTGCGCAAGCAGCCCGGCCTGCTCCCGGCCGAGGCGGCCCGGCCGGGGAGCCCGTGATGGTCCAGCCACCCATAGCGCCTGCCAGCACGTCCCGCACCCGTGCAGCCGCGCCGCACAGTGATCGAGCAGGCGGCCGTGCGGCGCCGTGGTGGGTAGTTATCTGCGCGCTGGTGCTGGCGTGGCGGGCCGCTCTCACCCTCACCGGCCTGCTCGCCTGGCAGGTGCTCGGCCCCGCCCCGGACGGTGAGCCGCTGGTCTCCTCTATACGCCTCTCGCCTCACCCGTTGCTGGCCATGTGGGCGCACTGGGACTCCGACTGGTACATCGGCATCGCCGCGAACGGGTACACCTGGGAGCAGGCTGCGGCGTTCTTTCCCCTGTACCCGCTAGCGATCCGTGCGCTCTCAACTCTGGTGGGGGACTATGTCCTGGCCGGGTTGCTCATCACCCATGCCGCTGTCCTCGTCGCTATGCTCTTCCTCTACCGCCTCGCCCGGCTGGACCTGCCGGAACCGGCAGCGCGGCGCGCCGTGCTATACCTGCTGGCCTTCCCGTCGTCGTTTTTCCTGGCCAGCGTCTACGCGGAAGCGCTCTTCCTGGCCCTGCTCATCCCGGCGATGTACCTGACACGGCAGCAACGCTGGGCGGCGGGGGCCCTGCTGGGCGGCCTGGCGGCGCTCGCCCGGCCGGTGGGCGTCCTCTTCGCTCTCTTCTGGGTATGGGAATACATGAGCGTCGCGCGCCGTGCGCCCGGCCGGAGATGGGCCGGCCTGCTCTGGGGGCTGCTGGTGCCGGCGGGTCTGGCGATCTACGCAGGCTACACGTGGATGCGCTTCGGCGATCCATTGCTCTTTCGAAACGCCAAGGCGTACTGGGGCGAGACCGACTTCAGCTTCCTGGAGAGGACCCCGGCGATCGCCGGCGAGATTGTCCAGGGTGCGCAGGCACTCCCGCCGGTCCTGCTCAGCGCTACTCTGGCGGCACTGGCCGGCGTCCTGGCGCTGGTCCTGTGGATTACACGGCGGCTGCCCCGGCTTGAACAAGTATGCTTGCTGCTTGGTCTGGCAGCAGCTCCAGCCTATCTCTCGCCGCGGCTGCACTCGCCCTGGGCATGGCGCACCATGCAGGTGCTCGATTACGCCCTGCTGGTGAGCGCCTGCGCCGTTACGCCTCTCATCCTGGCCCGCCTGCGCCCCAGCTACGGCGTCTTTTGCGCCGCTGTGCTGGCCGCGACCGTTTCCACGTTCACCCTGTGGAGCATCAACCGTTACATGCTCATGCTCGTGCCAGTGTTCATCTTGCTGGCAAAGTGGAGCAACGGCTCAGGTCTACTTGAGCGAATGTATCTAGCCCTAGCGCTGCCGCTCCTGGGGCTGTTAACTGCCTTGTTTGTACGGGGGCACTGGGTGGCGTGATTCTGGTGGCCGGCAGCATGGCGTGCCGCGCCGTGCTACAATTGCTGCTGCAATCACGGCTCCAATAATTGCACATAATCGTATGGTACGTATTTGCATGGTACGTACGGTATACCGTGCAGTGGTATACAGATACCGCACGAGTGGTGGCAGCTCCCAGCGCACGCCCAGAGCCAGCACGCTGTCCGCAGCGTATACTGGGTAGTATCCTGGCCGGCGGAAAGCCGTTACCACCTGTGAAGCGGGCGCGCTGCGCGCTCGACACCATCGGCACTGCCGTTCCCGTTGTTCTTGGCAATTTTGCAGCAGTACTGCTATGGTGACGGAAGGCCAACCGGCACCTTGGCTTTCGCAGCACCCGGGCACGCGGGCAGGTCTCGAAATGACCGACCTCCCCGAGCTCGTCGAGGAACTGGCCGACGCTGTGCTCGCGCTGGACCGGCATGGTGTGATCATGTTCGTGAATCGCGCGGGCGAGCGGCTGAGCGGCTACTCGCGCGAGGAACTTGCCGGCTGTTCCTTCCGCGACCTGCTCCCCCCGGACGAGCGACACCGCGGGGAGGTGCTGTTCCGGCGCCTGCTGCGCCGCGGCGATGCGCCGGCGCTGGCTTCGATCACAGTGCTCGATCGCACGGGCGCGCGGGTGCCTGTCGAGGTCTCGGCCGCACCGAGCCACCGCACTTCCGGGGAACCATGGTACGTGCTGGTAGTCCGCGACCTGCGTGCCCGCGCTGCTGCTCTCCGCGAGCAGCAGGCCTTGCTCGCGCAGGTGCAGGAGCGTGCCCGGCGCCTGGAGAGCAGCCTGCTGACCATCGGCCGGGCCCTGGCCGCGCCGATGGACCTGGACGAGCGCCTCCAGCTGATCAGCGAGCTCACCGCCCGGGAGATGAACGCCGATGCATGCATTGTGCTAGCACTGGAAGGCACCGAGCTCATTGCACGGGGTGCCTACGGGGTGCCAGACGCCGTACGCGCATGGCGGCGTCCACTCGGACAGGGCCTCAGCGGGTGGGTGGCGTCGCATCACCGCCCAGCCGTAGTCCTGGACATCCGCACCGACGAACGGGTCAGCCACGCCGAGTTCCTGGCGGAGCTCGGCTTTGTCGCCGGTGCAGCGGTGCCTGTCTTTTATCACGACGCTCTGTTCGGTGTCATTACCGTGCTCAGCCGCCGGCCGGGCCGATTCGGCGAACGTGAGCTTGCTCTCCTGCATGGCTTCGCTGCCTACGTTGCCCTGGCGATCCAGAACGCCCGGGTATTTGCTAGACAAGCCAGCGAGGTCGAACGAGAGCGGGAACTCACCCGCGCGAAAGACACGTTCCTCTCCATCGTGAACCACGAGCTGCGCACGCCCCTGACGGCAATTCGGGGATACAGCGAGCTGCTGGAGCGCCGGTTGCGCTCCCTGCGCGACGAGCATGGGCCTGCGGCGGTGCCGGATGTCGCGGCGCTGGAGCGGCCGGTGCAGGTGATCAAGCAGGAAGCGCGGCACCTTCAGGAGCTCATTGAGGGGCTCGTTGACCTGACGACGGCCAGTTCAGGGGAACTGGCGCTGAGCCTGGAAGAGGTTGACCTGGTGGAGCTGCTCCAGCGCTCTATTAACACCCAGAGTGCGCGCTGGCCCAGCCGCTCAGTGACGCTGAAACTTCCCTCCGCGCTTCCCCGCGTGCGATGCGATCGGCGGCGCATCGGTCAGGTGTTCGACGTGCTGGTGAGCAATGCACTCAAGTACTCCGCTCCCGGGCAGCCGGTGACTATCTCGGCGCGGTACCGGTCCCGGACCGGACGACGCCGTGGCGGGGAGGCTGAGAGCACCGCAGCGCTGCCCCCCTGCGTGGAGATCACCGTGACTGATCGGGGCGTCGGTATCTCGGAAGAAAATCTCCAGCGCGTCTTTGAGGCTTTCTACCAGGTTGACATGACCACCACGCGCAAATACGGCGGGCTGGGCCTGGGCCTCAATCTCGCCCGGGCGATCGTGCACGCCCACGGTGGAGACATCACCGTGCGCTCGCGCCCCGGCCGGGGCAGTCGCTTCACCATCTGGCTGCCAATCGAGCCGATGCGCCGGCCTGTACGTGAGGGGCAGATATCCAGTACGAGGTTCAGCGCATGACGTGCTGCGGCGGTGTTTGTGCCGCCTGCCCTACACGTGCCTACAGCACGCGGAACACCGCCGTTACTTTCCCGACGATGCGAAACGCCGGATCCTCTGGATGGATAAAGATGGGCTCCATCTCCGGATGCTCCGGCTGAAGCCGGATGCGTCCATCTTCTGGGTAAAACCGTTTGACGGTCGCCTCATCGCCGACCAGGGCTACTACGATGTCCCCCGGCTGCGCCACAGGTTGCTGGCGCACAACTACGTAGTCTCCTTCGAAGATACCGGCCAGGCACATGCTATCACCGCGCACGCGCAGGGCGAAATCGCCGTCGCGCACGTAGCGCGCGTCCAGGGTAAGCGTGTCCTCCACGTTCTCCTGCGCTAGCACCGGCGAGCCAGCGGCAACCTGGCCCACGATCGGCAGTGCCGCCGGGTAGCTGACGGAGCGGGCGAGCTCCCGGCTGACCAGGGCACGCCATTCCCCGGTCAGTTCGATGCCGCGCGAGAGGCGTGGGTTACGCTTGATGAATCCCTTTTCCATGAGCGCGCGCAGGTGATCGCGCACCCCGTTGGTCGAGGTGATGTTCAATTCTGCGGCAAGCTCCCGAATCGTCGGCGGGCAATTATGCTCTTCGATATGCTTGATGATGCGCGCGAGCACCTCGCGCTGCCGCGCGGTGAGCCCCTTGGCCATACGCTTTCGCTCCGTTGAATGTGCTCCAGGACCACAATCTATCCAAATATCCAACCGCCGCGCGCTGGGTGCAGCGAGAAGGCAAACTACCTCAGCATGAACGCGTTCAGGCGCGCTACGCTGGCATGGCTGTGCTGCCTGGCGCTAGTGTACTGCAATTATGTGCAGCCGTCAACATAACCAGGCACCGTCGCGCGACGGTGCGCAGTTGCCCGGCCGCGCGCGGCTTGCTATAATCCTGCCGGTTGCAGGTTCGCAGCACCAGCGCGTTCGAGGAGGGGCACGCATGGGCTTTCTGGACCGTCTCTTCGGGAAAAAACAGGAACCTGCGGGGCCTATGAGGGAGTACCGCACGATGCCGGGCGATACGCTCAAGTCCGTCGCACGCAAAGAGTATGGCGATGAGAGCAAGTGGCAGCTCCTCTATGAGACGAACAAGCGGATCCTTGAGGAGGCAAACGCCGACCCGAACACGGAGATCTACCCCGGCACAGTCCTGAAGATCCCGCCTGCACGCTAGCAGTTTTCCTGATCCCAGTTTTCCTGATCCAGCGTCCCTGGAGGCGGCTGGGGATAGCGCTCATCTGCGCCGAGCTCAGTCGCCTCCGAGCTCTGCCGCCTGCTTCAGATCTTCCGGGGTGTTGATATTCCAGAGCGAGCGCAGTTCGGGGTCGTAGCGCCGGAGCTCGCTGGCATCGACATATCGCACACGAACGGCCGGCAGAAAGGCAATCATCCGCCGTTGCCCCGTGGCCAGCGCAGCGCGGATGGCTGGCAGGCATCCTGTGCTGTAGACCGCATGGAGCGGGTCCAGCTCTTCTCCTACCCGCGGGACCACTGCATCCCAACCTTCACGCTCTGCCAGCTCAACCAGGGCCCGCAGCAGGTCTAGGTTAAGGAACGGCATGTCCGCTGCCAGGGCCAGGGCGCGCGGGTAGCGCGCTTCAGCGAGCCCGGCCTCGATGCCCCCCAGCGGCCCGGCATCGGGGAAGTTGTCAGCTACACAGCGGTAGAGCGGCGCCGGCGGGAGCTCACGGCCAGCCACGATGAGGTCATCGGAGAGATTGGCCAGCCGGCTGAGCGTCGCCCCGAGGAGCGTGCCGCGCAGCACCCCTGGATCAGCGTCCGGCGCGGCGTCCAGTGGCACCGGCCAGGGCAGCAGCACCTTGTCCTGGCCCAGACGCCTGCTCTTTCCTCCGGCCACAATGACTACCGAACAGGCGAGCATCGCGCTCCCTCCTGTGTCCCAGGTCAGCCGGTATGCCGAGATCGCCCGCGTATCTAACACTCTGCGCAGGCGCACCCCTTGGTCCGGCCGCGCGGCGGGTGGTAGAATGCCGGCGCGATGGCTCGCACGCGCGTCCCGGCGCCGCAATTCACGCCTGCAGCAGCCCTTTCCGCTCCTCGGCAGCCCAGCGCACAGACCAGCGCGCTAGCAGGCTGGCTGGCCGCCGATGCGCTGGCCCTGGCAGCGCTGACGAGCTATACGCTGCTATTCTACCGCACGCTGCTGTTCAGCGGCCTGACCTTCACTGGCTACGACAGTTTCACGTACTTCTTCCCTTTGAAACGCTACGCTGCGGAGCGCATCGCCCGCGGTGAGCTGCCGCTCTGGAGCGATCGCTTGTTCCTGGGCGCGCCCTTCCTGGCGAACATCCAGACAGCCCTGTTCTATCCTCTGGACGTACTGTTCTTTGCCCTTCCGTTCTGGATCGCGATCAATGCGAGCATTGCGTTGCACGGCTGGCTGGCTGCCGCGGCCATGTACCTGTTCTGTCGCGCTGGCCTGCGGCTGCGCGCTGAGGCGGCGCTCATTGGTGCGCTGGCCTTTGCCTTTGGGGGCTACTTCACCGCCCATGCCGACCATTTGAACCAGGTGCACACCTCAGCATGGCTGCCCCTCCTGCTGCTGGCTTGCGTGCGGGCCGCCACAGGCACCTGGCGGTGGACGCTCGCCGGGGGCATTGTCTTCGCTGTGCAGCTCCTGGCCGGCCATACACAGGAGGCCTATTACTCCGGCCTGGCGCTCGGCGGGCTCGCTGTCTGGATCGCCCTGACCGGCCAGGCATGTAACTGGAGAGCACGGCTGCGCCCTGTGCTGCTGGCAGGCGCCACGCTGGCGGTAGGGGCAGGGCTCGCGGCTGTCCAGCTCCTGCCAGCGGTGGAGCTAGCGCAGCACTCCTATCGCCAGGGCGGGGTGCCGATCGAAGAGGCCACGCAGTACGCCCTCGATCGCTTGCACCTGCTGGAGGCGCTCCTGCCCGGCTACTGGAGGCCAGGGAGTACACCGTCGGTGGAGCAGATCGGCTATACTGGGGTGGTCGCCCTCGTGCTCGCGCTGCTGGCCCTGGCAGCGTGGGCCGGCGGGCTGCGCCGGGCGCCGGCGCGCGCTGCTCCTGTGCAGCCGACGCCGCGCGGGCTGGCCGGTGTGCTCGCAGTGATGGCTGTGCTGGCCATCGTGCTGGCGCTGGGCACCTACACCCCGCTGTACGGCCTGTTCTACCATTTCCTGCCCGGCTTCAGTGCTTTCCGGGCCCCGGGTCGGCTCCTGTTGCTGTGGACCTTCGCCACTGCCGCGCTGGCTGCCCTGGGCCTGGATACCCTCCTGGAGGCTACCCGTAGAACGGCGCGGCTTCGCCTGGCGCGCTGCTTCGCCTTCGCGGTCGCCTCCCTCGCCCTGGCAGGGACTCTCTATGCTGTGCGCACCTACCTGGTGCGCTCCAGCCAGGCGCTCCCTGAGGGCGGCGGTGCGGCTATGTGGGCCCTAGCTGCCGTAGGCGCGCTCGGCCTGATCGGCATGGCGCTGAGCGGGGCGGCCCCCACACGTCCCGTGGCCTGGATGCTCTGCATCGCCTTGGCAGGCGAGCTCTACGCGGCCGGCCTGGGATTGCCAGTGCACCACCCCACTGCGCCGGATGTGTATGAGCAGGAGCGTTCGACGCTTCGCTACCTCCGGCGGCTGATCGCACAGGATGGCGAGGGCGCGGGCCGCATGCTCAGCATCGTGCCGGAGCCGCTGACGCTGCCGGATGCCAGCGCCCTCCAGCGCACACATGCCGGGATGCTCGACGCGCTGGGGGCCGAGAACCTGTCGAAGTTCACCCAGTTCAAGGAGGGCCTGTGGCCGAACCTCTCCGCCGCGTTCGGCCTCCAGAGCATCGACGGCTACGACGGCGGGCTCCTGCCCACCCGAGACTACGCCCGGCTCGCTGCGCTGCTCTTCCGCACCGGCGATGCACCGCATGTCACGCTCTGGCGGCAGGCCATGGCCCGACGCGGCACGCGTCCTGATCCGCAGCTCAGCGGGTTGCTCGGCCTGCGCTACCTCCTCGAGGCACCGAGTGAGGCCGTGGCACCAGGCTGGATCGAGCCAGCGGAACCCCTGACCGGCTCTGTCCGCGTGCTCATCAACGCCGCCGCACTCCCTCGCGCCTATGTTGTGCCGTACGCCATCGTGGCGGATCCGCAGGAGGCAGCCCGGCTGCTCAGCGAGCGCACTCCCTGGTTCGACCCTGCGGTTGCCATCGTGCTCGAGCAGCCCCTACCAGAGCGCTTTGCCAGCCTGTCCCGCACGCCCGCACAGATGGCGCAGACCGGCCAGCTTGATCCGCCCGGCGAGGCACGTATCGTTTACGCTGCGCCGGAGGAGCTTCGCATTGCGGTGCGCCTGGCGCGACCGGGCTTCCTCGTCGTGTCCGATAGCTGGTATCCGGGCTGGCGCGCGCTTGTAGACGGCGCGCCTGCCCCTATCCTGAAGGCCAACCTTGCCCTGCGGGCGATCCCCCTCGAGGCGGGGGCGCGTGAGGTCCGCCTAGTCTATGACCCGCTCTCGGTCAAAGTTGGCGCCATGATGAGCGCTGCGACGCTCGTGGTGTGCGCCCTCCTGCTCACCGCCCCGCTGCTCCGGGCCGGTGTACTCAAACAGTGAGAAAGCCGCGTCCCGGCCCGCATACTCGTACTGGATCGGTCCCTGGATACGAAACGCCCGCGACGATGTGCGAGTGCTTTCGTTGTAGACGAAGCCTTGCGGGAGGACAACTCGAGGGAACACCTCAGCCTTCGTCACAGGGTTCCGGATCGGCTCCATCTCCAGCTCGAGTACGTTTCCGGCGCGGACGCGGGTGCGTGCGCCTGCGAGCTCCACGTCAAAGCGCACGAACTGTGGGCCGTGTAGTGTTGAAATCGTGTTCCTGAGGATCCTCCACGGGCCGCCGGCCGCACCGCCCACCAGCGTCTGGATCGCCTCGCGCTGGCGCGCGTCCGCCCGTTCCGAGCACGGTTGCCTCCCGAGGTGGGGCGCAGCAGCGTCGAGCCAGGTACATCTGCCTCAGCAAGGTTTGACCAAGTGCTACAACTCGTCGAGCGCAACCGCGCGCCCCTCGGCCGCCGAGCGGTACGCTGCCTCGACGATTAACTGGAGCTCTAGGGAGCGCTCGAGACCGCAGTGCGGCTGGCTGCCGTGGAGCACGCAGTCGAGAAAATGGTTGAGCTGAACGGCGCGGAGGTCAGTCGCGGCCGGCAGGTCATAGGCTCGCACCACCGCGCGGCGGTCGTAGCGCACCAGCCGCTCCGGCTGGACTTCGAGATTGCCCTGCGTGCCATGGAGCAGGAGCTCAAAGCGACGCGGTAGCGCCACATGGCACGTCACGACGCTGGCGATGGCGCCGCCGGCATACTCCAGCCCAAGCACGCCCTTGTCGTCCGTGTCATAGTCGCCGCCCGGGCAGGCCCGCATGCTGCCGATCGTGGCATACACGCGCTGCGGGCGGCCCATGACGGCCGACACGCTCTCCAGAATATGCCAGCCGGCATCGAGGATGGCTGTGCCACCGGAGAGCGCGCGGCGGCCGCGCCATCGCCAGTTCTGTCCATCGGGGTTCCAGCTGTAGAGGATCGTGCCCACGGCCAGGTAGATCTCACCGATGGCACCGCTCCGTATCAGCTCGCGCGCCTGCTGCTGCGCCGGGCTGAAGGCATTCTGCGCCGCTGTCATGTAGACCCGCTCGCGGCTGTGCAGGGCAGCCGCCATACGCCGAGCGTCCGCCAGGTTGCGAGCGAACGGCTTTTCTTTCAGGATGTGCAGGCCCGCCTCGGCTGCGGCTTCGACGGCCTCGGGGTATAGGTGATGCGGCAGCACAATGATGGCAAGGCTTGCCTCGCTGGCATGGCGGCGCAGCATCTCGTGGTAGTCCTCATACGCCGGCACACCGTAGTCCCGGCTTGCTGCCTCCCGTGCTTCCGCCGCAACATCAGCGACCGCCACCAGTCGGCAGCGGGGGTTCGCCGCCACCGCCCGCAAGTGTCCGGTGCCCGCTCCCCCGGCGCCAATCTGGAGGACCCCCAGCGGCAAGCCCGACGAAACCATCTCACTCATGCCTTTACGCTCCCTCTTACCGTCGATGTCGCAGCCCAGTGTACTACAGAATGCGTAGTGCGTACTGCGTAATGGCGTAATGAATACTGCGCAAGCCCCACCTGCGCGAGTGACGATGCCCCACATTGGGACAGCGTGGTGCAGCAAGGCTTCCTGCGTACGTGGTACGCAGGAGGCAGTACGCACTACTCCCCGGTAGACAGACAGCACACGCCCGCGTATAGTGGCGCTCCAGAGAGCAAGACCGGTGCGCGGCAGGTCATCCATCCGATGGCGGCGGGATATCTTCAGGTGATCGGGACGATCGGGAGGTCGGAGCGATCGGGATGATCAGGGCGAAAGGAGTTGGGACGGCGATGAAGCTAGTGCTGGCCTCACGGGCGAACGAGCGATTCTTCCACCTGCTGGACGAGCTGGAGGGCGTCCAGGTTGTGCGGGCCTTTACCGAGGAGGACGTACAGCGCGAGATCGTCGATGCTGACGCCATCTACGGCTGGCCCTCGCCTGAGGCGTTCCGGCTGGCGCGGCGGCTCCGCTGGATCCAGTGTCCCAGCGCCGGCGTCGAGCGGCTGCTCACGTTCCCTGAGGTGGTGGAGAGCGACGTCATTGTGACTAACGCCCGCGGCGCGCATGCCCGCAACATGGCCGAGCACGTCTTCGCCATGCTGCTGGCCTGGAGTCGCGGCATCCTCGTGGCGCGGGATCTCCAGCGACAGCGCCGCTGGGAGGGCGCCCTGGTGCGCCGGCACAGTATCGAGCTCGCCGGTGGCACGCTGGGCATCATCGGCCTGGGCAACATCGGCTGTGCCGTGGCCCGGCGCGCCCACGCTTTCGAGATGCAGGTGCTTGCCGTCGATGCCGAACCTGTCGAGAAAGGGCCGTTCGTCACAGAGCTCTGGGGGCTGGACGGGCTGCCGGAGCTGCTGCGCCGCTCCGATGTGGTGGTGGTGAGCGCGCCGCACACCCGGCAGAGCTATCACATGATCGGCGCAGAGCAGCTCGCCCTGATGAAACCCACCGCTGCGCTCGTCGTGATCTCCCGCGGCGCGCTGGTCGACCACGCCGCGCTGGCGGCAGCCCTTCAGAACGGCACGATCGCCTTCGCCGCCCTGGATGCGACGGAGCCTGAGCCGCTCCCACCCGACAGCCCGCTGTGGGGGCTGGAGAACTGCCTGATCACCCCGCATTCCTCAGGCCACTCGCTCCAGAAGGAGCGGCGCACCATCGAGATCCTGCGCGAGAACGCGCGACGCTTCGTTGCGGGAGAGCCTCCCTTCAATGTCGTGGACAAGCAGAAGGGATACTGACCGCTTGCTTGACCGTTCTCCCCAACAAATGCTAGGATTATGCAACCTGTGCCGTGCCACACTGTATTTCGCGACAGCGCGGCGCAGTGGATCGGGGAGACGTGCGGCATGCCTGACACCCTGCTCGAGACGGTCGCGGATGCTGTGGTCTTCAGCCGCAAACCGTCCGAGTGGAGCACCAACTGGGGCGAGTCGCTGCTGATGTACGGCCTGGCCGCCGCAGCGAACCGATACCCCCACGAGCGCTATCTCACCTATCTCCGTTCCTGGATGGACCACCATCTCAGGCACGGGGTGCCGGTCACGCCCTACTGCGGGACCTGGGGGCCGGTCCTCGTCGTTCCCATGCTCTTTCGGGTGTTCCGGGACGATCGCTACCTGGCCCTCGGCGAACGAATCTGCGAATTCATCATGCGCGAGGCCATTCGCTGGCCAGACGGCGCGATCCAGCACTCCGACCGGCATGCCTGGCTTTTCGTCGACACAGTGTACTACTGCGCTCCAGAGCTTGCCCGTATGGGCGCATTGCTCGACCGGCCGGCCTACTTCGATGAGGCTGTGCGCCAGGTCGAGGTGCACGCGGCCCATCTCTTCGACCCTGCCTGGGCCCTCTACCTGCACGCTGAGGAGGCCGGCACCGGGCGGCGTACCAGTGGCTTCTGGGGGCGTGGCAATGGCTGGATGGCCATGTCGTGCATCGAACTGCTGGAGTGGCTGCCCAAGTCCCATCCAGGCAGGCCGCGCATCACCGCGCTCTTCCAGCAGCACTGCCAGGCGCTGCTAGGGGTGCAGGACCCGCGCGGGATGTGGCACACTGTGCTGGAGCGGCCGGACACGTATCTCGAAACCTCCTGCTCGGCCATGTTCGCCTACTGTTTTGCCCGCGGCGTCGCGCTCGGTCTGTTCGAACGATTATACATGGACGCCGCGCGGCGCACATGGCGGGCCTTGCAAGACAAGGTCGATGAGCGCGGCAACGTCGTCGGCGTGTCGGCCGGCACCGGCCCCGGCGACGTCGCTCACTACAACTCGATCCCCACTGGCACGTATCCCTGGGGCACCGGCGCCTTCCTGCTCGCCGCCACGCAGATGGAGTGAGACCCGGCCCTCGGGGCTAGCCCTTGTTCTCCGGCTGGCTGCGCGCGTTCACCAGGAAGATGCCGGCCACGATGAGCAGGCCGCCTAGAAGGGCGGCGGGTGGCAGGCGCTCGCCCAGCAGCAGGGCGCCGAAGATGACGGCGAAGACCGGCACGAAGAACACGTAGGCGCCGACCACCACTGCCTCGCGCCGGTTAAGCAGGTGGAACCACAGGATGTTCGCCACGCCGGAGGCAAACACGCCGGTGTACAGGAGCGTCCACCAGAAATCGAGCACAGGCTCGGCGTACCAGCCTTCGAGCAGCAGCCCGCCCAGCACCAGCGGCACGCCGCCATAGCACGCCTGGAGCGCTGTGAGCCAGAGGAAATCCACCTGCCGCTCGCCACGGCGGAGCACCTCAGTCTGGCGCTTGCGGTAATAGACCGCGGAGAGCGCCCAGCCCAGGCCACCACCGACCAGGGCCAGATAGGCCCCCCATTCGGGATGCGCTCCCGGACGCACTCGGTCGGCCAGCACCAGCGTCATGCCGGTGAAGCCGGCCAGCAATCCGGTGATGCGTCGCAGCGTGAGCGGCTCGCGCAGCCACAGCCAGGCGAGCAGCGCAGTATGGAGCGGCTGCGTGTAGATCAGGATAGAGGTCTCACCCGCACTGACGTGTGCCGCGCCAATGCTCATCAAGCCCGCCAGCGCCGTGACGTTCCCGAGTCCCACCAGCGCAGCAAAGATGTGCTCATCTCTCGAGCGCGGGAAGGGTCGGCGGGTCCAGGCCGCAGTAGCCGCCACGACCGCCCCACCGAGCACCGCCCGCCCGGCCGCGAAGGTCAGCGGCGCGGCATGGGCCAATCCGATACGCAGCACAACGTAAGTAAAGCCCCAGATGAGGTAGAGTAGAAGGAACAGCACGGCCGCCGGCACACCTCGGCGGCCGTGCGCATGCGTCTCGATCACCGCGCGCCCCACCTGCCAGGTCCGTCTAGCCGAAGGCGAAGCGGGCTACCGGTTCGTTGCCCGAAATGGTGATCATGCGCCGGAAGGTCTGGGGCGGCGTATCCGGCAAGTACGGCGGCACATATAACACCAGCTCGTGCCGGCCGACCGGGACATTCTCAAACTGCACGACTTTGGTGCCGTCTTCAGCCGTGACCGGCTCGCGCGGTGGACCACCGTTGAGGCTCACCCGTGGGCGCTGACGAACATCCTGGTTCAGCCCTACGCTGACGGTCAGGTCCGGGAAGCTGGTGGTGACGACCAGGGTCACCGTAGGATGCTTCGGAGGCGCCTCACGCACCGCCGGGCGGAACTGCGCCGGAGCGCTTGACCGTGGCGCCTGCGCCTGCCCGCCGCTCTGCTGAGCCGGCCGCTGCTGTTGCTGCGCCTGAGGCGCCTGCTGTCCGGCCGGCCGCTGCTGGGCCTGAGCCGCCTGGCCGGGGCGCGGTGTGGGCTGGCGCGCGGCGATGGCGGTGGCGGTCGCCTGCGCGGCGCGCGCCTTGGCCGCTTCCTCCTCCGCCTTCTGCTGGGCGCTCACCTGGTTCATCACCGTCACAGCGGCAATGATCCCGCCGATAACCAGGAACCCTGCCACTATAGACCCGGCGTTGCGCATGCCTCCTTGCCTCCGGAAGCGGTGCAGCAGGCCCGGCCTCCCAGAGCACGGCCGCTGCGGCGCAACCTCACTACCGCCCATGTCATAACACACGGCCGCTGCGGCGTCAAAGCGCCTGCGCGCGCTGCCCTTCCCGCCGCAGGGCAGCACCTGGCAGGGGGCCGCACGCTAGCCACACAGCGTGGTACAATCGCCGCGCCCGGCTAGCAAAGCAGGCGATGTACGCAGATGTACATACTAGGAGGAACCCGAATGGCTACTGATGCCGTGGAGCGGGTCTGCGTGGTGGGAGCAGGGACGATGGGGACGCAGATCGCTGCGCAGTGCGCCCTGCACGGCCTGACCGTGGGGCTCTACGATGTGCAGCCCCAGCAGCTTGCCCAGGCCCTGACCACCATGCGCACCCTCCTGGCACGGCGGGTGCAGCGCGGGACGCTCACCGCCGCGGAGCTGGAGGCCGCCCTGGGCCGCGTGCAGCCCACACCAGTGCTGGCCGCGGCGGCCGCCCAGGCCGACCTGGTGATCGAGGCGGTGCCCGAAGACCTGGCCCTCAAGCAGCAGGTCTTCCAGGAACTGCACCGGCTGTGCCCCGCCCACACCCTGCTCACCTCCAACTCCTCCAGCATCCCCATCGCCCAGCTCACCGCCCCCCTGCCCCTGGCGCGGCAGGCCCACTGCGCCAACCTGCACTTCTTCAACCCCCCGCTGGTGCTGCGCCTGGTGGAGGTGGTGTGCGGCCCCCACACCAGCGAGGAGACCCTCCAGCGCCTGCTGGCCTTCGTGCGCCGCATCGATCGGGAGCCGGTGGTGCTCCGGCGGGCCATCGCCGGCTTTCTGGTCACGCGGCTACTGTGGGTGCTGGTGCGGGAGGCGCTGTGGCTGGTGGAACAGGGCTATGCCACGCCCCAGGACATCGACACCGCGGTGCGGTTGGGCCTCAACCACCCCATGGGGCCGTTCGAGGTGGCGGACTTCGTGGGGCTGGATGTGCTGCTGGGCATCGCCCAGCAGCTCTACGCCGCCTCGGGCGACGCGCGGGACCGGCCGCCACCCCTGCTGGTGGAGCGGGTGGCCCAGGGCGCCTTCGGCCGCAAGAGCGGCCGCGGCTTCTACGACTACAGCAGCGGAGGCCGCTGAGGCGGCCTTGCTGCTCTCAGGAGCAGACCGTCCAGGGCCGTGCTCCTCTCTCGCCCCTGTATAATAGGGCCGCGAGCCGCAGTGGAGAGCCGGACGATCCTGTATATCCCGTGGACCTATGCTGAGCTACTCATGACTCTTAGGTCTGAACGACCCTGCAACAGCTTAACACAGTTAACACCCCTTGACACTACATATAGAAGGCAAAGATAGAGGGCAAAGATAGAAGATAGAAAAGATAAAAGATAGAGGAGAGCAGATGAACGCGAACCCGGACCGCCCGAACGTTCGCCAAGCCGTAGTGGGGCTGGTAGTCGTGAGGGCAGAGCCGTTCAACGCCGAGACACCACTCGAGTGCTTGAACGCCGACATGACGCCAGCGGCGAATTTCTATGTACGCAGCCACTTTCCTGTGCCACAGCTCAATCCGGCGACGTACCGGCTGAGCATCGGCGGCGCCGTCGAGCAGCCGCTGGAGCTGAGCCTGGACGAGCTACGCGCTCTGGGCGTGCGTACGCTCGTGGCAACCCTGGAGTGCGCCGGCAACCAGCGCACCGGCCTCTCGCCGCTGCCGGTCGGCGAGCCGTGGGACATCGGCGCGGTGAGCACGGCAAGCTGGAGCGGCGTACCGCTGCGCGCCGTACTGGAGCGCGCCGGCCTGCGCCCCGGCGTCGTCGAGGTCCTGGCCGTCGGTGCTGACCGGGGCAGGCCTCCTGACTGGCCGGAGGAGATCCCTTTCGCCCGCGCCCTGCCCCTGGACAAGGCGCTGCACCCTGACACGTTGCTGGCCCTGGAGATGAACGGGGAGCCGCTTACACCGGCGCACGGCGCGCCACTGCGGTTGGTTGTGCCGGACTGGTATGGCGTCGCCAGTGTGAAATGGCTTCAGCGCCTCGAGGCGCTCACCGCACCGTTCCGCGGCTATTACCAGGTGCAGCGCTATGTCTATGTCTTTGACGATGCGACCGAGTCGGTGCCGGTCACGACGATGCAAGTGCGCTCGGTGATTACCACACCGGTGCCCGGGCAGACGCTTGCGCCCGGCCCGGTGGTCGTGCGCGGCAAAGCATGGTCTGGCGCGGCCGAGGTGGTCAAGGTTGAGGTTACCGTGGACGGCGGGGATATCTGGCAAGAGGCGCGGCTGCTACCAGCCGCGTCGCCGCACGCCTGGCGGAGCTGGGAGTTCGTCTGGAACGCTGTGGAGCCCGGGCGGCACGTCCTGCGGTCACGGGCAACCGATGCCCTGGGCAACACCCAACCCGATATGCCGCGCTGGAACCGCTATGGCTACGGCAACAACGCCATTCGGCCGGTCATCGTCACGGTGCGCTAGACGTGCGCGGCTGTGTTCGCGGATGTCCGTGCAGGTTCGTCGCGCTGAGCGAGCCGAGCACGCGTCTAGTTACACATAGTCTTATTAGTGTCTTAAGTGTCTTACATTAGTACTCGTCTTCGTACGCGTACGCGCGTAAGGAGCGCAGATGCCGGTCACCATAGTCATGCCCAAGCTGGGCGAGTCGGTGGTCGAGGGACAGGTCGAGCGCTGGCTCAAGCGTGAGGGAGAGCGCGTCGCGCGCGACGAGCCCCTGGTCGAGGTGGTGACAGCGAAGGTGTCTACGGAGATCCCGTCGCCGGCCGGCGGCGTGCTGGCCAGGATCCTCGTGCCTGAAGGGGCGACGGTGTCGGTGGGCACGCCGATCGCTGAGATTGAGACCGAGGTGGCAGCGGAGCCCGCCCAACCGCCCGCGCCGAGTGTGCCTGTCGGAGCCGAACAGCGGAGCGAGGAAGGTGGGGGCCGGCGCTTTTACTCCCCGCTGGTGCGCAAACTGGCCGAAGAGTACGGCATTGACCTGGCGCAGGTGCCAGGCACCGGCAGCGGCGGACGCGTAACGCGCGACGATGTGTTGCGCTTCGTGCAGGCGCGTGCGGCAACGCAGCCGGCCGCATCCCAGGTGCTGGCAGCGGCTCCTCCTGCCGCCGGTCGCGAGGACCGCTTGGTGCCGCTCACTGCCATGCGGCGCGCCATCGCCGAGCATATGGCCGCCAGCGCCCGTACCATCCCGCACGTCACCACGCTTGTAGAAGTCGACGTAACCGACCTGGTGCGCCAGCGCGAGCAGGTCCGCCAGGCCTGGCGGGAGCGCCACGGCTTCGAGCTCAGCTACGTGCCCTTCGTCATCGCCGCGGTGATCGAAGGGCTGCGCCAGGTGCCGGTGCTGAACGCCTCATGGACGGAGCAAGGCATCCTGCTCCGCGGCCGGATCAACATCGGTGTGGCCGTGGCCCTGGACGAAGGCCTGGTCGTGCCGGTGATCCACGACGCCGACCTCCTGCCGTTTGTGGAGCTGGCTCGCGCCACACATGATAAAGTCACGCGAGCCCGCGCAGGACGGCTGACAGTGCAGGATGTGGAGGGCGGCACGTTTACGGTAAACAACACCGGCGCGCTGGGTTCCATTGTGTCTACGCCGATCATTCCCATGGGCCAGGCCGGCATCGTCACTATGGAAGCGATCATGCGCCGGGTAGTGGCGCTCGACGAGGGCACGCTGGCCATTCGCTCGCTGATGAATATGTGCCTCTCGTTCGACCACCGCATCACCGACGGCCTGGGCGCCGCACGTTTCCTCCAGGCGGTGAAGCAGTTCCTGGAGACGCGGGCGCCCGAGCTCGCTCCGCTCTAGGCCGGGGCTGCCCTCACCCCCCGGCCGCGCTCCCGCCGCGCGGGAGCGGGAGGGCACCTACTCCGCGCCGACCTCGGCGGCATGCGCCGCCGCGCCAACGGCCTGCGCGCTCTCGTCAGGCGCCACGCCATAGTCGCCCGTGCGCACGTGGAGGTGCGGCAGGTTGTGGAAGTCTTCGAAGTGGTCCACGGCCAGGCGAAGCTCCTCGCTCATGGACTCACCGAAGCAGTAGCATTCTACCCGCACGCCGCGCTCCTGCAGGTACTCCACCAGCGGCACGAAGTCGCCATCGCCGGAGACCAGCGCCATCACATCCATCGTGTCGGCGCGGCGGATGGCGTCGATGGCCAGGGTGAGGTCGAGATCGGCCTTGCGCGTGCCGTCGGGATACGTCTTGATCGGCTTGGTGATGATCTTGTAGCCCTTGTTCCAGATCGGCGCGACGGTGCGCTGGTATTGGATGCGCCCAACGTAGTCCGAGATGATCGGGCAGTAGGCTCGCGCATGCACCAGCCGCCGGTTGCGCGACAGGTACTCCAGCAGCCGGCCGTAGTCAATGCGGTAGCCGGTGGTGCCTTCGCGGTTGGCCACATTGGCCACGTCCACGAACACGCCCAGGCGCAGCAGCACGCCGGGCGCGTGCTCCGTCGGCGGGGGCGGCTCGCTCAGGCGAGCGTTCTGCTCGCGCAGCGCCTCGGCTACATCGCGCAGGGCCGTGGTGATGGAGATATCCACCTCTCGCGGCTGGCGGAACGCCTCACGCAGCTCCTCCACGAGCTGGTCCAGCTCAGCGCGCCCGATGCCATTGGGTGCAGCGACGACTACCGGCGCGTGCGCGGGCTCCGGTTCAGGCTGGAACGTCTCAGGGATCGGTTTCAGGCGCCTGGTACTCATACCCGACCACCTCCCCGCTTGCGCCCGCCTGGCGCCTCGGCGTAGCCCTCGAGCTCACGGCTGAGCTCATCGATCCGGCTATCCTCGCGCGCCTCGACCTCCTCGCGCTTCTGGAGCACCTGGGCGGCATCGAACGCGCTGCTGGCCGCGATGACCTCCCACAGCGCGTCCACCTGCGCCTTCAGCCGTCGCAGCTCGAGGTTGTTGTCCAGCGTGAGCCCCATGACATCATCGTCGATCTCCGTCAGCCGTTGACCTTGTTGCTCTACTTGTCGTTGTAGCTTCAGCACTGTTGCGTCGAGGTCCTTGAGTTGTCGCTTCATGTTGGTAAGTTGTGCCGTGGTGTCTTTCTGGAATTCGTTGAACGCTTCGATGAGGTGGTTGATAGCCTGGGCCATGATCCGGTGGTGTGCTTGGTGGGTAATCGACCGTTCGGCGGACTTGCCATCCTTGCCGTCGCCGCCTTCCGTCGCCAGCGCCGGCATAGTGGCCGCCTCATCGACGCTGGGTGGCTGGCCGGCCTGGGGGGCCTGCCCTGGTGATGCCGCGTGCTCTTTCTTCTTGGTCGTGCGCCGTGCTTTGGAAGCCACCGTCCCTCCTTCCTGGCAACCGCGCCAGCGACATGCTGCTGGGCGGCCACCTGCATTGATAACGAACACACTCGTCCATCTGCATTGATCCTCACCGCGCGTCCTGAAAGGAAACAGGTTGCTCACCAGCACACATGCCTCGGTGCCGGCCCAGGGCGGGAAGCCACGGCGGGGAACCCCGATTAGTTCATTCTATCCCCGCCAAGAGAAGAGCGTCAACGCGCCCGCGGGGTTTGCCCCATTCTGCCGCCGCTTGGTGTATACTGTGCGATGGCTGAGGACGAGCCCGGCTCCGTGCGACGCCGCCGGATGAGACCCTCGCCGGGGAACCAGACGCAGAGCCGCTCCTTCATCCGGACGGACCCACGCAGACGGACACACTCACCACTCAGACGGACAGACTCAGACCGAGAGACTGGGAGGGACAGACGGATGGCAGAGTTCGCAGTCGTCGGAAAGCGCGTGCCGCGCGTCGATGCCGTGGAGAAGGTCACCGGCCGCGCCCGCTACACGGCGGACCTCCACCTGCCGGGCATGCTGATCGGCATGTTCTTGCGCAGCCCCTACGCCCACGCGCGCATCCTCAGCATTGACACCAGCGAGGCGGAGAAGCTGCCCGGCGTCCATGCTGTCATCACGCAGAAGAGCCTCGCCGACATGCTGATGGTGACTGAGGACGAGGTGCACGGCACCCGCCGCGTGCAGAAGTTCTTCGCCGACGAGAAGGTGCGCTACTACGGCGAGAAGATCGCCGCAGTGGCCGCGGAGACACGTGAGATCGCCGAAGAGGCCATCTCCCGTATCAAGGTCGAGTACGAGCCGCTGCCGGCTGTGGTTGACGTGCGCGACGCGGTGAAAGAGGGCGCGCCGATCGTCAACGAGGACAGCAAGGTCGTCACGCTGCCCGACGGGCGCAAGCTCTACAACGTTGCTGCCGAGGTCCATGGAGCCGAGGGGGCCTTCGCCCGCGCCGAGGGCGATACGCGCACTGATGAGGAGATCGAGCGCGAGGCGTTCAAGGACGCCGACCTGATCTTCGAGAATACCTACATCGTCCATCGCGCGCACCAAAGTTACATCGAGCCGCAGATCGCCATCGCCGACGTCGATCCGACGGGCAAGGTCACGGTCTGGACCAGCACGCAGGGCCACTTCGCTGTGCGCTCGAACCTGGCCAAGTCGCTCAACATCCCGCTCAGCAAGATCAACGTCATCGGCATGACCATCGGCGGCGGCTTCGGTGCTAAATTCGGCGGCATCGTGGATACCTACGCTGTCCTGCTGGCGATGAAGGCCAAGCGGCCGGTGAAGGTCGCCTACACTCGTCGTGAGGAGTTCCTGGACGCCACACCGGCCCCCGGCGCGGTGATTACCGTCAAGACTGGGGTGAAGCGGGACGGTACGATCGTAGCGCGCAAGGCGTTCGCCCTGTGGGACACCGGCGTCGCCACCGGCGGCTCTTATGCCACGCGCCGGCTGAAGGGTGTGTACGAGATCCCGAACTTCAAGTTCGACTCGTACGACATTAACACGAACAAGCCCAAGCCCGGCGCATACCGCGCCCCGGGCGCGCCGCAGGCCTCATTCGCCTCCGAGGTGCAGCTCGACGAGATCGCCCATGCCCTGGGCATGGACCCCGCTGAGCTACGCCTGAAGAACATGCGCGAGGGCGACCAGCTCGCCTTCAAGGAAGTGCTGCGTAAGACCTGCGACGCGGCCGGCTGGTGGACCCGCACCAAGGGTCCGAACGAGGGCTGGGGCCTGGCCTGCGGTGAGTGGACCAACGGCGCTGGCCCGGCCTCAGCGATTGTCTCGCTCCATGAGGACGGGTCGGTGCACGTCTTCTATGGCCTGATGGACCTCACCGGCACCGATACCGCCTGCGCTCAGATCGCTGCCGAGGTGATGGGCGTGCCCTATGAGAAGGTGCGCATCGTCCGCGGCGACACCGACTCGGCGCCGTACGGCACCGCCTCCGGCGGCTCGGTCGTCACCTTCAGCTACGGGAACGCCGTCAAGCGCGCTGCTGAAGAGGTGCGCAAGCGGGTGCTGGAGATGGCCGCTGAGGCGCTCGAGGCCAACCCGGATGACCTCGAGATTGCCAACGAGAAGGTCTTCGTGCGCGGCAATCCGGACTCGGCGATCACGCTGGCACAGATTGCCCAGTCGGCGATACGCTCGACTGGCGGGCCCATCGTAGGCCACGGCTCGTTCGCCAATGAGCCGAGCGCCCAGACCGTGGCCGTACAGATCGCCAAGGTGCGCGTCGATCCCGAGACCGGCAACGTGCAGGTGCTGGCCTACTGGAATGGCCTCGACTGCGGCAAGGCGATTAACCCCATGGCCGTGGAGGGCCAGATGGAAGGCGGCGTCGTGCAGGGCATCGGCTGGGGGCTGTACGAGCACATGCTCTACGCCCCGGACGGCCGTATGATCAACCCGGGCCTGCTGGATTACCGCCTGCCTACAGCCCTTGATGTACCGAAGATCGAGTCGATCCTGGTCGAGGAGCCGACACGTAATGGTCCGTTCGGCGTTAAGGGCGTTGGTGAGCCGCCCATCACCCCCGGCCTGGCGGTGATGGCCAACGCCATCTTCGACGCGACTGGCGTGCGCGTGCGCGAGGCGCCGATCACCCCGGAGCGGCTGGTGATGGCGATCCAGGCGCAGCAGCGTGGCAACGGCAAGGCAGAGTAGCTGAGGTAGCTGAGGCTCCGCCTCACCTTTACGCTTGCTCTCAACGAAGGGCAGGGTTTTATGTAGCCCTGCCCTTTTTTTATTTCAATAAATTTATTAATAATAAATTTATTAATAAATTACATCAATGCCAATAAATACGCTCGACCCGCTGTGCTAGCAGCGCCGCTCCCCTGCACGCCGCACGAGCTCGCCGCCGGCACCTGCTCGTCGCACGGAAGAGGACGCCTGGTGCTGTACAATAGGTGTGATGCGCCGGCTGGAGAGTAGCCGGCCGGCAAGGACGTACCAGCGATATGGCGCTGAGCAAGATCGGCATCCTAGGCCTGGGTCGCACCGGCGGTTCGCTGGCGTGGCGGTTGCGCGGGCGGCGGCTGGCGCGCGAGCTGTGGGCCTGGGACCCTGACCCGGACGTAGCTGAGGCCGCCCGGGCTGCGCACATCGCCGACCGGATCGTAGGCGATCCCTTTACCGTCGTGCGGGGCGCGCAGGTCGTGGTGGCTGCCCTTTCTCCAATGATCGTGCGTGACGAGCTGCACGCGCTGGCTGGGGACCTCTTGCCAGGGGCACTGGTGACCACGACCTCGGCCGCTGATCCCGACCTGCCTGCCGAGGTACAGGCAGTCCTGCCGCCTTCAGTGGCGTACGTGGCCGGGCACCCGTTCTTCCGGCGCCCGACTGCGCCCGAGCGGTACGATGCCACCCTGTTTGATGACTGCGTATACTGCCTGCTGGCCACACCGCAGACCCGCCGCGACGCGCTGGAGTTCATGGCCGGCCTGGTCGAGGCCCTGGGAGCGCGGCCATTCTTCCCCGACGTGGCGGAGCTGGCGGGCTGGGTGGCGCTGCTGCAAGCCCTGCCGCAGGCAGCCGGGCTGGCGCTCCATCGCACTGCAGTGGACACCCTCGCCGCGCTCGAGATCGAGCGCGCCGCTGGGGCAGCTTTCTACACCGTGACAGGGTCGATCGCGGCTGAGCCGGACGGCCTTGACGTCTGGCTCGCCGGCCGCGCGGCGCTGCTGCCAGCTCTCGATGCGTACATCGCCGAGCTTCAGCGGCTGCGCTCAGCCATTGCCGCCAGGGACGCCAGCCTGCGCGAACAGGTGACAGCCATGCAGATCGAGCGCCGGCGGTTGCTGGCGCGCGCTGCCGAGCAGGCTGAAGAAGCCGCACTGGCTCCGGCCACAGGCGTCACCCCTGCGGCTGCGCTCGGCAGCTTGTTTGGCTTCCCCCGGCTCAGGCGGGGACCAACCGAGGACAAGCCAGGGCAGCAGTAACCGGACAGGTGAAAGAGATAAGCACAAGAGACAAGCAAAGGAGCGTGCCTTGAGTGTTCGCGTGCGCTTTGCGCCCAGCCCTACCGGCGAGCTCCATGTCGGCGGGGCGCACACAGCGCTGTTCAACTTCCTGTTCGCCCGCCATCATGGCGGCACCTTCGTGCTGCGCATCGAGGATACCGATCGCAAGCGGTTCGTGCCTGGTGCCACCGAGCGCATCATGGAGGCGTTGCGCTGGCTGGGGCTCGACTGGGACGAAGGCCCTGACAAGGGTGGCCCCTACAGCCCCTATATCCAGTCGCAGCGCCTGGCGCTCTACCATCAGGTAGCACAGCAGCTTCTCGAGCAGGGGCATGCGTATTACTGTTACTGCTCGCCGGAGCGGCTCGAGCAGCTCCGCCAGGAGCAGCAGCGCCAGCGCAAGCCGACCGGTTACGACCGCCGCTGCCGCTTCCTCACGCCCGAGGAGCGCGCCGCCTTCGGGGCCCAAGACATTAGGCCGGTGATCCGCTTCGCTATGCCCCTGGAAGGGGAGACAGTCTTCCAGGACCTGCTGCGGAAAGAGCCGATTGTGTTTCAGAATAGCCTCCTGGAGGACCGCATTATTATTAAGTCCGATGGCTTTCCAGTGTACGATTTCGCCAACGTCGTAGATGACCACTTCATGCGCATCAGCCATGTGATTCGCGGCGAGGAGTTTATCTCTAGCACTCCCCATCACATCCGCATGTACGCCGCGCTGGGCTGGGAAATGCCGGCGTACGCCCATCTGCCCCTCCTGCTGGGGCCGGACCGCTCGAAGCTCTCCAAGCGCCACGGGGACACCGCGCTGCTAGAGTTTCGCGACCGCGGCTACTTGCCTGAGGCGATGGTGAACTACCTCGCCTTGCTAGGGTGGTCGTACGGCGACCAGGAGTTCTTTACCCTCGACGAGTTAGTGCGCTACTTCGAGCTCGAGCGGGTGGGCACGAATGCAGCGATCTTCAACATCGAGAAGCTGGACTGGATGAACGGCGCCTACATCCGTCGGCTGTCGCTGGACGAGCTGCTGGAGCGTAGCCTGCCCTTCTACCAGCGCGCCGGGCTGGTGGGCGCGCAGCCAACCGAGGAGGAGTGCCGCTATCTGCGCGGCATCCTGGCGCTGTTGCAGGAGCGGCTCAAGCGCCTAGAGGAAGTGGGCGAGCTCTCCTCCTTCTTCTTCCGCGACGAGCCGTACGATCCGAAGCTGCTGGTGCCAAAGGGCCTGGATGCCGCACGGGCGCTGGCTGTGCTCCAGGCGGTGCGGGACTGGCTCTCCGAGCAGGAAACCTGGGAGGCCCCAGCTCTTGAAGCGGGGCTGCGCGCCCTGGCCGAAGAGTTGGGGGTGAAGCCTGGGCAGATCTTCGGCGCCGGCCTGCTGCGCGTGGCGGTCACCGGCCGCACGGTCGGGCCTCCGCTCTTCGAGACCATGGCGCTGCTTGGGCGCGAGCGCTGTCTCAGGCGGATCGAGCACGCAATCAAGCTACTGCGAGAACAGGCCGGCTGACATGGCAGAGACCTGGCGCCTGCTGGGCCCCGATGCTACCACAGGCGACTTCACTCTGGCACTGCACGAGGCACTGCTGCTCTCGCAGGCAGCCGGTGGGGCGCCGCCGACGCTGCGACTGTACACCTGGGCGCAGCGCTGCGTCACTATTGGCTGTGGCCAGTCCATCGCCGAGATCGACCTGGAGTACTGCGCTGCGGCAGGGCTTCCGGTCCTGCGGCGCCTGTCTGGTGGCACGGCTGTGCTGCACGAGCCATCGCAGCTTGCCTTCATGATGGTGCTGTCCCCGGAGCACCCGCTCGTGCGGGGCGACGTGGTAGAGTCCTATGCCCCGGTGAGCCGCGCCTTGCTGCGCGCCCTGGGCTATCTCGGAATACGCGCCGAGGCGCTGCCTCCGGCGACAGCGCGCGCTCTGCCAGCAGATCCGCTTGGGCGTGCTGCCTGCTTTGGCGCGCTCGCTCCGTATGAGATCATCTGGCGCGGCAAGAAGCTGGTCGGGCATGCGCAGGTGCGACGGCGCAACGCCGTGCTGCTCGGCGGCACGCTGCTGCTGGACTTCGATCCCACGGCGCTGGCGCGGGTGCTGCGCGTCTCACACTCGGACGAGCGTGCGCGGCTTCAGGAGTATCTGGCGCGGCGTATTACCTCGGCCCGCGAGGCTGCCGAGCGGCCGGTAGCCTTCGACGAGGCGTTCACGGCCTTCCGCGAGGCCTGGCAGGAGGAATTCAGCGTACGGCTCGAGCCAGGCGGGCTCACCTCCGCTGAAGAGCACTGGACCGCCGAGCTCCGTGCGGGGAAGTACCAGCTACCGGCCTGGAACGAGCGGCGGTAGGCAGCGATAGCTATGCAGACGCCGTGACCTCCCGCACCACCTCGTTCACCAGACGCCCGTCGGCGCGGCCTTTGAGCGCTCGCGCGGCGATCGGCATCAAGGTGCGGAAATCACGGCCATGCTGCGCGGCGAGCGCTTCCACCTCCGCACGGATCTGCTCGCGGGTGAGCTGCTGCGGCATGTAGCTCGCCAGGACGGCCAGCTCCGCTTCCTCTTTCTGCACCAGCTCCGGTCGCTCCGCTTTCTTCAGCATCTCCAGAGCGTCGCGACGCTGCTTGATCTCGCGTTCGAGCACACCGACGAGGTCTCCTTCAGTGATTGGCTGGCCATGCTGGGGATGCTTTGGGTCAGTGCGGGCGATCTCGTAGTTGGTGATCGCCGCGCGAAGCATACGGATGGCGCTCACCCGGCGCTCATCGCGCTGGCGCATCGCCTCTTTCAGGTCCTCCGCAAGCTGCTCTTTCAGTCCCATCGAGGTACGCTCCTTTTAGTGTAGCGCCGGACGGTGCGGCACGATACAGGCCATGGCGCTTGATATAGTGCTCGACCGCTGCCGGCACCTGGAAGGTGATCGTATGCCCTTCACGCACCCGCTGCCGGATCTCTGTCGAGGAGATGCCGATGAGCGGAATATCCACAAAGTGCACCCGCGCCCCACGTTGCCACTCGACGAGCCGGGGGCCGGAAGCCTCCCTCACTGCCGGCGGGATGTCTTCAGGGGGAACGAGCGGGCGATTGACTACCACCAGATCGGCCAGGCGCACGACCATATCCGGCTGCCGCCAGCGATGCAACTCTCGGTACGAATCATACCCGATGATCAGGTAGAGCGCGGCGCCGGCATACTGCCGGCGCAGCAGTCCGAGCGTCTCCACAGTGTAGGAGGGTGGCGGCCGGTCAATGTCCACCGTAGAGACCGCGAAGTATGGATGGCCGGCCACGGCCAGCCGCACCATCTCGAGCCGGTGCGCCGGTGCCGCCTCGACCTCCTCCTTCAGCGGGGAGCGGTGCGCCGGCACAAACAGGACCAGGTCGAGCCCCAACGCATCCCGCACACACTCGGCCGCGATCAAATGCCCTAGGTGGATCGGATCGAAGCTGCCGCCGAAGACTCCCAGGCGGCGAATCGCCAGGCTGTGCTGCACACCCACACACCTCTACCTTGACCTTCTTTACCTTCTCGCTGCGCTTTGAGCCGATTGTAGCACACCCCTTGCCACCAGCCGGCCGCCACTCTACCGGGACTTCCGTCATGTCTGTCATGTTTCGGTAGAAATACCTAACTCTCGGCATCTTCAGGGCGTTAGTGTCAATGAAAAACACCGCCGGACCGCTCACAGTGCAGGGAGTGCACCGCACATGCCAGGGCGGCCGGCGCGTCAGCCCTAGAGGTCTACAGAAACAGTGCGGTAGAGGAGGAGTAGGGGTATGGTGATGTCTTTCCTGGATCGTGGGCGCGCTGCGCCGCTTCTGGTAAGTGCCATGCTGTTGCTGGGCGGTAGCATGGCGTTCGCTGCCGGACCGAGCGACAAGCCGGGGAATTCCGGCAATGCCGGCAACCACGGGCAGGCGACGGCCACTCCAACGGCGAGTGCCACTGCCACGGCGACGCCGGGCAACACGTCCGGCTCGCACACCAGCGTCGGCCAGCAGCATGAAGACCAGGGCGTCGAGCCCATCGCTCTCAAGAGCGTGGCGATCAAGAAGCACAACGACGATGAGGCAGAAGTGGTAGCCAGCAACGCCAACAGCGATGACCAGGAGGCACTGGAGCACTATGGCCGGCAGCTCGCCGCCCTCCTGGGCGCAGTGCAGGCAGGTAGCCAGGGGCTCGACTTCGAGTTCAAGTGCGTGAGCAATGGCGACAGCACGATCGAACAGCACCGTGGCCAGGGCCTGGTGGTCGTGTATACCCTCGACAGCACGGTTAACTGCGCTACCCTTGCGCAGGCGGCTCAGTCGGATGATAGCGCCAGTGAGGGCGATGCCCCCGGGCGCAGCGGCGATGCGCCCGGCCGGAGCGAGGACGGCGCCCCCGGGCGCAGCGGGGATGCCCCCGGGCGCGGGCAGGAGCACCGCGGCGACGACTAGGTGCGCAGGCTCTGACACACAATCTTCAACGGGGCGCCCGAGAGAGCCGGGCGCCCTATGTTCTTTAGCTTATTCCTCAGCTTGTTCCTCCTCGACACCAGCCAGGGGACCATAGAGCGATGCGGCGAAGGGGAGGAGCTTGGCGAAGTTGTGCTGTGCCTCGATATGGCGCACCGTCCCCGAGTGCGAGCGCATGACCAGGGTGCTAGTACGTGCGCCTCGTTCGGTGTAGCGCACCCCGCGCAGCAGCATGCCATCGGTGATGCCGGTGGCCGAGAAGAACACATCGTCGCCGTGCACCAGGTCGTCCAGCGTCAGCACGCGGCTGAGATCCAGGCCGGCGCGAAGGCAGGCCGCCCGCTCCTCCTCGTTGCGCGGCCACAGCCGGCACTGCATGCCGCCGCCAATGCATTTCAGGGCGCAGGCGGCCAGCACGGCCTCGGGCGCTCCGCCAACACCCATCAAGGCGTCGACGCCGATCTCCGGAAGCGCCGGCATCAGGGCCCCGGCCACATCCCCATGCGGCAGCAGCATGATGCGCGCCCCGGCTGCCCGGATCTCCTCGATCAACGGCTTGTGCCGCTCGCGGTCGAGCACCGCGACAGTGAGCTCTGAGACAGGCAGCTTTCGGGCACGGGCAATGTTCGTGAGGTTGGTGCGCACCGAAGCAGTGATATCGATGACATCGCGCGCCTCGGGGCCGACCGCGATCTTCTCCATGTAGACCACTTCTGTCGGGCAGTAGATACTGCCCCGCGGTGCCACTGCCACCGCAGCGATGGCATTGGGCTGTCCGTTGGCTAGCAGCGTCGTGCCATCGATAGGATCGACAGCAACGTCTACCTCAGGAGGCATGCCGTTCCCAACGCGCTCGCCGATGTAGAGCATGGGCGCCTGATCCTTGACGCCCTCCCCAATGACGACGATGCCGTCCATGTCCACCGACGAGAGGGCGAAGCGCATAGCCTGCACTGCGGCGGCGTCGGCAGCGTCGCGGTCGCCCTTGCCCATCCAGCGCGCCGCCGCCATAGCAGCAGCCTCAGTCACACGGGCCAGCTCAAACGCCAGGTTGCGATCCATCGGGGGTGGCAGTGTAGACGGCATGAGTCCTCCATAATACCTTAATACCTTAATATCCCTTAATATCCTATCTTTTTTTTCCTACCTTTTATTTTTATCTTTTTATTTTTATCCTTTCACTTGTATAGACATATACGATGAATTTTGCCACATATATACTGAGTAGATATAGCGATGTAGAGTAGAGATGTAGAGTAGAATGGATGGAGATACGAGAACGCCGGAATACGTCGTGTCGAAACAGTGCGGCGCCTGTCGCGGTGCTGCGGCACGGTGTAGCGCCGACTCGACAGTGCCGGGCACATCGAGTACCTGCCGGCACTCCGCACCGCAGAGCTTACTACATACCGGCTCCTCGTGGTAGCCGGGAGCGTGCACCGGGAGCGATGCAGGCAACGAAACGCCCGGAGCGACGGGCATAGCGAGACCCAAATGGGAACTTGAAAAAGAATAAAAAAATAAAAACATTAAAAACATTAGGAACTCAATGATAAAACCGCCCAGCGTCAATGACGACGGTCTGCCCGGTGGTGCTGTCGGTGCGGCAGAAGGTCACCACCTGGTCGGCCACATCGTCCTTGTCGGCGGCGCGCATCAGGGCAGTAGTGCGGCGAGCCTGCTCGACGTACTCCGGGTCGAGCCGGGCAGTCATGCGCGTCCCTTCCATCAGCCCCGGTGCCACGCAGTTCACCAGCACGTGCGGCGCCAGCGCCACGGCCATGCACCGCGTCAGATGAATCAGGGCGGCTTTCGAGACGGCGTAGGCGATGCTGCTGCCGCCGGGCGACAGCCCGGCGACCGAGCCGATGTTGACGATACGCCCGCGCTGCTGACGCAGCATGACCGGCGCTACGGCGCGCATCATCAGGAACGGCCCCGTAGTGTTGTAGTGCAGGATGTAGGCCCACACCTCAGGTGTCAGCTGCTCCAGGTCTTTGAAAGGGATCCACTGGTTGTAGGCAGCGTTGTTGACCAGGATGTCCAGCCGGCCGAATTCATCCAGGACACGCTGCACCAGCGTCTCGATCTGGGCCTGGTCGGTCACATCCGCCTGGAACGGCACCGCCCGCGGGCCCAGCGCAGTGCACTCGCGGGCTACCTGCTGCGCGAGCTCGTGCGACTGCTTGTAGATGACACAGACGTGTGCGCCAGCCCGCGCCAGGGCGTGGCAGAGACACTGGCCTAGGCCACCTGTGCCGCCGGTCACCACGGCCACCGTACCGCGCACGTCCATCGTTCCGCGCTCCTTACCCCCATCATCTCGTGCCCGCAGGCGCCTGTTCCCCTACAGCCTGCACGGAGTATAGGACGTGCGGGGTCGCCGGGTCAACGCGCTCGCGACGCGCATGCACACGATCAGGCTAGCCGCCAGCGATCGGTATACGCGTGTGTCTCGGTGGCCACGGGGAGGCGCGGCGCAGGAAGACAACCCCTCTCCCGGCCCGCCCCTGAAAGGAGGGGAGTGACTGATGCCCGTCTGGGCACCACCAGGGGATGAAAACTTCTTTATCAAGAGAGAAACTTGATTGGAGAAAAGGGAGAGAGGAGAGCTTCATGAAGACACGAGTCCCGTTAGAGCCGCGCTGCACCCCGGCGAAGCTTCCCAGCTGAGTTTTAGCCTAGGGGGGATTGTCGGCGCTGCTCCGCACGAGGTCGGTTCGGGCCTAGTTCAAGGGGAGCGTGCCAGGGTATTGACGCTCCCCTTCCCGACATGCTCCTGGCTGTGAGCTCCCTTAGGGAAGGGGTCCTCGATTCTCTGGAGCCGCGGACTGCCCCGTCGCCAGCGCTTCATCTGCCTCCCGCTGGGCTTCGAGCAGGCCCTGGAGCTCCTGCACGTGGGTCTCGAAGATCTCGCGGGCCGCGTCCAGGATGGTGAAGACCTGCGGATCGCGCACGCGATAGTACACGCTGGTGCCGGCCTTGCGACCCTCCACGATGCGCCGGTGTCGCAGGATGGCAAGCTGCTGAGACACCGATGAAGGATCTAAGGCCAGCCGCTGCTGGAGCTCGCTCACCGTCAGCTCTCCCAGACGCAGAAGCTCCAGGATCCTGATGCGGGCTGGGTGTGCTAGCGCCTTGAAGAACTCAGCCTTGAACTGATGCAGTGGAGCGTCCATGGCACCTCGGTGGAGCAGCTAGGGCTTTACCTGCTCCTGGATACCCTTCGTTTTTTGTAATATTACGAAATGCGCAACCAGTCTGTCAAGCAGCCTGCGGCTGCAGGTCCGGCACTGGCCATCTTCCGGCGCAGCCATGCCCTCTCGTCCGACACGCATAGCGCTGTCCGCGTGACCGTCGCGTCGGCGAAACTGCCTCAGTCCGCTGAGGACCTCTGAGGACGGTAGGCTAGTACCCGTAGCCGGTACCGGGTGAGGACGGCAGGCTAGTACCCGTACCTGCTACGGGCAGGTTGCTGCTCGCGCGAAACTGCCTGCGGCGTAGCTCCACCTGACAGAAGCTCGCCATTCATCCCCTGGGTAGTATGGTACCTGCAGAAGAAGTGCAGCACACCTGACTGCGGGAACATCACCGTAACCTCGACCTTCCCCCTGGGTGGAATGTCCTTATCGACCTGGATAGAGGTAATCGTAAAGCTGTGCTGGGCTGTTGATTCATTCTCAATCGCAAGCTTCAACACCTGCCCAGGGGTGCCTTGCAGGAAGGTTGGCTGGAAGTAGTAGCTGTCGGCCTCAAGCTCAAGTTCACTCTTCCCCTGGACGCTCACAGTGCCGTGATCGTTAAACGTCACATCGCCCAGCGTAAGCTGCTTCGCCCGCTGACCACAGGTCACCAGCAGCAACGCGAGGGGCACTCCCAGGAGCAACCTGCTTGCTAGTAACGGTACTGACCGAACATCCATATGGCGCATAGCTCACCTCCTTTCGCACTTCCAGGGCGACAGGGCTTCGTCTCAGCGGCGTGCACGCCGGCGACGGCGACTCCTAAACTGCCCCGGAGCCCGTGTTGGGACCGAAGACCTCCCACGCCACGCCGCCGGCGCTGGGCGCGCCGGCAGATCCGCATCGTCCTGAACCGGATCAGCGAAAACTCCAGGAAATCATGCGTTTTTCACATCTAGGAGTACGTCCGGGATCCAGGCTTGGATGCCCCGCCACGGGCGACCAGCACGAAGCAAGCGAACAGGCGCACCGGCATTGACTCCGCCCGCGAGATATGCTATCGTATCCTTGCTAGTTGCAAAGATTTAAATATTACTAGATAGCAAGTAGTTTGGAGAAGTAATTTGGAGGAGACCATCGCGTGACGCCCGAGCAGGAATTCCGTATCGTCTACAACGCATGGCTGCGCCAGCACGGTCTGGCGCACAGCCGCATGGCTCGCTTGCGTTTTGCTGTAAGTTTCCCCAGCCTCTGTGGCCAGAATGTCTCGCTCTTCCACCGAGGGTATGACGCGTTCCTGGCAGCCCGGGAACTGCCCGACTCTCTCGAGGCGTTCGTCCAGTACTGTGCTCCCCGCTGGAGGCTGGCAGGTCCTGCACGCCGGTCGCTCCTCGACCGGTTCGTCCAGTCCCGCACGCCACAACTGGCCTGAGCACGACGAGAAAGCGGGACTGCGGCGCGCTGCACTGGCCCGCACGGAGGTGTAACATGGTGCGCCAGGGAGAAGAGGAAGCCGCCATGGCGACTCTGGCCAGTGCCGTCTCTCCGGGCCACTTTGTCAATGAGCCTGTGCCGGTTGGGGGTGGCTCGCCAGCAACAGCGTCTCCAGGGTATCCCACACTGGCGCGCCCGCGCCCACAACGCCGCCTGCTTGGCTGCCGGTGGCTAGCGGCAGTGGTGGCGTGCCTGAGCCGCTGGACTTGTCTCAGTGATGTCTGGCAGCTCGTCAGAGTGCTCACCCTGGCATACCCCGCCGTGTCCCCTGCCAGCTCTGGACCCTCGTCCGACCTGGTGCAGGCGGCACGCCGGCGCGGCCTAGACGCTGTGAGCAGTCCGCTGGGCTGGTGGGTGCTCGTAGTGCTGCCTAATGGGCAGGTCGCGCAGATTACGACTTTAGAAGCGGGGCGGTATGCCCTTGCACTTGACGGGCTGTCCCCGCAGACGTTTGGCAGCCTGGACGCGGCGCTGGAGGCAGCTCTGCGGATGGGTACCACTGGCAGGAGGTAGGCCCATGGCTCCCGACCCCTTTCCCCCGAACTCGCTCTCGCTGCGTCCCGCTGGTGCCGGCCTCTCCGCGGTAGCGCTTGCTGTGGAGCTCGCCGGGCTCTGTTGGGGTGGGACCAGCGGGGTGCTCATCCTGGCAGCGCCTGACGGGCGCAGGCTGGTTGTACAGCTCTCCCGCGCCGATGCGCTCGCCCTCGTCCGCCAGCTACGCCAGGCCCGCGTTCGCCACCGGCTGGCAGAGGGGCATGTCCAGCCGCCCCCACCAGCCCGTTCATCCATCCGTGCAGTCGGGCTCGCCAGCGGCGAGAACGGGGCACCAGTCGGGCTTCTCGCGGTCGGCCGTCCCGGCATGGTACGCGAACTCGCCTGTAGTCCCGGTGCCGCCGCCTTCTGGGCCGTCTTGCTGGACCTGCCGGTGTGGGTCACTGACGAGGACCTCGCCCACTGGGCCGCGGTCAGTGCGGCATCACCCACCAATGCCGCGGATGAGCCGCGCGCGGCCTTCATCCGGCAATTGCTAGCGGAGATCGACGCCCTGGACCGGCTCTGAGCCGGACTGCTCAGTCACCGGCTAAGGCACGCTGACTGGGCGACTGCTCGGCGCGCCAGTCTACAGGCCGCTCACCGCTCTTCCGCCATAGCAGTCCAGGAGAAGTCAGGTTTCAGGGCCGGGCGTGCTCGCCATGCACGCTGCGCCTGCAATCCGCTGGCAGCCCGCTTAATCCTCTCGGCGCCCCATGCCAGAGAGGCGAAGGATGAAGTAGAGCAACTGCGCCAGCGCCTGGGCCAGTGCGGCGACGTAGGTCAGCGCAGCAGCGTGCAATACAGCGCGGGCACCCTGGTACTCCTCAGGTGTGACCAGGCCGTTGTATTCCAGCATGCGCAGGGCGCGGTTGCTCGCGTCGAACTCTACGGGCAGGGTCACCAGGGCGAAGATCGCCGTCGTGGAGAACAGCAACACGCCAGCCCATGCCAGGGCCAGCGCCTGCATGGCGAAGCCGATGAAGAACAGCCAGAAGCCAAGCTGGCTGCCGAAGTTCACCACCGGGACCAGGCTAGAGCGCAGCCGCATGGGCGCATACGCCACCTTGTCCTGGATGGCATGGCCGACCTCGTGGGCCACGATGCCGACGGCTGCCACCGAGGCGCTGTTATACACGCCGTCGGACAGCCGCAGCACCTTCTGCACCGGATCATAGTGGTCGGTCAGATTGCCCGGCACGCGCTCGATCTCCACGTGGTACAGGCCGGCTGCATCGAGCAGCCGCCGCGCCACCTCGTACCCCGGCACGCGCCGCACGCTGGGAATCTGGCTGTACTTCGCATACGTGCTATGGACGCGCATCTGGGCATAGAGTGCCAGCAGCAACGGCGGCAGGGCCAGAATAAACCAGAGGGGATCGAAATAGAAACCTGGATAGAACACTCCTCCATCACCTCCCGACGGCGCCCGCGGTCACGCCGTCGCACATGCCATACCCGGTCAGACGTCCTCGCGCATTCCCTTTCCCGGGCTGACGACGCACGAAACGGAAAGGTCTCCCACCTCTCGGGTCGCTAGCTCATTATAACCTATATGCTATATGCTGGACCTAGCTGAGTGTACCTCGGCACGCTTGGCTGTGCGCCTCTCGCAGGCTGCCACCTTTCTGACACCTTGCTGCTCGTCGCCAGAGGGGCGTGGCAGGGTGGAAGGCCCGGCTCGTGCTCGTCCGCACGTGCCGGTGCCGGGCACCGGCACGTCATCGACTGTTCTGCCACGGTCACGTCTGGGCATGGTATGACCGCAGGCCGGATGCCGAACCCTCTTCAGTCACGCACAGTTTTTTTGACGTTCCCCGCAGCACTGCGGTATACTCTTGCGAGAGACCAATGGTCTCTTTTGTTTTGCGCGGCGTCGCTCCCGCCGCTCGAGACGGTTGTCCAGGGGCCGGTGCGAGGCGGACGCCCAGGCCGCAGCCGAGGGACGGCAGTGGCAGCGCACAGGCACCGGCCACTCAGAATGCAGGCCGACGTAGCTCAATGGGCAGAGCAGCGGTTTTGTAAACCGCGGGTTGCGGGTTCGAGTCCCACCGTCGGCTCCCACAGCCAACGCCGCTCTCGCGCTCCGGCGTCACGCTCCGCCATGCCCGCCCCGGGCCGGCCAACGGCGTCCCGGGTCCTCCGGTCCAACGGATCGTGTCCCACGCACAGGACGTGAGCGGCGCGGCAGGGCAACGGTCTCCTCGGCGCGGCGGGCCCAGGCCCGCGCACAGGTAGAGGCTCAGCATCGTTCGGACCATGCCGGCCGCCGGGCCGGCAGGTGAGGAGGCACAGTCGCCATGGCGAAGCGGAAGTTCGAGCGGACGAAGCCGCACGTGAACGTGGGGACGATCGGGCATGTGGACCACGGCAAGACCACGCTGACGGCGGCCATCACCAAGGTGCTGGCGCTCAAGGGGGAGGCGGAGTTCCGGCCCT
>JBHOQS010000004.1:0-28728 GCA_042408875.1 Chloroflexota bacterium | reverse complement strand
GCCCGGCGCACCCGCGCAGACCGCCCGGCCCGGCGCTGCTGCAGCACCCCAGCGCCCAGCTGGCGCGGCCACGCCTGCCCCACCGCGGCCCGAAGGCGCGCCGGGGCAGCGGCCAGCGCAGGGTGAACCCTCAGAGGTGCGCGCAGCCGGCCAGGCCGGGCCGCAGCCTCGCCCTGGGGCAAGCAGTAGTCCGGCGGCACAGCCTGAGGCGCCGGCTGGCCAGGGGACCCCACTGAGCGACCAGGAACAGGCTGGCCAGTAGCCAGGTGCTGGCACAGGCCACGCGCATGTGTCTCTGGAGGGGCGCGCTGAAAGAGATGTGCTCAGGATGAGGTAGAGAGACGTGGATCAGGCGCAGACGTTCTTTTACGTGATCTCCGTGCTGGCCATCCTGTCGGCGCTCGGTGTGGTGCTCGCCCGTAACGTCGTGTACGCGGCGATCTACCTCGTCACCTCGTTGCTGATGGTGGCCGGGCTCTACGTGCTGCTGTTCGCCGACTTCCTCGCCCTGGTCCAGGTACTCATCTATGCCGGGGCGGTGAGCATTCTCCTGCTCATGGGCCTGATGCTCACCCGCCCGGCGCGAGACATCACCCTGGACAACCCGCAGAAGCCGCTGGCCGCTCTAGCAGCGGTCGTTTTGTTTGCTATCCTGCTGTACCAGACCCTGGCCAGCAACTGGGGCGGCCGCGTCTCCGCGGCGATTGGCCGCGCCAGCCTGAACGACCTGGGCAAGGTCCTATTTGACCGCTGGGTCGTACCGTTTGAGATCGCGTCGGTGCTGCTGCTGGTCGCCCTGGTGGGCGCCGTTGTAGTGGCCCGTATCGAGGAGCGCGAGTGATGGTCCCGCTGGAGAACTATCTCATCGTAAGCGGTCTTCTCTTCGCCATCGGCGCCTACGGCGTGCTGGCACGCCGGAACGCGGTGCTGGTGCTCATGTCGATCGAGCTCATGCTCAATGCGGTGAACGTGAATCTGGTAGCCTTCTCCACGTACGTCGGCGCGGACCGGATCATCGGCCAGATCTTCGCCCTGTTCGTGGTGATCGTTGCTGCAGCCGAGGTGGGCCTAGCCCTGGCGATCATCATTCAGGTGTACCGGAGCCGCGCCAGTGCGAACATCGACGATGTGGATTCGATGCGCTGGTAAGCTCTCCGCCGCGTGGCTGTGGGCGCAGCGCGCTGATCTTCACCAACCGGAGGCAGCATGGACTTCGCCGCACTGGCCTGGCTGATTCCCACCCTGTGCGTGCTGGGCTTCATCTGGAATGTCGTGCTGGGCCGTTACCTGCCACCGATCGTGGCGCCGGTAGTCACCACCGGCGCAGCGGTGGGAGCGTTCCTGCTCTCGCTCGGCGTGCTCGGCCAGGTGCTGGCCCACCCCGAAGCAGTGCACCGCTTCTCCTTTGACTGGATCATTGTGCTGGGGCGGACGTTCCACGTTGGCTATGTGGTGGACGGGCTGTCCACCATGATGCTGGTCATGGTGACGTTCCTGTCCACTCTGATCCAGCTCTACTCGGTGTCGTACATGCGCGGCGACCCGCGTTTTCGCTGGTTCTTCGCCGTCATGTCGCTCTTCACCGGCTCCATGCTGACGCTGGTGCTGGCCGATAGCTTCCTGCTGCTGTACATCGCCTGGGAACTGGTGGGTCTGTGCTCGTACTTGCTGATCGGCTTCTGGTGGGAGCGGCGCCCGGCAGCCGAGGCGGCGAAGAAGGCGTTCATTACCACCCGCGTCGGCGACGTGGGCATGTTCATCGGCATCCTGATCCTGTGGTTCCAGACGGGCACGCTGCTGATGCAGCCTATTTTCGACGCCGCACAGGTGGGTCGCATTGATCCGGCGCTGCTCACCACCGCGACGATCCTGCTGTTCATCGGCGCGATGGGCAAGTCGGGCCAGTTCCCCCTGCACGTCTGGCTGCCGGACGCCATGGAGGGCCCCACACCGGTCTCCGCCCTTATCCACGCCGCGACTATGGTAACGGCGGGCGTCTACCTCGTGGCTCGCACTTACCCGCTCTTCACGGCGGCGCCATCAGCGCTCGTAGTGGTGCTGGTCATTGGCA
The DNA here is from genome assembly GCA_042408875.1 of Chloroflexota bacterium. Classification (GTDB taxonomy): domain Bacteria; phylum Chloroflexota; class UBA11872; order JBHOQS01; family JBHOQS01; genus JBHOQS01. The sequence goes on along the minus strand of JBHOQS010000004.1, from coordinate 26,657 downwards.
CAATCACCGCTTTGATGGCAGCTACCATCGCGCTCGTGCAGAGCGACATGAAGCGTATCTTTGCCTACTCCACAATCTCCCAGCTTGGGTACATGATGTTCGCCTTGGGCGCCGGGGCATACACTGCCGGGATGTTCCACCTGTTCACGCATGCCTTCTTCAAGGCGCTGCTGTTCCTCGGCGCTGGCGCAGTGATGCACGCGACCGAGACCATGGATATCTTCCAGATGGGCGGGCTGTGGCGGCGCATGCGCTTGACCGCGGTGACCCTGGGCATCGGCGCCTTGTCCCTGGCAGGCTTCCCGCTCACGGCGGGCTTTTTCTCGAAGGACGAGATCCTGGCCGGGGTGTTCGCGGGTGGGGCGCATACTCCCGGCCTGTATGCGGTGTGGCTGATCGGCCTGGTCACGGCCTTCCTGACAGCATTCTACGTCTTTCGGGCGATCTTCCTGGCGTTCGCCGGGCCGCCTGGTCCGGCGACGTTGGCGGCCGAGGCGCACATCGCTGGCCTCGTGCACGAGCCTGTTCGAGCTGATGCGCACGGACATGGCTCCACAGCCGTCCATGACGACCATGGCGGCGGCCACGCCGCTCCGCACCGCTGGGAGGACCCGCTGATGAGCCTAGTGCTTTCGGTGCTGGCCGTGCTGGCCGTGTTCGCAGGCTGGCCGTTCGTTGGGGGCGTCTTCCGCGAGCTCGTCCACGCCCCTGGCGCGGTGCATGAGGAACTTAACATCGGCCTGGCAGCCGTTGCCGCGGTGGTGGCTATCCTGGGCGTTGCGCTGGCGTGGATGATGTACGCTGCCCGCTGGATCAACGCCGCTGATGTTTCAGCGACCTTCAGCGGCCTCTATGCTTTACTCGTGAAGAAGTACTACCTCGATGATCTCTACCAGTGGATCGTGAACCGCATCGTGCTTGCCACCGCAGCGCTGGTGGCGGTCTTTGATCGCCAGGTCGTGAACGACAGCGGTGTGGATGGTGCGGGGAAGATCACGGTACTGAGCGGCCTGGGCCTGCGCTACCATGTCACGGGGAAGCTCTACAACTACGCGCTGATCTTCCTGGTTGGCGCAGCACTGATTACACTCTTCAGTATTCTGCTCGGACAGGCCAGCTAAGGACAGCCGGGACGAAAGGGAGCTTGGCAAGGACATAAATTACGCGTTAATAAGACTACTCAGGAAGCTTACAGAGGTCATGCGCACATGCTGACGACGATCCTGCTGGCGCCTCTGGTGGCAATGCTGGTGGTGCTGGTGCTCCCGCCACACCAACAGTTCGCCATCAAGGTTGTGTCGGCCATCGGCGCCGGGATTACCCTGGTGCTCTCGCTGTATATCGCCTATGATTTCCTGGTCAACGGCCGCACCGGTTTCCAGTATCGCGAGCAGATCCCCTGGGTCAGCGATCTGGGCATTACCTACCATCTCGGCGTGGACGGCCTGGGAATGGCGATGGTGCTGCTCACCGCCATCGTCATCTTCACCGGGGTGTTCGTCTCCTGGAAGATCGAATACCGCGCCAAAGAGTTCTTCGCCCTGCTCTTGCTCCTCGTCACCGGCGTCTTCGGCGTCTTCATGTCGCTTGACCTCTTCTTTTTCTTCTTCTTCTACGAACTTGCCGTCCTGCCGATGTACCTGCTGATCGGCGTGTGGGGCAGCACGCGCAAAGAGTACGCGGCGATGAAGCTGGTGCTGATGCTGCTGGCTGGCTCGATCCTGGTCTGGACGGGCCTCCTGGCGCTCTATGTCCAGAGTGGCATCAACAGCTTCGACTTCCTGCGACTGCGGGAGGTACAGTTCAGCCGCGAGTTCCAGACGCTGTGGTTCCCGTTCTTCTTCGTCGGTTTCGGCGTGCTGGCAGGTCTGTGGCCCTTCCATACCTGGTCCCCCGATGGCCACGTGGCAGCGCCGACCGCGGTGTCCATGCTGCACGCCGGCGTGCTGATGAAGCTGGGCGCCTTCGGCATCATTCGCGTCGGGCTGGAGCTCCTGCCGGAAGCCGCGCGGCTGTGGACGCCCTTCTTCATCATCCTGGGCACTGTTAACGTGCTCTACGGCGCCTTCTCCGCCATGGCCCAGCGGGACCTCAAGTTTGTGATCGGGTATTCGTCTGTGAGCCACATGGGCTACGTGATTGTCGGGATCTCGGCGCTCACGGCAACGGCGCTCAACGGGGCCATGCTGCAGATGTTCTCGCACGGCATCATGACGGCGCTCTTCTTCGCCCTGGTCGGCGCTATCTACGACCAGGCGCACACGCGGGAGATCGCGGCCTTCGGCGGGCTGGCTCGGCGTATGCCCATCGTGGCGGCGTACTTCACCGTAGCTGGCCTAGCGTCGCTGGGGCTGCCCGGACTGAGCGGCTTCGTGGCCGAGGCGCTGATCTTCCTCGGCACATTCCAGTACAACTGGATCTTTGGCATCCTGGCAGTGTTTGGTGTCGTGCTTACGGCGACCTACATCCTGCGCCTGCTGGCGCGTGCTTTCTACGGTCCGCTCAACCCGGCCTGGACCGGGCTGCGCGACGCCCTGCGCTCCGAAGCCTTTGCCATGACCATCCTCGTGCTCACGCTGGTGGTTGTGGGCGTCTATCCACGTCTCCTGACCGATCCGATTAACACGACCGTGGCGCCCCTCATCGAGCGGGTCGGAGGGCTGAAGTAACATGGACCTGTCCCTCTTCCTGCCGGACCTTGTGCTCGCTGCGGCTGCGATTATCGTCTTCCTGCTCGACCTCGTGCTGCGACCCGGCCGAAAGGAGCCGGTGGGGGTTCTGAGCGTCATCGGCCTGGTGGTGACGGCGCTCGCTGCGCTGTTCCATCTCGGCGTGCGCAGCAGCGCCTTTGGCGGCCTGTGGGTGGTTGATGCGTTCAGCACTTTCTTTAAAGTTTTCTTCGCTCTTGCCGCCGCTGCCGTGGTAATCGCCTCGCTGGACTACCTGCGCCGCTGGCTCACCTATCCCGGCGAATACATCAGCATTCTGATGTTCGCCACACTCGGCATGACGGCTATCGCGTCGGCCAATGAGTTGTTGACGGCATATATCTGCCTAGAGCTCTTCAGTTTCAGCACCTATGTGCTGGCGGCGTGGTCCCGGCGTGACCGCAAGTCACATGAGGCTGGCCTGAAGTACATTATCCTGGGCGCCATGTCGTCGGCGGTGCTGCTATACGGCATCAGCCTACTCTACGGCCTATTCCGCACGACCTACTTCCCGGAGATCGCCGCGGCGCTGCGTAGTGGGCAGGACTTCGGCCCGGCGCTGTGGGTGAGCCTGGTGTTGGTCCTCGCCGGGCTGGGCTTTAAGGTCTCCGCGGTGCCGTTCCATATCTGGACGCCCGATGTCTATGAGGGGGCGCCGCTGCCTATCACTGCGTACCTGTCGATCGCCTCGAAGACGGCCGGCTTCGTCTTCCTGCTGCGCTTCTTCAGCGTAGCGCTGCTGCCGCTGGTCGAGAGCTGGTGGACCCTCTTCGCCGCGCTCTCCTTTGCCACCATGTTCGTGGGGAATCTGGTAGCTATCTGGCAGCGGAACATCAAGCGGCTGCTAGCGTACTCCAGCATCTCCCAGGCGGGGTACCTGCTGCTGGGCCTGGCTGCTCTGACGCCCCGCTCGCCTGATCCGGCAGCCACCGGCATCATCTTCCATCTCGCCGGCTACGGCATCAGCAATATGGCCGTCTTCCTGGCCGTCATCGCGTTCTACAACCTCACCGGTCGCGACGAGATTAGGGACCTGGCAGGCCTGAGCCAACGTGCTCCATTCGTCGCTCTGGCCTTGACCGCTGGCCTGTTCTCCCTGGCCGGGATGCCGCTCTTCGCCGGGTTCTTCACGAAGTTCTATCTCTTCACTGCCGCGGCGCAGGCCGGCCTGCTGTGGCTCGTCGGCATCGCGGTTCTGAACAGCATCATCTCCCTGTTTTACTACTTGATCGTGGTCAAGGAGATGTACATCACTGAGCCCCGCGAGCCAGTGCCGCTGCGCGTCCCGGTGCTGGTGAACGCGGTGCTGTTCGTGCTCGTGGCCGGGCAGTTCCTGGTCGGCATCTATCCCGAGTGGCTGATCCAGTGGGCCCGCGCCGCCAGCGCAGTGTTGTCCTCGTGAATGGCTCTGAGCCTGTGAGTGCTCTAAGTGCTCTAGTCACTGCTCTAGTCACGTAAGTGTTCTGGTCGTGGAAGTGAATGGACCTGATCATTTCGCTCCTGACAGTGGTTACAGCGCTGGTGTTCGCCGCCGTCGTCCTCGGCCAGTATCTGGCGAGGCGACGGCCCTATCAGCTCGTGTGGAGCGCCGGGCTGTTCGTCTACGCTCTGGCGGCTCTGGCCCAGGCCGCGGCTGAGGTCATTGGCTGGAGCCCGCCGCTATACAAAGCCTGGTACGTCCTGGGTGGGCTGTATGCAGCGTCCTGGCTGGGCATGGGAACGGTCTACCTGCTGGCACCCCGGCGCGCCGCCCACGCGGTGCTGGCAGCGCTGGCTATTGTGAGCGTGCTAGGCCTCCTCCCGGCCCTAGCTGCCGATGTGCCGGCCATTGCGCTGCCGCGCAGCGGACACCCCCATGTGCGGGTTATGCCACCGCCCGTGCGGATCACAGCGATCGTGTTGAATACCTTCGGCACGGTAGCGCTTGTCGGAGGTGCGGCGTGGAGCGCCTGGTCGTTCTGGCGCCGGGGCACTCCGCCGCAGCGCGTCGTCTCGACAGTCTTGATCGCAGTGGGCGGCCTGCTTCCCGCCACGGCCGGCACACTACTCGCATTCGGCCTGCCTGATCTGTTCTACTTCCTGACCTTTGCTGGTATCGTTGTCATCTTCGCGGGCTTCCTAGCCAACACCGAGATCGTGGCAGTCCGGCTCATCCCGCGGCCGGCGCACTAATAGCGCGCCTCTGCACCACCCGTGGTGACTGCGCTGATACGCGAGCCTGGGCCGTCGCCCGGTGGATCCCGGTCTGTCCCGGCACGACGCCCGCGCTTCAGCGCATGAAGCTTTCAGATAAGGGGTAGCGGCCCTCGTAGATAAGCTCAGCAGGGCCAGTCATTATGACCGAGTCAAGGGCGGCAGGATCGCGGGTGATCACCAGATCGCCGCCCTTGGAGCGGACCGTCACTGGCTCCTCGACCGCGCCGGCCTGCACCGCGGCCACGGCAGCGGCACAGGCCCCGGTGCCACAGCCGAGCGTCTCGCCGACGCTGCGCTCCCAGATACGCAGGCACAGGAGATGCGGTCCCTGCGGCACTGCCCACATCACGCTCACCCGCTCGGCGAACTCCGGGCTGTGCTCGATCGCCGGCCCGGCAGCCAGGAACAGCTCGTCGCCTGGGAGCTCCGTCTGGAGCAGTACCGCATGCGGGGTACCGGGGTGAAGCAAGACGTAAGCAAAGCGGCCTGCCGGGGTCTCTACCGTCCCCGATCGAACAAACGGTACAGGGCCCATCTGTACGCTGACGCGTCCGTCCGCCAGCACTTCGACCACCCGCGGCCCACTCAGCGTGTCGATCACCAGCGAACGCTGTGGTGACAGCCCGCGCTCGACAGCATAGCGGGCGACACAGCGCAGCCCGTTGCCGCACATGTCCTCGGTGCCGTCAGGGTTGTACATGCGCATGCGCAGCCGCCCCGAGGCCGGGTCACGGGTGATCACCAGCAGACCATCGTGGCCCACGCCGAAGTGCCGGTCGGCGGTCTCCTGCGCCAGCCGCGGCCAGTCGAGGTCAAGCGCATGGGTCACGGCGTCGACGACCATGAAGTCGTTGCCGGTGCCCTGCATCTTAACGAAGGGCAGGTACCTGAGACCAGGGGGCTTTAGAAGGGAAGCCTCAGTATTCACGGCTGGCCTGCTGGCTCTATATCGAACTCGGCGCGCTGCACCAGGGTCTGGAGCAGCTCTTCGCCAAACATCAGGTACAGCGCCAGGGTGTATGGACGGTCATTGAGGTACGGCAGTGACTCTGTTACCTGCACCAGACGTCTGATCTGCGCAGCCAGGATGAGCTGGAGGCGTAGCTCCAGGGCATCCTGCCACTCGTCCAGGGCTGCCAGGGCGGTTCGCCGTTGCATGAGCAGCGCTTTGATGCGCCAGCGGTCGCGCACCTCGCGGACCTCGCGCAATTCCTGGACTACTGGGGCCTGACGCCGCGCCGCCAGCACGCGCTCGCGCTCGTTGACGAGCACCGCTACATACCGCCGCACATCGCCGGGCAGACTTTCGGCGAATTGGTGCAAGCGCGCCGCTGCACCCGGCAGACGCTCTTCGACCCGCTCCAGGAAGCGCTGGAGCTTCGGATCGCTCTGCGGCTGCACTGGCGGCAGGGCCACGAGCTTCATAAGATGCACGAACTCACCGCGCTCTAGCGCAGCCAGCCCGCCCAGGAGATGCTCGCAGCGCGCTACGATGCGCCGCCACTGCGCAGCGACATCGGCACAGGTCGTGCAGCGGTCGGGCCGGTCAGGACAGAAGAACGCGGCCAGATGCGGTGGGAGACGGATAGGCCGGTCACCCAGGACCGCCAGGTTGTCCAAGGCATTCACACCGACACGGAGGATCAGGCAGCCATCGAGGCTGATGCCCTGCTCGTGCAGGGCGCGAATGAAATGCCCTACGAACGGGGAGTAGCGCGAGCCCTGCCGCGGCAGCGCCAGCGCAGAGGGCGGCAGGCTGGCCTCGGCGGCAAACGGACCGGCCTTCCCCACGATAGCAACACCGCGCTCGAAGCCGGGCTGTTGTGCCAGCAGCCGCAAGAACGCCGCCGCCGACCGGATCGGCTCCTCGCTGGTGTACTCCAGCGCCGGTGCTCCGGCGCGGAACAGTCGCACGCGCCGACCATGCTCGAGCAATTCGATCTGGTAGCGCGGCAATGTTGGCTTCCCGGAGGCATCGACCTCCCAGCGCTCGACGTAGAACGGCGGAGCGAACAGCCCGCGAGCGGGATCGTAGCTGGCCCGCTGGAGCCCCAGCCGAGCACGACGCAGGGCTTCGTTATAGGCCCAGGCAAACTCAGCCGGGTAGCGCAGCGCCAGGTCAAAGAACACCAGAGGCGGCACAGCTGGCTCCCCCAGCTGTGCGATCACCTCAGGCGCAAGCATCATGAATTCTGACGTGCGGGTGAGCCGGTACGGCGGCTCGGAGGTGCTTCCAGCACAGCGGGCTGCCAGAAAGCCGCCCAGCTCCGCCTGCGCATCGGCGAAGCTGAGGGGAGAATCCCCCAGCAGCGAACTGGCCGCCGTGACCAACGCACGGGCGCGCTGAATGATCGCGCGGCGTTCCTGCGCATCCGGCGTCGAGCGCAGCGCGCCCATCACAGCAAACTCGACGAGCAGGCGGGTAGCCAGCCGCCGGACCGCGGGATCGTCTGCCCGCACGGCACTCATGCTCTCGTCGCGGTCTAGCGACGGTACGATGCCATACAGGCCGCACGAGCGCGTGAGCAGGTAGTAGAGCTCCCCCACCGGGTCCTGCTCAAAGAACGTGTGTAGAACCTCCGGCTCGGGCACGGGCCCGAGACCCGTAGCTCGCGAGGAGTCAGAAATCGCCAGCGGCAGGCCGAGTGCGATCAGCGCCGCGCGCAGGGCAGAGTCCTGCCGTAGTTCTGCACGGAAACGCCGCCACTGTGCGGCCAGCCAGGGTAAGTCCACGCCATAGGCGGAGAAGGCCTCAGCGCTCACCGGCTCGGTATAGAACAGGCCATAGGAGACATCCTGGGTCACCCACACCGCGCCGCTACGCCGGCCGTAGTAGTCCTCTGTCAGCAGATAGGGCCGCTCGGCTGGGTCGACCAAGCAGCAGAGCCGGATATCGGGGGTGCCCAGCTTCTCGTCGTGCACGAAGGGGCGGAAGCGAATGCCGGACTCACGCTCAGGTTCAAGCGCGCAGGCCAAGGCAACGTCGGTGAGGGCGCCGTCCCAGAGCTGGTTCTGGTCGCCCTTGTTGACAGTGCTGATCCCCCGCTGTCGCAGTGCGTCCCAGAGGGTCACGGCCCGCGTTGCCGTGGGAGCCGGATCAGCCGTCTTACAGCCCATTGTATGTGTCAAACCCCTCGCAAAGGTAGCAGCGCGGCACCTAGCCTTCTATCACGTCTCTCACGTTTCTCGCGCAAGCTGCCGCGCAGAGCCGCTATGGCGGCGGCACGCACCAGAAAGCATACCATGCCGCGCCACAGTTGCGTAGCGCAGTGCAGGTGGGCGGGGCACCGTGGTCAGCCACGGGCAGCCCCGACGTACTACGTGAAGGACGCTGGTCTCCCTTGAAGCCAGGGGCAGGAAGGCGTGCGCGTGTGTGTGAGGGCGCTGGCTGGTACATGCTACGCACTCTGCCCTTATATTAGGCGCTACGCCATCCGTGCTACAATACGCGCAGGTCGCAGCTCGGCGTAGCTGGCGCCGGCTGCCCAGCTAGACGCAGGAGGATCAACGGATGGCCTTTGCGCCCGAGCCGCTGCCGGTGCTCCGAACCGACGGCCGGGGATTGGTGAGCACCCTCCAGGCTACGTCCCCCGACGCGCCTGCTCATGCGGCAGATGGAGGGGTGGTGCCTCTGCTGCCCCCACGCCCCTCAGCCCTCCCCGGATCTCGGGGTCCGGAGCCAGCCCCACAGCCAAAGCCGGAGTGGCTCAAGGTGCGCTTCCGCGATGGCCCGAACTACCGCGAACTCAAAGAGATCATGCGCGGGCTGGACCTGCACACCATCTGCGAAGAAGCGCACTGCCCGAACATCTACGAGTGCTGGGAGCACCGCACCGCCACCTTTCTCATCCTCGGCCGGGTGTGCACACGGAGCTGCGGCTTCTGCGCCGTGTTGACCGGCCGCCCGACCGAGCTCGATCGTGAGGAGCCCGAACGCGTGGCCCGTGCTGTGCAGCGCATGGGCCTGCGGCACGCGGTCATTACGTCAGTCAACCGCGACGAACTGGAGGATGGCGGCGCGTCGATGTTCGCAGAGACCATCCGCAGGATCCGTGCGTACATCCCCGACTGCGCTGTCGAGGTGCTCATCCCCGACTTCAAGGGCTCGCGCGAGGCGCTGAAGATCGTCATGGACGCCCGCCCCGACGTGCTGAACCATAACGTCGAGACTGTGCCGCGGCTCTACCGGCGCGTACGCCCGCAGGCCGTGTACACGCGCTCGCTCGACGTGCTGCGCCGCGCGAAAGAGATGGATCCCTCTGTGCTGACGAAGTCCGGGATGATGGTCGGCCTCGGTGAAACCTTCGAGGAGATCGTGCAGACGCTGGCCGACCTGCGTGACGCTGGCTGCGACATCGTCACCGTGGGACAGTACCTGCGTCCAACCCCCTATCACCTCCCGGTGGAGCGCTACTACCCTCCGGAGGAGTTCGAACAGATCCGCTTGGCCGGCGAGCGCCTCGGCCTGCCACACGTCGAGGCCGGGCCGCTGGTGCGGAGTTCCTATCACGCACACAACCAGGTGCAGAAGCTGCGGACTGAGCGCTGAGGAGCACGGGATAGGGGGCAGCCTGTGGCTTATCTCGTTGCCTCAGTTCCGGCGTGGAGTGGGAAGAAACGGAAGGAATGGTACTACATGACGGTGCGCGCGGCGACGGCGGCGTCGCGGTGTTCATCGATTGGGACAACCTTGCTATCGGTGCAGAGAAAGACCTGCCAGGCGTCCCCCTCGACCTGACACCCATCTTGGAGTACGCTCGCCAGTTCGGCACCGTGCTGGTCTGTCGCGCCTACAGCGAATGGATCGACCCCGAGGAGCGGCTGCGTGTCTACGAGGAGGGCGTCGAGGTCGTCTACGCTCCAGTTGTCCCTCAGGATGGCCGGCAGGATCGCAAGAGCCTGGCCGACACGGTTATGGCAGTAGACTGTGTGGATCTGCTGCATCTCATGCCTGAGATCAGCACGTTCATTCTGGTGACGAGCGATAAAGATCTGCTGCCGGTGCTGCGTCTGGCGAGTGTACGCGGGAAGCGCGTGGTGGTAATCGGCTCTGACTACACCGCTAAAGAGCTCCGCGAGGCGGCCGACGAGTTCGTCTCGTACCGCGAGCTGCTTGGGCGCTGGGATGTGCTGGGCGAACCGCGGGAGGGGCAGCGGCCATATGTCCCGCCGGCCGTGGTGCAGGCCCTGGGCACGTATGGGCGACGGCCCCCACGCGGTACCGGGCCTGTGCGGCGCACGCGGCGATTGGCAGGAACAGCCCGCGAAGGCCGCTCCCTGCGGCGGATGTAAGCCGTGTGTCGGTAATGCGACCAACTGCGCAGGGGCCGGGCATCAAGACGCGCCACGAACACACGACCAGCACGCGATGTGCCCACCTGCGCAAGGGCTGGGCTGAAAAGAGCGACGGCGCCCCACGCAGCTTCTAGTAATCCGCCCGATTCCGTGGGGGCCGAGCCGCAATGTCAGAGAAACATGCGAGCGCGGGCCGAATTTGAACGTCCGGCCCGCGCTCTGGCTTGCTGGCGGAGCCTGGCTCAAGAGGGTTGCTTCTGCTCTGGCCGCACTTCCTGGAGTACGTGAAGCCGTCCGCTGGCTCATCTCGCCTGCGCCGCGCTGTGAGGACAGGCCGCGGGCGAGGGCGAGCCCTGCCCCTACGCTCCGTACGTCCGGAACCAGCCCTCCTCGACGCCGGCGAGCTCTTCAACCGTCTTGCCGTAGCGCTGGCGGATCCACTCGGTCCACGGCGTAGCGTACTTCTCCGCCAGCTCAATGCAGCGCTGGAGATTGGCCACACCCTGGGACTTCAGCCAGCGCACGCGCTCGGCCGGGTCCTGGATACCCACGCCATCCTTCCAGATCGCTCGGCCAGCCAGGAAGCCCGAGGCGCCGGCCTTGCAAGCGATCTCGACCTGCTTGAGGAAAATGTCGATGTCCACGCCAGCGCTGAGGATGACCCATGGTACCCGCGTCGCCTCGTTAAGCTGGCGGCACCACTCCATGAGCTTGCCCTCGTCCTGCTCGTAGCGCAGATCCGCCGGGAATTCGGCCTTGAACAGGTCGAACCCCAGCGGTGTGAGCTCTACAGCAGTTTGCGTCACCAGGCTGGGCTTCTCGGCAGCAAATGCTGCGGCGTCCTGCCCCTTCCGAGCATAGGCCACGGCCTCGACGACAGCCGGAATGTCCTCTCGGGCGCAGTCAGCCACCACCTGGCGCACCACGTTGCGCTGGTGCTCGGCCGCGTGGGGCTGGTCGGGCCGGTAGTAGACCAGGAGCTTCACCGCCGAGGCACCCATGCGCCGGACCTTGCGTGCGCCCCAGTTCTCCAGCAGGACCGTCAGGCGAGCTGACTCATCCGCAGCATCCGGCACGTATCCCGATTCCTCGACGGCAACGAGCAGGCCGCACTTGCCGTCCAACGCGCCACTGGTGATGCTCTCCGCCGCGCCGTAGATCGGGTCGAGCAGAACAGCGCTGGAATGCCGGCTGAAGACTTCGGCCAGCTCAAGCTTGATCCGGCGCATGACCTCGTAGCCCGCTGCTTTCGGGTTCGATGGGCTGATCATGGATTGCAGCGAGCCACGCTGGTCCATAGCTGTAATAGTGAAGATACCGCGGGAGTTCGCGATCTGCTGCAAGCCGCGAATCTTCCCTACTGAAAAGCGAGGTGCCTCTGCCATCGACGTCTCCTTGGTTGCCAGTGCACGAACCACTACGTAGATAGTAGAATGGGCTGCGCCCGATCGCGGTCAGGACCGGCGCTCAGGCCATCGCAGGTCATCGGGCGCGATACCTAGTATCGCGCCCGATTCTATCATACGAGGTGCCCTGCCATACGAGGTGCCCTGCACCCGCTATGGGCGCACTGGTGTGCACGTTCTTTAGCTAAAGCAAAGCTAGCTAAAGCAAAGCTAGATATAGAGAGATAATTTACTGGCATGCTCCGCTGCACAGGTAGGTGTTGCGTCCCGCACAGGATAGTGGCCGAGCATGGGCTGCTCCGGGCCTGCGCCGTCGCGCTGCTGGCGCTGCTATGGAGCGCCGCGGCCTCCCCGGTGGCTGCGCAGCCCGCCTGTGCCGCTTGGGACCTGACCGGTGAGTGGTCGCTCACCCGTACCGTGGCCGGCGCCAACATGAGCCTGCGCGGGGGCACACTCCTGCTGGTGCACCGTGACAGCCTTGTGGTCGGGCGCTGGGCGCCCGGCGGTGGGGAAGAGGAGAACCTGCTGGCGGCCGGCAGCTTCCGGCAGGGTGTGCTCCGGCTGGACATCGAAGGTGGCAGCCAGCCGCTACACCTGCTGCTGCAACTCTCAAGTGACGGCACGCTGCTGAAGGGACGCTGGAACGCCGGGCGTGAGGGTACGTTTACGCCCGGGCAGTATGGTGAGCTCTTCCTGTCTGGCGAGGCAGGCTGCCGCGAGAGCGCGGCGGAGGTCGTGCCAGTGGCAGGCGGACAGGCAGCGGATACCACCTTCTGTGCGCGCTGGGACCTCACCGGCGAGTGGGAGGCTGGGTTCGAGGGGGCGCCAGAGCTGAGCGGTGAGTGGCGCCTGCAGCTCGTGCAGAGCGGCCGCAGCCTGCTAGGCTGGTATGAGCGCGCCGGTGATCCCACGCGGCAGCGCTGGCTGGTGGACGGCCAGGTGGACGGCCGCGTGGTGGTGCTCACGCACCGCTACGCTGGAGGCTCCAGCTTGGAGCGCCGTCTCGTGCTGGATGTCTCTGGGACTGTAATGCGCGGACCGTGGCCGGTGCAGTTCGGTCTTCTTGGGGACGAGGTGCTCAACGGGCAGGCCCGCTGCGCGGGGTAGCGCGGGTCAGGCAGAGCGTGCCCGGCGCTAGTCCTCACCTGGTCGCGGGCGGATATCCGGGAAGTAGCAGCGCAGTTTATACGTGAAATGCGTGATAAAGGCGGCGTCGAGGCTGTCGTCCAGGGCCAGGCGCAGGATGCGATTCTGCTCGCGCTCGAGCTCGGTGAGCGGCTCGGGCTTGCCGGCAGGTCCGTACAGGTGTGCCCAGAGCGCGGCCTGCCACCCGAAAGCTAGCTCTTCCTCCCGGATGCAGGCGCGGCCTGTTGTGCGTGCGCCGGTGCGATGGTGATGGATGGCGTGGACAGTCTCGTGCGCCAGGATGGCCGCCAGCACCTGGGGGCTCTCCGCACGCAGGTCACTGCTCAGGGCAAGCCGGTTCGTCTCGGGGTTATATGCGCCGAGGATGCCGCGGCCTTCTAGCCGCTCGAAGACAAGCGGTACCCCGGCGCGCTCGAGGAAGTCCGGCCAGTCCTGCATCGGCGGGTAGGCACGCAGCAAGGCAAGGGCAGGCAGCAAGGCTGGGTCAACCTCTCGCACCCTGGCCCGTGGTGGCGGTCTGGCAGACAAGGGCGGCGCTGTGACATCGGGCGGAGGCCAGCCGGTCACGGCAAGCGGCAGCGCCGGACCTTCCCGCCAGCGGGCGAGTTCAGTTGGAGTGGCTGCGCCGACCCGCGACCAGTCAAGACCGTACCAGGTAAACGAGACAAGGTCCGGCACATGGCGGCGCTCGGTGCCTGTGACGAGGTAGATCCTGCCGGTCGCGACATCGCGCACGAGCTGCCTATCCGACAGCGCCGGGCCGGCCGGCAGGCTGTACAGGATATACGGTGCGACGAGCTCGACGTCGTCCCAGCGGTAGCCGCGGGCGCGGAAGGTTGCGAGGTCTGTGATCCAGTGACGCCTGCCGTCGATGACGAGCCATACCTCGTCTCGGCTGAGCGTCTTCAGGAGCCTCGGGCCGTCGGCATCGGCGCGTTCGCCCGCGCCCAGGGCCAGGTAGCTGAGGGCGAGCAGGATGCCCAGGGAGACCCGGAGATGACGGGCGATCATAGACAAAACCAGAGACCTCGTAGGCAGCCGGCTCGAACTGGCTCCTCCGCTGATCCGGCTGGTACTATACGCGCGCCGTGGGGCCGCTGCAACATGGCTACCCGCCGGAGCCTGCTGCGAGGTGTGGCCGGCAGCGTTGCCCTTGGACGCGCCCTCACCCGCCGGGCGGGCGCCCAGACGCTCCCGCCCCTGCGCGTCGGTCTCCCGATTGAGCCAGCCTCTGTCGATCCGCACCGCGCTGCGCTGCCGGTCGAGCAGACCCTGGTGCGTCTGCTCTATGATCCGCTCGTCCGCACCGGCGGTGGCGGATGGCCGGAGCCCGGGGTGGCACATGCCTGGGAGGCTGATGAGCGGGCCGAGGTCTGGACTTTCCACCTGCGGCCAGACGCTTTCTGGAGCGATGGAGCGCCGGTGACGGCAGGCGACTTCGTCACCGCCTGGCGCAGGCTCTTTGACCGGGCTACGGGCGCGCCACACTGGGAACTCCTTCGGGTAGTGCGCCACGCCGGGCCGGTGCACGCCGGCTTTGGCGATCCCGAGCGACTGGGGGTGCGCGCGCTCGACGACGTGACCCTGGAGATCATTACCGATGGACCTGCCGGGCACCTTCCGGCGCTGGCTGGCCTGTGGCTCAGCGCGCCGGTGCGCCCGGGTGCTGCAAGCAGTGCGACCGTCACCAACGGCGCCTTCGTGCTGCAGGAGTGGACGCCTGGCCGGGGCCTGCTCCTGGCACCGAACCCCTACGCTCTCGACGGCGCGCCGGCGGTGGTGGTGCATCTACTGCCTAGGGCAAGCGACGACGAGCATTACGCCGCCTTCCTGTGCGGGGCGCGCGAGATCGCCTACGTGCCGGCCGGACGCGAGCCGGAGGTGCTTGCGGCGCCGGAGCTCGCCGCCCGCGTCGTGGTGCAGCCGCTGCCGGCAACGCTGTGGATCAGTGTGAACACGACGCGGCGTCCGCTCGACGACCCGCGGGTACGCCGGGCCCTGGCACGGGCGATCGATCGGGAGGCATTCGTCAGGGCTGCGTTGCCTGGGGCCGCGGTGCCGGCCTACGGGCTGCTGCCGCCCGGGGTGCCCGGGCATGATCCGCGGCCGGCAGAGCAGGCAGGCTTCGACGCCGCGGAGGCGCGTGGTTTGCTGGCGGCGGCAGGGATCGTGCTCGAGGCGCTGCCAGAGCTCACGCTGCTGCATCCGCCCGGCCGTGCTGCACAGCAGGCTGCTGTGGTCGCCGAGCAGTTGCGCCGGCACCTGGGGCTCCGTGTGCGACCGGAAGGCCGCCACGTGCATGCCTACGTGCAGGCGCTGGAGCGCCGCGAGTACGACCTGGCGCTGAGCGGCTGGCAGAGCCGCTATCCTGACCCCGAAGACTGGTTCTGGATCAACTTCTCCTTCGAAAAGCTAGAGAACCGCACTGGCTGGTCGAACCGCGCCTTCGACGCGGCCTGGCGCGCCGGCGAAGAGACGCCCGTGCTGGAGGAGCGGCTGCGCCACTACGTCGAGGCCCAGCGCATTCTCCTGGAGGAGGCACCAGCTCTTTTCCTGGCTCACCCACAGCGGCTGCTGGTCGTGCAGCCGTGGGTGCGTGGCGTCGAGCCCGGCCTCCTCGACAGCCTGCCCGGCGCCAGCTCGTACCGCCGTGTGCAGATCGATTCCGCGCCGGAGACGGGGTAGTCAGGCAAACCTGGGTCTGCGCTGGTGGCGCATCACGTCACCGCGCCGGAGGTGTGTCTAGCGAGGAGCGGGGGTAAGGGGCGAAAGAGCAATGACGCTACTGGGCGCACCGCCAAGCTACGAAGCTGCAGCAGTGGTGCTCTCCCGCGAGGAGCGCGAAGCGCTGGCCGCTGCGCTGGAGTATGAGCTCGAGCATGGCCCGCCGTTGGTAGAGCCAGATCGCTCCCTCGCCGCAGCATTCATCGATGAGCTGCGCCGCTCGGCGCGGCGGCCCGCAGTCGGCGTGCTCAGCGCGATCGATGTTCCGCTGGCGATCCAGCCGCTAGTGGCGACGGCATCCCTGGGGGTATGGGAGCAGGTCTGCGAGGTGGAACGCAGCGAGCTCGTCCGGCTGATCCGCCGGCGAGAGCAGGCCTTGCTCCAGGGAGATGGCGACGCTCTGTTGGCCGCCGACCAGGCGTGGGAGCGCTATATTGCGCCGCGGCTAGGAGGCGCTGATCCGCGCACGCTGCGGTACCCCGGGCTGGAACAGACGATCGAGCAGGTGTGGCTGGTAGTGGGGCGTGTTGCGGCTACCCTGGCTCAGGCCGACAGCCAGCTCCGGCTAGAGCGGCGGCTGCGCGAACTGACGGAGGAGTACGCCGCGCGCCGGAGACGCGGGAGCGGAATTCTTGAGCGCCTGCGCGGCTGGTTGGAGCAGCTCGCTAGCCGCTGGCAACGCCAGCGATGAGGCGCAGCCGGGCGAGCCAAAACCGCGGCAGCATGCGCTCAGGCGTGCGTTGATTTTGCGTGCCGCCTTGCGCTACAATGCGCGGCGTGCGGGACCACGCTCTCAGCGCTGCTCGTGCCGCGCTGAGAGCGCCTGCGGTTGCAGTGCCAGGCCATTTCTCGAGATTGGCCATTGAAGCGCGGGAGCGTTCTCGCTATACTAAGTCCTAGCTATATAGGCAGTCTAGGCTTTCGCGCCGCGACCGCTCAGTGTGGTCGTTGAGCGCGTCAGTTCCCGCACCCGCCAAGGGGGCGAGAACGGATACCGGACCGGGACGAGGGAAGGACCTAGCAATGCACCGAGCGCCTGTAGACCGTCTGTGCCGCCGGATCGCCCGCCTGTGCGCGTGGCCTAATCCAGGGCGGGCTGCTACCGGCCAGCCCTGGGCCAGGGGAGTTATCCGGCTCGTGCTCCTGCCGCTGATTATCATCGAGCTGATCGTCCTGATGCTGCCCGCCCCCCTGCCGGGTGGAGTACAGACTGCCCTGGCTGAGCCGCAGGCGGCGCCTGTGGCCCAAGAGGTTACACCCCCCAGTGAAGTGGAGGACCCGGAGGCGGTCCTGCTCGAGCGCATCTACCAGGACGTCAAGGAAGAGTACGCCAAGAATGGCTACAAGCCGGCCACACAGACTGTAGAAATCGACGTCCTGCGCTACAAGAGCGCCAGCCCGACCGGGATCAGCATCCAGACTGGCGTGGGCGGCAAGCAGACGCCGGTGCTGGTCTGGCAGGGTGACGAAACGTTCGTCGAGTGGGAGTTCAACGTCCCGACCGCTGGTCTGTACGAGATCGAGGTCGAGTATTACCCGTATCCGGGGGCTCGTGCTTCGATCCAGCGTGAGCTGCGCATCGACGGTGAGCTGCCGTTCCGCGAGGCGAAGCGCATCGTCTTCGAGCGCATGTTCCGCGACAAGGCACTGCCGAAGAAGGACAACCAGGGCAATGACGTGCGCCCGCCGCAAGTGGAGGTTGCCGAGTGGCGGGTGAAGCGGTTCGAGGATGCTGAGGCCCTACATCTGCACCCGTTCCAGTTCTACTTTTCCCCGGGCGTACACACTATTCGTATGACCAGTGTGCGCGAGCCGATCGCCATCGCGGCGATGCGCCTGGTCCCGCCGAAGACCTACCCGACCTATCGCGAGTACCTGGAGTACTGGAAGGCGCGCGGCTTCAAGGAGACCTCGGGCCACTTCCTCAAGTTTGAGGCCGAGAAGGTCTTTTTGAAGAATGACCCGACGATCCGTGGTGAAGCCTGCTACGACCCGACCTGCACGCCGGATTCCAGCCGTCACTTTACGCTGAATGCCTTCGGTGGCTTCCGCTTCCGCCGGCCTAACATGTGGGCCACATGGGAGATCGAAGTCCCCGAGGATGGCTTCTACAAGATTGCCCTGAAAGGGGCCAACTGGTACGCCGAGCGCATGCCAGTCGTGCGGCAGCTCTACATCGACGGGGAGATCCCGTTCCAGGAAATGGAACAGTTTCTCATCCCGTACGACCCGATGATGTATGTGTACCCGATCGGCATCCGCGCTCGCCCGACCGACAAGACCCAGGTCGCCGAGCCGTACCTGTTTGCCCTGACGAAGGGGAAGCACTACCTGACCCTGAAGGTGAAGATCGGCCCGGCGTCGGACGTCGTGCGCACCCTCGACAAGACGCTGCGCGAGATGTCGAAGCTGGTGCGCGAGGTGATCCTGATCACGGGTGCCAACCCAGATCCCAACATGGAGTGGGAGCTGGATCAGAAGATCCCCACGCTCAAGCCGCGGCTTCAGGTCATGTCCACACGTATGAAGGAGACCGTGGCCGGGCTTGAAAAGGCGTGGGGCTACAAGCCCAGCGTGGCCTCCGTGCTGCTCCAGATCGCCCAGCAGTTCGACTCAATGATCAAGGACCCTGACTCCATCCCGCCGCGGCTGAACGCGATCAGCCAGAACCAGTCGGCCCTGGGCACCTGGTTGATCAACCTCCAGCAATCTCCGAACTGGATGGACTACTTCGTGGTGCTGTCGCCGGATGTGCCTTGGCCGAAGGCAGAGGCGAACGTCTTCCAGCGGGCCTGGTTCTCCTTCAAGATGTTCGTCGCCTCGTTCATTAACAAGTATACCGGCATTGGCAGCATCTACGAGTGCCCGCCAGGTGGGGCGGAGTGCGGGGAGGTGCTCGATGTGTGGGTGGCCCGCGGCCTGGAGTGGGGGATGATCCTCAAGGAGATGATCGAGGATGACTTCACCCCCAACACAGGCATCCGGGTCAACCTGAGCGTCTTCCCGCCCGGGCAGCTTGCGACCACCGGCACGAACGTGTTGCTGCTGGCGCTCACCGCCGGGCAGGCACCGGATGTGGCCCTGGCCGTGGATCAGTCGCTGCCGGTTGAGTTCGCCATGCGGAACGCGATCGTCAACCTGAACCAATTCCCAGACTATCCGGAGGTGGCCAAGCGCTTCCGTCCGGGCGCGCTGGTGCCGTTCCATTACCGCGGCGGCGATTATGCCTTGCCGGAGACCCAGGACTTCTGGATGCTGTTCTACCGCACCGATATTCTGGGCAGCCTGAAGCTGCGGCCGCCGAACACGTGGGACGAGCTCTATGATATCCTTCTGCCGCTGCAACAGAACGGGCTGGAGTTCTACTATCCGGCTGTCGGCCAGCAGGCCGGCACGGCGCCTGGCTATACACCGTTCCTCTTCCAGAACGGCGGGCGTTACTACCGCGAGGACCCGGTGCTCGGCCATGTGTCGGCTCTGGACGAGCCGCCGGCCCTGAAGGCATTCATCGAATGGACCGACCTGTACACGAACTACCGGGTGCAGCGAGAAGCCAACTTCTTCAACCGCTTCCGCACCGGCGAGATGCCGATCGGTATCTCCGGGTACTTCACTTACGTGCTGCTCTCCACGGCCGCGCCGGAGCTGACGGGGCGGTGGGAGATGCGGCCGATGCCCGGCAAAGTGCAGCCGGATGGTTCGCTCGATCGGTCGGCAGGCGGCACGACCACCACGATGGTGATCCTGAAGCAGTCGAAGAAGCAGCGGGCCGCCTGGGAACTCCTGAAGTGGTGGAGCTCGGCCGATGTACAGGTGCGGTACGGTTCTGAACTCGAGTCCCTGCTGGGCGTAGAGGCTCGCTGGAACACCGCGAACGTGGAGGGGCTCCAGCGGCTGCCGTGGCCGCCGCGGGACATTGCCTCGGTTTTGGAACAATGGCGCTGGTTCCGCGAGCAGCCGGTCGTGGTTGGTGGCTATTTCACCGGGCGCCACATCGTCAATGCTTGGAACAAGGTCGTGCTCAAGGGTGTTAACCCGCGAGAGGCGCTCGAGGACGCGGTGAAGGATATTAACCGCGAGCTTGTCCGGAAGCAGGAAGAGTTCGGGTTAATCTCTGACCCGAGGCTGTACCGCCAGCGTCGGGGATAATCCTCGGCGCGTGACCGGCGAGCTGCCGAGCCACGGCTGTGGCCGGCGGCGTGGGCCGTAGAACTGCCGCTTGCCAGAGCCAAAGGCTGAAAGGAGAAGGTGCGTTGAACAATGTAGCTGAGCCCCGCGTGCAGGAGGTCCTGGTCGCCAGGCAGCAGGCGGCGCGTCAGGTACGTGCGAGTGCGATCGTGAAATTCCTGCGGCGCCACTGGATATCCTATGCCTTCGTGGCGCCCTTCATGATCCTCTTCGCGATCTTCACCATCGCTCCAGTCCTGACGTCCCTGTACCTCAGCTTCACGTACTTCAACATCCTGGAGCCGCCGCGGTGGATTGGCTGGACGAACTATCGCCTGCTCATCCTGGAAGATGACATCTTCCTGATTGCCATCAAGAACACGCTGATGTTCGCCGCGATCACAGGGCCGGCAGGCTACTTTGGCTCCCTGCTGCTGGCCTGGATGCTGAACCCGCTCCGTCACCGCGTGGCCTTGGCCCTGGCGTACTACGTACCGTCGATTACCTCCGGTGTAGCCATGGCCGTGGTATGGAAGGTGCTGTTCTTCGGCGGCCGCGAGGGTTACCTGAACGCCTGGCTGCTTCAGATGGGTGTGCTGTGGGAGCCGGTGTTCTGGCTCCAGGACCAGCGCACGCTAATGCCGATCGTGATCGGGGTGTCGCTGTGGGCCAGCATGGGCACCGGTTTCCTGGTCTTCCTGGCCGGCCTGCAGCAGGTGCCGCAGGAGCTCTACGAGGCCGGGCGGATCGATGGCATTCCGAACGCGCTGGCCGAGCTCTGGTACATCACGCTGCCGTACATCCGGCCGCAGCTCCTGTTCGGCTCAGTGATGTCGATTGTGAGCTCGCTCTCGGTCTTCAGCGTACCAGTTGCGCTGGCCGGACTGCCCAGCCCGCTCTACGCCGCGCACACGATCGTGGCGCATCTGTATGACTACTCGTTCATCAGGTTCGAGATGGGCTACGGCTCGGCCATCGCCACGGTGCTGTTCATTTTCATGTTCTTCCTAGGACGGTTGATGTTCCGGCTGCTCTCGTCAAGGGATATGTAACGTGTGGTGGCGCTGCGCTCGAGCTAAAGCGAGCTAAAGGAGGTTGCGGACCGACATGAGCACCATCGCCTTGGCCGGCCGCCCGGCGGCGATCCGCCGCAGATGGCGGATCCACTGGCCGTCGTGGCGCTATTACATTCTGGTGCCTGTGGCGCTCTTCCAGACGCTGCCAATCATCTTCATGGCGAACCACGCGTTTAAGCCGCTGGAAGAGCTGTTCCTGTACCCGCCGACGTTCATCGTGCGCCGGCCGGTGATGACCAACTTCGAGCAGCTCCTGCTCGCCGCGTCTGCGCTGTCCGTGCCGTTCTCACGGTATATGTTCAATACCGCCTTCATCACCGGCGTGACTGTGTTCGGCAGCATCTTCATCGGCGCGCTGGCGGCGTATCCCCTCGCCAAGCACAAAGCACCGGGGATGAATGTGCTGTTCGCGATCGTGATCGCCGCGCTGATGTTCTCACCTCACGTGGTGGCGATCCCGCGCTACCTTGTGGTGAACCGGCTTGGCTTGATCGACACCTACTGGGCGATGGTGCTGGTGCATATCGCTGGCCCGACCGGCCTCTTCCTGATGCGCCAGTTCACGCAGCAGGTGCCGAATGAGCTGATCGAGGCGGCCAAGGTGGACGGCGCTACTGAATGGACCATCTTCTGGCGGGTGATCATGCCCAATACGCAGCCGGCCTGGGCGACGCTGGCGATCTTCACGTTCCTGAGCGTCTGGAACGATGAGTTCGGCCCGCTGATCTATACTCGTTCGGAGGCGATGCGCACCCTGGCTGTTGCCATGATCACTATCCAGGGCGGCGCCGAAGTGGTGGCCCGGCAGGGGGCCGCGGCCGCGGCGGCGTTCCTGATGACCATGCCGACGATTATCGTGTTCTTGCTCATGCAGCGCCGGGTCATTCAGACGATGGCGCACGCGGGGATCAAAGGCTAGGTGGGACGTCACGGGGCAGCCGAGATCCACCTGCTCCGTGGGAGCGTGCCCGGGGAGTGGTTGACCATGCGATGGCACAAGTGGCTGGCTCCGCTCGCGGCGTTGGTGGTGCTGACGCTGACGGCAACAACGGTCAGCGCCGATCATACCGTTGGCGTCAATAACCAGAGCTACACGCTTGACTGGGACGGCAGGCGGGTCCCTGCGCCGCTTGGCTATATCTACGATGATGATATCGACGGGATCAGGTACCCCACTGGCCCGTTCAAGGATCCTGCGGACATCTTCCTGGACAGGCAGCTCCGGCTGTACGTGGTTGACCGCGGGAATAGCCGCGTGCTCGTCTTTGGCCCGGACAAGTCGCTGCTCCTGGAGGTTGGCACCGACGGCCCGGGGAAGCTCAACCAGCCGGAGGGCATCTTCGTCAACGAGCAGGGCGAGATGTTCGTTGCCGACACGGGCAATGGCCGCATCGTGAAGTTCGGGCCATCGGGCCAGTATCTGCGCGAGTTCGGCAAGCCGCGCTCGAACCTCCTGGAAGAGGAGGCCAACTATAAGCCGTCCAAGCTCGTGCTGGACAAGCGCGGGTACATCTATGTGATCGAGAGCGGTGGCGACTACCGCGGCATCCTGATCCTCGACACGAATGGCATCTTCCGCGGCTTCTTCGCCGCAAACCCGGTCGGCTTCAGCCTCCAGCGCTGGTTCGCCCGCATCTTCGCGACTGAGCAGCAGAAGAAGCAGCTCTCGAAGGTGCGCCCGACGCACCATTCGAACCTGCTGATCGATGACCGCGGATTTATTTATACGACGTCACCGTTTGCCAACACGGATCAGATCAAGAAGCTGACGTCCATTGGCACGAATACCTATAAGTCTAAGCAGCCCGGTGGCCGCTTCGGAGAGGTCGAGCGGCGGGGCAGCCAGGTAATCCAGCCCCGCTTCATCGACGTGGCCGTGGATGAGTACGGCATCGTCTCGGCCCTGGACTTCAACTCCGGCAAGGTCTACCAGTACGATCCGGATGGCAACCTGCTGAATATCTTCGGGGGCAAGGCCTGGCAGCGCGGGCTGTTCGGCTATCCGGCGTCGATTGCCGCTGGGCCCAACGGCATCCTGTACATCCTGGACGCCGAGCGGAACAACGTGCAGATCTTCCGGCCGACCGAGTTCGCCCGGCTGGTACAGCGCGCTAGCCTGCTGCACTACGATGGCCGGTACGCGGAAGCGGCCGAGTTGTGGCGCGAAGTGCTGCGTCTGGACACGAACTACATCCTGGCGCACTATGGCATCGGCAAGGCGCTCTTCAAGGAAGAGCGCTGGGATGAGGCGATGCGCGAGTTTTATCTGGCGCACAACAAGGTCGAGTATTCCCGCGCGTTTGCCATGGCCCGCCACCAGTATGCGCGCGAGAACTTCGGCATGGTGATGCTGTACTTCGGGCTCGTGGTAGCCTTCCTGTATGGCTTGTACCGCACGGTGCGCTGGCTGCTGGCACGCCCGCTCCCGCAGTACGTCTATGGCGGCTGAGTGTGTCCGCGGCATGCAGGTGAGACCGCCCGTGCTCACCTGCATGCCATGGTGAGCCAGCGTCCCGCGCAAGGCCCGCTGGCGCTAGCTAGAGTGATGTGAGTGAGCGAGGAGAATCGGCTCGATGGTGCAGTCGGTTCAGGTTTATCAGCCCACCGGCTTTCGGCTCGATGTACGCGGGACGATGCGCGGTGTCAGCATTGTGCTGCTGCGCACGCTTCAGCAGGCTATGCTGCTCCTGCGCAACCCATCGGAGGGCTTCTGGCAGCTCAAGCAAGGCGTCCATCCCGGCTCGGTGGTCGTCCTGCTGACGCTCGCGTTCTTTACCCGCGTGATCGGCCTACAGATCACCAGCTTCCATTACTCCACGATCGACCCCCAGGAGACGAACCTCTTTCTGGAGGGCTTCCGTATCTTCCTGCCATGGGTATCGTGGGTGGTGGCGCACTATGCGGTCGCAGTGATCTTCTACGGGGAGGGATCGTTCGCCGACGTTGTCGGCGGCGCCGCCTACAGCCTGACACCGTATATTCTGGTGGGCATCCCGCTGGCGATCCTGTCGAACGTTCTCTCCCTCGATGAATCGGCTATCTACAACGGTATAAACACCGCGGCGATGGGCTACATGCTGTTCCTCTTCTTGTGGGGCGTACGCACCCTGCATGACTTCGACATGAAGCAGACGCTGATCGTCAGTGCACTCAGCGTCTTCGGCATGATTATCCTGTGGGCAACGCTAGCTTTGATTTATATTCTCACGAACCAGATCGTGGAGTTCCTGCGTGAGTTCGTTTACGAGATCCTGACCCGCTAGCCATAAGGGGCAGGCGAGGGCAGGATCGAGGGCGTGTACACGCGTGGAGGTTCACCGTCTGCCGACGAAGGAGCCAGCCAGGAATGGTCCGACGGATCATCACCGATGCCGTGAGACTGACCCGCCGAAAAGTAACCTTCGGCGCTGCCGGTGCTTTACTCCTGGGGCGGGTTGCTGCCGAGCAGGCCGAGCTGTCCACGGCTGAGGCCGCGCCTGCCGATCAGGCCACGCCGCAGCAACCGCAACAAACACAGCAGCCGCAGCCATCCCAGCAACCGACCTTTACCACAGTCGAGGCCATCAAGCTCACGGCGGTCCCCGAAGGGTTTGAGCCGGTTGCCTCTACGCCGAAGATCAAGCTGTATATCAACCGCTCGAACTCGCAGCTCATCGTGGAGGACCTGCGCAACGGAAAACTGTGGCCGAGCAATCCGATCGGGCCCTCCATGGCCGGCATCGCAGAATCCTTGCGCACGCGGCTGGAGTCGGTATTCACGATTAGCTATACGAACCGGCAACGACAGGTCGAGAACCTGACTACAAATATTGGTGAGCGAGCCGGTCTGAGCTTCACGAACATCCCCAATGGTATCAAGGTTGGCTACGACATGGACAAGCTCAAGCTGAAGCTGTCCATCGAGTACCGTGTCGACGACGATTATCTCGAAGTAAATGTCCCCGACGACGAAATCAAGGAAGAAGGCGAGTTCAAGATCGTGGCCCTGGAGATCTTGCCGTTCTTTGGAGCAGCCGATGACAACTCGCAGGGCTACCTGGTAATCCCGGACGGTGCTGGGGCGGTGATCCGCTTTAAGCGCGAGCATCCGGCGTACAACCAGCACTTCTCCCAGCCGGTCTACGGCCCCGAAGAGCATAGCTGGATGCCGCTTACCACCGAGAAAGCGCCGATGCCGGTGTTTGGTCTGGTGGACGGCAATGCCGCCTTCGCGGCCTTCGTGACGCAGGGCCAGTTCGATGTGCGGATCAAGGGCTCGCCGAGCGGCTATATCACGAACTTCTACCGCGGCGCCGCGGAGTTCGTCCTCCGGCGCCAGGTGAGTATCCCGCGCCGGCGCGGCGTCTATGCCAGCCGCATCCAAGAAGACCGCGTCCAGAGCCCGCGCACAGTGCGCTATGTGCTGCTCACCGAGCCGGACGCTAACTACGTGGGCATCGCCAAGGCTTATCGCGAGTATCTGATGAAGGAAAAGGGTGTGCCGCGTCTCTCCCAGCCTGGCGCGCCGATCAACATCCGGCTGTTTATGGGCGTGCAGCGCCGGGCGCTCTTCCTCAACGAGTTCGTCGTCATGACGACGTTCGATGAGGCGCGCCAGATCCTCCAGGAGCTGCTCAACGCCGGCGTGAAGAACATGGCCGTCACGCTGATCGGCTGGAGCCGCGGCGGCTACAACGGCGATTATCCGCGCCGCTTCCCGGTGGCGAAAGAGCTCGGCGGTGAGGCCGGGCTGCGCCGGCTGGCCCAGTGGACGAAACAGAATAATATCAAGCTCTATCTGGAGGATGATTACCTGACGGCCTACCGCGGGAACTGGGGCTTCATCGAGCGCATCCATGTGACGCGGCGGCTGAACCGCCTGCCCATGTTCGACGATCGCAGCCAGCCGGGCCAGATGCAATTCATCAAGCGGGCGTTCATCCTGAACCCGCGATGGGCGTATGAGATCTTTGCAAAGGGCGATATTCCAAAGACGGCCCAGCTTGGTGTGGACGGCGTAGAGCTGCGCTGGTTTGGGGAGATCGCTTTTATCGACACGAACGAGTTCCATCCTTTCACCCGCCAGGGCTACGTCAACGAGTACATGGAGCGCATCGTCAAGCTCGCCCGCGAGACGTTTGGCTGGGTGGGAGTACATGGCATCAACACCTATACGCTTGGGAAGGTAGACAAGCTGGTCGGTGTGACGAACGATAGCAGCCGCTACGCCTACGCTGACGAAAGCGTGCCGTTCCTCCAGTCGCTCATCCATGGCCTGGTGAACTACGACGCGCCGATCGCCAACCTGCGCAGCGATGGGCCGCACGACTTCCTGCGCCAGTGGGAGACCGGCGGCACACCGACGTTCGAACTGACGTACCGCGGGTCATCGGAGCTGCGGCGCACAGCCTACAACCGCCTGTACAGCTCGTATTACAAGGACTGGATCGACCAGATCGTAAAGGAATACAATATCAGCGCGAACCAGCTCGGGCATGTGCGCGATAAGTTCATCGTTGAGCACCGCGAGGTCGGCCGCAAGGTCTTCCGTACGACGTATGAAGATGGCACGGCCGTCTATGTTAACTACAGCGACCAGCCGTTCTCAGACGGCCAGGTGCGCGTGGAGCCGCTCGGACTGGCTGTCGTGCGCGGCCGTTAGCGCCTGGTGAAGTCGCCGCGGCACGGCTGCCACGTTCGTAGCGGGTGTATGCGAGGAAGAGGATGCCGTGGCGGGTCAACCGGCTCGCTCATCACGAGTGACGATAGAGCGTGAGTTCATAGAGGAGGCTGCCGTGGCCACAGCAGTGACAGGACGCCGCCGTCGGGGGCTGACGTTAACGCAGCGGCGGGCGCTCGAGGGCTACATCTTTATCTCGCCGTGGATCATCGGCTTCTCGCTCTTCCTGGCCTACCCGCTCTTCCGCTCCTTCTACTTGAGCTTCTTCAAGCTGGAGGCG
>JBHOQS010000003.1:0-65791 GCA_042408875.1 Chloroflexota bacterium | reverse complement strand
AGCAGACGACGCTCGGGGGCCGACAACCTCCGCGGACAGGAGGGTGAGCAGCACGCGTCTGGGCTCCGGTGCGGGCCGGACGCCGGTCAGGAACTGCTCGACCTCCTCGAGGATGGCGTCCTGGTCGCCGAAAAACGGCAGATGGTCTTCGCCCGGCAGTTCGACGTACCTGGCCCCGGGGATCTGCGCCGCCATATAGCGCCCTGCCTCGACGTTCACCGTCCGATCCGCCGAGCGATGGATCATGAGCGTCGGCACGTGGATGGCGGGCAGGATCGGGCGGACATCGATCTCGTTGTTCATCTCGATCACGGCCGCGGCGGCGCTCGGGCTGGCACTCTGGCGCAGGTATGTCGCCCACCACCGCTGGACCATCGGGTCGTGCGCGACGCTCGGGGCGCGCCGTTCGAGATCGAGGGCCGCGGCCTCCGCGCTGCCCCAGAGCCGCTCGATCTCGTCGCGCCGCCGGGCACGATCGAGCGTGGTCGCTCCCCATGGGTAGTCCGGGGCCCACAGCCGACGGGGGAGACAGCCGATCAGCACCAGGCTCGATGTGCGCTCGGGATAGGTGGCGGCGTACAGCGCGCACATCGCGCCGGCTTCGGACAGCCCGAGCAGCGCGGCCCGCCTGGAGCCCACGGCATCCATGACCGCGCGCAGGTCGTCCATCCGCTCCTCGAGTCCGGGCACGCCCACCGCCCGATCCGAGAGACCTGTTCCGCGCTTGTCGAACAGGATCAGGCGGGAGAAGGACGCCAGGCGCCGCAGGAACCGCGCGAAGTGGGCCTCCTCCCAGAAGTACTCGATGTTCGAGACCCACCCCATGACGAACACGAGGTCGATCGGTCCCTCGCCAACGACCTGGTAGGCGATGTTGACCCCACTGCTCTTCGCATACTTCGTCTCGAGCGGCATTCTGTCCTCCCGGTCCGGCCGCAATCGAGCAACGACCGCGCCGTCATCGTGCGGGCGATGGCGCGACTGGTGGCGCGATCAGGCGCCGCCGTGCTTCCGTGGCTGATAGGCAGTGCTCCTCCTGCGCGCTATCCCGTCGCCACCAGGATCCGGCTGCCATCGGCGGTCACGTCCTCGACCTCCACGCCAGGGGGGAGCATCACGCCGCTCGCCGGGGCCTCTTTGCCAGCGGGGGGCCACCGCGACGATGAACCGCAGACCGGGCCTCCGGGCCAGCCGCTGGAGCATCTCCGGGGAGGAGGTGTGCTCGCCCATCTCCGAGCGGGCAACCTGCGGCTGTCGCACCCCAGCTTCTGGGCGAGCTAGGTCTGCGTGAGGTGGTGCTTGACATGGTAGCCGATCACGGCGAGTGCGGTGCGCTCCCACTACGCCCGGGCTTTCGGGGTCTGCCGGAGCGGCTCCGCACGTATCTCGGTGGTGCTCTATGGAGGGGGCTGCGCCATAGCCTTGTCTCCTCTCCTGCTCGAGCCGACTGAACCGCGCCTCGGCAGCGCGGATGGCACCCCTGAAGCCCGGGGCCACTTGGGCCTCCAGGCCGATCGCACCGGTGACCAGCGTGTCGCCGATGCGCCGGGAGAAGGCGCGCCGCGGGCTCCGGCTGGCGCGAGGTCGAAGCTCCTGGAGCGAGGCCGCCCCCTCGACCTGGTTACTGCGCGGGAAGCAGCTGGTCGACGTAGGCCTCCTGCTTCTCGAATGCATCCGCATCGCGGCACGCTCGGCGGCAGGGAGCGGTGAGCGCTCCCCCTCCGCTTCCGGGCGGACCTCGACTCTCGCTGCGCGATCATACTCTATACGCTCGTGTATTCTCCATATAGGAGTGGGGTCTGTCGAGTCTGCTGGGTTCACTCCCACGATGCTATTTTGGACATAGCGTGGAGACAGGAGAGCCGTCTCCGGGGAGCCAGTGTGCACATTTGGTCTGTCTGGACCGCCTGGTGAGCCTGCCAAGGCAGTTCTTTGTTTGTGCTCTTCTCGGCTGCGTGTACTGCGCAGCCCTGCATGTCCACTGTGGATGGCAGCACGTTGCGGTAGCAGTATGCGGCGCAGTACACGCAGCAGGATAACAGTCAGGGGACAAGAAGCAGGCGGATGGTAAAGCGGTTGCCACGCCCTTCCTCGCTCTCGACAGAGATCGTGCCGCCGTGCTGCTCGATGATGCGGCGCGCCAGCGAGCCCGAGGCCTGTGCCGGGGACGCGGCCGGCCACGTTGCTCCCGTGATGAAAGCGCTCAAAGATATACGGCAGGTCGGCAACCGGGATGCCCATCCCCTGGTCCTCCACCACGAGGATGGCCCACTGCCGGCCGTCCTGCACTACCTGGGACACCTGCAGGCGTACCTCGCTGCCTGCCGGACTGTACTTGGCCGCGTTGGAGAGCAGATTGGCCAGTACCCGCTCTAGCCGTGTAGCATCGACGTGGCCTAGCACCTCCTGGGCCGCGGCATGGACGGTAAAGACATGGCCGGGGTACACCTGGCGCAGCTCAGCGGCAGCCCGGTGGGCCAGCGTGACTAGATTCACCAGAGCCCGATTCAACGCCAGGTCCTGGCCTATCTGAAACTGGGCGAGATCAAGGAGTTCGTCGATCAGGGCGTTCATGCGCGTAGCGGCGGCATTGATGTGCGCCAGTCCCGCAGCCAGCCGCTCGGCCTCGGGCGTGGCCAGGGCCGTGGCACGCTGCGCCAAGCGCTGCGCCTGTGCCTTGACCGCCGCCAGCGGTGACCGCAGGTCGTGGGTGACGCTGGCCAGAAGCTCGTCGTGCAGACGCAGCGCTTCTTCGGCGCGGCGGTAGAGCCGGGCGTTCTCCGCCTCCATATTCTTTTCTTTAATTCTTTAATTTTTAATTCTTTAATTCTTTATTCTTTGAAGTGCGTGATGTCAGCGAAGACCGAGATGGCGCCGAGCAGCCGACCGTCCGGTGCGACGAGGAGCGCACAGCTTCCCAGCAGGATGCCGTGCGTACCGTCGAACCGCTGGAAGTGCACCTCCTCCGCTCCGACCACCTCCCGCCGGCTGAGACAGCGCGCCATCGCCCAGTCCTCGGGCTCGTAGGGGCGTCCATCGGGGTGGTAGGCGTGGTACTTGCCCCAGTCAGCGATGCCCTCAGTCGTGGCGCTGCCGGCCCAGATGCACTCGGCGGCGCGGTTGTGCAGGATCAGTCGCCCCTGGGGTCACACACCAGCACACCGTGCGGGCTCTGCTCCAGAAGTGTGAGCAGAAGTACGTGCTCATGCTCACCTAGGATCTGCACCTCACCGGCCAGTACGCGCAGCCGCTCTACCTCACGGCGCAGCGCCTCGATCTCGTTCGGTTTGGGCAGGACAGCGGCCTCGCCCGGCGTGAGCGCCGCGTTCAGCGCCGTGCTCGGATCGAGCGCCGCCAGGGCACGGTCGATCTCTGACAACACGGGGCCGGCAATCCTCCGCTCCTCGGGTGTTGCTGCGGATTGCACTACCGCCGCGCGGGCCTGGCGCAGCGCCTGCAAGAGCTGTGGCTGGGATGGCGAGGACTGTACCGGCTGCGCTTCTGACATACGCTAAAACTGCGAATGTGGGTGACGCCTAAGTCCAGACAGGCGGACTACTGCAAGTATGCAGCATACCTCATCATAGCCTGATCGAGCCGGCTTTCCCAGAAAAGTAGCCTGATAGGTAATCTGCAGAAGGACAGGCGCTTGCCCGGCTCACCCCACGCGATACTTCTCGATGTAGTCCTTACGGATCACCAGACCGAAACCAGGTCCCTGGGGACACACCACCTCGCCATCGACGATGCGTACCGGCTCTTCGTAGATCGTAGACTCGATCGCGCCGCCCGCTTCAAGAAAGATCCCGTTGGGCATGGCGCACCAGAGCTGCACGTTGCGATCCCAGCCGCCGTGTGACGCCAGCTTCACGTTAAAGGCATCGCACATTGCCGCGATCTCCATGATCTCAGTTACCCCACCGGTACGCCGCGCGTCTGGCTGCACGATGTCCACGGCACGCTTCTGGAGCAGGTCACGGATAGCATACTTGGTATATTCGTTTTCCCCAGTTGCAATCGGCACCGTGAGCTCTGCCGCCAGCTCGGCATAGCCCTCTTTGTTCCATGGCCGCAAGGGTTCCTCGTACCAGTAGACGCCCATCTCCTGGTACACCCGCCCTCGTCGGAGGGCCTCGGGCGTGTCGAAGGCCTGGTTGGCATCGACCATCACCGGCACGCGCCCACCGGTGGCTCGGAGCGCTGTCTCGATGCGCCACACATCCTCTTGAAGCGTCGGGGCGCCTACCTTGATCTTGACGCCACGGAAGCCGCGCTCAACGGCGGTGGCGCACTCCCGATAGAGGCGCTCGCGGTCGTAGTTGAGCCAGCCGACCATGGCGTAGGCAGGCACGCGGTCACGCACCGCGCCCAGGATCTTGTACAGCGGCTGGTTGTACGCCTTGCCGACGATGTCCCAGAGGCAGTAGTCCACGGTTGAGATGCCGAAGGTGGAGATGCCAGTCACGCCGAAGTACTGGGTCCCGTCCCACAGCTTCTGGCGGATGCGTTTGGGATAGAGCGGATCCTCGCCGATGAGCAACGGGCGCAGCTCCTCGAAAATGGCAGGCGTCACGTGCGACCCCTTGCTGGCGCCGAGGTGGCACTGTCCGAAAATACCCTCGTCGGTATGCACTTCGACGATAAGTGTCCGCCCGCCGATCAGGGTCTGGATCGCGTCGCGACGCGGCTCGCCAGGCGGTGTTTCCAGAACGATGGTGCGGAGATCAGTGATGTGCATAGACGGCCCCCCGTTGTGTCTGGTTATTGCTCGCTGGTGGTGCGGGCCGGAGCGGATGCAGTGCTCGAGCATAGCCCGGCACGTTGCGCGGCACTATACGCGCCGAAGAGGCGCGGGTCAATCGCGTGCTGGGGACTGTCTGCGCCTGTGATAGCCGACCGCTGAGCACGAGCAGGACGGGCGCTCGCCGAGATGCTACAATGGCAGCCGCTGGGCACGTCCGGCAGCGTCTGTGTGAGGCCGGCCCGGGGTAGAACGGGTGGCCAGCGCCGACCTGGGAGCGCACGGGATCGGCCTGGAAGGTCATGTGAGTGCAGAGCTGGCCATGAGATTTGCGATCTGTAACGAGACATTTGAGGGATGGAAGTTTGCAGATGCCTGCCGCGTCGCGGCTGAGGCGGGCTACGAAGGCATCGAACTGGCGCCGTTTACGTTCGCACCGAGCGTGGATGCCCTGGGTCCGGCGGAGCGCGCGGCGATCCGGGCGGAGGCTGTGGCGCACGGACTGGAGATTGTCGGGCTGCACTGGCTGCTGGTCTCCCCGCCTGGCCTGCATATCAGCGCCGCCGATGTCGAGGTGCGCCAGCGCACGCAGCGCTACCTCGAGGCGCTGATCCAATTTTGCGCCGACCTGGGAGGACGGGTGCTGGTGTTCGGGTCGCCGCGCCAGCGCAGCGTGCCGCCAGGCACCGACTACGCCGCGGCGCGGCAGCGGGCTCTGGAGACGTTTGCGGTGTGCGGGCGCGCCGCAGAACGCTACGGCGTGTTCTTCTGTCTGGAGCCGCTCTCGCCCGAGGAGACGAACTTCATGACCACTGCCCGGGAAGCCATCGAGATCATCCGGGAGCTGGCCATGCCACACGTGCGGCTCCTGCTGGATGTGAAGGCGATGAGCAGCGAGAGCCGGCCGATCCCGGAGATTATTCGGGAGGGCGCGCCGTACCTGGAGCACTTCCATTGCAACGATGCGAACCGCCGCGGGCCTGGCTTCGGGTCCACGGACTTCCACCCGATCCTTCAGGCGCTCAAGGAGATAGGCTACCGCGGCTATGGCTCTGTCGAGGTCTTCGACTACTCACCAGATCCGGAGACGATCGCCCGACAGAGCATCGCCTACCTGCGCCGGATAGCTGCAGATGTAGGAATATAGGCCTGCGCTGGATGGTGTGGCGACGGTTCACCCGGCATGCACGATGCTATAATACAGTCCGTGGGAGGATTGGTTGGTCCTATGCGGCAGGCCATACCGTTTGGTAGCCTGCGCTCTCCTGCTTCTATGCTTTAATCAGGGCTTCTAAAGGCTTCTAAGTAAGGGGGTTGTTTTACGTTGCCGGCGTCCCCGGTGCGCCGTGGGGCCGGTGATGGGCACATATGAATACTCAGAGGAGTTTTGTGACGCACACCGTGGTGACACAGCCAGAGCGTAGCATCGTGTCTACGGATTCCGCGGCGCTGGCCCGCCGGATCGTCGATATCCAGGCAGAGAAAAACGCCGAGGATATCGTCCTGCTGGACATCCGCCGCCTTTCGGTTATCGCGGATTACTTTGTTATTTGCAGCGCCGATACCGACCGGCAGGTCCAGGCGATCTCGCGGGCGATCATCGAAGGACTCGAGGCAGAAGGAGCCAGTCCGCTGCACGTCGAAGGCCTGACGGACAGCCCGAGCTGGGTGCTCCTCGACTACGGCGACGTCATCGCCCATATCTTCCGCACGCCAGAACGGGAGTACTACCGGCTGGAGCGTCTCTGGAGCGATGCGCCGGCCGTTCTGCGCATCCAGTAGGCCGGGCGAGCAGCACACCCGGGAGTAGATCAGGTGGGAGGCTCACACGCTGGAGGACAGCCGGCCGCTAGGCCGGCCGGTGAGGATGGGTTCGTCCTGGGGGTCGTGGTAGGCAGCGTCTGCGGGCTCGTGCTCGGCTCAGCCCTGGGCGCTGCCTTGGGCGGGCCCGGCCGCCGGGGGCTCACCGCGCTGATGCGGCGGCTCTTCCGCCAGGAAGAGCAGGTACATTTCGATCTACTGCTGCAATAGTAGGCTGGCGCCTGCTTCCCGGCGCAGTAAGCCACGCCGGGAAGCACCCTGCGCTTCAGGCAGGCCGCTTGATGGCTTTTCGCAGCCACTCCGCCAGCCGGTCAGCCAGGCCCGTCTCCCTGGCCGAGGCCGTTTGTCCCCTCTGCTGTGGTATTCTGCTGGCCGGCACCTCAGCGGGCAGCAGGGCGCAGAGCTGCTCGGGCGTTACATAGCCTAGCGCAATGAGCACCTCGGCCAGCGTCCGGCGCTCGCCCAGCTCTGCCAGGGTCTGCTGCTGCTCCAGGGCATCGCGGAGCTGATCCTCGGTCACCAGGCCGAGCTCGACGAGCCGCGCGGCCAGCGCCAGTTCATCACCGATGCCTACACCAGTATAGGATGGCGCTTGCGGTCCATGCTGTGTATGCATAGGTAGCCGAGCTTCGCTTTCCACCGTCGGTTTACTCCCCGTGCCGAACGCACATGAGGTTACGCCACGGGCGTAACCTGCGGGCCAGAAAGTGAAAAAGCCTGCCCCGGCGCGAGCCCGCGCACCGGGAGCAAGCCCCTTCAAACGCCTGCGGAGTAAGCTGACGGGTTCGGGCGAAGGGTGTGCACCTACCTGCTAAAGCAGCAGGATTCACCCCGAAAAACCTGCAATCCCCCGCTCTCCGGTTCCTCGGAGATTCGGCGTACCAATATGTCGAGCAGTACTTTCGTCCCGAATTCTATCCGCGTGCGCATAACCTGTCAAATGGGCTGCCCCAGCGCGGATCGTTATAATAGGGCAGAATAATAGGGCAGAGCCCCGGATGCTCTCGCCGAGCAGGCCGGCAGGCCGGGAGGTGCGGCGTGGCAGGACAGATCGAGGGTGGACAGCAACAGGCCGAGCGCCCGAGTGAGCCAGAGGCAGTCGGCGACTGGTGGCGGCGCCCGGCGTGGTTGCAGGAGGAACTAAGGCCAGCCATCAGGCCGTCCCTGCTTAGACAGGTGCTGGCCTGGCTCATCGCCTACAACACCTACTGACTTCCTGTGCCCCGGTAGGATGCCGGGTTGCTTCCTGTGGCGCCAGGTGACCACCCCCTTGCCTGGCGCGGTCTCGACTGCTGACCGATGCTGCGCCAGGTAGATCGAGTAGCACGTGCCGGTGTGCCGGGCCGGGCCCCGCGGCGGGCCCTGGTGGCCGGTGCCTTGAGCGCCATCGCGTCCTACGCGCTCTGGCCCCTGGTGGAGCCTCCGCTCAGCCTCGAGGCCTCCGCAGATGCGGCTTCGCCACAGGAACTGCGCGTGGGCGCGACCTTCAGCCCAATCGAGCCCATGTACATCGGGGCCGACTGGCGGCTCCTGTACGAGGACGTGCTGCAGCTCGATCTTGATTACCTGCGCCTGGCCGCCTACTGGAACGATATCGAGCGCAGGCCGGGCGAGTTCACCTTCACTACACTGGACGTCCTGCTCGAGGGCGCCGCGCGGCGCCGTCTGCCAGTGACCCTGGCTGTCGGGCTGAAGGGGCCGGTCTATCCTGAGTTTCACATCCCTCCGTGGGTGCTGGATGAGGTCTGGCTCCCTCCCTTCGGCCTGATCACGCGGGATCGACGGCTCTGCGAGCTGGCCCACCGGTTTACCCAGCGTGTCGTCGAAGCACTGGCGGATACCTTTGTCATCGAGCGCTGGCAGGTTGAAAACGAACCATTCGAGCCAATTTTATACAAGAACTGGTGGTCACTGGACCGCACCTTCGTGGAGCGCCAGGTGGGGATCGTGCGTCAGGCCGACCGGCGCGGCCGGAAGATCGTGCTCACGGCGTACGTCTCCACACACGGACTGCTCAACGCAGGAGTGCGGCTGATGGACCACCCTGGCGTCCGGCATGTGCTCCAGGCGCTGATTGGCTGGCGCAAAGATCCGGCGCTGATCAGCTTGGCGGATGTGGTGGGATTTGATCTCTACCCGGGGGTGGGGTGGCAAACGCTGGGCGTGCCGCTGTACTTTCGGGCAGCGCGCGCCGCGGATTACAACCCCCTGCTCCGCTGGAAGGCAGCAGCCGAGGCGGCGGGCCGGAAGACGGCCATCCTGGAGGCGCAGGCCAAGCCGTACGAGCCGGGCGGTGCCTACTACCTGGGAACGGGTCCATACCGCAGCTTTGCCCCGCATGAGCTCCTGCCGTTCCTGCGCTGGCTGGTGGCGCTGGGCTTTCATGACATCTGCCTGTGGGGCGTGGAGCACTGGGCCTGGCATCGCCGCTATGGCGACCCGTCCTGGTGGGAGGCCGGCGTGGCGGCGCTGGCGGCCCTGCGCACGGGCTAGCCGCATCCGCTATACTGGCACAGCCCGTCCTGCCGCGTACGGGCTCCTGCGTACCGGTAGCGAAGGGCGATTCCTACCTGCCACAGGAGGACCGCGCGCATGGAGTTACTTCCCCAGCCATTCTCGGCGCCCGGACAGTGGTACCGCGGTTGCCTGCACGTGCACACTACGGAGTCCGATGGCTCGATGGCGCCCCAGCGGCTGATCGAGCATTACCGTATGGGCGGCTTTGACTTCATTGCCGTGACCGACCACGAGAAGATCACGGACTGCACGCATCTCAGCTCGCCGGACTTTCTCATTCTGCGCGGCGCAGAGTACCGCGGCGGGCCGGCGGCTGCCGGTAGCGTATTCCACATCGTGGGGATCAACCTGGAGGATGAGTTCCGCCGGCGCGATGGCATGGGCTCCCAGGAGGTCATCGACGAGATCCGGCGCATCGGCGGCGAAGCGATTATCGCCCATCCGTACTGGTCGGGGCTGACGACGGTGGATCTGCTGTCAGTGCGCGACTACCTTGCCATCGAGGTGTTTAACGCCACCTGTGAGACGGCGATCGCACGCGGGCTCTCCAGCGTGCACTGGGACGACATGCTCACTCAGGGACGGCTCGTGCGGGCCGTGGCGGCGGACGATTCGCACCGGCCAGGGTTCGACAGCCTGCGCGCCTGGACGGTCGTCCGCGCCCTGGCGCTGACCAGGAGCGCCATCATGGAGGCGCTGCGGCAGGGGCACTTCTACGCCAGCACGGGGCCAGAGATCTACGACGTGCGGGTTGAGGGGAACGAGGTGCGCGTGGCGTGCTCGCCGGCTCACACGATTGCGCTGGTCGCTGATCCAACCAAAGGCGCGCAACTCGGGGCCGGGCGCTATGGCCCGGCGACGCGAGCGCGCCGGCCGCGCGGCGCGCAGTGCGTCCAAGGTATCTGTGACGGTGACCTCCTCACCGGCGCTATCTTCACGCTCCGCGGCACCGAGAAGTACGCCCGCATCGAAGTAACAGACGCGCAGGGACGCCGCGCTTGGACGAACCCGTTGTTCCTCCAAGCATGAGCAGGCAGATAAGCAGGCAGATATACCAAGCAGATATACCAGACACAGGTGGAACGCGGGGGGCAGGACCGAGAGCTTAATAATAGATGAAGGTCGCCGAGCTTGGGCGGTGGCACCCTAGACCCCGGCTGGGCCGAACTCGCACGTGCCACGGCGCAGCACCCGGCCGGCCAGCGCGCCGGTGAGTCTGCCGTCGCGCACAGCGAACACGCCGTTGACCAAAACGTGCTCGATGCCATCGGGGTAGGCATGCGGCTGCTCGAAGGTGGCGCGATCGATTACCGTGGCCGGATTAAAGATCACCAGGTCCGCGGCGAAGCCAGGTTGGATGCGGCCGCGCCGGGCAAGGCCGAGGCGCTTTGCCGGCAGTCCGGACATCTTGTAGATCGCTTCCTCCCAGGTAAGCACCTTCTCGTCGCGCACGTAGCGCCCCAGCACACGCGGGTACGTCCCATAACAGCGCGGGTGGGTGGGGCCGCCCGCCTCCGGCGACGTGGCCACTGCGTCGGAGCCAATCATCGTCAACGGGTGACGCAGCACCGTGCGCACGTCTGTCTCGCTCATGGCGAAGTGGATGACCCCGACGTGCGGCGGTTCGGACTCCGCCAGGAGGTCCAGCACAAAATCCAGCGGTTCCCGGCCATGCTCCAGGGCGAGCTGGGCGATGGTACAGCCTTCCATCTCGGGGTGCCGGCGGCAGCTACTGATAACCAGCTGATGCCAGGCTGAGTTGGGCCCGAGGTCACCCCAGCGTGGCCGGCGGGCCAGGATCTCTGCCTTCA
This sequence comes from Chloroflexota bacterium, assembly GCA_042408875.1. Taxonomy (GTDB): domain Bacteria; phylum Chloroflexota; class UBA11872; order JBHOQS01; family JBHOQS01; genus JBHOQS01. The sequence continues at coordinate 54,901 of JBHOQS010000003.1, read as the reverse complement.
GGCGAGCGCGCTCCGCCGGATCCCGCAGCCGCTGCGCCAGCTGCTCCGGTCCGCCCTCATACGCCCACGCCGGCAATACGACAACGCCCAGGCCCGTCATATAGGCTGTGTAGGGGTATTGGTCGAGGGAGACATCCAGCCCCTCGCGCCGCGCCTGCTCGACCATCTGCAGGGTCTGTTCGACGATGCCCCAGTTCTCTCGTCCCTCAGCCTTATGGTGGGAGAGCTGGACGGGGATATCCGCTTGACGGCCGATCTCCAGGGCTTCGCGAACCGCCTCGACCAGCTCATCGCCCTCGCTGCGCAGATGGGTCGCATAGAATGCACCCAGGCGCGCGGCTTCGCGCGCCAGGGCCACAAGCTCGGGCAGCCGGCTGTAGCGACCCGGCACATATTCGAGGCCGGTGGTGAAGGCCACCGCCCCTTCCTCGATGCTCTGGCGTACTAGGGCGCGCATGGCGTCAAGCTGCTCGGGCGAGGGGTCGACGTGTGCGACCCCCATCACGCGGCGGCGGATGGTGTTGTGCCCGCTCTGCGTGATGTAATTTGTGCCGATGCCCTGCTGCTCGATCAGCGCCAAATGCTCGGCCAGAGAGTCCCACATAAAAGCCGGCTTGTCGGCGGCGTCGGGATCGCTGCGGAAGCCGCGCCGCTCAAGGTTGAACTCCGGGCCACGGCCGGCAAGGCCAGCAGACAAGCCACAGTTGCCGGTCACCTGGGTGGTAATGCCCTGCTGCAGCGCGCTGTTCTGCCCGGGCAGGGTCAGCGCCGTCAGGTCAGAGTGCGTGTGGATGTCAATGAAGCCCGGCGTAACATAGCGGCCGGTGACGGACAGCACGTTCACTGAGGCCGGATCTACAGCAGAGAGGTCACCGACAGCGACAATCCGGTCGCCGCGAATGCCGATATCGGCCGAGCGGCCGGGCGCCCCAGTGCCGTCGAAGACGATGCCTCCACGGATGACAAGATCGAGCATGACGGCTCTGCACAGATGACTTCAGAGTTCTCCACATGCATGCTACGGGAGTGCAGGAGGCGTGTCAATCGCCTATCTCGGCGAGCCGGCCCGCATGTGCGCTGTGTCCGTCGGCACGCCTGACTTGCCGGAACTATCCCGTCACCTGGTGGGCCTGCCCTGCCGTGGCTTCCGAAGCTTCACTTATGACCCCGTGCCGGCATGGCCGGGCTACCGGTACAGTGAACGCGAAGGTACTGCCCTTGCCCGGCTCACTCTCAGCCCAGATGCGCCCGCCTTGGAGCTCGACCAGATGGCGAGTGATATAGAGCCCCAAACCGGTACCACGGATCTCCCGGGTTTGCGTGGACTGAACGCGATAGAAGCGGCTAAAGAGGTGGGGCAGGTGCTCTGGAGGGATGCCGATCCCCTGGTCACGCACCCGGATTTCAAGCATGTGCGGATCATCCGTGCATACCTCGGCCTCTACCGTCACGATCCCTCCCGCCGGGGAGTACTTGATCGCGTTGCTCACCAGGTTCTCCAGGATCTGCCGGAGCTTGCCGGGGTCGGCCATGACCTCGGGGAGGTCTGCTGGGACCTTGACCTGGATGGCGTGGCTCCGAGGTATCTGGCGCGTGCGGAGCAGTTCGTGCAGCACCTTTGAAAGGCTGAGACGCTCCAGGTGCAGTTGCATGCAACCCATCTCAATGCGCGAGATATCAAGCAAGTTGTCGATTAAATCACTCAGTCGCAAAGCCTCGCTATAGATGATCTGGGCATACTCCTGCTGCCGCGCCGGGTCAGGCTGGGTATGGATGATTAGCTCAGCGAAGCCGGCGATGGATGTTAGGGGGGAGCGAAGCTCATGCGAGGCAATCGAGAGGAACTCTGTCTTGAGCTGGTTGACCTCTTGCAGCGCCTCGACCTTCACGGCCTCAATGAGCAGCTCAGCGTTTTCAATGACCAGGGCGATGCGCTCGGCGATCTCCTGGGCAAGGGCAAGATCATGCTCATCGAGCACATGGTCCGATGGGTCGCCCATCGCCAGCATGGCCCCGAGGACACGCGACTGCCCCTTCACGGGCGTAGCCAGATATCCTCCTGCCAGGAGCGCCGCCCAGCTGTTGCCCAAAAGAGGGATGGTCTGCCTGCCGGAAACACCTCCTGACAGGGTAGGCACGAGTTCCTCACATGCACGGCGCAGGGCAGTGCCGCTCTCTGCCGCGGCGTAGGCCTCCAGAGTCTCCCGCAGGGCCTGGGCGGATGCCGGATCTCGGTGGGCTACACGCAGTGCGGCGAGGCCGGTTCCCTCACGCGGCACGAGTAAGAGGACACACCCACCGCCGAAGGCTCGCATGCACCGCTGTGCAACTTCCTGCAGCAGCGTAGACACATCGACGGCTATGGCATGTAGCTGTCCAAGCTCGTTAAGTAACGTGAGCTGGCGTGTGCGTTGTTCAAGCGCAGCGGCCGTCTGTGTGAGTTGCTCGTTCAGTCGCTTCAGGGTGTTCACGTGCTCAACGGTGCGCTCTACGTATTGTTTCATTCCGTAGCGCAGCATGAACGGTGGAGCCACAAAGGCTAATGCACCGTAAATACCGAGTGCGCGGTAGGCCAGCGCCAGTAGAAGCGCTAGCATGCCGAGCACGACGTAGTACGGGAACAACCAGCGGAAATTGGTATGCCATACCTCCTGGACATGGGTCCGTAGCTCCAAACCTATCGCTGTTGCCACAGCAAAGGTGTGAAGATAGTAGATACAAGAGGCTAGAATCACAGACGGAAGTAAGAGCAGAAAATTTTCGGGTGCAAACGATGGGCGAAAAAGCACGAGAGGCGTAACAGCCAGCACGCCGAATATGTTGAAGACGCTACTGTTAAATAAAACTTTGTGCCAGCGACTCCGGCGGATGATGCCGCGGCTGATGCCGGCAGTCCAGGCGGTAACCACACAGCCGAGGGGACCATAGAGCAATCCGGCAGCCAAGATCGGCACAAAGTTAACCGAAAACGAGGTGCGTCCGTAGAGCTCAAACCCGCTCAGCTCTGCGCCCAGGGTGAGCGCAGCGAATGTGGCAATGCCAAGCCAGTCCGTGTCGCTGCGGCACGCCAGCGATGCCGCAGCAAGGGTAGACGCAGCGAGCACGACAGGGCTCACGAACAGCCGCAGGTACACCTGCTGCGGACTGTGGCAGGTTGGACTGTCGCAGCCGCGGCCGGTTTGAGGCGCAGACATGGTGCGTGATCGCTCTTGCTGGGCAGATACTGCTCGCAGCGCAGGTCCGGGCCCATGGCTCCGCAATCCCGCTAGTCTCATGGCAAGAGCATGAATGCGTGCAATCCGCACCGCGCGTGTGCCTGAGCGGAACCTTTCCATTGCCGTTCATGAGTCATAGTCGGCAGGAAGAGCCGTCCCAGTAGAGCAAGGCCGGTCGCTCCCAGCGACCGGCCTTGCTGTGCCCCAAACGATACGCCTCAAGGAGCCGCGCGGCTACTCCGGTACTGCGTTATCCCAGCTCACGCCGTCCCAGGAGACGCCATCCCAGGACACACCGTCCCAGGAGACCCCATCGGGGCTGAGGGTTCCCGTTGCTGGGTTAAACCCAAGGCTCGGCAGGAGCCCGCCGTTCGCTGCACCAGTGCGGGTGGCCGTAACAGCGGCCCAGATGTTCACCTCGCCCCGCCCGACGCCCGCGCTGCTCAGTGAGGTGGCAGTGCTCATGAGCCGCTGCTTCACCTGGTCTGGAGAGAGCATGGGCTCATCCTGGAGTATAAGGGCGACGGCACCGGCAACGATCGGCGCGGCCATCGAGGTCCCGCCCATACGGAAGTAGAACTGGTCAGCGATGTTCTGCGGATACTTCGTAGCAAGAACACTGGTAGTGCCGGCGAGAAGCGAGACGATGCGGGAGCCGGGAGCAACGAGGTCCGGCTTGCTAGCGCCGTCGATGCTCTGCCCATAGCTGGACCACGTCGCACGTGTATCATCCGCGGTGGTAGCTGTACCGTGTTCATCGACCGCACCGACGGTGATCACATACGGGTCATTTGCCGGCGCGTGACAGACGGCGCAGAAACCGCCACCGCGATTGCCGGCCGCTACCACGACGACCACGCCGCTAAACCACAGCTCTTCTACCGCTGCATTCAATGGGTCCGTCAAGTAACTCTGCGGCACAGTCGAGGTCAGCGACATGTTCACCACGCGAATAGTGTAGCGCGCCCGGTTCTCGTAAACCCACTGCAGCCCGGCGAGGGCATCGCTCACCTGAGCCTTCCCGGTATCATCGCTGACCTTGACGTTCACGAGATGCGCTTGCGGCGCGATGCCAATATACTTACCGTCGCTGCGTGCCCCGTTGCCGGCGATAATCCCGGCGACATGGGTGCCGTGGCCATAGCCATCCGCAGAGCTGCCGGCGCGCGGGTTCGCGACATAGGACGCCACGATACGGCTCGTTGAGCCACTGTACAGATCAGGGGAGGGGCTGATCCCAGTGTCCAGGACCGCAACGGTGATGCCGCGGCCTGTCAACCCGGTAGGAGGCTTCCAGGCTTGGTCTGCCGCTACGCTTCGGGGAAAGGTTGTGGCCAGTGTTGAGGCATCCACAGGCTCAGCGGTTACACGCAGGCCGGCATCGAAGGATACCCAGCGCACGCTTGGGCTCAGGCCGAGGATGTCCAGCGACGTGGCGGGTACGGCTGCGGCAAACGCCTTTATAAACGGGAAGCTGCGGCTGACGATCCCACCGCGCTGGCTGACAAGCGCAAGCGCTTGTCCATCATTCACATACGTTTGCACAATTACGGGAACAAGTTGGCCGGGATTCGCTTGTGCCCAGCTGTATACCGCAGCATGCACCCGTGGCAAGAGGGCGGCTTCTGTGTGCCGAGCTGGTCCGGGCAAGACCAGCACAGCGAGCATGGCGATGGCGATGCATACTGTGAGGATACGCCTCTGTACTGCCGGGCGTAGCGCGCTGCCTCTGACAGAACTCCCCTGTCCCCATCTCTGCGAAATCATTTGTGTGTTTCTCCTAACATACCGGCCTAATATAACCGGCCTAATATGCCGGGTAGTCCTATACACTTGGTGATCCTGCGACGCGACGAGCAGCCAGCAGCACTACGTCTCAAGGTACCAGGAAGGCCTAGAGCCCGGAGCGCACACTTCTCTGCAGCTAGTACCATTGTCGGCAGTTTCAGCCACTCTTACCATAGTCCTAGATCATTGTTGTCCTAGGACCATGGTCCACTCATCCTCGCCACGCTGAGGTGGTCCCCGGTAGACAGGCAACGGGGGACGTGAATGTCCGGGCGGAGAGGGCTGCGGGTCACTCGAGCGCTCCTCAGGATGAGAGCCCCATGGCGGCGCGGCGTGCGCAGGTGGATGCACGCGTGCGGGTGCTGCGGCATGGGGGCGATCCTGCGTGCGCGCGGAAGCAAGGAGACAAAGGGCAACGTGCGGGTGTAGGCCACCGCCAATCCTGCGTGCGGAAGCAAGAAGCTTGCTTCGAGAGGCAAGATACACACGCAGGACGAAGAATCTCTCTATGCTCGTTCGATGGTGGCTGTCAGGCTATAACTCTGCAAGCGGTCCCGGTAGAGCTCAGCCTGCTCGAGCGGACACACGATGACCTCGGCCACGCCGGTGGTGTGGGCCTCCCACATGATAGCCCAGGCCCGCTCTCTGCTCATGCCTGGGATCGAGCGCAGCAACGCGCGCACGACGTGGTCCATGGTGTTCACGTCGTCGTTGTGCAGAAGCACCCGATACGGTGGCAGCAGGTCCGTCCAGTCGCGTATCTCACGTCGGGTCTGTTCGCCCGTGCTCCGCTGCGTGCGAGGGACGAGGCTTCCCATGGTCTCTGCATCAAGAGCAGTGCTGACATGCGCTGGAGGATACCCCAGCGCACCGGTAGACCGGGCGTCCACAGACATGGTAGTGCCGGGCTGGAGGCAGTGTCAAGTGCCAGTGGTGTGGTATGCTGAGAGCACGCGAGATAACCAGCCGTAACGCGTGTCCACGAGTGGTGTTCATGTAAATGAGAGAGCCTCCAGCAAGCGACGAGTCCATCGCCACGAGCCAGGGAATGCCGGCGAGCGGGTGCCAGGAGCGTTCCGGCGAGCATGTCTCGCCGGAAGAAGATGATGCAGTGCTGGTGCGTCGGGCGCAAGCCGACCCGCAAGCGTTCGGCGACCTGTACCGGCGGTACGTGCGGCGTGTCTACACCTACCTGTACTACCGGACTGGTCGGGTGGAGGATGCGGAGGACCTCACGGCGCAGACCTTCGCCAGGGCGCTCGCCCACCTCCCGCGGTATGACGAGCGGGGGCTACCGTTCTCGGCGTGGCTGCTACGCATCGCCCATAACCTGGCCGCGAACTGGCATCGTGATCGCAGCCGGCACCGGCTCGTCCGTCTGGAGGTGTCGGCAGGTGAGGTCCGCGCGTTTGACGACCCTGAGGAGCAGGTGGCGTCACAGGTAGAGGCGGAGCACGTGCGGGCGGCGGTGCGGCGGCTCCCTCCAGAACGGCAGCACCTCCTCCTGATGAAGTTTGTGTTCGGGCTCTCCAATGCCGAGATCGCCCGCACGATGAACCGCACGGAGGGGGCGGTCAAGGCGTTGTTGCATCGCACGATCGTGGCTTTGCGCCAGCTCCTGGACAGGGAGGGGATGGTCTGATGAACCCGTTCCAGCCACGCACCTCTGAAGCGTCTGTATCCGTGCCTCAACGCGGTGAGCTGGCGCGGCGGGTCGAACTGCTGGCGGACTGGGTCGACGCGCTGGTGCACGGACAGGGGATCACTGTCCTGCCGGTCGCGCCGCAGGATGTTCGCCTGCTGGAGACCGTGCGCGCGCTCTCCCGCGCCTTGCAACCGGTTGAGCCGCGCGCCCAGTTCGTCGCGGCGCTCGAACACGAGCTCTTGAGCGGTGCGTACACGGCCAGGCTGCAAGCGGCCGAGGGGCTATCCCCTGGCGGGCAGATGAAGCGGCTCGGTGGCAGCCCCTTGTGGGAGTCGTGCCTGCGGGCGGTACGCGCCGTGGCGGCGGCTGCGCCAGTCTGGGAGCTGCCACCGCTCGTGCGCGCCGGTGTCGAGCGCGGGCCGCACGCCGGCTTTGACCTGACCCCGGAGGTACGGCGCCGTGTCACTGTGATGCTGCTCGGCTCGATGCTGACGCTGGCCGGGGCATGGCTCATCCTCAGCCGGCCGCGCGGCCAAGCTGGCGACCTGCGCCTGCTGCGGCAGCCCCCGGCCATGCCGCCATGGCTCTCCATGCACCGCCCGTCCTGGCCTGTCAGCTTCGGAGGCCGGACATAGTACGGTAGCGGCCTAGCGCTTGATGCCGGCCTGCTGGGCGAGGATCCTGAGCTGCTCGTTCGCTTCAGCGGCAGCTTTCACCATCGCTTCGCGCACACCCTGCTTGTTATCCCGTACCGAGGCGTTGTAATACTGCTCGACGATCGGCGCCACCTGGGTATGGAAGCGGAACAGCTCGACCGGCCGCGCATAGTTCTGCTTCACTGCGTCGGTGAAGGGCCGCAGGTTGATATTGGCCAGGAACGACTGGCCCTTCTTTAACAGATCCGCCCAGCGGTCCTGGAGCGACTTGCGCGTCGGCTGCTGGCCGGTGATGGGAATGTTGATCTCCCACCATTCGTCCGTTTGCAGGAACTTGACCAGCTCCCAAGCAGCGTCTTTGTTCTTCGACCCGTTCCAGATGATCCAGCCATCCGTGGTGGCCAGGGTAGCGCGCAGCCCGGTCGGGCCCTTGGGCAGCGGTGCTACGTTCCACACTTCCTCTTCTGTACCTAGGGCAGCCGGGGTCATGCGGGCGAGGATCCATGACCCCTCCTGCATCATGGCCACGAACCCAGAGCCGATCATCTGGAAGATATTCACCGGTTGCGGCCGCTCGTCTCCATCGGCGGCGTAGCGCGGGGCGCTATGGTCTCGCCACATGCGCTCGTAAATCCACTGGAACGCCTCGACGGTCTTTGGCTGATCGACGACAGCTTTCAGGTCGTCCTTCGGATCGACCATATTGCCGCCGTTCTGGTTCACGAGCTGCTGGCGTCGGTCCCAGCCAAAGACCATGTAGCCGCCGAACTGGTTCTTGGCCGGGTTAGTCAACCGCAGCATCGTCTCCCGATACTTGTCCCAGTCCCACGTCTCATCGGGGAAGGGCACCCCTGCCTCGCGAAAGCGAGCCGTGTTGTAGTACAGGGCGATCGTGCCCATGTACATGGGCACAGCATACTGGCCGAGTTCCGGCTGGTTGAAGTGCTGGCCGTTGAACCAATTGTACTGGAGCTCAGCGAAGTCGGCGATCTGCTCTTTCTTCCAGTCGCGCTTGATGTAGGGGTCGAGGTTCTCGGTGACACCGGCGCGTGCCCATTCGGGCAAGCAGGTGCAGCACTGGCCGGCCACATCCGGGCCATCGCCGGCAGCGAACTGGGTGGTCACCGCCGCGCAGCCGGGGTCGGGCAGGTTGCGCACCTTAATCTTCGGGAAGTGCTTGCTGAATGCCTCGACGCCAAGCGTCGACGCCTTCACCATCGGGTGCGTCTCGTTGCCCCAGGTGGTCCAGCGGATCTCGACTTCCTTGTCAAAGGCCGGCGCCGGCCTGGCCCCCTCAGGAGCTGGCCCGCCTGCCCGGCAGGCCGAGGCCACGGCCAACGTCACCACCGACCCGCTCAAGCGGGTGAGCAAGGTGCGACGTGTTGCCGCGGCGCCGTGCTTGCTGTGACCTGGAGCATCTGCTGGCGCCAGCTCTGGAAGGATCTTGCCTGCTTTCATTTGGGCGCTCCTTTACCACGTGCTATTCACGTACTATTTATACTATTTATATCACAGTCTCCATACCGCACAAGTCAGGGCCCACATGACTGGCGCAACGCAGATCTGCAGCGTCCGATCTAGCCCTGCGATCTGTGCAGCACCGCGTGCATGTGTCGCCCTTTTGGGCTAATCGTAGCGAACATGATCTGCACTGACAAGAGGCGCAGCGCGGCAATGCTTGGTGCTGGTGCGTAGCTCTAGCACCCCACTGCATCGGAGGATCGACGCCTTGTGTAGTCCGCCGAGGAGTCGCCCACCCTTACTGATGGAGGTGAGAGGATGCCTTGAGGGAGGCGCGAGGATGACACACCCCGCACTACGCATGGGCGTGCTATACTCTGTCGGGCTTTGCGCTCTGGGTGACACTGAGGCATCTCGTGCTGCGCCGAGCACAGGGTTCCTGTCTTGGGCAGCGCCGGCGGCGCAACGTGCCGGACCTGTCCGGTCGTCCACGCTGCGGCGGTCTATGCCGCAGTATTCCCAAATTGCAGCGCTCTGCTACACCACAGTACGTGATGAATAAGTGAACAAAAAAAATTAAAGCTAACTAAATACCACATCTAAATATCGAATAAGTATCTACAGCAAGTACTTAAAGTAACTAAGAGGTGACCGATGCCTGTCTGAGCACCACCAGGTGATGAAAAATCTCTTTATCAAAACCTCTTTATCAAGAGCGGAATGATATTTTCAAGGGAGGTCCAGCGCAATGGCAGGCCAGACTGACACCCGGCCCGGCTATGACGACACCCCGTTTCTCCCCGGCCAGCCGTGGCGGGTGCATGACCGCAATCGTCCCCAGCCGCGCGTGGTCACACCCGGCACTGAGAGCACGCAGGAGCAGCCGGGCCGGCCGCCGTCAGATGCCATCGTTCTGTTCGATGGCAGCAGCCTCGCCGGGTGGGTCCATGGGGATGGGCGCCCGGCCTCGTGGAAGGTCGAGAACGGCTACATGGAAGTCGTGCCACGCAGCGGGAACATCCAGACCACGGTGCAGTTCGGCGATTGCCAGTTGCACCTCGAATGGATGGCCTCGCCGGACGTACGAGGGGAGAGCCAGGGCCGTAGCAACAGCGGCGTGTTCCTGATGGGCCGCTATGAGATCCAGGTGCTCGACTGCTACCAGAACCCGACCTATGCCGATGGCACGACGGCGGCGATCTACGGCCAGTTCCCGCCGTTGGTCAACGCCTGCCGCCGGCCGGGCGAGTGGCAGACCTACGACCTGGTCTGGATCGCCCCGCGCTTCGACGGGGAGCGGCTGCTCTCACCTGCGTTCCTGACGCTCTTCCACAACGGCGTGCTGGTGCACTACCATCGGGCGCTCATTGGCCCGACAACACACCGCCGCGTGCTCCCGTATACGCCGCACCCGCCAGCCGGCCCGCTGATGCTCCAGGATCACGGCGACCCGGTGCGCTTTCGTAATATCTGGTACCGGCCGCTCGATGCCGCAGAACTCGGCCTCTGGTAGTACCGGACAGAGCGCGACCGAGCAGGCCACGTCCCGCGTCCGACGCCCTGCTGGGGCAGCCCTGCGCTGCCCCAGCAAGGCATGATGCTCACTGCTCGTCCAGTGCTCACTGCTCGTCACATACGGAGCGCTGACCAGGCGTCGCAGGCGCTAATACGGGAGCGGTGTGTCGGGGTGCTCCTGGATGTAGTGCGCCAGGTGCACCCCGAGGTTCTCCTGAAGCTGGATGGACAGGCCGCCGTCCACGACCAGGGCGTGCCCGGTGATGAAGGCGGCCTCATCCGAGCACAGGAAGACGATCGCGTTGGCGATGTCCACCGGGCGGCCGCAGCGACGGAGCGGGTACTGCTGCTCGAAGAAGCGCAGCCCGGCGGGATTGCGGTCCCACATCTGCGCCTGGATGCGCTCGGTGACGATGTGTCCGGGGCAGACAGCGTTCACGCGAATACCCAGGGGTCCGAAGTCGCAGGCCATCTGGCGGGTCATCTGGATCACGGCCGCCTTGCCCGCTTCGTAGACCAGCGCACGCGGCGCGGCCAGGAAGCCGTGCACAGACGAGACATTCACGATCGAGCCTCCGCCCGCAGCCTGCATCGCTGGCACGGCGTACTTGGCGCCTAGGAAGATCGCCTTCATCAGCACGGCCAGCGCGCGGTCCCACTGCTCTTCAGTGACGTCAACAGCGCTACCATCCCCACCGCCCAGCGGATTGTAGGCGTTGTTCACCAGGATGGTAAGCTTGCCCCACCGGCGCACGGCCTCATCGACCATGGCGCGCACGTCGTCGTGCCGGCCCACGTCGGCCACTAGGACGGCTGCCGTACCGCCTGCGGCGCGGATGGTTGCGGCGTTGCGCTCAGCCGCGGCCTCGTCGATATCGGCGATGAGCACGCTGGCGCCCTCCTCCGCCAGCCGTCGCGCTGTAGCACCGCCGATCCCCCAGGCACCACCCGTGACGATCGCTACCTGCCCTGCCAATCGCTGCATCTCAGCCGTACCTCCACGGTCGAGTTGGTAACGCATCAGGTCACCAGACACTGAGCGCGCGCCAGTAGCGTATCACGTTCTCGCCGCCTTGGCGTTCCTGGTAGACTAGGGCACGCCAATAGACTCGCTCGAGGGCTTGAACATGACGGATCGCGTCCGCGTAGGGATCATTGGTACCGGGGGGATCGTCAGAGCAGTGCATATTCCGCAGCTCCAGAGCCATGGGAGGGTTGAGCTGGCGTGGTGCGCCGACGTGAACGAGCAGGCGGCGCAGGAGACCGCTGCGCGCTTCGGCATCCCCATCGCCGGCACAGACTACCGTCGGCTGCTGGCCGAGCATCCAGTCGATGCCGTCACCATCGGTACGCCGCATAATGCCCATTACGAGGCTGCCATGGCGGCCTTAGAGGCTGGCGTGCACGTCTGCTGCGAGAAGCCGCTCGCGTTCAACCTGCGCCAGGCGGAGGAGATGGCTGCCGAGGCAGAGCGGCGCGGGGTGATTACCTTCGTCTGCTTCTCCTACTGGTTCGTTCCGGCGGCCAGGCTCCTGAGAGACCTCATCGACGCCGGTGAGTTCGGTGACATCCTGCATGTGACCGGCTACTACGCGCAGAGCTACTCGCTGGGACCGGCCCCGCTCGCTTGGCGCTTCCAGAGAGAGATCGCCGGCAGCGGGGCGCTGGGCGACCTCTGCTCACATATCATCTCGCTGGCGTACTGGTGGGCCGGGCCGATCGCCCGCCTGGTCGCTCAGCTCAAGACGTTCATCCACGAGCGGCCGCTGCCTGACAATCCAGCCGTGACGGGCAAGGTGGACGTTGACGACGATGTACAGTTGCTCGGTGAGCTCGCCGGCGGCGGGCTGGTCAGCCTGGCCGCGTCACGCACGTACGTCGGGCGCAGCAACTACCAGCGCATCGAGGTGAGCGGCCGTGCCGGCGCCGCCGTCTACGACAACAGCACGCCCGACCAGCTTCTCGTGTGCGTGGGCAAGGCCTGGCGTGAGCGGCAGGCCTGGGCGCCGCTCCCAGCGGGCCGGCAGCATCGGGTCACGCAGATGCACGCCTTCATCGACGGCATCCTCCAGGGCAAGGCACCGCAGGAGGTGCTGCCGAACTTTGGCACCGGCCTGGCCGTCCAGCGCGTGCTCGACGCGGCCGAGCGCTCGGCAGCCACAGGCCAGTGGGTCGCGATCGACTGGTAGCGCCGCCATGGCCGCGGGCGTGGTCTGACGGGATAGGAGCTGTCCCGTCACGCCACGCCCGCCCACGCTACTTGGGGTTGGTCTGGCGGATGATGTTCAGCGCCAGCGGCACAATCTGCTCCACCGCCTGCTTCGCTGTGGTCTCGCCGCGGAAGAGCTTCTGCTGCTCCGGGTTGATGGCATCGCTCCAGAGCTTGGCGTACTCGACCAGCGCATGTGACGGCGTGATGCGTGAGACCGGCACCGCATCCACCACCACCTGAAGATCGGCATCCGTGAGCCCGGTCTTATTCTTCTGGAGGTTCACCCACTCCACAGAGAGCGACTTGCGAGCCGGGAGCGCGCCGAGCTGGAGCGGCTTGAGGCGCTGTATCTCGGGGCTCTCCATGTGCTTGAGCAGCAGCCAGGCCGCCTCCAGGTTCTGCTGGCCCTTCATAATCACCCACTGGTCGGCGAAGAACCAGTTGAGCCGCGGCAGGCTCGGCGGAGCAGGCATGGCCGCGACACCCCACTTGAAACCCGTGATCTGCGCGCCGGTCGGGAAGAAGCCGTTCGTGGTGGACATCATGCCCACTCGGCCGGTGAGGAAGATATTTGGCAGGGTACCACGCAGTTCGTTGGTCTCCTGGGCAGTGGGCTGCACTCGATACCGATAGATGAGGTCAGCCAGGAACTGGAGCGCGTCGATGACGGCCTGCTGGTTGGCCGGAAAGCGCGCCGGGTCGGGATAGCCGGTTTCGTAGGCTTTCGCATCGAACCAGTCGCCGCCGAAGATCTGCTCGGCGAAGCGCCCCGTGTTCATCACTGCGCCGAACTGTACGGTCCGATCGGCCTCGCGCTTGGTCAGCGCCTGCGCGGCCTGGAGGAAGCGCTCCCAATTCCAGCTCCGGTCTTGCCAGTTCTGGCTGGGATAGGGCACACGGTCGGTGTCGAAGAGGGTCTCGTTGAAGACCAGGATCTGCGGCCAGACATCGATGGGCAGGCAGTTATACTTGCCGTTCCACTTGCAGAATTCCAGCGGCCCGGCGTAGAAGTCGCTCAGGTCGAACTTGTCCCGGTTGATCAGCGAGTCAAGCTCCTGGGTCAGGCCGCGCGCGGCGTAGAACCGATAGCCGCGGGTCGCCGCCGGGAACCACAGCGCTGGCGGCGTCCCCGCTGCGATGAGCGCATCGGTCTTGTCATCGTACGGCGCATCGCCGGTGCCGATGACGCGCTCGATCTTGATCGTGGGATACTTCGCCTCGAACTGATGGAAGATTTCTTCGAGGATATCGAGCTCCTGCTGGCTGGGGCGCAGCATGGCGATGAGCTTCGCTTCGCCTGGGCCCTTCGGCTGCTGCTCCGCTGCCGGGCCGCCCCCGGCCCGACACGCGGCCAGGAGCCCGGCGAGACTCATACCGGTGAGCCGCTGCAGCGCTGTCCGCCGACTCATTCCAGTATGCATGCCCGCTTCCCCTCCTTCTCGCTCCCGCATTGAGCGTGCTCCTGTATGGGGTGCCGGCAGCTACAAGCTGCCGGCGAGAAGGTATGCTCTCCGGCCAGGCATTATACGCTATACGCTGGATGGACCAGCATGCACTGACTGGCGCGCGCAGGTCGGTTGCAGGAAGACAGTGGAGTGGTCGCCAGCAAAGAGGAGCGGTTAGTCGATACCGTGTGTGCGGCGCCACTCCAGGATACGGCGTGCGACGGTAATGACCGGGGCAACCCACAGGCGGTCGCGGGAGCGGGCCAGGAAGGCGCATAGCTCGCGCAGGTCCACGTCGGCCACGGAGAGGTGCCCTTGGTGGATACCGTGGAAGGTGAGGATGGCCCAGCGGCCTTGGCCTGCGGCGCGCTCCGCTAGGCCGACGAGCTCGGCCCCCCACATCCGCTCCACCGGCCATGACCACAGGTAGTGCAAGTCGCAGGTCAAGGGATGGTTCGCTACTTCGCCCTTCCCACGTGCAGCGATGAAGTGCCGGGCGATGACGGGCACGTAGCTCTGCTGGCGGGGTCCAGCGCCCACATGCGACTGGTAACACGGGTAGCAGAAGGTGCGCTCGCGCTGCTCAGGGATCGCCTCGCGCAGGCGCCGTTCGGCCTCTAGTACGTCGCGCTCGATGTCCTCCAGAGTGAGGTCCTCCAGGCCGCGGCCACCGCGCACATCGCGGAAGGCGCGCGAGCACGGATGGGAGAGCGAGTGATTACCGACCTCATGCCCGGCGCGGGCAGCCTCCCGCCAGGGTACCAGGCGCTCCATCCAGTCATCCCCACGCGGGTTGATGTAGAACGTAGCCTGAAGCCCGAACTCATCGAGCATCGGGATGGCGATCTCGAGCTGCGAGCGCATCCCGTCATCGAAGGTGAGAGACACTGCACCAGTGCAGCCATCCGGCCAGGGCGAGGGGAGATCGCGCATCGTCAGTGGAGCCGTCACCGCCAGGCTCTCCTTATGTTGTGTGATGTATCGTGGTCTTCCTATAAAATAAGCTTATAATTAGCGCACTTCGCCTTCTAGGTTCTCGCAGGTCCCTAGTATATATTGTATACTTTGTATACAATATATACAATCCTAGGCCCGGCGCGCTGGCAGGCTCGTGGTGCGCATGCGCTGCACCGGCAGCGTCAGGGTGAGACCGGTATATGCTGCGCCGTGGTCGCGTCCAGCGAACGCTGGCGCAGCGGCGGCACCGGCACACCCCACTGTACCACGGCCGCGCCCCAGGAGAGCCCGGCACCGAACCCGACGAAAACGAGGTGATCTGAAGGGCGGATACGACCTTGCTCGATCGCCTCGCAGAGCGCAATCGGGATCGACGCTGACGAGGTGTTGCCGTAGCGGTCGACGTTGACAAAGACCTTCTCCGGAGGGAGGTCAAGGCTGCGTGCCGCCGATTGAATGATGCGGATGTTGGCCTGGTGCGGGATAAACAGGTCGATGTCGTCGAGGGATAGGCCGGCCCGGGCGATAGCCTCCTGCGCGGCGCGGCTCATCACGTTGACGGCGAAGCGGTACACCTCGCGACCGTCCATCTTGATGAAGTGCTGCCGCGCAGCGATCGTGTCCGGCGAGGGGGGCAGGCGGCTGCCCCCGGCTGGAACACAAAGCAGATGCGCCCCGCTCCCGTCGGAGCCCAGCACGGTCGAGAGCACGCCAGCGCCG
Source organism: Chloroflexota bacterium (assembly GCA_042408875.1). GTDB lineage: Bacteria > Chloroflexota > UBA11872 > JBHOQS01 > JBHOQS01 > JBHOQS01. The sequence goes on along the minus strand of JBHOQS010000003.1, from coordinate 39,287 downwards.
CTCTCGGTGGCCTGCAGTACCACTGCTCCGGCGCCGTCGCCGAAGAGCACACAGGTACTGCGGTCTGTCCAGTCGATGATGCGCGACATGGTCTCTGCACCGATGAGCAAAATGGTGCGGTAGTTGCCGGCGGCAATCATGTCGCTGGCCACGGCGAAGCCGTAGGCGAACCCCGAGCACGCGGCGTTCAGATCGAATGCGCCGGCGTTGGTCGCGCCGATGGCGTGTTGGACCAGGCTAGCGACTGAGGGAAAGGCTCCGTAGTCGGGGGTGGCTGTGGCCACAATGACCATGTCGATGCGCGCAGGATTGACATCCGCGACCTCGATTGCCTCCAGGGCGGCGCCCAGCGCGAGGCTGAACGTCGTCTCCTCGGGGGCAGCGATGCGGCGCTCGACGATGCCAGTGCGGGTGCGGATCCACTCGTCGGAGGTCTCGACCATCCGCTCGAGCTCAAAGTTAGTCATCACGCGGGCGGGGAGGTACTTCCCCCACCCGACGATCTGCGCTCGCGTCGCCAAGCTGCTTGCTCCTTGCGAGGGGTGCTCGCAACACCGTTTTGCAGGGCACGGCGGTCCTATGGCAGGACACCAACGACGCCTGCATTCATGTAACACCACGCCTGCTGCGAAGTGACGCGCGTTCGCCAAGCATCGCCGCGTCTCGGCGTGCAGTCGAGCGTCCGGCATGCTTTGTGCTCCTCGCCCAAGTGGCCTATAATCCACGCCGAGAGACGGTATCAGGCGCGGCCCGGTGTGCCGGGCGGAGGGCTCTGCAAGCCATGTGGCGCGGCCGGACGGTATCGGTGATCTTCCCCACATATAACGAGAAGGACTCTATTCGGGCAGCTATTCAAGAATTCTTTGATACCGGTGTCGTTGACGAGATCGTTGTGGTCAACAACAACGCTGTGCCGGGCACTTCAGAGGAGGTCGCCGGCACCGGCGCACGGGAGGTCCATGAGCCGTGCCAGGGGTATGGCTACGCTATCCAGCGCGGCTTCCGTGAGGCTACCGGCGACCTCATCATCGTGGCCGAGCCCGATGGCACCTTTGTCGGCCGCGATGTACTGAAGCTGCTGGTCTACTCCGATGAATTCGATGTTGTGTATGGCACGCGCACGACCTGGGAGCTCATCTGGGAGGGGGCCAACATGGGCCTCTTCCTGCGCTGGGGCAACTGGGCGGTGGCCAAGCTGATCGAGGTGCTGTTCAACACGACGAGCCTCTCTGACGTGGGCTGCACGATGCGCCTGATCGATCGTCGTGCCCTCGAGCGCATCCAGCCCTACTTCACTGTGGGAGGCAGTCACTTTGGCCCGGAGATGATGTTGCTCTCGCTGCTGCACGGGCTACGTATTGTGCAGATTCCAGTCAATTACCGGCGGCGCGTTGGCCAGTCCATGGTCACCGGCGATTTCTGGAAGGCAGTGCGGCTGGGCCTGCGCATGATCCTGCTGGTGCTGGAGTACCGGCTGCGCAGCCTGTGGAGCCGTGACCCGCGCTTCGGGCGCAGCCTGCCACCGGACGTGCGCCGAAGGCGCCGCCCGGCCAGCGACCCTATCCAGGAGAAGCTGGCGCTATGATGCTGCTCCGTACTCCCCTGGAGCAGCTCGCCTGTCCCGACTGCCACAGCTCGCTCCAGGGAGTAGACGCGGCTCTGCGCTGCCAGGGCTGCGGGCGGTGCTTTCCGGTCTACGACGGCATCCCGCACCTATTCGCCCGCGACGCAGGCGGGCCGCGTGAAGAGCAGACCCGCGAGCTCTACGACAGCATCGCCGAGGAGTACGACGCGCAGAGTATCCCCCCGCATGTGGCCGAGCACTACCTGCGCAAGCGCGTCGCGCTGGTCCGCGAACTGGTTCCGACCGGGCACCTCCTTGACGTCGGCTGCGGTACGGGGCGGTTGGCAGCGCGGCTGGCGGCGTCGGGATACAGCCTCACCGGGGTCGATATCTCGCACGGGATGCTACGGCGGATGGCGCGGCTGACCCCTGCTGCGCCGGTGGCCGCCTACAGCTATGCGCTCCCCTTCGCCGATGGCGTGTTCGATGGCGCGCTCACCGTCGCCACGCTGCACCACATCGCCGATCCGGCCCGTGTGGCGCGTACCATCCAAGAGATGGTGCGGGTGGTGCGCTCAGGAGGCGTCGCGCTGATCTGGGACCACAACCCCACCAACCCGTACTGGCCGCTCTTGATGCGTCGGGTGATTCAGGACATCGGGATCGAGCGGCTTATCCCGCTCGGTGAGCTGCTCGCTGCGCTGCGGCCGCTGCCCATCCGGGAGCTGCGCGTGTGGCGCCTGGGCTTTGTGCCGGACTTCACGCCGCCGCCCTTGGTCGGCGCGGCGGCTACGCTGGAGCATATCTTAGAGGCGCTACCGCTGGTACGGCGTGTAGCAGCGCATAACGTCGTGGCCGCCGTGAAGGCGTGAGTGCGGACTGGTCCAGATGGGTGGACGGTATCCTCTGGCGCAGCAGCAGAGGTGGTCGCCAGGTGGAGCGCTCCGTGTAACGCTCGGCCTGGGCTTCCTGGGGTTCCTGCTCGGGGCAACCGCGTTCGTGTCGCTCTGGGTCGCGGCTGCGCCGGAGCACCAGTTGCACGATATCACCCATTATAAGTACTGGGTGAGGCTTGTGGCCGAGCGCGGCATCGCCGGCGGCTATTCGGGTCGCTGGCCTGAGACGTATGTGATCTATCCGCCGGCCATGCTCTACGTCTACAAGCTGATCGGCTTATTGCACCAGCGCTGGCCGGCCGAGCCCCCGCAGCTCAGTGTGCTTCTCACGCTCGATCCCTTCGGCTGGGCGGCCCTAGGGCGGCCGCCCTGGGAGAGCTTTCTGATCAAGCTCCCCAACATCGCGGCGCACCTGGCGCTGGCGGCGTTGATCTACGCACTGCTGTGGCGCTGGCAGGGCCTGGCAGCCGCCAGCGTCGGAGCGGCTGCTTATGCGCTCAACCCGGCGCTGTTGCTGGACGCGGTGCACTGGGCGCAACCGGACCCGTTTTACGCCCTCTTTCTCGTCGCTGCGTTGGCCGGGCTGGCGGGGCGGCTTCCGGAGGTGGCCTGGGGCGCGATGGCCGTGGCAGCCATGGCCAAGCCACAGGCGTGGGTCTACCTGCCGCTGCTCGCCTGGCTGTCGCTGCCGCGCCTGGGCTGGCGGGGCACGCTGCGCGGTCTTGCCGCCGCGGCGGTAGCCGTCGCCGCTATCTCTTGGCCGTTCGTGCAGGCCGGCCGCGTTCACGAAGAGCTGGGCGTGGTGCAGGCGATCGCTAACGTCATGCCGGTGGTCTCGGCAAACAGCCATAACCTCTGGTGGCTCCTTCTGGCGCACCGGCCGAGCCCCACCGGAGACGAGGCGCAGGCCATTGGTCGGTCGGATGTAGTGTGGTGGCTGCGCCAGCCACCAGCCCCCCTGGAGCTGAAAGACTCGGCTGTGGCGCTGGCGCCCCTGACCTACCGGGACATAGCACTGTTGGCCATTGGTGCTGCGATGGTGGCGGTGCTGCTGCGCCTGTCACGCGGGTACACCCCAGCACAGCTCTACTCCGGCGTCGGGCTGCTCGGCCTGGCCTTCACCATGTCGGTGACCGGCGCCCACGAGAACCATCTCTACGGGGTCCTGCCGCTGCTGGCGCTGGCCTGGCCGAGGAGCTGGCCGCTGGCGCTGGTCTACGTCCTGCTAAGCTTCACGTTTTGGAACAACCTGGTGCTGCACGACTACCTGCTCGGCGACCGCTACGCTGCCCTGCTGGGCGGGCCGCTGGGGATCGATGCGCTCACGCTGACCTGGTGGAACGCTTGGCTGAACCTGGCGGCGCTGGCCATCTGGGCCTGGGCGTACCTGTTTGAGCCGCTCCCACGGACCGCGACGCGAGCAGCGCCGGCCTTTGGCCCTCCTGGATGGCTGCTCTGGCTCGGCGCCGGGGGAAGCTGGGCCGGGGCGGCTGTTGCGGGCGGGTACGTGCTCCTGGCGCCGGACAGCGCTGGCAAGCCGACTGTCCGCCTCCTGACGTTGCTCGCCTGGGCGCTAGCTATCGTTGCCCTGGAGCTGTCGATCTTCCTTGCGCTCACGCGGCGTCGGGCTGTCGAGGGTGGCAGGCCCCACCGTGTGGCAACAGAGCGGGCCGGCTCGTAACGGCTGCTCTGGCGTGGCACTCTTTTGCGCCTACCCGAAACCCGCCTGGCTCGCTAGCAGTACGACTCGCAGTACAAAGAAGCAGCCCATGCGAATATGCGCTGTGACAGTAGCCAGCCGCGCACGCAGGCAGTATACTACAGCGCGCAGGTCGGGGAGCAACGGGTATCTCGCTGTCCTGAAGGCAGCCTGAGGCCGAGTCCCTCAGGCGTCGAAAAAGATCGAGCGCGAGTCAGTTCAAGGGCATGGGCTAGCAAAAGGCCAGTTTCATCTACTGTTGTATTATGTTTAATGTTTATTACAGTTAAGATTAAGGTTAAGACTAAAATTGTATTTCTTAGTAAGAGCGCGACAAGCAGCGAGGAGATACCGATGGTGCAGCGCAGCAAACTCACGCGCCGGAAAGCGATTCCCGGGCTCGCCGCCGCAGGGCTGCTGGCGGCGTGCCGGCCGGGCGGCGCGCCGCCTGGCAGGGGCGATGCGCAGCCCACCGCCCGGCCGGTGAAGCTGGTGTTCGAGTGGCCGGAGTATACGCCGCCGAAGCGGGCGTGGGCGGAATGGGCTATCCAGACTTACCAGAAGGCAAACCCCCACGTTACCATCGAGCCGCTCTGGAACACCAATCCCACCGAGAAGATCCTGACGACGCTGGCCGGTGGTGGCCAGCTCGACCTGGGCTGGTTCGGCGTGGGCATCCACGCGTTCTGGCAGAATTTCAAAGCCGTCGAGCCGCTCATGTCAAGCCGCAAGCTTAAGCTCTCCGACTACTTCCCCACCATCGTCGAGGCGCAGAAGTTCCGCGGCAAGATGCTCGCCATGCCGATGGGCCTCAATACCACCGCTGTCTTCTACAACAAGCAGCAGCTCAATGAGGTGGGGGAACGCCCGCCGGCAGATGACTGGACATGGGAGGAGGCGATCGCCAAGGCCAAGCGTCTCACCCGCGGCGAAGGCGGGAGCAAGATCTGGGGCATCATGGCCTCGTTCTACTCGAACTTCTGGCCGGTGGCGTATGGCGGTGGCTGGCTTAACGCAGACGCCACGAAGGTGATCATCGATAATTCGGCGACGCTGGCCATGCTGAAGCTGATGCGTGAGCTGTGGGAGACGCACGGCGCGAACCCGACCCAGAAGGAATACAGCGAGATCGGGCTGCTGCCGATCTTCCAGAACGGCCGCTGCGCCATGTACGTGGGAGGCACCTGGGGCCTGGACCCCTTCCGCCAGGCTACCTTCGACTGGGATATCGTCGAGGTGCCGTCACTCACGCTGGGCGGCCGCCGAGCGAAGGGGGCGTTCCTGGGCGTCGAGGAAATCTTCGTCGTGGACGGAACGCCGAATGAAGGTCCAGCGGCGGATTTCGCGGCCTGGCTGGTTGGCCCGGAGCACCTCCGGTGGGCCGGCAGCCAGGGACACATCATTCCGGCGCTGATCAAGGTCGCCCAGGAAGTCTTCGTGCCACCCAGCAGCGACCCGCGCCCGAAGAATCAGCAGGCATTCGTGCGAGCTGCGCAGTACGCACCGCCGATCATCCCACATCCTGAGTACACGAACCTGAGCCGGGCGTACAATACAGCGGTGGCGGAGTGGCTAGGGCCGGAGGCGAAGCTGCCGGCCGAGGCGGCCCTGCAAAAGGCCCAGCGTGACATGCAGGTCATCCTGGACGAGTGGAACAGAAGAAATCCATGAATGGCACCCTCCTGTCCAGAGTGCCTGTATTCGATGTAGCTCTCTGGCAGGCGGTGCAGGTCGGATAGCGGCACTGAGGCCGTGTTCGCCGGCATACCTTCCTGGCTCAGAGGTCGCGCCCCGCTCCAGCGCGAGCGGAACATCAGGCGTTTCCTGGTCTGACCGGCAGGAGCGCCGCGACCATGGCCGGGATGGCCCTGGAATTGTTGTGTTATAGTACTTATGTGGGAGTTGTTTTAGACTGGCAGACGAGAAGGCGGCGGGCCTGCAGCACGGGGCCACGGTACAGGGCCATCATGTGAGTACGAGAAGGAGCAGGCGCATGGCGGGTGTGTTGGAGCGGTACGAGACCCTCCAGCGGGAGCAGGAGCGCTGGCACCACATCCTGGCTCTCAGTGAGCACCCAACGGAGCTCGAGAAAATGACCGGGACCGTCGATGAGGCCCGCGTGGCGCGTTACCACCGGGCCCTGGCAGAGCTCGAGCGTATCGGCCGCGAACTCGCTGAGCTACGCCCGAAGGTGGAGCGCTACGAAGAACTCGAACACGAGCAACGGCACTGGCAGGAGATCGTCCACCATACGGCACACCCAACCGCACTCGAGCAGATGACTGGCCAGATCGATGAGGCTCGCGTGGCGCAGCACCGTCGGGCGATGCTGGAGCTCGAGCGCGTCGAACGGGAGCTCGCCGAGCTCTGGCGGCGTCTGGAGGAGGATGAGGCCAGCTCCTCTCGAGCCGTTCCTTGAGCTTGCCGGGAGCCCGGGCCGGCATGATCAATGCTAGCCTGCCGGCGCGCTGTACTAGGCATCCAGCTTCTGCTCCGGGCTCTTCCGTGAAGAGCGGCGCTTGGTCGTCGGCGCAGGGCGCGCAAGTGGCCGGGTGGCCGGGGCTAGGCACGCCGCGGCGCGGCTGTATCCTGGCCAGTACAGCTCGCTACTGCGCGTGATCGCCAGGCGTGGTAGAGCACGATCGAGCCGGCCACAGCGGCGTTCAGCGAGTTGATCCTGCCGGCCATCGGCAGCGACACCAGGCGGTCACACTGCCGCCGCACCAGCCGGCCTAACCCTTCCCCCTCACTGCCCACGACGATGCACACCGGCAGGCGCCAGTCAATCCGATCGAACGCGTCCTGGCCGCCAGCCTCCAGTCCGAAGACCCAGACACCCATCTCTTGCAACCGTGCGAGAGCCTGCACGAGGTTCGTCACCCGGCTGATCAGCAGGTGCTCGACGGCGCCAGCGGAGGCCTTGCACACTGCCCCGGTGACCTCGACGGAGCGGTGCGCCGGGAAGAGTACACCGCGCACCTGTACTGCCTCGGCCGTGCGCAGCAGCGTGCCAAAGTTCTGGGGATCCTGGAGTTCGTCCAGCGCGAGGTAGAGCGGATCAGGGTCGCCTGGCTGGGGCAGGAGCTCGTCCAGGCTCACGTAGGGATAGGGGTCCACGGCAGCAGCAACGCCCTGGTGGTCGCTACGGCGCAGCAAGCGGTCCAGCTCAGCGCGGGGCAGGCGCTCCAGCGGGACACCGCGCTGGGCGACTGCATCGAGCAAGCGGATGATCTCCGGGGACGGACGCACGCCCTCCGCGACGTAGACGCGACGCACACGCCGGCGGCCGTGCAGCGCCTCGTAAACGGGGTTACGGCCCCAGATGAGTTCCATGCGCGGGTACACCTCAGCGCATGTCAGCGCATGAGGGAGACGTGCTCGCGGACGCTCTGATGCTTCTCCTCGAGCTCACGCAGGCGGGCTTCCAACTCGGCGACCTTCTGCCGCAGCTCCTGGATCGCCTCGTACTCCGGATCGGGCAGATGCTCGACGCGGGTCGTCGAGCCGGTGACTGGATCGCGGCGAGCGACCACGCGGGCTGGCACACCCACAGCGGTCGAGTATGGCGGGACATCCCGTAGCACCACGGCGCCGGCGCCGATCTTCGACCCATCGCCGATAGTGATTGCCCCGAGGATCTTTGCCCCGGCAGAGATCACTACATCGTTGCCGATGGTCGGATGGCGCTTGCCGCGCTCTTTGCCGGTGCCGCCCAGCGTCACACCCTGGTAGAGCGTGACATTGTCGCCGATCTCGGTTGTCTCCCCAATGACTACCCCCATACCGTGATCGATGAAGAAGCCCTTGCCGATGCGCGCCCCCGGGTGAATCTCGATCCCGGTGAGGAACCGGCTCAGGTGAGAGATGAGCCGCGGGATGACAGGCACGCCACGGCGGTGCAGCCAGTGCGCCACGCGATGGAACAGGATAGCGTGCAGGCCAGGGTACGCCAGCAGCACTTCGATGATATTCACCGCGGCTGGATCGCGCTCAAAGATCGCTCGAATGTCAGCACGCAGGGTCGAGAACATACCTCACCGCAGTGCGCCACACCGTTCCAGATCACAGCAGATAACCGAAGTTCGCCGGTGTCGTACACGCCCTGTCGGTGTTATCCTAGCGCAGTGTACCGGAGACGGCAACTGTGCCGCGGTCTTCTCGCAGGACTCGCAGCGCGATGATATGTACGGGGCAGCAGGGTACTGCCGCCCTGCTGGGCGCGACCTCTCTAAACGCCTCTCGACCTCTCTAGACGCCTTTCTCTGGAAGAGCCATGGGAGCGATGCAACCGCACGACACAGCTGTTACGCACACTACCCTGCTGACCCGCGCCGAGGCGCTGCGGCGGCTTGAACAGCAGGTGTTGGCCTGTCGCGCCTGCGAGGAACGAGGGTACATCCCGCGCGCCTGCCCGCTGTTTCACAATCTGCCCACGGCAGACATCGTGCTGATCGGGCAGGCGCCTGGTCGAATTTCCGCAGCGCGCCGGCGCCACTTCTCCGGCCCCGGGGGACGCGTGCTGCGCGCCTGGCTCGAGCGCGCCGGCCTCGCGCCGCCGGACTTTGAGCGCCGCGTGTTCCTCACGTCGCTGACGCGCTGCTTTCCTGGGCTGGCGCGCTCTGGAGACCGCCGGCCGTCCCCGCAGGAATGTGCGCTCTGCCGCCCGCTTCTGGACGCCGAGCTCGCCATCATCCAGCCGCGGCTGGTGCTGCTAGTCGGAAAGATGGCTATCGATACATTTGTGCCGGGAGCAGCGCAGCGGCGCCTAGAGGAACTCGTCGGCACAATCTACGAGGACGGCGGGCGGCTCTACGTGCCCCTGCCACACCCGAGCGGGCGAAGCCGCTGGCTGAACGATCCCCGGCATCGTGCCCTGCTCGACCGGGCGCTGGCGCACGTGCGCGACTGGCTGGCCAGGCAGGATCCCGCCGGAGCCGTTACAGTGCCGTCAGCGCCTCAAGCTGCTCCGGCTGGTGAAGCGTGATATGCCGGCGGTCGATGCTGAGGTAGCGCCGCTCACGGAAGTAGCGCATCACCTTGTTGACGCTTTCCCGCGAGGAGCCAACCAGGTTCGCCAGCTCCTGCTGGGTCAGTGGCAAGCGGATCGCTACCCCACCGTTCGCCCGCACGCCATGCGTGCGGGCGAGCTCCAGCAGCTTCTTAGCCACCCGGCCGGATACATTATAGAAAACCAGGTCACCGAGCAGTTCATCGGTCTGGCGCAGGCGGCGACAGAGCATGCTGATCACGCGCATAGCCATGCCCGGCGTGTGCTCGATGAAGTCCACGAAATCCTCGCGGCGCAGGAAGAGCGCCTCCACCGGCTCCATGGCCACAGCAGTCGCCGAGCGCGGTCCACCGTCCAGCACGGCGAGCTCACCGAAGAGGTCGCCCGGCAGGATCAACGCCACCATGGTCTCCTGCCCGTCGGCGCTCTCCAGGCTCACTTTGACCGTCCCCCTGGTCACCAGATAGAGCCCGGTGCCGGGGTCGCCCATGTAGAAGATCACGTCGCCCTCCCGATAGCTGCGCGGCTGGAGCTTGCGCGCCAGCTCCGTAAGCTGGGCCAGGCTACACCCGGCGAAGAGCGCTTGCTTCGCCAACAGTGTCTCGTACCCCATCAACCCCCTCCTCCTCTGCTCCTTACACCCCGTTGTAGGCAATATCTACCTGCCTTGTCAATGCACTGACTAGGCTCCTCAGGACTTTCGGGTAGCTAGAGCCAGCCGTGTGCACCGCTTCTACAAACGGCTGGCAGCGATGGACCGCTGGTATTGTACTTGCCCAGTACGCTGGCAACACACCGGGTGAGGATGCGATGGGTGCTGTACAGCGACATCCATCTCCGGTACAGGAGCGAGCTCCGGTGGAACTGGCAGCGCCGGTGCGTGTACCGGTGACAAAACTTCTCCGCCAGCCTGCGGTGGATCTTTTCAGGCGCGTATCCTGGGCGAGATCAGCGGGGTGCTGATCGATCCGACGGCAGCCCACCTCGACGCTCTCGATATGCAGCCACGCTGGGCGTCGCCGCTGCGCATCTCGGCCCAGCGGGTGCGTCGCATCGGACGGCATGCGGTGATGCTTGATCCGGGCGACTGCGAGCCCGCCGTGCCGCTGGGCGACGATGACCGGCGGATTGACCTCGAAGCGCTGGTCGGACTGGAGGTGCTCACTGATCGCGGTGATCGGGTCGGCTATCTTGCCGACGCGTATATGGATGCCGACGCTCTGGTCGTCGAGGCCTACGAACTAGCGGCACCATTTTGGCAGCGCTGGCTGGGTTCAAGCGGCCTCAGCCGCCCGAGTGAGATCATCGCCTGCAGCCGCGAAGTTATGATTGTCCCGGCCGCGCGCAGCGCCGTTGCCGCGGAAGGCAGCCGTCCACTGCTGCCGCAGTAGCGGTCTCGTGGTCAAGCGGGCGCGGCCGGCAACGGTCGATCTGCTTATTCCCGCCGCGTACGTCTCTTCGATGCCTGGATGCAAGCGCCTGGATGCAAGCGGCACGGGAGGTGTCGCCGGGTGCGCAGAGGGTAAACCTCAACATCGTAGCCGGGCCGATCGTGCAGCGGGCGAACGAGCAGATCTTCTGCGATGGCACAGCGAGCCCGCGCTTTCTCGCGATTTGAAGCCACAGATCGAGCAAGCCGCAGGTAGCTGTGACGTCAGGTTCAAGGAGTGTTCTGCACCAGGCATTGGTGTGGCTCTGGCCGGCACGCTGACCCCTGCCGAGCTCCACGATCGTTTCCCCGCCCCGGCCGCCGGGGCGTTCCGCTCTGGCGTGCCGGCTGAGGGGGAATGCGCCGAGAGCCCGTCAAGCCACGGCCTGCCGGAGCGAGAGATAGCTATCGAGCTGATAGCCTTCCAGCACGCGGCGCAGGCTTGCCTGTGCGGCCTCCGGCAGCTCGATCAAGGGCAGGCGCAGGCCGCCCACGTAGAAGCCGCACATGTTGAGCGCCGCCTTGATCGCTGACGGCGACGCCACCGGCGACACCGGCGGGAACAGCGCCCGCGCCAGCGGCAGCTGCTCGAGGTGCATGCGCGCGGCAGTCTGCAGATCGCCTGCGACGGCGCGCTGGATCATCTCTTTGATCTGCCGCCCGATCAGATGGCTGGCCACCGAGACGACGCCGTAGCCGCCCAGGCAGACGATGTTAAACGTGTCAGAATCATTGCCGCTCCAGACGCGGAAGCCGGGCGGCGTCGTGCGGATGATCTCGGCGATCTGGTCCAGGTTGCCGGATGCCTCCTTTACACCCACGATGTTCGGCACCTCGGCCAGCCGCGCCACGGTCGCCGCCTCCATGTTACGCACCGTGCGCGAGGGGACGTTGTACAAGATGCACGGCTTCTCAGTGCAGGCGGCAATGGCCTTGAAGTGGCGATAGAGCCCTTCCTGCGGCGGGTTGTTATAGTACGGCACCACCAAGAGAAAGCCGTCTACCCCCACGCGGTCGGCCTTCTCGGTGAGCTCGATGCTCTCCTGCGTGTTGTAGTTCCCCGTGCCGGCGATCACCTTGCCGCCGGTGCCGCGCAGCCCCTGCACGATCTCGCGGAAGAGGGTCAGTTTCTCCTCTTCGGACAGGCAGGGCGACTCGCCGGTCGTGCCCGAGACCACCACCGAGTCCGTGCCGTTCTCGACCAGCGCGCGGGCCAGCCGCACCGCCTGCTCGTAGTCAACGCGCCCCTCGCGGTCGTAGGGGGTCACCATCGCTGTGATCAGCCGTCCGAAATCGGTCGTTGCGCTCGCCATCGTAGCCTCTCCCGTTTTTGTACGGCCCCGCATCTAGTCTTGCAGTCAGATGCGCACTTTGCGGCATCCTCGGCCGCGCCACCCATGCGTCCAGCCAGAGCCTGCGCGGCGTGCAGCTATCGCACTCGCTCCAGCCACGGCCCCGGCTGCTGGAACTGTTTCTGGTGCTTTGGCAGCGCCGCCCACGGCTGGAGCGGCCGCGACGGCACGCGCTCCAGCACCCTGCCACGGCAGACCGTCACGACGTTCACCAGCCGCTTCGTGCCTCGGCGCGGCTCCACGAAGACATCGTAGAACGTGTACTCCCCCTCCTGCAACTCGAACACCGCCACGTCGGCTGATTTGCCGGGCGTCAGCGTACCGAGGTCGGTCAGGCCAATAGCCCGTGCCGGCCGGACCGTCGCCCGCTCGATCACCTCGGTCAGGCTTAGGCCCAGGTTCAAAAACTTGGAGAGCGTCGTCGGCATGTCGAACATGGGGCCCTGGATGCTCATCTGGTGGATATCTGTCGAGATCACGTCGGGCAGCAATCCCTGCGCCAGCATGGCTTCGGCGACCTCGAACGAGAAGCTGCCCGTGCCGTGCCCGATATCCAGGATGAGCCCCTGGTCCCACAGCCGCTTGACGAAGTCTTTGATCTTGCCGTCCGGATTGATAATGCGGTGATTGCCGCCGGTAAAGCAGTGGGTCAGGATATCGCCTGGCTTGAGCAGGGAGAAGATCGCCTCCAGCGGCGGCGGGCCGGAGCCGATGTGCACCATCAGCGGGGCGCCCAGACGGTCGGCCGCCGCTCTAGCGCGCCGCAGGCCCTCGATGCCTACCCCGCGGGTCGTGTTGCGGTCGATGCGGGCTTTGATGCCCACGATGATATCGCGGTTTGCCTCACCGATCCCGGCCGCGAGCTCGACGTCCAGGTAGTCCGGATTGGCGAGCTCGTAGGTCGGGGCGGTAAGGCCGATGCACGAGATATTCAGCAGGGCGTAGATACGCACCTGCGACGGCTCAATCAGGAAGCGGCGGAAGGCCGGGAAGTTGTACCCCCCGGAGGAGCCGACGTCCAGCCAGGTGGTCACGCCAGTGCTGGCCGCGACCGGGTCGGCCTCGATACCCCAGTAGGTGGCGCCCCAGTAGCAATGCGTGTGCAGGTCTACCAGCCCCGGCGTCACGTACTTGCCACTGGCGTCGATGACTCGCCGCGCTGCCTCGCGGGGGATGTCTCGCTCCACTGCCGCGATGCGATCACCGCTAATCGCCACGTCCAGCCGGCCTTCGTGCCCGCCGCCGGGGTCAATCACTATGCCGCCGGAGATGAGGAGGTCAAACTGTGGCTGTGCCTGCATCTATCCCTCCGGGGAAATAATACGTACGGCGTACTGCGTACTCAGGCACTCCGATGCGTCTTGCCCGGTAGCAAGCTGGAGCAGTCAAGGGCTGCCACCGCGTTCGTACGCAGTACGCGCTACGCAGTGCGCCTTGCCCGCCCCAGTGTAGCGCACTTAGAGCGGGCAGGCAATCGGCGACGGAGTTGCGCAGCTGCCCAGGTTGTGCCACCATACGCCGCGGCAGGACGCATTCATACAGAGAACCGAGCACCATAGAGCCATTGAGCATCAGAGGGAGAGGGATGGTCCATATGCGTATTCTGATCACCGGCGCGGCCAGCCCTCTGGGACGGGCACTGGTCGCCGCACTGCGCACCGAGCACGAGCTGCGTACGCTCGACGCCACGGAGACCGATGGCGTTCGGCTTGATCTGACCGGCGACTTGCGCGATGCCGATCTCTGCCAGCGCGCCGTCGAGGGCGTCGAGGCGATCCTGCACCTGGCAGCGCTCTACCCCGCTGCCGGGCCTGACACGCCGCCCCACGAGCTCATCGACATGGTCACGCGGGGAGGCTACCGGCTGATGATGGCGGCGGCCGAGGCCGGCGTGCCGAAAATCGTGCTGGCCAGCTCGCTCGACCTCATGCGCCGGTACCCCCAGCACTGGCAGGTCGCCGAGAGCTGGATGCCGCGGCCGTCAACTGATCCGCGTGACCTCTCGCTCTACCTGGCCGAGATTTCGGCGCGGGAGTTCGGGCGCACCGAGCCAATGCGCGTGCTCTGCCTGCGCCTGGGCACGCTCGTGGACGACGAGGAGGCGAGCCAGCGTGCCTTTGACGTGAGCTGGCTACACATGGACGATGCGGTACAGGCATTCCGGCGCGCCCTGGCCTTCGCGCCGGAGGGGCGCCTGGCACGCTCGGGCTGGTGGGTGTTCCACATCTCACGGGGCGGCCCGTTCGCGCGCTTTCCGCTGGCCGCCGCAGCCCAGGAGGGCTTCGGCTTCGCCCCGCAGCATGACTTCCGGGAGCGCTGGCCAGAGGCGCTGCCGCAGCCGCGCCCGCAGCCCTGGCCGCAGCTCCTCGACGCGCTGGTGCCGGAGACGTTCGGCCGCATCCCCAGCCGGCCGGTCCGTAACGTGGTGATCTTCGGCACCGGCGGCCCGCTGGCCTCGATCACCGTGCCGGTGCTAGCGCCGCGCTACCGCCTGCGCCTGACCGATATCCGCCCACTGGAAGAGGTCGAGCGAGAAGCGAAGCCGCAGTCGCCCGGCGCGCCGACGATCAAGCTGCCCGGCCCACCGCACGAGACACGTATCGTGGACGTGACTGACCCGCAACAGGTGCTGGCTGCGTGCGAGGGCATGGATGCGATCATCAACTGCACGGTCATCCGCCCAGATCCGGTGGGCGCGTTCAAGGTGAACCTGATCGGAGCCTACAACATCATGCGCGCGGCCGTAGCGCACCGGATCCGCCGGGTGGTGCACACCGGCCCGCAGCTCGTCACACTCCAGCATCCAGTGGGCTACTGGCACGACTTCGACGTCTCGGAGGATGTCCCACCGCGGCCGGGCACGCACCTCTACGGCCACACCAAGTATCTAGGCCAGGAAGTCTGCCGCATCTTTGCCGAGGAATACGGCCTAGAGGTGCCAGCGTTGCTTTTCTCGCAGTTCGTGAACCCTGAGACGGCGCAGCCCCGCCCCGACGGCGTCTTTCCCATGACCGTGTCGTGGGAGGATGCGGCACAGGCTATGCGGCTGGCTCTGGAGGTGCCGGGCCTGCCGCGGCCGTTCGAGGTGTTCCACATCCTCACTGACGTGCCGCATCGCAAGTTCCGGAACGATAAGGCGAAGCACCTACTGGGCTGGCAGCCGCGCGATGGCCTAGAGCACCTGTGGGCACGGCGCCGGGAGTGATGGCCTGGGTCCAGGCTCAGGACCGATCTGTTGGAAAAAACCTGCGCCCTGCTGGGAGAGGCCTGCTTGGCAGGGCGGCGCGGCGCGTGCTCAGTCGCCGGGCCTTTCCAGTACGGAGAGCGGAGCTTCTGCGGCCGCGCTGGTGCGGCCGGGCTGAGCGCGGGAGGTGGTTACAGTACGTGCCCCGGCCAGTGCCTGCCCGAAGGAGAGGCCCTCGCTCCACAGGCCGAGCAAGCCGAGTCCGACGATAACGGCGACGTTGGCCGCGTGATACGCCAGCAGAAAGCTGAGGGCGCGCGCCTCTTCCACGCCGAGGAGGGCAAGCGTAGCTACGCCGATGCCCTCGAACGTGCCGACGGCCGCTGGACTGGGCACCAGGGCACCGCCGATATTCGCGGTGACCATCACCAGCACCGGCCCGGCAATACGCAGCTCGAGGGATGCGTCAGGGACAAAGGCAGAGAAGGCGGCGATGTAGGCGAGGCCCTCTAGCAGCCAGGAGCTCACTGAGAGCGCAGCGATACCGCCGGCCAGGCCCGGACGGCGCAGGCTTGCCAGGCTGCCCAGGAGGGAGAGCACCCAGTGGCTTAGTCGCTCACTGGCGCGAGCCGGCAGGAGGCGCCAGAGCGGTTCGCAGAGCCCCGTGAGGCCGAACACATGCTCGCCCACCGGTGCCAGCAGCCAAAGTACGGCGAGCCCACCGGCAAAGGCCAGGGCAGAAAGGGCGAGCCCGCCGCGCACAGGCGCTGATGCTGGCGCGCCCGCCAGCACCAGCGCACCGATCGCGACCAGGACTACCCCTTCAACCAGCTTCTCGACGACGACCGTGCCGAGTGCAAAGGAGAGATCTACCCCGCGCCGGCGCGCCGCCAGCACCGCGCGCAGCACATAGCCAAGGCGAGCCGGCAGAAGATTGTTTGCCATGTATCCGACGGTGACAGGCGCGTATACCTCGGCGACGCTCAGCTCGGCCATGGGCGCGATCATGAGCTTCCAGCGCACAACGCGTAGGAGCACAGCGGCCGCGAGTAGCCCGCAGGAGAGTGCGACCAGCAGCGGGTCGCCGCCGCGCAGCGCGGCCAGGGTCTTCTGGGGATCGCTCAGCCACAGCACTGCAGCCAGGAGCACCACGCCAATGGCGGCGGGCAGGAGCGTCCGCTGCATCAGGACCCGCCTTGCCCTGTCAGGGCGAGCTCTGCGGCCAGGAAATCGATGAACTGCCGCGCCGTCCGCCCGGAGCGGCCGTTGTGCCAGGCTGCCCATTGCAGGGCCTGGCGGCGCAGCTCGTCCGGGGCGATCTCCAGCCGGCGCTGCCGCGCCAGGCCTTCGACGATCTCTAGATAGCGCTCCTGGTCGGGTGCCTGGAAGACGACGGTGAGGCCGAAGCGATCGCTCAAAGAGAGCTTTTCCTGGACAGTGTCCATGAGACGAATCTCGGCGTTCGGATCGGTCTCCCGATCAGAGAAGCGCTCGGTGACGAGATGACGGCGGTTTGAGGTCGCGTACACCAGCACGTTGTCGGGCCGTGCCTCCAGGCTCCCTTCAAGGATGGCCTTGAGGTCTTTGTAGTAGGTCTCCTGCTCGGAGAAGGAGAGATCGTCCACGAACAGGATGAAGCGCTCGCGCCGGCCGCGCAGCAGCGCCACGATGCGGGGGTAATCGGCCAGGGCCTGCTTGGGCACCTCGATCAGCCGCAGGCCGCGGTCGCCGTACTCATTCAGCAAGGCCTTGACCGTAGATGACTTACCAGTGCCGCGGTCTCCGTAGAGCAGCACGTTATTCGCCGGCAGGCCTGCGAGGAAGTGCTCAGTGTTCTTAATAATCAGCCGGCGCTCGGTTTCGTAGCCGATGAGCTGATCGAGGCGGATAGGATCAAAGGGAGATACCCCGATCAGGTGCCCATCATCGGGGCTACCACGCACCCAGCGGAAGGCGCGATACTGTGCGAAAATGCCTGCACCGGCTGCGGCGTAGTGCTCGGCCAGCGCCTCGGCCAGCTCGCCCCAGTCCGGTGCCTCGGCGAGGCGGGCGGCGAGCGTGGGCGGACGGCCGGCCGCGTTGCCCAGCGGAGCGAAGCCCCGCCACTCCGGCCAGCCGCAATGACCAGTCATCGCAGCCAGCGCGGCCGCGGCGGCCGCCGCGTCGAAGCGAAAGAGCACGTGCAGACAGCGCAGATCGTGCCGCGCCGCTTCGAGCAACGCCGGACTGACGGCCGCGGCTCCGGCCAGCTCAGCCTTGCGGCTGAGGGGGTTCACGTCTGCGAGGAGCCGACGCACCAGGTGTGACTGCCAGGCGTCCCCGACGATCATCTCGTCCCCGAGCTCTGCTTCCTCGGCCAGGAGGCGATAGAGGCGGCTGTAGGCGTCGGTTGCCGCGTCCAAATCTGCCCGAGCCAGCGCGTCCAGAAACGCGCACATCGCCCGGCTGGCACTGTCATCGAGCACGCCGCGCAGGAGCGTGAGCCTGCGCGCCGCGTCGAGCGCGGCGCGGGCCTCGCCTACCGTTGAGTGTGTCTCCGCCTGCCCGTCCGGACTGGGCGAGCGCGCCGGAGAAGCCCCAGAGACTGAGAGCTGTCCTTGTGCCATAGTATGAACAGCGGCTCCATACCTCGGAGGGGCACACGGCCGTGTGCCCCTCCGGTGATTATGCATGACGGCGTGGTGTGGGCAAAGAATACGCAACGATCAGCCTAGCCCGACGGCATCCTTCACCCGCTTGAGCGTGCGCTCGGCAATCGGCCGCACGCGGTCAGCCCCCTCGCGCAGCACGTTCTCGATCGTGGCGGGGTCACGCATGAGCTCGCGATAACGCTCCTGCAAGGGGCGCAGCCCTTCAATGACAACCTCCGCCAGCTCTCGCTTGAACTCGGCGTACCCCTTCCCGGCAAAGCGCGCCTCGATCTCGGCGGGATCCATGCCGGTAAAGAGCTGGTAGATCGTCAGCAGGTTGTAAATGCCTGGACGGCTCTCATCGAAGCGGATCTCCCGCAGCGGGTCAGTTGTGGCGCGGCTGATCTTCAGCCGGATCTCATCGGGAGAGTCGAGCAAGTAGATCGCATGGTAGCGTCCCGGCTCGCTCTTGCTCATTTTCTTCGTCGGATCATCCAGCCCCATGATGCGCGCCCCGGCCTTAGCGATATGGGGCTCTGGGATCACAAAGAGCTCACCGTAGCGGCTGTTCATCCGCTCGGCGATGTCTCGGGTGAGCTCGATGTGCTGCTTCTGGTCCTCGCCAACTGGCACGAGGTGCGTATCATAGAGCAGGATGTCGGCGGCCATTAAGACCGGGTAATCGAATAGCCCGGTGCTCACTCGCTCGCGGTGCGCCCCGGCCTTCTCCTTGAACTGTGTCATGCGTTCCAGCCAGCCGATGGGCGTGAAGCAGTTCAGGATCCAGGTCAGCTCGGCGTGCGCCGACACATGCGACTGCACGAACACCGCCGACTTCTGTGGATCGATGCCAGCTGCTAGATATAACGCCGCAACGATGCGCGTGGCCTCGTGGAGCTCTTTGGGATCTTGTGGGACAGTGATGGCATGTAAGTCCACCACACAGAAGATACAGTCATAGGTGTCCTGGAGATCAACCCAGCGCTTGATCGCCCCGAGGTAGTTGCCAATATGAAGCCGTCCGGTGGGCTGCACACCCGAGAACACGCGCTGTTTCGCCTCTCTCGCCACTGGCGCAGGACCTGTCATCGTTTCTAGGGTTATCTGTCTCGTCATCTTTGAGGCACCGCTCTCAGTAAAGCAGCTACACCTCTTCCTGGAACTCTCAGGCGTCTTGAACAGGCTCGCTCCGGCGTCTAGCTCGCGGGGCACTTTCTGGATCAAGCCCGAGCTCATGCATGCGAGCACGCCAGTGGAGCCCGCTCAGCCTCCGCTCGCTCTGCTCGCTGACGCTCAGCTTCTGCTAGGAGCGAAACCAGATTGCCATCCCGATCAGGACCCCTCATCCTCGGTGACCAGCTCTTCCGCGCGGGGAGGCAGGGAAATATCAGGAGCAACCAGCGGGATGACCGGCTCTTTCAGCTTCATAGGGTTCCTCTCCCCAGAGGGTTCCTCTCCCCAGAGGGTTCCCCTCCCCAGAGGGTTCCTCTCCCCAGAGGGTTCCTCTCTAGGGAGGCTCCCCTCTAGGGAGGCTCCACACACATGCGCCGGTTCTCCTGCTGGCATACCGATGATCCAGTGGCACTGCATGCGAACCGCATCGCCCATTAGTATAGCAGCCCATTAGTATAGCAGTATGAGTATAGCAGCATGAACGGGGAACCTCTCGCCTTATGCCTGCATCGCCAGCTAACGCACTGCGTAAACTATATAGCGGGCGTGCGCCAGCCGATTGTCTCAAGGGATGTACACAGTACGTAGCGGAGGGCCTGGAGGCAGCCTGCACCTGACGACCGCCGAGCGCGGTACTACCCCCTCAATTGAGATGTACCGGTGCGGCGTACCGGTGCGGCGTACCAGAGCACGAGGCCAGTTGCTAGATACGGCGGCGACACCCATGAGCGCACCTGGCACGCCCCTAGCAGGAGAGCAGCAGAGAGGATCACCCTCTGAGCGTGGCTCCGAGCTCCCGTTCCAGCCGCTGCACGATGCGCGCTTGGTGCTGGTTCACCTCCTCGTCGGTGAGCGTGCGGTCGGGCGCCTGGTACGTAATAGTGTAGGCCAGGCTCTTCTTGCCCGGCGGAATAGGATCACCGCGATAGACGTCGAAGAGCCGCACATCGGCCACCAGCTCGCCTCCGGCAGCGCGGATCACCCGCTCGACCTCAGCAGCCAGCACCGCCTCATCGACAATCACGGCGATGTCCTGTACGACCGGCGGGTACTTGGGGAGCGGCCGGTAGTGCCGCTCGGTAGTGGCATACTGGAGCAACAGGTCGAAGTCCAGCCCCATCAGGTAGGCGCGCTCGTCGATGTCGAAGTTGCGCCGTACCTCCGGGCTCACCTCGCCCAGGATACCAACTACCTGCTCCGTGCCTGCCCCTCGCTGCACCACCGCGCTGCCTGTACCGGACACGTCGGCCGCAGGTGCCTGTGCCGGAAGCGTAATCACAGCGGCGCGACCCGGATGGAACGTGGGGTGGGTCACCGGCTGGAACGCGAAGTTGCGGATGCCCATTCGCTCAAAGAGCGTTTCGGCAATGCCCTTGAGATCGTAGTAATCATATTCCACCGGCGCAGGCCGGCGCGGGCTGGTCTTGTACTGTCCGAGCACGACGGTGATGGTCTTGCGCTCCTGGGGCAGTTCCTGGCCGGAAGGATCGGGAAGATAGATGCGTCCGATCTCGAACAGGGCCACGCCACTATCCTGGTAGCGCAGGTTGCTCCACAAGGTCTCCAGCAGATGCGGCATTGCCGACGTGCGCAGGACATCAGCGTCGCTGGTCATAGGGTTCCAGAGCCGCAGCGGCTGGATGCCCAGTGGCAGCAGCCTGGCCTCGACCTCGGCCACCAGCGCGCTGGCGGCGCCGTCGCCCGGGCGTGGCAGCGCCGGCACCGGCTCAGCAGGCAGCAGCCGCCGCAGCCGCTCACGGCTGGTGAGCACGTAGGTGATGCACTCGGAGAGCCCACAGGCCACAAGGACATCGCGGGCGACGTCCTCCCAGTACCGCGCTCGATCGATCTTCGGAGGCGGCAGCTGGCCCGCAGGGAGCGTGGCAGGAAGCTCGTCGTAGCCGCTGATGCGGGCCAGCTCTTCCACCAGGTCAGCCGGGAGGGTAATATCCCGCCGCCAATACGGCACGGTCACCAGTAGCGCCTGCTCCTCGCGCGTGACGGCGAAGCCGAGCGAGACCAGGATGCGCTCCTGGCGGTCCGCCGGGATGTCCATCCCCAGCACACGCCGCACCTCCGAGGCGGCCAGACGGATCTGGCGCGGTTCGGCCGGGCGCGGGTAGGCATCGACCAGACCCTTGGCGATCACCGGACGCCGCTCGGCGGTGCCGGCAAGTTCACGAATGAGCTGTGCGGCACGGCGGATGGCCGGCACGGTCAGCTCCGGCGGCAGACCCTTCTCGAAGCGCCGCTGGGCCTCGCTGGGGATGCTCAGGGCGCGAGCCGTGCGGCGAATGCTTACCGGATTGAAGTTCGCCGACTCCAGCAGGATTGTAGTCGTGCGTTCGCCAACCTCCGTCTCCAGGCCGCCCATCACACCAGCGATCGCGACTGGTCGCTCAGCGTCGGCAATCACCAGCATCTCGGGAGTGAGCGTGCGCGTCTGGCCGTCCAGGGTCACGATCGTCTCGCCCGGGCGCGCCGTGCGCACGATGATGCGGCGGCCGCGCAGCGTGTCGTAGTCGAAGGCGTGCAGCGGCTGGCCCCACTCCAGCATGACGTAGTTGGTCACATCGACCACGTTGTTGATCGGGCGCATGCCGGCCCGTTCCAGCCGCTCCTGCATCCATTTCGGTGATGGCCGCACAGTAACGTCCTGCACGACCATAGCGATGTAGCGGGCGCACAGGTCAGGGTTCTCAATGTCCACGGCAACGAGGTCGCTGGCGGGCGGTCCCTCCTCCGGAGCCTCGACCGAGGGCAGGCGCAGCGTCTGGCCGGTCAGCGCCGCAACCTCCCGCGCCACCCCAATGACCGACAGGCAGTCAGGGCGGTTAGGCGTTACCTCCAGCTCCAGGATCGTGTCGCCTAGCTCTTCGACGAGGGGAGCGCCGACCCGTGCCTCCGGGTGCAAGATCAGGATCCCCTCGTGGTCCTCAGAGAGGCCAAGCTCCTTCGGCGAGCACACCATCCCTTCAGAGCGTACGCCGCGCAGGGTGGCCGGTTTCAACACCATCTCCTTGGGGGTCTCGCTATAGGGATCGACCAGGCGCGCCCCGGCCAGCGCGAGTGGCACCTTGTCCCCGACCTTCATGTTTGTCGCGCCAGTCACGACGGTGATGCGCTTGCTCTGCTCGCCCGTCGCGCCCTCGGCGCCGTACTCCACGGTCACCAGCAGCAGCCGGTCAGCATTGGGATGGCGCGTGATCTCCACGACCTGCCCGACGAACAGCTTCTGGGGATCCCAGTTGCCGCCGATGCGACGAATATTTGCCACCTCGATGCCGGCCAGGGTCAGCCGCTCCGCCAACTGCTCTACGGGTATGGTGATATCGACGTACTCACGCAGCCACTTCAGCGAGATGTTCATGATGCAATCCCCTCACCCCGGCCCCTCTCCCGCAGCGCAGGAGCGGGAAGGATCCAGGCTTCAGCGGAACTGGCGTAGGAAGCGCAGGTCGTTGGCGTAGAAGAGCCGGATATCGTCCACGCCGTACTTGAGCATGGCGATGCGTTCGACGCCCAGGCCGAAGGCGAAGCCGGTGTACTCACTGGGATCATAGTTCACCCCGGCTAGCACATTGGGGTGGACCATGCCGGCGCCGAGGATCTCCAGCCAGCCAGTGAAGCCGCACAAGCGGCAGCCAGCGCCGCGGCACTGGTAGCAGTCGATGGCGACCTCGACGCCCGGCTCCACGAACGGGAAGTAGCTGCAATAGAAGCGCACGCGCCGCTCCGCGCCGAAGAGCAGGCGAGCGAACTCAGTGAGCACGCCCTTCAGGTCGGCCATGGTGATGTCCCGATCGACGGCCAGGCCCTCGACCTGATAGAACTGGCTTTCGTGCGTGGCGTCGGTCGCCTCATACCGGTACACCTTACCGGGCACGATCACGCGCACCGGCGGGCGTGTCTGCTCCATGATGCGGATCTGCATGGGCGACGTATGGGTACGCAGCAGCATCGGCCCGCGGGGCCCGTGCGCGTCCCGGGCATGCGGATCAGTGAGGTAGAACGTATCCCACATGTCGCGGGCCGGATGGTCGGGCGGGATGTTGAGCGCCTCGAAGTTGTAGTAATCCCACTCCACCTCCGGGCCCTCCACGACCTGGAAGCCCATGAGCTGGAAGGCCTGCACGATCTCGCGCAGGGTGCGCGTGATCGGATGGACCTGGCCTATTGATGGGCGGCGGCCGGGCAGGGTCACATCGATGCGCTCGCGTTCCAGCGCCTCCTGGAGGGCGCGGCGCTCTAGCTCAGTAGCCCTAGCGGTATAGGCCTGCTCCAGCGCGTCCTTGACCTCGTTGGCGACGCGGCCGGCCTGCGGCCGCTCATCGGGTGAGAGCTGGCCCAGGCTGCGCATCAGCTCGGCCAGCCGCCCGCGACGGCCCAGGTACTCGACCCGCCAGTGCTCCAGCGCCGCCTCGTCCTGGACACCGGCCAGCTCAGCCAGCGCCTGCTCGCGTAGCGCCGTCAACTGCTCGATGAGGGTGGCGGATGGCGCCGTCATAGCTCCCTCTCCCCTGACTGTCCTGCCTCGCCTCCGAGCCGGACCGTCTGAACCCGCTGCCCCAAACGCTCAGACCGAAAGAGAAGGCCGGCAACTCGCATCCCTTCAGGGACGGAGGTGCCGGCCGCATATGCTCCGCGGTACCACCCTGGTTGCGCCGGTTTTGCCCGGCGCCGCTCAGTCCGGCCTCCGGGCTGCGCGGTAGCACCGCGGCAGGCCCTTCTAGCCGGCGGCCCGTATAACGGCAGGCCCTCCGGGGCAGACTACTGGGCGCAAGCCTTTCCTAAACCGCTGCCTGCGCCGTTCCCCTGCCCGGCTCGGGAGTGAACTTCGACCGGGCCGCTGTCCAGCAGGGCTTCCAGCCTCCGGCCCCGCCTCTCTGGGGACTTGTCCCGGCCTACTCTCTCCGTCGTTGCCTGTAGGCTCTCTATTGACTGTTGACTATATTGACTATGCAGCCGCATTATACACCGGCGCGCACCGGACCGGGAAGCCGACCAACGGGCTGCGACCGTCCGCTACTGCGGCGTCGGGCGCGGCTGATCCAGAACGTGCTGGACCAGCCGCTCCAGGTTCTGGAAGAAGCCGGAATTGGCCTTCACCTCGCCGCGCACGGCCTTCCGCACCTCGTCATTCAGGACCTTCTCCACCTCGGCAGCGCGGAAGTTGTGCGGCCAGTGCAGCGGCTCCGGCAACTCCATCGAGCGAGCCAGCGCCTGCATCACGCCCGGAGGCATGCCCGGCGCGTTCAGCACACGCGGGTCGGTGTAGACATCCTTGCGTGCGCCGAAGTGCGAAGAGGTCTGGCCACTCTGCGGGGTGGGGAAGCCCATCACCACGCCTGTCTCCTTCTCCGCCAGGAACTTCTGGAACTCCCAGGCCTCCTCGGGGTGCTTGCTGATCTTGGCGATGCCGGTGGGCGTGATGAAGAACGAGCCACCACGGCGGCCGGCCGGACCCTTAGGCATCAGTACCAGCCCCCAGCGCACGTTATTGGGGTTCAGGGTATTGGCGATAGTCACCCGATCGCCCGGGTTATGGCCGGCCAGCAATGCCACTTTGCCCTGCTGGAACAGCGCAAAGGAGTTGGCCGCCAGATCGGGCAAGATGGTGCCGTCGTTCAGGTAGCGGTCCAGCCACCAGTTGATCGCCTCCTGTGAACGAGGATGCCCCACCAGCGTGCGCTTGCCGTCGGGCGTGTACAGATCGCCACCGAAGGCGCGCATGATAGCTGTGAAGGCCAGGTCACCGCCCATCTTGCGCCCACCGCCCCAGATCTCTACGTCCCCGCCGGAGCGACGGGTCAGCTTCTGCGCAGCCTGCGCCAGATCATCATAGGTCCAGTCATCGGTGGGGAGGCGCATGCCGGCCTGCTCAATGAGATCAATATTGAAGAACAATCCACAGCGGGCCATGAACGCTTTGTACGGGAACGCCCACATGTTGCCATCGACGCTCCTGAGCGCGCGGATAGCTTCGGGGAAGAAGACGTTCAGGTCGTACTTGTCGCGCTTGACGAAGTCATCAAGCTGGCGCAGCATGCCTGCGGCAGCCCAGTAGGCGAAGAATGCCTCGTCATCGGACTCCAGGAACATCACGTCGCCGATGGTGTTGGTGGCGAACAGCACAGTAAGTTTCTCCAGATAGTCCGGCGAGGCTTCGAGCTGCAGCTTCACCCAGGGATAGCGCTGCTCGAAGACCGGGCCCATCACCTGAAACGTATGCTCGAACTCCTTGGCCACCCAGGTAAGCCGCAGCGTGACCGGCTCGCGCCCCTGGCCAGCCTGCTCACCGCCGGGCCGTGGCGCTCGAGCGCACGCGGCGGCCAGCACGCCTGCGGCCGCAGAGCCAAGGATAGCGCGACGCGATAGCGTTCGGTTGATAGAACCAGGCACAGCCATGGCCAGCCCTCCTGTTCGTTCGCTCCTGCCCCGGCCTTTCCTTCCCTGGAACAGCAATGCCACCCTGCACCGGGGGCTCAGTCGCCTCTCCTGGCGCCATTCTACTGCGCTCGCCCCTCTGCCTCCACTGCAGCCTTGAGCGCCTTCATGTAGCCCAGCTCCCAGGCAAAGGCGATGCGCCCGTCGGGGTCATTCACCACGCCGATGGCATGGTCGGGGTCAAGCCCGCCCTGGTAGCCGTAGCGGTGAAACAGCCGCATCACCGCCAACATGTCCAGGTCGCCTTCGTCGAGGAAGTCCTCCTGGTAATACCCACGGCGCACCGTTCCGCGTGGATTACGAAAGTGTACGTAGAATACCTTGCCGCGCTGCAAGAAGTATTCAATTGCACCCATAGTGTGCTCACCCATCTCGTGCAGCGTGCCCACGCACAGCAGCAGGCCGCTGTGCGGGCTGGGGACCAGATCGACAAGGCGCTTGAGGCCATCGACGCAGTTTAAGACCTGCTGGACGCCGCGGTAGGACGGCTCCGGAGGATCGTCGGGATGCGCGCCGACGTTGACGCCGGCCTCTTCAGCGACAGGGACCACTCGCTCGTAGAAGTACCGGATGCGCGCCCAGAGCTCGTCGGCCGAGATCTGACAGTAGGGGGCCAGCACTTCCGGGGCCACACGCGTGCTATCGACCGCCACGCGGGTGCTCTCATGGGTGAGCAGCACCGCGTCGCCGCGGCCGACCGGCTTGTAATAGCGGCCAGGCCCCGAGCCGACCCGCACCTCGCCCGGCCCGGGCACAGGAGCGCCGGGCGCCTGGGGCCATGCCACTGACAGGCTGCGCCAGGGGGTAAGATTGTAGAACACCGTGGGGATGCCCGCGGCTCCGGCGGCTCGGATCGTAGCACAGATGTGCTCGATCTCGCGGTCGCGCTCCGGCCGCCCGGCCAGGACTGCTGCAGTGGCTTGCGGCGCCAGCCGCAGCACCAGCAGCTCCAGGCCAAAGGACTCGACCTGCTTCCTGAGCTCCGCGAGTTCATCCACTGTGGCGTACCCGCGCTCGACGTAGCCGGGAATAGCCTGCGCCGCGCAGGACACGCCGTCCGCGCCAAGCTGCTTCGCGTAGCGAAGGCGATCTTCCGTAGGCGCACCCACGCCGAAGCTAATCTTCATGCGAGCCTTCCCTCCCAGCTTCTTTCCTGTGCCGGCCTATCGCCTCCGACATGACCGAAATTGCTATTTCACAGCTTCTATTCCACTTCTCTACCTTTATCTATTTCAGAATTCCACATTTCACGATTCCACAACGATGATCTCCCAGGTGTGCAGTACCGGCAGGAGGGCAATGCCGTCCTGAATTGCCAGATCGGCTGCGCAGGCCAGTGCGCGGGCGCGGCGGGTCCCCTCGGGCAGGCGCACGCGCAGGTCGCGTACAGGCACCACATCATGGCGGACGGTGCCGGCGCCAACGGCGTTTACCAGGTGGCAGAGCAGCCGCTCAGGCGAGGACTGCCGGAAGAGGGAGAGCTGGACGCCATAGGGTGCCTCTATGAGCTCGACCGGGAAGGGGCGTGGCGCAACCGTGCGTACGGCATTGGCGATGAGTCGCGCATGATCAGGCAGGCGATAGCGCCAGGCCAGACGGCCGAGCTCGTTTGCGAAGTACACAACACGGCCGTGACACATCGCCAATGGAATCTCTGTGTGGTCCGTGGGGATCGAGGCGCGCTCCGGCGGAGCCCCGACGCCCCCGGGCGGCGCGAAGGGTGGCACAAGGGTCAGCAGCACCTGCGTGCCCTCGGCGGGGCGGACATTGCAAAAGCTGAAGTCGTTGGGCACAAGGCGTGTATCACCGATGCCGGCAAAGAGCGGGTGATCAGGCTGCTCGATGCGGCCGTAGGAGGCTACCTGTCCGCCGATACGGTGGCCAGTGTGCTCGATGCCCAGCACGTCGTCGAGCACGCCCCGGTCACGCAGGCGCGCCTCCTGGTCGAACAGCCCTGTTCCATGCGTGGCCACCAGCCCGCCGCCGCGCTCGACGAAGCGCCGTACTGCTGCGGCTGCGTCATCGGAGAGGCACGCCGCGTTCGGCAATGCCAGCCCCTCGTACTGAGCCAGCCGGTCATCAGTCAGGAACTGCTCCGGGATCACTGTGAACGGGATGCCGTGGCCGAGCAGCGCCTCGCAGAAGCCGAAGAATTCATGCTGGTAACGATCTTCTGGATGATCCGCGCCGTAACGCTCAAGCGAGCTGCGCGACCACAGGAGCGCCACCGGAGCAACCGGTCTGGTGGCACGAAAGTACTCCTCGTGCTCTTTCAGGAAGGCGTTAAACTCCGCATGGACCGACAGGTTGCGGCGATCGTAGTGCGTGTCGGGGATGCCGGTCATGGCGTGCCAGGCGTAGGCACCGTGGGCGTTCACCTGGGCCAGCCACAGGCGGAGCTCGTTGACGGGCAGGCCGGTGTGCCGCCACACCAGGCCGGGCGCCGGATGCACCGTAGCCCAGGGGACTTCCGGGTCTGAGATTGCGCGGGCGTACTTCGCATGGATGGCTGGTAGCCACACCGGCGGGCGACCGCCGGCGATGTTGTCGCCGGACGCGGTGGTGATGACGGTACAGCCATCTTTCAGCCGGAAGAGGTCCTGGCCGCTCTGCCAGGGACGGCTGTTCGTAATCGCCCCGAACTCGCTGGTCCAGAAGCAGCCTGGCCTGGCGTCCTGGATCACCCGATACATCGCCGCGAAGTTAGCGGCCATGCGGTCATAGCGCCACTCCACCCAGCGACGGAAGTTCGGGTCGCTCCAATCCTCTGTGCGCGGAAGCGGCATCCCTGCGTCGCGGCGGTACAGCCGCTCGCAAGTGCCGCACCAGCACGGCCGGAAGCCCGCTGCGTTGATGAAGAGCCCGTCCAGGGGATAGCGCTCCAGCAGCTCACGCAGCACGGGAAACGCCACCGCCTCGTTGCGGTAGGGCGCGTTCGGACAGGTATAGTACAGTAGGCTCCATGGCCCCGGCCGGGGCTCGCCCACGATGATCGGCTGTCCATCGCGGTCACGGGCGAACCAGTCGGGATGACGCGCGTAGATGGCATCGTCCGCCAGGCTGAAGTCCACCCGTGCCACGAAGTACATCCCGTTCGCGTGCGCCGCCTCGACGCATTCTCCCACGAAGTCGCGCCCTTCCAGGAAGGGATTGAGCGTGTGGTCAGGCACGCGCGTGGGGTACCAGGCGTAGATCCCACCGGCGTTGGCGATAGCCACGTTGGTGTGCATCTCGGCGAGCTGTCGCATAAAGACGTCCGGCCGGTAGCGCGGCGTGTCGCGTACCTGAAGGTTCGTCTGACTGATGCGCAGAGGCCGGCGCCACCAGCCGGGCTCGGGTCGCCAGGTAGACATCGAAGGTGCTCCTGGGGAATCTTTGGTACGCGGGACAGATCCAGGTGCTCGGACGGAGCTCTTACCCTCGCTGTCGCTGGGACAGCCACAGATTGGCCTGGCGAGCCGCCTCGCCAAGGGCGTCCTTGGGCGATCGCTGCTGACGCCAAGCCTCTGTCAGGTAGGGAACGATATTCTTTTCGGTGTATTCGTCCCAGTCTGGGATATGCGGCTTTGGCCGGTTGCCCGGCATACGCAGCACATCGATGATCGGTTTCCACCCACTGGCCGGATCGGACCAGGGTGGCTTCTCGAACAACGCCTTCTTCACCGGCAGCGTGGAGATTGCCGGATCAGACTGCCAGGCCTGCATGATGTCATCGCGGCACATAAAAACGATAGCCTGCCAGGCCAGGTCCTTAAGCCGGGAATTCTCCATGATTGAGAAAGTGTTGTGCTGGAGCTGAGTAGCAAACTGCTTCTGCTTCGGCATGGGGCCAAGGCCGAAGTTCAGGTGCGGCTGCGTTGCACGCAGATTTAGCACACCTGCGCCGGTCGGCATCCAGATGCCCAGCTTGCCTGTCTCGATACCGATCTGGCGCTCTGAAGGTGGAATAGTTGAGCGGTCGGCGTACATGAGATCCAGCATGAACTGCATTGCTTCGATCGACTCAGGAGAGTCCACGGTGCAGCGAGTGCGATCCTGGTTCCACACGTCGCCGCCGTTGCGCCAGACCCACTCCATAAACCAGTTAAAGATTTGCTCGCGCGGCGGAGGACCGAACTCGTAGAGCCGGAAGCCCCACTGCTCATTGGCGGGCACGGTGAGCTTCTTTGCGTACTCCCGCAGTTCCTGCCAGGTCTGCGGGCCTCGCTCGGGGTCCAGACCAGCGATCTTGAACAATTCCTTGTTCCAGCCCATCATCACGAACTGGTGATGGTGCGGGATGCCGTAGAGTTTGCCCTGATACTGTGAGCCCTCGACCGACTGCTGGGTAAAGTCGGTGAGCTTAAGGTTCTTCTCACGGCTGAGGTACCCGTCCAAGGCTACAGCAGCCTTCTTGTAGGCCATGTCAATAGCCTGGTACTCCTTGAAGCGGGTGAAGTCGGGTCCAGTACCGCCGGCCAATGCAGCGATCAGCTTCGACATAAAGTCGGCATTGGAATAGATCTGGATCTCAACGGTAAGTCCCGGCGCCTGCTCTTGGGCGAAACGGTCGTAGTACTTCAGCAGCGCCTCGCGCTCGCCTGCGCCGTAGGAACCCCAGAGCTGCAGGGTAATGTTGTCGTACCGGGCCGGTTTGGAAGCCTGGTCTGTGCCGCCGGTGCCGGTGGTGCGGCAGGCAGCCAGCAGCGCTCCTGAAAGGACGGCGCTGCCCAGCGCGCTCCTGCGAGTAAGTCGACGTAGCATGATAGCCCCCCTCGTTTCCTGTGAGCGAAACCCAGTACAGATCGGCAGAAGACTGTGATAGATTATCACAGCGCGGGCCCGCTTCACCACGGACGCAGTATAACCGAGTCGAAAGGCGCTGGCTACATGAGAAGGCTGCGGCATCAGCCTGGGAAGGAGAGCTGAACTTAACTATCATGTAGCGCACTTATATGTAGCGCACTTAGAGGTGTAGCGCGCGACCAAGCGCGGCCAGCGCTGCCTCTTTAAGCGCCTCCGGAAGCGTCGGGTGTGCGTGCACAGAGACCGCCAGGTCTTCCGCAGAAGCCTGGAACTCCATGGCCAGGGCAGCCTCGGCGATGAGGTCTGAAGCGTGTGGACCCAGGATATGCACACCCAACAGCCGTCCGGTCCTGGCGTCGGCCAGGACCTTCACCAGGCCGTCGGTCTCCTCCAGGGTGCGGGCGCGGCCCGCGGCGCTGAAGGGAAACTTACCGACGCGGAGTTCGTACCCCTCCTGGCGCAGCTCTTCCTCTGAGCGGCCGACCGAGGCGATCTCCGGCGAGGTATATACTACCGTGGCGACGGCATCGTAGTTCACCATGCCCGCCTTCCCAGCGGCCAGCTCTGCCACGGCGACGCCTTCTTCCATGGCCTTATGCGCCAGCATGGCTCCGCCGATCACATCCCCGATGGCGTAGACCTGCCTGACGCCGGTGCGGTACTGCTGGTCAACGAGGATAACCCCGCGCTCGTCCAGGCGGATGCCGAGTTCAGCGGCGCCCAGCCCCTCGGTATAGGGCTGCCGCCCGATCGCTACGAGCACATGGTCCCCTTCGAGCGCATCGCCCCCGTCAAGCAAGACACGTACGCTAGCTTCGTGCCGCTCGATGCCGCTCACGCGCACGTTGGTGCGGATGTCGAAGCCCTGGCGGCGAAAGATCTGCTCGGCCTGTCGCGTGATCTCACTGTCCATATCGGGCAGAATGGCCGGCATGAGCTCGAGGATCGTCACACGCGCGCCCAGGCGCAGCCAGACGCTGCCCAGCTCAAGTCCGATCGCTCCACCGCCGATAACGATCAAGTGATCCGGTACCTGTTCGAGGGCCAGCGCACCGGTCGAAGAGAGCACCTGCTCTTCATCGAACGGGACGCCGGGGAACGGCACCGGCGCGGAGCCGGTCGCGATGCAGATGTGCCGGCTCACCACTATGCTGCGGCCGCCGTTCCCATCGGTCACCTCGATGCGGTCAGGCTCGACCAGCCTAGCTGTACCGCGGATCCAGGCCACGCCGTTCTTGCGGAAGAGATACTCGATGCCGCGGGTCGAGCGCTGCACGATGCTCTCTTTGCGGCGCTGCATCGCCTGGATGTCGGCCGTAACTCCCTGCACCGTGATGCCATGGGCGGCGGCTGTGTGCCTGATCGCGTGGAGCAGTTCGGTCGAGTCGAGCAGCGCCTTCGACGGAATACAGCCAACGTTGAGGCAGGTGCCTCCGAGGGTACGCTCTTTCTCGATGCAGGCAGTTTTCAAGCCGAGCTGGGCAGCACGGATCGCCGCGACGTAGCCGCCGGGCCCGGCACCGATCACCGTGAAATCGTAGCGCTGTTCTTCTATCGCCATGCGTCAGCCTTCCAGCAGTAGCATCTCGGGGTCTTCGATCAGTTCCTTCACCCGCACCAAGAAGAGCACCGCCTCACGACCGTCAACGACGCGGTGGTCATACGACAGCGCCACATACATCATGGGGCGGATAACGATCTCCCCGTTCGCCACTACCGGGCGCTCCTGGATGCGGTGCATGCCCAGGATGCCGACCTGGGGGTAATTCAGGATGGGTGTGGAGAGGAGCGAGCCAAAGACACCGCCGTTCGTGATGGTGAACGTGCCGCCTTCCAGGTCTTGCAGGGTCAGCCGGTTCTCGCGGGCACGGGTGGCCAGGTCCTCGATCTCGCGCTCGATCTCGGCGAAGCTCTTGCGATCGGCATCGCGCACCACTGGCACGACCAGGCCCTGGTCAGTGGCCACAGCAATGCCGATGTCGTAGTAATACTTGAGGATGAGCTCTTCGCCCTGGAGCTCTGAATTAAGTTGTGGGAAGGCCTTTAACGCGCCGACTACTGCCTTGGTGAAGAAGGACATGAGACCGAGGCTCACGCCGTGGCGCTCGCGAAAGGCGTCACGGCGGCGGCGGCGCAAGTCCATCACCGCGCTCATATCGATCTCGTTGAAGGTGGTGAGCATGGCCGCCGTACGTTGTGCCTCGACCAGCCGCCGCGCGATAGTGAGGCGCCGGCGGGACATGCGCACCCGCTCTTCTCGGCGCTCTGCGGCGCGAGGTGCAGCGGCCTCAGGCCGTTCGACTGGGGATGGAGGAACCGGTGGCGGCGCCGGCCGCGCGATCTCCGGCGCGGGCACAGCCCGGGTGAGGGTGGCGCGGACATCCTCGGCGGTAATCCGTCCGCCGGGACCGGTGCCGGAGACGCGCGCCAGGTCGATCCCTGCCTCGGCAGCCAGGCGGCGGGCGAAGGGAGCGGAGGGCGGTGCGACGCCCTCCGGCGAGGGCGCCACCGATGGGGGCGCAGCCGTGGCGGCCGCTGGCGTAGGCTCCGGCTGGCCGGGCGGAGCCGCTGTGCCTGCTTCTTCGGCAAGCACCGCTAGCACCTCGCCAACCTTTACCGTCTCCCCCTCACGCCGGGTGATGCGTTCCAGTACACCTGCCTGCGGGGCAGCCACTTCGAGGCTGACTTTCTCGGTCTCCAATTCGAGCACGGGCTCTCCGGCAGCGACGCGCTCCCCCTCACGCTTGAGCCAGCGTCCGACCGTCGCCTCGACGATCGACTCTCCAAGGGGCGGCACACGGATCTCAACTGCCATAGCTGGGCTCCTGCAAGGTTCTTTTTCCCCTGCGCAGCGCGCTGCGCGTCGGGGGAGGAGTACTGGCTGTCTCCATGGCACGAAGGCCTGCTCGGCGCCTGGCTAGCCAGGCGCCGAGCAGCGGCTAGGCACCCGGTCCACCCAGCGCCTCCCGCACAATGCGAGCCTGCTCCACAGCGTGGGCTTCGGCTGAGCCCTCCGCCGGCGCGGCGCGGCTAGGGCGGCCAATGTAGCGGAGTTCAAGGGCGGGAGGAAGCAGACGGCGCACCAGGGGCGCCACGTAGCTCCAGGCGCCCATGTTTCTCGGCTCCTCCTGTACCCAGATGGCCTCCTTCAGCACCGAATAGCGAGCCAGCACCTGCGCCAGCTCCTCCTCCGGGAAGGGATAGAGCTCCTCCAGCCGTACAATCGCCGTGTTCGTCGCGGCAGCGCGCCGCTCATCGCTGGCGAGATCGACGTAGATCTTTCCGCTGCAGAGCAGCAGGCGCGTGATACCGGCGGGGTCACTGACGGCCGGGTCGTCGAGGACAGGCCGGAAGCTGCCTGTTGCCAGCTCGTCCAGACGAGCCATCGCAAGGGGATGGCGCAGCAGGCTCTTGGGCGTCAGCATCACCAGCGGCCGCGGGTCGATGTCCAGCAGCCTGGCCTGGCGGCGTAGTACGTGGAAGTACTGCGCCGCAGTGGTGCAGTTCACAATGCGTAGGTTATCCTCCGCAGCGAGCTGCAAAAACCGCTCGGGCCGCGCACTGGAGTGCTCCGGCCCCTGCCCTTCGTAGCCATGGGGCAGCAACAGGACCAGCGCCGGCGTCTGGCGCCACTTCGCCTTGCCCGACGCAATGAACTGATCGATGATCACCTGGGCCGCATTGGCAAAGTCGCCGAACTGCGCTTCCCACAGCACCAGCGCGCGCGGCGCCTGCACACTATAGCCATACTCGAAGCCGAGCACAGCGTTCTCCGAGAGCGGGCTGTTATAGACCGCAAACGACGCCTGCGCCTGCGGCAGGGCAGCAAGCGGCGTATAGCGCTGGCCAGTACGAACGTCATGGAGCACTAAGTGGCGCTGGCTAAACGTGCCGCGCTCGGTATCCTGTCCGGTCAGGCGCACGGGCACGCCCTCGGCGAGCAGCGAGGCGAAGGCAAGCGACTCGGCATGTGCCCAGTCGATGGCCCCCTCGTCGAGCGCAGTTCGCCGACGCTCCATCGGGCGGGCCAGCCGCGGGTGCAGAGTAAAGCCCTCGGGCAGCCGCAGGAGCGCCTCATTCAGCTCACGCAGCCGCTCAGCTGGGACGCCCGTTTCGATCTGCGGAGGCATGACCTGGCGCAGGTGAGGTTGCACTGCGGCTGTAGAGGCCGCCGGGTTCGGGGAGGATGCGGAGGCGCGACGCGCTTCGTCCAGACGGGCGAACGCAGCCCGCTCCATCTCCGCGACCTCCTCAGGCGTCACGATGCCTTCCTCGATCAGCCGGCGGGCCCAGCGCTCACGGACCGTCGGATGGGCCCGGATCTTCTCATATAAAAGCGGCTGCGTATAGGCTGGCTCGTCTTGCTCGTTATGGCCCCAGCGCCGGTATCCAATGAGATCGATGAGGAAATCCTTGTGAAAGCGATCACGATAGGCGCAGGCCAGCCGCGCCACGGCCAGGCACGCCTCGGGATCGTCGGCATTCACGTGCACGATCGGAATTTCGAAGCCCTTAGCCAGATCGCTGGCATAGAGGGTGGATCGACCTTCGGATGGCTCCGTGGTAAAACCGATCTGGTTGTTGACGATAATGTGTACGGTGCCACCAGTCCGGTAACCGGCCAGTTGCGAGAGATTTAGCGTCTCCGCTACAATACCCTGGCCGGGGAACGATGCGTCGCCGTGGATAAGCACAGCCAGAGCAGCCTCCAGGTCGAGCACTGGCTCGCCGGGTCTGTCCAGGCGGTCCTGCGCGGCACGGGTCATCCCCTCGACAACCGGGTTCACGAACTCCAGGTGGCTCGGGTTGGGCGCCAAAGTGATCGGGACGGAGAGCACAGCTCCCTCGCCATCCGCTCGGCGGGCGCCCAGATGATATTTCACGTCACCGGTCCAGCCCTCATCGGTGCTCTCCGACGCGGCAGTCTGCGGCCGCTGCACGGAGTGTTCGAACTCGGATAGAATGGCCTCGTAGGGCTTGCCTAATATATGGGCCAGGACGTTCAGCCGGCCGCGGTGTGCCATGCCAATGAAGACCTGGCGGTTGCCGCGTTGGGCCTGGCAGCGAATGACCTCATCGAGCAGCGGCACCAGCATGTCGCAGCCCTCGAGGGAAAAGCGCTTCTGCCCTGGATAGGTGCGGTGGAGATAGCGCTCAAAGGCTTCTACCTGTGTCAGCCGCTCCAGAAGTGTGCGCCGGGCCGCCCGGCTGAGCGGCGTGCTGAAGCGCTCGGTCTCCGCGGCGTCGCGGAGCCAGACCCGCTCTTCAGCAACCTGGATGTGGTCGTACTCATAGCCAATCGAGCCGCAGTAGATGCGGTGCAGGGCCTCGATCGCTTCGAGCGCGTTGCGGGCCGTGCGCGCCACTGGTCCGCCCACGATGCTGGCGGGTAGCTGGGCGAGCTCTTCCGCGCTAATGCCATGTGTTGCTGGGTCGAGTTCCGGCGCGCCCGGCGGTGCGCTGCCGAGCGGGTCAACTCGTGCGGCAAGATGGCCGTACTCGCGGATCCCTTGCGCTAGCGCAGCGGCGGCGGCAACCTTCGCCGGATCGAGGCCGGGGAGTGCCTCGACGGTGGCCTGGGCCTCGACCGCGCCGTCCAGCGCAGGCGGGGTCCAGTGCTCGAAGAATGCCCGCGTTGCAGGATCAACAGATTGGGGATCCCGCAGGTATCGTTCGTAGAGTTCAAGCACGTAGCCAAGGTTCGGCCCGTGGAAGATCGCCACCCCTCGCCCCCTCGCTCGATTGCATCCACGAAGTCTCGTATGCTGGTCTCGCGTTTGTTGTCTCGCGCTAATCGTGCTGTTCGTTTCACACCGTCTCGTACTAGCTAGAGCAGCCTGGCTGCCCGGACGGCTGCGTTCGCGTGCTCGCGTCTTACAGGCTACCGCGAAGTGGCACAGTCCGGCAAGGCCGGCGCGCTGGCTTTGCTGTAGGAGTGCCAGCGACCGTCGCTGACAGTAGACTGGCTAGCGTTCTCGAGAAGCACTCACTCGACCTAGCTCTAGCAACGATCGCGGGCTGCGAACTGGTGTGGCGTGACACTATTGGGGTCAGGCCACGCCACGAGGAGGTGCGGAAACTTGCCCCCGTACGTGCTGTCAGGCTAGAGTTAGAAGACAAGGGCCTAGGCGAGGGCGCGCATCGACGGCTCCCGCGAGTATACAGGCCAGGGCAAGCGCGCGTATGACGCCACTCACGTCGATCTTGATCCATCTCTTCATCATGTTCGCTGCAGCAAAGCTGGGAGGCGAGCTGTTCTCGCGGCTGCGGCAGCCGGCGGTGATCGGTGAGGTGCTTGCTGGCATGCTGATCGGGCCCTACGCCCTCGGCCTGGTGGGAGTACCATCAGCCGTGCTGGTCGAGGCGCTTCACGGAGAGGAGCCAGCGCGCGAGGGTCTCCATCTTGTCTACCACATCATCGCCGAACTCGGCGTGATCGTGCTGTTGTTTTATGTTGGGCTGGAGACGCGCCTGAGCGATCTGAAGCACGTCGGATGGCGTGCCGGAGTAGTGGGCGTGCTGGGGATCCTGCTGCCGTTCGGTCTGGGGCTGGGCTTTATGGCGACCCAGCCCACGCCCCAAGTGACCGATATGTTTGTGGCCACGGCGCTCGTGGCCACGAGCGTCGGCATCACGGCGCGGGTGCTGCGGGATCTGGGGGTACTGCACAGCGTCGAGGCGCGCATTATCCTGGGCGCGGCCGTTATCGATGACATCCTAGGGATGATGCTGCTAGCCGTCGTGGCCGCAGCCGGCCAGAGTGGAGAGGCTATTGGCGCGCATCCCTGGACGGCCCTGGCTATCGGAGTGCAGGCGGTCGCCTTCGTGATCTTCGTCACACTACTCGGCACGCGCATCACACGGAACTACAGCATACATCTGGAGCGGCTGCATATTCATAACGCACCGCTGGTCGTAGCATTGATGGTCACGCTGGGCCTAGCCGCACTGGCCGGCACGATCGGCCTGGCGGCGATCATCGGCGCCTTCCTTGCTGGCATGGTCTTCGCCGAGGCGCGCGAGCAGTATCAGCTTGAGGACCAGGTCCAGCCCTTATACGAGTTCCTGGTGCCGTTCTTCTTCGTTATCACCGGGATGCAGGTCGACTGGCGCCTCTTCCTTGACCCGGCCGTGATCGGCATCGCGCTGGTCATCACAGCTATCGCTATCTTCGGCAAATTGATCGGCTGCGGCGTTGGCGCTCTGGGACTTGGGCCGCGTTCTATGGCGATCGTAGGAGTCGGCATGGTGCCCAGAGGCGAGGTGGGGCTGATCGTGGCCGGCATTGGGCGCTCGCTGGGTGCGATCTCCGATCAATTCCTGTCTGTGGTCGTGGTGATGAGCGTCGTGACGACGCTCATTGTGCCGCCGGTGCTGACGGCGCTGTATCGCGGCCGTGAGCGCGAGCCGTGGCCTGTCTATGAAGAGGGCGAACCCCTGGAGGAAGCGCCTGTCACTACACCATGAGTACCCTTTCGGCACGTCGGATTGCGGTGCTGCGCGCTGGCGCGCTCGGTGATTTCATCGTCACGCTACCGGCGCTCGCATGGCTGCGTTGGCGCTTTCGGCAGGCACACCTCACGGTCTACGGCAACCGCGCTGCGCTGGAGGTCATCGCAGGCCGCGGCATCGTTGACCAGGGGCTGTCATTCGATCTCGCGGTACCGCTGGAGCTGTTCGCGCCGGAACAGTTGGCTGGGCCGTGGGTGGCCGAGTGGCAGGCGTACGACCTGTGTATCGTGTGGCTGCGTGACCATGCCACCGTCGTTGAGAACCTGCGCCGCCTGACGAAAGCCGTGGTGCTCGCTGCCTCGCCACTGCCGGAGCCCGGGCGCGACGTTCACGTTACCGATCACTGTCTGAGTACGCTGGCGCCGCTGGGCTTGCACCTGTCTCAGCTCGCCGAGAGCGAGCGGCATCCGGCGATCCGCCTCCGCGAGGAAGAGCTTGCCCTCGCGCGCACGTGGTTGAACCGGCAGCCTGCGCTCGCAGGCGGACCTCGCCTGCGCATCGCGGTCCATGCTGGATCCGGTGGAACCTGGAAATGCTGGCCCGCTGCCTGCTATGCGGAGCTCTGCAGGCAGCTCTGGAAGGAATTCGGAGCCGCTATCCTCCTGGTGGAGGGTCCAGCGGATGCGCAGCAGGTAGGAGCGGTATGGCACGATCTCCAGATGCGAGATCAGGACGGGCCGGTCGTGCGTGTCGCTGGACTTCCGCTCGTACAGCTTGCTGGCGTGCTCGCCTGCTGCGACGCGTACATCGGCAACGACTCGGGTATCACCCATCTGGCCGCGGCGCTGGGGATCCCGACAGTCGCCATCTTTGGTCCAACTGATCCGCGCGTGTGGGCGCCGCGCGGCGCCTGTGTCTCGGTACTCTGGAAGGGGCATGATATCACTGAAATTGCGGTGAGAGATGTACTGGAAATCGTGGCGCAGCAGACCCGTGGAGGTCCTGCGATAAGGATAAATGATACCTCTAAGAATATTTAAGAATAAGGGTATTTAAAATAAGGGCATTTGAAATAAGGGTATTTAAGGATATGAAATATAAAATCTACAAGGGGCGGGCTGAGAGATACAGCAGAGCCATAGGCAAAAGCCCTGCCGGCAGTGACCGATTGTCCCAGCGCCTCGCGGCGCCAGTATCGTAGGCGCTGCGGCGTTTCACGACCGTGTTCGGGATGGGAACGGGTGGGGCCACCGCGCTCGAACCACCGGCAGGGCTTTCTCGCGTTTCGTCGTAGGAAAGACAAACAGGAAAGATAAAAAGAAGATATTAAATAAAAAAAGATAAAGTATCAAAAAGTATAAATAAGAAAAGAATAGTTATGACAGCTGCCCCGCGCTGTCGTTCCTCCAGCGAGTGTTGATGCGTGGACAGGCGACCTCGTCAGGCCCTGCTTCCGAAGCGCAAACGTAGAAGTCTACTGTGCAGGGAGCACGGGCGGAGGCAAGAGTAAGGGAGGAGAGTGTTGACGGCCGCTCGGCCATTAGGGCGGCTTCGCTGAGGGTGTTACCACCCGTACACGGGCCGCCTAGCGAGCACCTTGTCTCGGTGCGGCCTTACCTCGCCGAGCTGGGTGGCTCGGCGAGCGGGAGGGCTCATCTTGGGGGGCGC
>JBHOQS010000002.1:0-373642 GCA_042408875.1 Chloroflexota bacterium | reverse complement strand
CTGGCCATCTAGGCAGGGTGGGGGGCCGTCGGTCGAGCGTCGCTGGTCCGCGGCATCGCCGGGATCATCCGTCGTTCACAGCAGCCGAGCACTCAGCAACACCATCCGGACCAATTCGGACACACCGTCTGCAACCGCGTCTGATAGTGAACTTGTGGCCTACGCCCGGCAGCTCAACTTCTTCTACCCGCATGGCGTCGCCACTCCCCTGCACTCGGTCCTGGACCTGGAAGGGATGCAAGGCGCACTTGCACAGGCCTCCAGAGCGAGCATCCTGCCTTGAGGTGCATGATCCCAGTGCTTTCATCGTAGCGCGTCGGGGCCCCGACGCGCTACCCGGGCATGGCCGGCGCATGGCCTGCGAAGACAACGCCGGCCGGCGCGCGACATCACCCGCAGTACTGCGGCAGTGTGCCTGGCCCAGCCGGCGCGGCTCTCAGCGCGGCTATCTACCTCGCTGCGCACGGATCAGCCCAGCTTCTCGATGGCACGCAGGAGCCCCATCATATACCCGGTCGCGTACGCCCGGCCGCGGTGGCCCCAGTCGGTATCGTCGATCATGTGCGGCACGTGATCGTCAATCATGAAGCCGGTGAAGCCCACCCGCTTAAGCGTCAGCATGGCCTCGACGACATCGACATTGCCCTCTCCGATGAAGCATTCCTGGAACTTGGGCACCGTGCCCTGCACGTCACGGAAGTGCACGTAGAAGATCTTGCCACGCTCGCCGAAGTAGCGGATGGCGTTGATCACGCCGGTCGAGCGCTCGTCGCCCATCTCCGACCAGCAGCCCATGCAGAAGTCCAGGCCGCTATTGGGGCTGGGCACCAGCTCCATAGCCTTCTTGAAGCCATGGAAGTCTTTAAAGAGCCGCGCCACGCCGCCCAGCGAATCGACCGGTGGATCATCCGGATGCAGCGCCAGCTTGACGCCCCATTCCTCAGCCACTGGCACGACGGCCTTCATGAAGTACTCGTAGTTCTGCCACATTTCCTCTTCGGTGAAGACGCGGCCATGGGTGAGCGGGGCGTTCTTGACCAGCTCCAGGTCAAAGGACGTGACCTGCGCGCCGCCGCGGCCGGGGGTTGAGCGTGAGGTGCGCCAGACGCGGTTGGGCATCCAGTGGTAGCCGAGGATAGGGATGCCAGCGCGGCCCATGTTGCGGATGGTCTCCTGGTAGTTCTCAATCTGCTCGTCGCGGCCCGGCAGACCGAGCATGGCTTTGTCGTAGAAGCTCACCGGCGTGTTCTCGAGCGCCTCCAGGCGCAGGCCATAGTCTTCCACCCGCGTGCGGAGCTGGAGCAAGTCCATGAACTCCCAGCGCTTCTCGCCCGGCAGCTTCGGCGTATTCAGAAGCACACCGCTCACGCCGAGCTGTTTGGCAAAGGTCAGCCGCTCGTGCGTCGCCTCGTTGAACTGGCCGATAGCAACCCGCATACCCTCTTTCATCGTGTGCGCACCTCCTTTTATCGATTTATCAATTTAACCGCTAAATCTTAACTGCTAATTAACTGCTAAGAGAATGAACGATCTGGCAGAGTGGGGAAGCGCTGTCAACGGATTTGGGGAACGGATTGTACCGATTACTTCCCCTCTCCCCACCGCGCAGCGCCTGCGGTCCCTGCCTGCCGGTGAACCTGGGCACGGATTGAAAAGATCACCGTGCCGGCACATCAGGCGCCGGTTTCTGCCCCGCTTACCTTGCTGCATGGCTACAGGCCTTCGATCCCGGCTCCGGCGCTGACGCAGTGCGCCCGGGCCGGGCGCACTGGCGCCACCCGGCTCGCCGATTGATCTAGGCGGCGCGCTGGCAAGGCCCCGATCTCCAGGGACGCTCCACCGGTGCAAGCGCCACTGCCAGAGTTCAGCACTGCCCCGGGATAATCCGTGTAATCCGTTCCCCAAATCCGTTGACAGCCTCCTCCGTCCCAGCTTCCTGGCTCCCTGATTAACTACTGATCGACCACCGACCCGTCTACGTGCAGCCGCGTCTGCACCGGCCGCGGCCGGGGCGGGTACTTCTCCTGGGCGTCCTCAGCCAGCTCGACGCCGATGCCCGGCGCATCGGGCACGATCAGGAAGCCGTTCTCCACCCGCAGCGGGTTCTTCACGATCTCGCTCTTGGGCGGCACGTGCTCGTTCCCCGGATATTCTTGCAGCGCGAAGTTCGGGATGCACGCGGCCAACTGCACGCAGGCGGCGGTGCTCACTGGGCTCAGCGGGTTGTGTGGGACCACGCCGACGTAGTGGGCTTCGGCCAGGGCGGCGATCTTCTTGCAGTGGGTCAGGCCGCCGGCCATGCACACGTCCGGGCGCACGTACTGCACGGCCCCGCGCTGGAGCAGCATCTCGAACTCATGGATCGTGTGCAGGCGCTCGCCTGTGGCGATCGGAATAGTGATATGGTTCGCCACCAGCGCCATGGCGTCGAAGTTGTCCGGCAGGATCGGGTCCTCGTAGAAAAACGGGTGGTACGGCTCGATTCCGCGAGCCAGCACTACTGCCTCGGCCGGGGTCAGCCGCCGGTGGATCTCGATGCACAGATCAACCGCATCCCCGACCGCCTCGCGATACCGCGCGACTGTTTCGATGGCATCTTGCATCTTGTGCGCGTGGGTCTGGAAATAGGGCACATCGCGCGGCTCATCCAGGAACGGAGTAAGGTGTCCGACGGCGGTATAGCCCTGCTCCTTGGCCCGCACGCAGCCCTCGATGAGCGCCTCTTTGGTGCGTCCGAAGACGTGCACGTAGACGCGGCACTTGTCGCGCACCTTGCCGCCCAAGAGCTGATAGCAAGGCACGCCGAAGTACTTTCCAGCAATGTCCCACAGGGCGATGTCGATGGCGCTCAGGGCACCCATAATGGCCGCGCCGCGGAAGTGGCTGCTGCGGTACATATACTGCCAGTGGTGCTCGCTCCTGAGCGGGTCCTGCCCGACCAGATACTGAGCGAACTTCCGGATCACTGCCTCCGATGCTTCGAGGTAGCCCCAGGTGCCGGACTCCCCCAGGCCGGTGATGCCTTCATCGGTATGCACCCGCACAAAGAGATAGCGGTCGATCGGTAAGGTCTCGACGCGTGTGATCTTCATGCCTGCCTCTCTCTTCTCTTTCTCTCTGCGCCAGTACTGATCCCAGGCGCCATAGCGGGCGGCCTGCGCTGCCCGCGTGCGCGCCGATGATACTCCGACGCTGCTCACGGCTCAACCGCTGCTGCCATGGCGCTGCGAGGCCGCTTGCCAGCGGCGCCATGGCGCGCATACCATTGTGAGCGATGTGAGCGATAGCTCTCTTGAAGCTTCTGAAGCTTCAAGAGCTTCTGAAGCTTTTGAAGCTTCCATGGGAGCTTCAACGAGGCTTCGATGAGGCCTAATGCGACCCCCAATGAGGCTCACTGAGGAAGGATCGCTGCGATGCAGAGCTTGCGACCGATCGATGCGGTTTTGTTTATCGGCTTTGGCGGGCCGGAGAAGCCCGAAGATGTTTGGCCGTTCCTGCGCAACGTCGTGCGCGGCCAGAGTGTGCCCGAGCAGCGTCTTCAGGAGGTAGCCCATCACTACGAGGTAGTGGGAGGCTCCTCGCCCTACAATCGCTCTACGCGCGAGCAGGCCTGGGCGCTCCAGGCGGCCCTGGCAGCGCGCGGCATGCCGCTACCGGTCTATATAGGTATGCGCAACTGGCATCCCTTTCTCCAGGAGACGCTGGCGCAGATGCGCCAGGATGGTGTGCGGCGGTGTCTCGGGATCATCCTGGCACCGCATCGGGCCCAGACGAGCTGGGAGCGCTATCAGCAGGATGTCGAGCGCGCTCGCGCTGCCTTGGGCGGGAGCGGCCCTGAGGTCATCTATCCGCCGCCCTGGCACACTCACCCGCTCTTTCTGGAAGCCCTGGCGCAGCGTGTTGAAGAAGCGACGGGCTTCGGCCGCGGTGCCTGGCCGGCCAGCGTCCCCCTGGTGTTCACAGCGCATTCTATCCCGGCGCGTATGCCGGGGGCTGAGACCTATGCTACTCAAGTGCATGAGACGGCTGCGGGTGTGGCTGCCCTGCTGGCTGCGCCCGACTGGATGGTCGGCTACCAGAGCCGTAGCGGGGATCCGCGCACGCCGTGGCTGGAGCCTGAAGTAGCAGATCGCCTCGCTGAGGTGAAACAGCGCGGCGCACAGACGGTCGTCGTCATTCCCGTCGGGTTCCTGTGCGACAACGTGGAGGTGCTCTATGACCTGGACGTCGAGGCGCAGCGGGCAGCGCAGGAGCTTGGCCTGCGGATGATCCGCGTGCCCACCGTGGGCACCCATCCGCTCTTCATCCAGATGCTGGCTGAGCTGGTCACCCAGGTGATGGGGCAGACCGCACAGGAGCTGGCGGTGTGAGACTAGCACACCGTGCCTTCCTCCCGCGGAGAGGGCCAGGCATGACGGCCAGCCTCGCCCTGGGAACCTGTGAGACGCGAGGACGCGAGGCGCTCTGTTGACAGCCGGACGCTGCTCCGGCACCATTAGGCGTGAGGTGCCATACCCACCGCTCTTAGCCTATCCAAGCCTGTATATGCTGGGATGAGGAGGTATGCGTGCCACGCCCGCCGAACATCCTGATCTTCATGACCGACCAGGAGCAGGCTGCTGTCGTTCATCCAGATCATCCCTGTATCACTCCCAATGCCGCGCGCTTGGCCAGCCAGGGGGTGTTCTTTCAGAACGCCTACTGTCCGACGGCGCACTGCTGTCCCTCGCGGGCGACGTTTATGACCGGGCTATATCCTAGCCGCCATGGCATCTACAATAACGTTAGTAACCCGACAGCGATCCATCGCGCCCTCTATCCTGGCGTGCGCATGTTCTCCGAGGCGCTGCGCGAGGCCGGCTACAACTTGGCCTATGCCGGCAAATGGCACGTCAGCAACGAGGAGAACCCAGGGGACCGTGGCTGGGAGGAGCTCGTGATCACCGCCGGGAAGGGCAGCTACATGCACCGCTCGCTGGAGCAGTGGCGCAGGCTGGCCGGCGAGCCCGAGCAGAGCGGCCCGCGGCGGCGCGGCCAGATCCTGCGGCCCGGGTGGGGTCACTACCAGTTGTACGACACGCGGCCGGATGGCGGGCCCAAGGGCTACGAGGATACCCGCGACTATCGGGTGGTGCAGTCTACCCTGCAAGCGCTGCCGCGGCTGGCGCAGCAGGACGCACCGTGGTGCCTCTACATCGGCCCACACGGTCCGCACGATCCCTTTGTAGTGCCTGAGCGCTTCGTGCGCATGTACGACCCGGCGCGTGTTCCTCTGCCGCCAAACTTTCATGATGCTCTCGAAGATAAGCCGCGCGTGTACCAGCGCATGCGACGGCAGTACTGGGGGCAGTTGAGCGAGGAGGAAGTGCGCGAGTCGATTGCGCACTACTGGGCGTATTGCACGATGGAAGATGCCCTGTTGGGAGAGGTGCTGGATGCGCTCGATGCTACCGGGCAGGCGGACCGAACGCTGGTGATCTTTCTGTCAGACCACGGCGACTACTGTGGCGCCCACGGCCT
The DNA here is from genome assembly GCA_042408875.1 of Chloroflexota bacterium. Taxonomy (GTDB): domain Bacteria; phylum Chloroflexota; class UBA11872; order JBHOQS01; family JBHOQS01; genus JBHOQS01. Next base: position 368,122 of record JBHOQS010000002.1, on the reverse strand, counting down.
GTACCTGAAGGGCGTGCCGGCCTTTCGCGAGGCGTACAACGTGCCGTGCATCATGCGCTGGCCTGAGGGCATCGCCCGACCTGGCCGCGAGGTGGACGCCTTTATCACGCTGGCAGACTTCGCGCCGACGTTCATGGAGCTGGCCGGTCTCCAGCCCCCATCGAACCTGACCGGCCGTAGCCTGGTACCCTTCCTGCGCGGGGAAGAGCCGGAAGATTGGCCGGATGCGTTTTACAGCCAGTTCAACGGTGTGGAGCTGTACTACAGCCAGCGTATCGTACAGACGCGTGAGTTTAAGTACGTGTACAACGGCTTCGACTTCGACGAGCTCTACAATCTGCGCACCGACCCGTATGAGCTTGTCAACGTCGCCGACCGGCCGGAGTATCAGGAGATCAAGCGTGCGTTGGTGCGCAAGATGTGGCGCTTTAACGGGCGAGAGGACGATATTATCTTCAATCCGTACGGGACGGTGGCCCTGGCACCTTGGGGACCCGCCGAGGCGTTCCGCGAGTAAGCGAGTAAATAAGAGGTGCAGCCGGGCTCTTTCGCACGGGCGGTACGATCCAGGAGTAGTCGAAGCGGGTGTTCGTCTTGAAGCTAAAGTTGATGTTAAAGGAAGTGCTGAATAGCAGGGGTGCGAAACATGCAGGCGATATCGCGTCGCTCTTTGGTAGAGCTATCACTTGCAGCAGCCGGAACCACACTTCTGGCCGCCTGCCGCTCGCAGGCACAGCCCGGGCTTAAAAAAGATGAGGGCGGGCCTGTGGTGTCGAGGGATCTGCGCGACGAGATTGTCTTCTGGCCGCGTAGCCTTAGCGACGAGAACACCTATCGGGCGATCCTGCCCCTGATGGAGCAGCGATATCCGAATATCACGGTGCGTTTGGAACAGCCAGGTGGATCGCTGGTGGAGAAGCTCCAGGTGGCTGTCGCTGGCGGCACCCCGCCCGATGGTGTTACGCTGGGACTAAACGCTTCAATGTACCTGATTGGCCAGGGTGTCTTTGCTAGCCTCCAGCGTTACCTCTCCCGGGACAAAGAGACAGCGACCCTTCTGCAGAAAGAGTTTGTGCCGGTATCAGTGGAGGTGTATACATACCAGAACGAACTGTATGCGATTCCTGTGGTGAATGAAAGTATCGTGTTTTGGTACAACAAGGATGCATTACTTGAAGCTGGACTAACACCTCCGGCGGAGATCGAGAACGATCCGCAGCGGTGGAACTGGAATACGGTGCTAGAGTACGCGCGGAAAGTAAACCGTGGTAGTGGTTTCGAGCGCGCTCGTTTTGGCTTTGATACACTGGCGGCACGAGGTATTGCTGGGATCTCCGAATCATGGGGTAATCTCGTGTACGGCAACGATGGACGCTTTATTTCATCCGATCGTACACGATGGACAATGAATACGCCGCCTGTACGTGCCGCGATCGAGTGGATCGTGGACCTGCAATTCAAATATGATGTCTCGCCTAGCATGGAAGCGATGCAGCGGGCGAGGGTGCGTGATCGCGATCTCTTCACCCAGGGTCGGCTGGCTATGGTCGTCCAGGGCGAGTACTTCCGGCGCTATCTCTGGGGTAGTGCGGCACCACAGGGCGGTCTCCCCTTCCAGTATGATCTCGCTCTCCTCCCCTTTGCCCCAGGGAAAACAACCCGTGCTGCTATCTACCATGGCAACGGCCTGTTTATGGCGAAAGATAGCAAGAAGCACGATGCAGTGTGGGCGTGGCTCAGCGTTATGGCCACGCGCGAGGCACAACAGATCGTCACTGATAAGTGGGGTTCCCGCGGCGCCCATCGTGGTACCTATGAGCCATGGCTCGCTAGAAACGCCGATGGTGGGCCGCCGGGACTGAACTACAGGGCCATTATCAAAGCGGACAGCTACGCGCAGCCTTATCCGAACTCGCCCAAACTTGCCATTGAGCAACTCCTGGAACCGACGGTAAGGTACATGTATGACTTCGTCTTCACTGGCCAGATGAGCCCGGCCGAAGGATTACGCCGGATCGATGAGGAGACGAACGCGCGGCTAGGGGCAGCATAGCCGGCTGCTCAATCGCCTTCACTCGCCCTGAGCTCGTCCTAAAACGAGCGCCGAGCCAAACGAGCGCCGAGCCAAACGAGCGCCGAACCAAACGAGCGCCGAACCAAACGAACTGGACCAATGCAGCCGGGATGTAGCGTTGCCCCGGACCAGGAGACGGCTACGTGAAACGGAGAGAACAGAGGACCAGCGATGCGAGCGGATGGGCGCGCCCCTGATCAGCTCCGTCCGGTAAAGATTACGCCGGGGGTACTCGCCTTCGCCGAGGGCTCAGCCCTCATCGAGATGGGGCTGACCCGTGTCCTGTGCGCGGTAAGCGTGCTGGAGGAGCAGCCGCCGCACCTCATCGGGACGGCGCAGGGCTGGATCACGGCGGAATACGCCATGCTGCCCCGCTCGACGCTCACCCGTACCCCGCGGGAGTCCACCCGCGGCCGCGTGGGCGGGCGCACGCAGGAGATCCAGCGGCTGATCGGCCGGAGCCTGCGAGGCGTGGTCGACCTCACCGCGCTTGGACCGCGCACGCTGTTCGTGGACTGCGACGTGCTCCAGGCGGATGGCGGCACGCGCACTGCTGCCATTACCGGCGCCTATGTTGCAGTGGTGCTGGCGCTGCGGTACCTGGTGGGCAAGGGCGTGCTCCCACAGATGCCTGCGACCCAGCCGGTTGCTGCGGTGAGCGCAGGCATTGTGAGCGGCCAGCCGCTCCTCGACCTGAACTATCAGGAGGACTCTCAGGCTGACGTAGACTTCAACGTGGTCATGACCGGCGATGGCCGCTACGTCGAGGTGCAGGGTACTGCGGAGCACCAGCCCTTCACGCTCGACCAGATGCATACGCTGCTGGAGCTGGCGGCGAAGGGTATTCGTGAGTTGCTGGCCGTCCAGCAGCAGGCGCTCGGCTGAGGCGGCCCGGCCGGCTTACTTCCCCAGTGCGCTGGCCAGATACATGCCGCGCACAGTCAGCACCAGCAGGGCGAGCTCAGCCGCACCTAGAGCCGCCGAGATGACCAGGGCGAGCGAGGGGGGCCAGCCCCCGCCCTGATCGACGATGTACACGAACAGGAGGTCGCCCGCTGTACGCTGGATGCGCAGGTAGTACTCACCCGTCTGCAAGCCCTCCAGCGATACTTCCAACGGTCGGCGCACCGGGGCGCCCAGGCGGAGGGCCGTATCGGAGCGCACAGTAACCCCCCGGCTCGCATCCAACAGCAACAGCTCGACCTCCGCCGAGCCTCCCACCGGCTCGATCACCAGGCGGTGTGGCGTGCGGTCGATCTGGAAGCGCAGCAGCACCTGGGGGCGGTCCGCATCGACCGCCTGCATGTCGTGCGCCAGGGCGCGACGGCTCAGTACATAGTACGCCGTCGTCACCGTGAGTAAGGCACCGACGATGGCCGCAGCTGTAAGGATACGCGCCAGGAATCGCTTCAGCCCCGGCACGACGGTCGTCTCAGAGACCGTCGGACGCGCCTCTACGGCCTCCGCTACCAACGCCAGGCGTTGCTCCAGGGCCTCAGGCGGAGCAGCGTAGGGGAGCACCGGTTGCCGCCAAGGCTGGAAGCGCTGCCGGTCGATCTCTTCATGCCGGATGATCGTAGCTTGCCGCGGGAGCGTCCAGCGGGCTGCCCCGGCCGGTGGCGTGCGTTGGGACTTCGCCCGAGGCGGAGGTGTCTGCGAGACGATCCTGTGCTGGAAAGCTCGGTAGACCGGCCGCCAGATCATGCCGGCCGCCAGCCCCGCCGCCAGCCCGGCGAAGGCGGCGAGGATGGCCAGGTCGGCCGTCGCCAGGCCGGCTGCAGCGGCCAGCGGGTCAAGCGTCAGTGGCCGCGGGCCGCGGGCCAGCAGCGCCGGGCTCCACTCATTGGGGAGGAGTATCCAGACCACCAGGCAAGCAATGCAGCCGGGGACGAAGGCGAGCAGGGCTGTGCGGCCCGGACGCACTAGCTCGAAACGCTCCGCCGGCGTATGGATAAGCGTCGTCGCCGCGCCACAGAGGGTGCAGCCCAGCAGCAGGACTAGCGCCACTGGCAGTGGCAGCGTCACGGCGTCAAACGGCAGCGGTGCCGTGCGCCCCAGCCATACGCCGGCCACCGCCAGAAGCGCGTACAGCGCCGCGGCAGGGGCCAGGCCCGCGACCAGCCCGGCCAGGGCCCCGGCCAGGGGATGATCAGGGAGCTGGTCAGGCGCCGGGCGCGACCGAGGCGGGTCCGGAATCGCTGTGGCCGGGCCTGTGGTAGTTCCAGCAGGCTCCTCCCGTTGCTCTGGCTCCGAGCCTGATGCGGTCGGGGAAAGCGTCATTGTGCTCTCGGTGCTCGTGAATGCACCCGCTATAGCGCGCCGGTAACTGGCACTGTAGAAAAACAACACCCCGGCCAGGGCCACCTGGCCGGGGCCAGACACAGGAGCGGGAGACGAGACTCGAACTCGCGACCCTCTGCTTGGAAGGCAGATGCTCTACCAACTGAGCTACTCCCGCACCGAGAAGTCGCCCATTCAGTAGTGTACCGAGGCAGCAGCGCAGCGTCAAGCGTCGCCAGCGAGGTCGCGGATCATGCGCCCCACGACCGAGAAGTCTTTCCCGCCGTGGCCAAGCGCCCGGGCCAGGCCGAAGAGCTGGTGCACAACGCTGGTGGTGAACATCGGCACATTCAGCGATCGGCCGAACTCTAACGCCAGGGTGACGTCCTTGTGCATGAGATCGGCGGAGAACCTGGGGGCGAAGTCACGGTCCGCCGGACCGCCCTCGATCACGCCGCGGTAGGGCAACGAGTGTTCGAGCTGCCAACTCTGCCCGGTGCTGTTCCGGATGACTTCCCAGATGATGCGCGGGTCGATCCCTGCTTTCGTACCCATGGCGAACGCCTCGCCGATAGCGGCAATGTGGATGGCGCTCATCAGGTTGTTACAGAGCTTCACTACCTGGCCGGCGCCGTGCCCGCCGATGTAGTAGATGCGCCGGCCCAGCGTCTCCAGCACCGGCCGACAGCGCTCTAGAACAGCCGCGTCACCGCCGACCATGATAGTGAGGGTGCCGCTCTGCGCCCCGGCTGGGCCGCCGCTCACCGGGGCGTCCAGCATGGCGATGCCCCGGGCCGCCAGCCGCTCAGCGATGTGGCGCGCCCCTTCGGGGGCGATCGTGCTCATGTCGATGACCACGCCGCCGGACGCGAGCCCCTCGATGACGCCGTTGGGGCCGAGCACAACTTCCTCCACTTGCGGTGTGTTCGGCAGCATGGTGATCACGATGTCAGCGTGCCGGCCGACCTCTGCCGGCGAGCTCGCCGGCCGCGCCCCTGCCTGCGCCAGTTCGTCTACAGAAGCGCGACTACGATTGAAGACGGTCAGAGGAAAGCCTGCGCGCAGGATGTTATAGGCCATCGGCTTGCCCATCGTCCCAAGGCCGATGAAGCCGATGCGCTCCCGATCCGGCTGTGCACCCATTGCGTCGCATACTCCCGCTGGTCTGTCAGGATGTCGTGGTTATGCTGTTTCTTCCCGCCGCCGCTAGCCCACGGGCCGTAAAGGGCGGTCGGCAGCGCGTGCTATAATGCGCGCTGGTCCTTGCCCCGGCCGCCGGCTGTACCGGTGGGGCCACGCACCCTATCTTACACGATCTGCGTCCGGGCATGATCTGCGTCCGGAAGCTTTCGCGATACGCGGGTCGCCACGTGCAGATTTTGGGGCAGCATTCGCAAAGTCTCAGCGCAGAGGGCTCGGAGCAGACGGTCTCAGAGTAGGCTGTCTCAGCTAAAGCTCTCGGGTTACTAGCGGTCTTGGAAAGGAGGTTGACTGCTTTTGGCGCCGCTCTCGCTGACCCGACGTGCCACCCTTGCGCTGCCGCTGGCGGCCGCCGCAAGCGCGGCCTGCCAGGGATTCGGCCAGCAGCAGCCGATCAAGCGCACTATCCCGGATACCGACGTCAATCCGTGGGGGACGAGCACATTCCTGAACAAAGAGGTCGAGTTCTGGAAGAAGAAGAAGACCATCGAGATGATCCGGGAGGCCGGCTTCGCCTGGATCAAGCTGCATATCCCCTGGGCTGAGGTCGAGACTCCACGCAAAGGGGTGTTCTGGGACGAGAACTGGAAGGTCAACACCTGGGATCGCTTCGACGAGCTGATCAATCTGGCCACGAGCGCGAACCTGCGCGTGGTCGTGCGGGTGGATCGCGCGCCGCAGTGGGCCCGGCTCGAAGGGACGCTGCCGACACATCCGCCGGAGAACTTCGACGACTACGGGGATTTTATCTACGCCATCGTCTCACGGTACAAAGGGAAGGTCGAGCACTTCCAGATCTGGAACGAGCCGAACATCTGGCCGGAGTGGGGCGATCAGCCGGTCGATCCCGCCGGCTACGTTGACCTGCTGAAGATCGCGTACAACCGGGCCAAGGAGGCGAACCCGGCGGTACGGGTCATGTCTGCGCCGCTGGCGATCACCCTGGAGAAAAACCAGCGGAACCTCTCCGAGCTCGAGTATCTCGACCAGATGTATCGGCTCGGCGCGGCGCAGTATTTTGACATCTTGACCGCCAACGCCTACGGGATGGATCGCTCGCCCGACGACCCGCCGAACGAGAACGTGCTGAACTTCCAGCGCGTGCTGCTGACTCGGAAGGTCATGGAGCGGCATGGTGATACGAACAAAGCGATCTGGTTCAACGAATACGGCTGGAATGCCTCCCCGAAGGACATGCCGGCCGAGAAGCTGATCTGGCGGCGCGTCACTGAGAAGCAGCAGGCTGACTGGACGGTGCAGGGGGTAGCCAAGGCGCGCAAGGAATGGCCCTGGGCCGGCGTCTTCCTGGTGTGGTACTTCCGCCAAGTGGGCGACATCCCGCCCGACAGTTCGGAGTACTACTTCCGCCTCGTGGACCCCGACTTTACCCCACGACCTGTGTACCGGGCGATCCAGAAGGCTGCTACGCGCGGCGTGGGGCGCTAGGTCGGGGCGTTGCCCTGGTGCTTCGGTGTGCGCGCTGCGTGGCGAGCCTGTCCCTGCGATGTCCGGTCCGACCTGCCAGCTTGAATATCCTGCCTGTGCCCTCTGTGGCTCGACGCAGACCCGCCCCCTCTTCGTTGCGCGCGACCGGCTGCTGGGCCGGCCGGGCGCATTTTCGGTCGTGCGCTGCACTGCATGTAGCCTGGTGTACCTCTGTCCGCGCCCGGCCGGCAGCGCGCTGGACGCGTTCTATCCAGACGCCTATTACCCTCTCGACGCGACGCCGTCGGCACAGGTGCGCGCCGTAGCCGTCGGGCTCTTCCGGCGGGTGCAGGCATGGGTGCGGGAGCAGGGACGCGCACGGGTGCGCCTGCTCGATGTCGGCTGCGGCACAGGCGTCTTCCTCGATCTCGCGCAGCAGGCGGGCTGGCACGTGTGGGGCATCGAACCCGGCGCCGCTGCCTGTGCCTATGCTCGCACGCGCTTCGGCCTAGATGTTCACTGCGGTACGCTGGAGGATGCGCCGCTGCTCCCGGAGTCGTTCGACGTAGTCACCATGTGGCATGTGCTGGAGCACCTGCCGCACCCGCTGGAGGGGCTGCGCAGAGTGCACCAGGCCCTGGCACCCGGCGGCCTGCTCCTGATCGGCGTGCCGAACTTCGCCAGCCTGGAGGCATGTCTGTTCGGGCGGCGCTGGTACAGCCTGGATGTGCCACGGCATCTCTACCACTTCACGCCGGCAACGCTGCGCGCCATAGTCAGCGCTGCGGGGCTCCGGCCGGTGCGGCTGGTGCAGTCGTCCGGTACGGCCGGCCTGGTGTACAGCATCATGGGAGATCTGACTGGGCTCTCGCTGCGCCTGCGCGGCCGGCCACTCTCCGAACGCACGTACACCCACCTCGTCGCTCTACTCGATCGTGTGGTGCGGCCGTTCTGCCACCTTGCCGCTACTACAGGCTGGGGCGGCGCATTGGAGCTGTATGCAGTCAAGGGTAGCGCGCGATGAGACGCTGGGAGCGCTCCCTCCTCGTCTTCTTCTGGCTTGCGGCCCTGGCCCTGTCCACGGCCGGGCTGCTGGTCTACCGCCACTTCTATGAGGATGGTACAGCCTTTGACGGCAGCGCCGCGCCGTTGTTCACACAGAATGTCGGGCCGCAGTTCGCCGCGAATACCTTCCTGAACCGCGAGGTCGAGGAGGAGAAGGTCCGCCGCACGCTGGAGATGCTGCACGCTGCCGGCGTCGGCTACATTCGCCAGCAGTTCCCGTGGGATGAGATCGAGCGCCCTGTGAAGGGGCAGTACCTCGATCCCGTGTTCGGCACCTCCACCTGGGAGAAATACGACCGCATCGTGCAGTTGGCGGAAGAGTACGGCCTGGAGATCATCGCGCGCGTAGATCGCTCGCCTGCCTGGGCCCGCCCCGATGGCACGCCTCCTGAGCGCCCGCCTGACAACCCGGAGGATTACGCAGATTTCATCGAGGCCTTCGTGCGGCGCTACCGCGGGCGCATTCGCTACCTCCAGATCTGGAACGAGCCTAACCGGTTCGAGGACTGGGGCTCCCAGCCGGTTGATCCAGCGGGCTATGTCCGGCTGCTGAAGCTCGCCTATGCGCGGGCGAAGGCGGCTGACCCAGCCATCCAAGTGCTGGCAGCTGGCCTAGCGCCGACGATTGAGACGGGACCAAACAACCTGAGCGATCTGCTCTATCTGGAAGAGATGTACCGCCTTGGCGCGAAGGACGCGTTCGACATCATGGGCGCCATGGCGTACGGCCTCTTCCGCGGCCCCCACGATCGCCGTGTCGATCCGTTGCGCATCAATGCCTCGCGGCTACCGCTGCTGCGCGCGGTGATGGAGCGCTACGGTGATGGCGAGAAGCCCATCTGGGTCTCAGAGTTTGGCTGGAATGCCCTGCCGGATGGCTGGCGTGGCCGCCCGTCGATCTGGGGCACTGCGACGCCCGAGCAGCAGGCCCGCTACGTCATCGAGATGTACCGCCGTGCCAGACGAGAATGGCCATGGAGCGGGCCGATGGCCCTGTGGTTCCTGCGCTGGCCGGACGCGGCGCACCCTGAGGACCCCACGCCGTATTTCGCTGCGGTGTGGCCAGATTTCACGCCGCGGCCGCTCTATGACGCCCTGGTGCGCTTCCGCCGGGAGAGCTTTCTGGCCGGGACCGGCCGTCACACGGTGTACAGCGCCGCGGCCACCTGGCGCGGCCCGTGGCTCGAGCTACCTGCTCCCGGCGCCGATGTGCGCGCGCCGGCCCGCGGCAGTCCTGCCTCCGGGGCATCGGTGCGTTTCGACTTCGACGGCACTGCGCTGGAGCTCGTCGTGGAGCAAGGGCCTGACCGCGGCATTGCCTACGTGACGATCGATGGCGTCCCCCAACTCGCTCACCGGCTGCCGTTCGATGGCGCCGGCCGGGCAGTGCTGGACCTGTATGCGACGGTGCCGCAGGAGCGCCGGATGCGCATCACTGATGGCCTCCCGCCTGGCCCGCACTCTATGGAGTTGACAGTGAGCGGCACCGCCGCGCCCGGCGCAACCGCCACAGGCGTCGTCATCCGTGAGTTCATCGTCTCGCGGCAGCGTCCGTTCTATCCCTACGCGCTCGTGGCCGGAGCATGGCTGGGCAGCGCTGCCGCTGTAGGCTGGTGGCTGGTCGGCCGTGCCAGGCGCCTCCTGGGCGGGCAGATCTGCCGGCTGCTTCCCTCCGTGCCTGCCCCCGCTGCCGGTGCGCTCGCTGCGATGGCGCTGATGCTGTACATCGGAGCTCCCGTGCGGATCGTCTCAGGGGCGGCGCTGGGGCTCTATGGCCTCGCCGCGCTGGCGTGGCCGGCCGGAGCGCTTGCCGCCCTGCTGGCGCTCATCCCCTTCTCGCACCTGGCCGGCCGTCTAGGCGGCCTCACTGTGCCGGCCCTCGAAGCCGGCACAGTGACCCTCGTCGCCGCCTGGCTGGTGCGGGCGGCCTGGCGGCGCGAGCTCTGGCCTGGCCGCCATCCGCTGGACGCACCGGCAGCGCTGTGGCTGCTGGCCGCGCTGGTGGCGCTTCCCTTCGCAACATACCAGCTCTTCGCCCTGCGCGAGGTGCGCACGGTTATCCTGGAGCCGCTGGCGGTCTACGCCATCTGTCGCACCTTACTGGTCGAGGAAGCGCGCGCACCCTGGCGTGCGGCAGTCTCGCTGCCGCTGCTGCTTTCCGCCGCGTTTGTCACCGCAGCGTGTCTCGCCGCGGCCATGGCGCTGGCGCAGGTAGCGACGGGACACGGGCTGGTGCTGGCCGAGGGCGCGGTGCGCGCTGGAGGGCCATATCCATCGCCGAACCACCTGGGGATTGTGCTGGACCGCGCCCTGCCGGTGGCCGTGGCGCTGGCGATGGCAGGCCCGCGGAGACCGCTTTGGCTGGGCGCTGCTGTGCTGATCGCCCTCGGGCTGGTGGTGAGCCTCTCGCGCGGGGCCTGGCTCGGCGCAGCGGCTGGCGTGCTGGCAGTGCTGGTGCTGTGGCGGGCTGCCCCTCGCCCGCAGGGCGGACGCCCCCGTGCCCTGGGCGTCGCGTTCACGCTGGCGGCCGTCGGGCTACTTGCGGCAGGCGCCGCGATGGTGCTGGCCCCGCAGCGGCTCACGTCGTTCTTTGATCCGACGAGCGGCACTGCGCTCGGCCGCCTGCGGCTATGGAGCTCAGCGCTGGCCATGCTGCGCGACCACCTGGTCACGGGCGTCGGTCCCGATAACTTCCTGTATGCCTATCGCGCCTATATGCATCCCGACGCTTGGCGCGAGCCTAATCTCTCGCATCCGCATAACCTGCTGTTGGATGCCTGGCTGCGCCTGGGTATAATGGGCGCTGTTGCGGCGTGCTGGAGCCTGGCAGTGGCGCTCCGGCACGGTGTACGCCGGGCCGTGGCAGCGCCCTCCGATCCTGTCGCTGCCGTACAGATTGGGTGGACTGCCAGCCTGGTCGCGCTGGTAGTGCATGGCCTGGTAGACAACGCACTGTTCCTGCCTGATCTCGCCACGCACTTCTGGGTCGCCGGGGCGCTCCTGGCTGCGCCGGGTATGCACCCTGCCCAGCACACGGTGGTGCCGGAGCAGCCGCGCCGTGCGGGCGAGGCAATCCAGGGTGGAGTTGCCTGACGTGGAAACTGCGGTGGTGCTGGGCGGCGCTGGCTTCGTAGGCTCGCACCTGTGCGATGCACTCCTGGCCGGGGGCTACGCCGTCATCTGCGTGGACAATCTGCTCACAGGCAGGCGTGAGAATATCGCCCATCTGGAGCAGCACCCGGCGTTTACTTTCCTGGAGCTCGATGTCTCCCAGCCTTTTGAGCTCCCGCACCCGTTCCAGTACCTGTTCCATCTGGCCAGCCCGGCCAGCCCGGTCGATTTCGAGACCCTCGCCTTCGAGATCATGGAGGTGAACGGTCCCGGCACGCGCAACGCTCTGGAGGCGGCTCATCGCGCTGGCGCACGCTTCTTGCTGGCGTCTACATCGGAGATCTATGGCGAGCCGCTGGTGCACCCGCAGCGTGAGGACTACTGGGGCAATGTCAATCCAATCGGCGTGCGCTCGTGCTACGACGAGAGCAAGCGCTTCGCCGAAGCGCTGACCATGGCCTACCTGCGCTACAGGGGTGTTGACGCGCGTATTGTGCGGATCTTTAACACCTTCGGCCCGCGCATGCGGCTGGACGATGGCCGCGTGGTGCCGAACTTCGTCGGCCAGGCGCTTCGCGGCGAACCGCTCACCGTATACGGTGATGGCCGCCAGACACGCTCGTTCTGCTATGTGGCTGACCTGGTGGCAGGGATCATGAAGGTGATGTTCAGCCCCCAGGCGCGGGGAGAGGTGTTCAACCTGGGCAATCCTGACGAGCGGACGATCCTGGAGTTCGCCCAGCTGGTGATCGAATTGGCGGGCTCGACTTCACCGATTGAGTTCCGCCCGCTGCGCCACAAGGACGATCCATCACGCCGTTGCCCGGACATCACCAAGGCGCGCACACTCCTGGGCTGGGAGCCGGTGGTGCCGCTGCGCGAGGGCCTCGAGCGGACCATCGCCTGGTTCCGCGAGCAGCTTGTAGCGAGCGCCCGGCGTGAGGCTGCGGCGGGGAGCTGACCAGTCGCCGGGAAACCACCGCCGGCCGTGTAGAAGTATTGGCATGCTTGGCAGATCGGTAGTGAGCTTCCCGCTTGCACAGCCCAAGGGGGGCGATCATCTGCGCTGGGCCGCAGCGGCAATCATGGCCGCTGCTATTCTTGCAGCGCTCTCGCCGCCTCCCTACAGCCTGCTGGGGATGGCTGCGGCGCTAGTAGCCGCAGGGGTGCTGCTCCGGCCGGAACTCGGGCTCTACCTGCTCGTGTTCATCGTGCCCCTGCACAAACTGCTGGGCCGGGAGGTTGGGAGCTTCACGGTTGCACCGACCGAGGCGGTCATCGCCCTCCTGGCGGCTGGCTACCTGCTCCGGGCGGCACGGCAGCGAACGCTCTTCGCCGGGACGGCGCAGCCTGATCACGATCAAGCTGCGCAGCCGCGTCCGCCCCTACCGATGCTGCTCCCGTTGCTGGCGCTCTATGGTGCCCTGGTCATCAGCACAACTCAGGCGCGGGACCTGGCGCTCAGCATCAAAGAGCTGCTCAAGTGGACGGAGGTGCTGGCCGTCTACATCGTGGCGACGCAGGCGCTACGGCCGGATCGCCTGGGGTGGCTGCTGGCGGCTGCGCTCGCGGCCGCGGCGGCGGAGGCCCTGGTCGGTGTGCTCCAGTTTTTCCTGCGCATCGGTCCGGGGCACTTCCTCATCGCCGGGATATTCATGCGTGCCTATGGCACGTTTGAACAACCTAACCCCTACGCTGGCTACCTAGGCCTCTATCTCCCACTGGCGCTGGCGTTGGCGCTGCCGGGCCGCCGCTGGCTTCCTCCGGTGCTCCGCCCGGTGGCAATCGGGCTTGCCCTGGTGCTGAGCTTCGCCATGGTCGCCACGCTCTCCCGCGGCGCCTGGGTGGGCGTGGCGATGGCGATCGCTGTGCTGCTGCTGGCAAGCGGCCGGCGCGGCGTGCTGCTGCTGGCGGCGCTGGGGCTCGCCGGCCTGCTGGTGCTCGCAGCCGGCGCCGCAGGTATCCTGCCGGCTGAAATGACCGAGCGCGCTGCCAGCGTCGCGTCGTCTACCTTTGTCCTGCGTGATATCGAGGATGAGGAGGTCAACCCGGCGAACTTCGCCGTGATGGAGCGCCTGGCGAACTGGCAGGCAGGCTGGCGCATGTTCCTGGCTAACCCGCTCCTGGGTGTTGGTATTGGCAACTACAACGCGGCCTATCGCGACTATGCGCTTCCGGGCTGGGAGACGGCGCTTGGCCACGCCCATAACTTTTACTTAAACATCGCAGCCGAGGCAGGAGTGATTGGCCTCGTAGCCTACATCGTATTTATCGGCAGTGCGCTGCGGCTGGGTGCACGGGTGATCGCCAGCCTCGGTCGGGCGATAGCAGGGGGGGCACCAGGTGCCGGCAGCATGCCCGTGCCGCTGGCGCGTGCCATCGCTGTCGGGCTGACCGCTGGGCTCGTGGCTTACGCCAGCCATAACCTGTTCGATAGTCTCTTCGTGAGTGGGATGGGCACCTTGCTTGCCCTACAGGTGGCGGCTCTTTATACTCTCGGTCAATACGCCCGCGCAGCGCTTCCTCCAGGCTCGCCGCGCGCTGCCGCCCACGCCAGAGAGCCCGGCATCCTCACTGGAAGTAAGACTACGGTAACCCAAATTCAGCTAAGAGAGGTTGTGCCATAGCTACTGAAGCTACCAGCGCGCGTGAGGAGCAGCCGCTCGTTGGCCGTCCGGTACCTGCGGCGGACGAGGCTGCGGCGGACGGCGACTTCGTAGGCAAGCGCCTGCTCAACCTCAAGACCCTGCTCTCCTTTGCTCTGGCGGTTGTGCTCCTGGGGATCCTGGCGCGCACGGCGCGAGTTGATCTGGCGCGCACCGTGGAACATCTCACCCGCGCAGACCCCCTGCTGTTCGCCCTGGCGTTCGTGACGTATGCCGGTACGTTCCCGGCGCGCGGCCTGCGCTGGCGCCGGCTGATGGCGAACCTGGGCCATCCGGGCATGAGTGTGCCGCACCTCATGGAGGTGATCTTCCTCTCCTGGTTCGTCAACAGCATCCTGCCAGGCAAGCTGGGCGATCTCTACCGCGGCTACCTCATCCGCCGCAACGATCGCCTACCCTTCTCCAAGACGATGGGCACGATCGTGGCCGAGCGGATCATCGACACGTCAGCGCTGGTCGCGGCGCTTGGCCTGAGCGGCCTCCTCGTCATGCACGGCCGTCTCACCCGCGAGTTCTCTGGCATGCTCCAGATCGGCCTGGTCCTCCTCCTCGCTATGGCGGTCGGGCTCGTGGTGATGTGGCGTCTGGGACCGTGGTTGGTACGCTTCTTCTCGACGCGAATTCAGACGATGTACACGCTCTTCGCCCAGGGCACGTTTCGCTCATTTCAGGCTATGCCCACCGTGCTGGCGTTTACCATTCTGGCATGGCTGGCCGAGGTGGGCCGGCTGTACCTGGTGACGCGCGCCGTCCATCTCACCCTGGACCCGGCCAGCGCAGTGTTCGTCGTTGCTGCGGCATCCCTCTTGCTGATCGTCCCGACGCCGGGCGGGCTGGGCGCGGTGGAGGGCGGCATCGTGGCTATGCTTGTCCTGCTCGGCGCCGACAAGGAGGTCGCCCTGTCTGCGGCGATCCTGGACCGGGCGATCAGCTACTGGTCCTTGATTGCGCTCGGCTTTCCACTGTATCTGTTCTCGCGCAAGACGTAAGATGCCACGTGGCGGGACTGATGATGCCTGCCACGCTGTGCCGGCGAAGCTATGTCGCCAAAACGTTCGTCTCCCTCGAAACGAAACGCCGAGCCGCCGGCTGAGCGGCCGGCTCGCCAAGTGCGCCCGGTCGAGCGAGCTGTGTCCGCAGGGGGCGTTGTCTTCCGTGACGGCCCTGAGGGCCGGCCGCAGGTAGTGCTGGTCGGGCGTTCGAGCGATGGACGCTGGCAGCTTCCCAAAGGACTCGTCGGGCCAGGTGAGCGCCGCGAGGAGGCAGCTGTTCGGGAGGTCGAAGAGGAAACGGGCATCCACCCGCGGCTGCTTGCTCCGGTGGGGCAACTCAGCTACTGGTTCACCTCGGGCGGCCGGCGCATTCACAAGACGGTGTATTTCTACCTCATGGAGTTTGCCGGCGGCGACACGGCCCTGCATGATGCTGAGTACGACCTCGTGGCCTGGTTCGACATCCCGGAAGCTGAGCGGCGGCTCAGTTTCGAGAACGAGCGCGAGATGCTGCGACGCGCCGCAGCCCTCTGGGAAGGGCGGAGGCAGGCTGGGGCATAGGGCGTAACTTCCCCCCTTCGGTCCCCAGAGCTCCCTCGCAGCGCGCCGAGTCGCGCGAGCCGAGATCTTCCCGCACAGGAGCTCGGTGCTCTCACATCCAGCGTATCGGGTGCGATGCACTGGCTTCCCTTGCGCGCGTCGAAGCTGAGCTTTATACTCAATTTAGTCAATTTAGCCTTTGTCCATTGAGCCGAGACGGAGTGCGGGCTATGGCGAGCGCGGCTAGCGAAGAACGATATGATATCACAGCGCGCCGGTTTCACCAGGCGGCGCTGGTCGTGTTGCTACTACTCGGCTTTCTGCTGGGCGATCAACTTGGCAAGTGGCTGGTGCTGGCGGTCGCCCTGATCATGCTGGTCGGTCGCTTCTGGGAGCCGTTTGACATCTTTCGGCTCCTGGCGTGGAAGGTGCTGGAACCGGCCGGCATCCTGCGTCCGCACCTGGCCTACGAGGACCGCGCCGGGCGGCGCACCGCGCGCGTGCTAGGCGGCCTTGCTCTGCTGGTGGCGACGGTGCTGTTGAGCGCTAGCCAGACCGTCCTCGGATGGGCGATCGTCTGGCTGATTGGCACCATGATCGCCCTTGATGCCGCGTTCAGCCTTTGTCTATGGTGCTATGCGACCTACCAGCTCGGCAGGCTGGGCCTTCTTCCGGCTGCCCGCCGGCATTCCTGAGCGGTGCGGGGCGCAAGGGTATTTTTAAGCTGTAAGCTTCTTACGCTTTAGGCAAGGACTGGACGTATGGCTGAGCGCATGCTCATCGCGCTGGTCCTCCTCGCGGTCCTGGGCGCGGCCGCGCTGCTGGTGCGTCGCGCGCTGGCGCGCCGCCGGAGCGACCGGATGGGAGGCGTGTTGGGTGATCTGCTCCCGCAGGCGCGCCGCGGGCCAGCGATCGTGTATCTCACCACACCGTACTGCGCTGTCTGCCGCACAGTGCAGGCCCCGGTGCTGCACCGGCTGCGGCAGCGCACAGGTGACGCGCTACAACTCCTCACCGTTGATGCGCTCGAACGGCCGGACGTGGCCAGGCGTCTAGGCGTGCTGAGCGTCCCGGCGACGGCGATCCTCGATGAAGAAGGACGCGTACGTCATGTCAACTACGGTCCGGCCGGCCTGGAGGAGTTGTTGCGGCAGGTCACTCCGCTGCTCGGATCACCACAGCGCGTGCGCGAGCCGGCAGCGGCGCCATGACTGCACCGGCACAGTCTAGAGCGCTCCCGGCAGGACTGGCTGGTGACTGTGTGCCCTCGGGTCCTTCTCACGGCTCCATATCGCGCTGGAGCGCGCCCTGTGCTCGGTAGCGTCGCGCTCTCGAGAGCCGGCACAGACGGCCTGCTATACGGTGTGCTATAATGACGCTGTCTCAACGCGCCCGACGCGTACGCGTGCTCCGGAGGGCAGGGGCGAGACCTGGGCAGGGGAGGGAGGACCGGCCGGATGGAAGTGCTGCATTTTCCCAAGTGCCAGAAGTGCAAGGAAGGTGACCTGGTCCCGCTGTCGGACTTCGGAGGGCAAGGCGCGACCGTACAGTATAAAGCGTGGGTGTGTACGAACCCGCATTGCCTGTTTAATCTGAAGATACGCAACGGCGAGGTCTTCATCAACGAGCCGGTGAACGATGCGTCGTTGCATGCCTACCGCTCCAGTCGGTGATCGCGCTTGGGTAGCTGTGTCGGTGTGGTGCTGGATGCGGTAACTGCCTTCACGGCGCAGTAGCTGGCGCGCGTAGCGCCTCTCGTAGTGCAAGTGCCTGTCACGCATCTCACAGCGCTAGTGCGTGTTTTGCTCCAGCCGCTCGCTCAGACGCAAGCATGGTCAAGGTCTATCTCCGTGAGGAAAAGCACTGTTACCTTCACCCTCACCGTATTACCACTGAGCAGTGCGATCGGTGTCTCGTCTATTACTGTGACGAATGCCTCCGCCCTCACAAAGACCAGAAGCTTTGCGAGCGCTGCTATCAGGAAGTTACCACGCTCGAGGCTGCGCTGGCGGAGCGGCGCACCCTGCGCTACTGGGTGCGGCATTCGCTCCTCACCACGCGCAACCTGATCCTTGGCTCGATTGTGCTTGCTGTGGTGGTAGCGCCGCTGGCCTATCTCGCCTACCGGCTGGCACAGCAGCCGTTGACCTGTGAAGAGCTGCACCGCTTTGCCGTCGGCGCGCGCGGGACATTTGAGACGAACGACGGCATCAACGTGCTCGACTTCCTCCTGGATGGCCATGTCGTCTCCGTCACCAGCGAGGACCCGGCTGGCAAATACACTGCGCGCCGTCTGATCGACGGTTGCGCTGTCGAAGCCTATCCTGGCTGGCGCTCGGCTGATGCGCACCTGCCACAGGAGGTTGTGTTTACATCGAAGAACCCGGCGCGGGTAGATAAGGCGATCTTGCAGAACGCTCGCTCGTCGCCGCCGGAGTCCTGGCCGCGCTGGGTCGAGGTGCTGGTGTCGCGGGAGGGACCCGATCGGGGCTGGATATCGGTTGGCACCTGGGAGCTGGCGCAGACGGACGAGCCGCAGCGGCTTGAGTTTGGACGGGTAATCGAGGGGCAATATTTTATGTTGCGTATTCTAAGTATCTGGGGTGACGCTCCCTTCGTGTCGGTGGCGGAGTTTGGCGTGTACACGCCATCCCGTCTGGCGGTCCCCACACCTATGGCTACTCCTGAGCAGACACCGGAGGCACGGCCATGAGCCTGTTTCGGCGCCTGTTCGGCAGCAGCCAGAAAATCGAAGAGAGCCTGAGCCGCACGCGAGAGCGCGTCTTCGGCGCGGTCACGACGCTCTTGCGGCGAGCGCCGGCAGTTGACGAGCGCTTCTGGGAAGAGCTCGAGGAGCTCCTGCTCCAGGCCGATATGGGTGTCAACCTCACCCTCGAGCTGCTGGATACCCTGCGCGAGCGCGCACGCGCCGAGCGACCGGCCGATGGCTCTGTCATCGAGGCGTGGCTGCGCGAGCTGCTGCTAGAGTACCTGGACGTGGGAGACCCCGGCGTCCAGATAGCCTCGCCCCTAACCGTGGTCTTGGTTGTGGGCGTCAACGGCGTCGGCAAGACCACGAGCATCGCTAAACTGGCCCGCTACTTCAAAGACCAGGGGCTCGACGTGATGCTGGCCGCAGGTGATACGTTCCGCGCCGCGGCGATCGACCAGCTCAAGATCTGGGGCGAGCGCGTCGGCGTGCCGGTGATCGCCCATCAGCCGAACTCCGACCCCGGCGCGGTCGTCTACGACGCTATCGAGGCGGCGCGGGCGCGCGGCACCGATGTGCTCATCGTCGATACCGCGGGACGCCTGCATACGAAGGTCCCGCTCATGGACGAGCTGCGCAAGATCGCCCGTGTGATCGGAAAGGCTGTGCCGGGTGCACCCCATGAAACGTTGCTCGTCGTCGATGCGATCAGCGGGCAGAATGCGCTGGTGCAGGCGCGTACCTTCCAGGAGGCGATCGGGCTGACAGGCGTCGTCTTGGCTAAACTGGATAGCTCCTCGAAGGGCGGCGTGGTGTTCCAGATCTGCCAGGAGCTCCAGGTCCCGGTGAAGTTTGTGGGCACCGGGGAAAAAGCCAGCGATCTCGCCCCCTTCGACCCGCAGATGTTCGTCAATGCCCTCTTCGAGCAGCCGGAGCGTGAGCCTGCGCCCGAGCCGGTGCGCTAGGGCGCAGGCATGTTTCCTCTCGCGTGCCCTCGGGGGATGCGTGCCCTCGGGGGATGTCCTTGCTATGCCGGGTGGCTTCGTGTCTGCGAGGGCTTACGCGGTCTGCGCCGCCCTCTCCTCGACGACCTTGTGCAGGCGGCCCGTCCGCACGTCGTAGATGAGGCCAGTGATGGGGGCGTCTCTCACAAGCAGCGGCGAGCGGCGGAGGGCCTCCACATCTTGCCGCACGCTCGCTTCAAGGTCGCTAAAGGGGAGAAAGTCGATCGTCTCGGCCACGCGCGCGGCCTCGGGCCCGAGCTCCTGGCGGAGCTTCTCACGGATGTCCTGATTGCTAAAGGTAAGCATCCCGCAGTCGGTGTGGTGGACGACCACTACTTCGCGCGTGCCTAGGAGCTGCTGGGAGATCGCCAGCGAGCGTAGCACATCCTCCGTCACCCGCCCACCCGCGTTCCGGATCACATGCGCGTCTCCCTCCTCCAGGCCGAGGGCCTTCGCTGGGTCGATGCGCGCATCCATACAGACCACGACCGCTACCTTGCGCGCCGGGGGGGCAGGCAGGTTGCCCTTGGTGAAGCGTGCGGCATAGCGCTCATTCGCAGCCAGGAACTCATCTGCAACTGGCATGGCACGAACCTCCTTTGCGCGCCCGCTGCGCGGGCCTGGGCGAACTGGTACCCTGACAACTCTATAAAATGCACCGACGAACTCAACAATAGCATGCGCCGGTGATCGGGTCAATGGCGCAGGGAGCGGAGGAGCTGCGAAGGAGTGTGTGCCCCTCTCCTGCGCTGCGGGAGAGGGGCCGAGGGGTGAGGGCTCTGTGCCTTAGCGCAGCACCTGCGCGCCAGGCACTGGAACGTTGGAGAGGATCTCAGCGATGATGGCCTTGGTATCGACGTTGCGGATGCGCGCCGCCGGGCTCACAATCAGCCGGTGCGCCAGCGTGGGCTCGGCCAGTGCTTTCACATCATCTGGAACCACGTAGTCGCGGCCGTGCAGAGCGGCGCGCGCCTGGGACGTGCGGAAGAGCGCCAGCGAGCCACGCGGGCTGGCACCGAGATACACTTCTTGGTGATCGCGCGTGGCATTGGCGATCTCAACGATGTATTCCTTAACTAGTTTATCTACGTAGACATCCCGCACAGCGTCCTGGACGAACAGCAGCTCCTCAACGGTGGCCACCTGACCGATCTCCTCGAGCGGGTGCACCTTCTGCTGGCTCTCCAGAATAGTGATCTCGTCGGCTTTGGGCGGATACCCCAAGCTGATGCGCATGAGGAAGCGGTCGAGCTGCGCCTCCGGCAGCGGGAACGTGCCTTCGTATTCAATGGGGTTCTGCGTCGCCATCACCATAAAGGGGCGCGGCAGCGGGTGAGTGGTGCCCTCGACCGTCACCTGCCGCTCTTCCATAGCCTCGAGCAGTGCAGACTGGGTCTTTGGTGTGGCCCGGTTGATCTCGTCGGCTAGCACGACCTGCGCAAAGACAGGCCCCGGCCGAAACTCGAACTCCCCGGTGCGCTGGTTATAGATATTGACTCCCGTAACGTCGCTCGGCAGCAGGTCCGGCGTGAACTGGATGCGCTTGAAGGTGCAGCCAATAGAGCGAGCGATCGACTTGGCCAGCACCGTTTTGCCCACACCAGGCACGTCTTCGATCAGTACGTGCCCCTGACAGACCAGGGCAATGATCGCCAGCTCCACCTCCTCGTGCTTGCCGATAATGACGCGCTCGACGTTCTCGATGATCCGGTCAGTGATGTTCTTGACGTCCTCGATGCTGGCCATCGCTGTTCCCACGCTCCCTTTCCGTTGCCCCTGCTCTTCGCTTCTCGCGGTTGCTGCTCGCTCTGTGCCCTGACACAATCCAGGGACACAACAGGAGACAGCGCCGGTCCCTGGCCCTCTACGTCCCCTAGGCTACTTCCGAGGGATTACTTCCTAGGGATCCTTCCCAGGAGTCGTGAACTCACCGCAAGTATAGGCAGGGCGGAGAATGCGGTCAAGCTGTGAGCAAGCTGCTGCCGGACCTTCTGATCGCCCAGGCTGCTATCTCCCGCAACCGTGTCTCGTGGTATGCGAATGGTATGCGGACGAGGACTTCGAGCGGATCAGGCAGGTGGCTCCTCTCGCAGTGCGCAGCTTCCTCCACAGTGCGCAGCTTCCTCCGAAGGGTAGCGCAATTGGAGCGCACGCGAGAGGGCGCTTGGACCATACGCCGCGTCAACTGGTGCGTTTGGCCTCTTGCCAGAGCTGTTCGAGCTCATCCAGGCTCATGCGCTCGAGGGGGCGCCCCTGCGCGACGGCCTGCTCTTCCATTTTGAGGAAACGATCACGGAAGCGCCGGTTAGTCTCGCGCAGGGCCTCTTCTGCGTCCACGCGCAGCCACCGGGCCAGGTTGGCCAGCGCGAAAAGCACATCGCCCAGTTCCTCCCGCAGGCGCGGATGGCCGTGCGGCGCCTCCCCGGGTGGATGTGCAACGATCTCGCGCTCCAGCTCCTGGAGTTCCTCATGCACTTTATGTAATACGCCGCGCATATCCGGCCAGTCGAAGCCAAGCCGGGCAGCCCGCCGTCCCAGCGCCTGAGCGTACGCCAGCGCTGGGAGGGTGATGGGGATACCATCCAGGACAGAGGCCCGCTCACCCTGCTCGCCCTTCTCGTGCCGCTTGATAGCGTCCCAGTTGCGCAGTACCTCCGCGGCGCCGCTGACTTGCACGTCCCCGAACACGTGGGGATGCCGTCGCACCAGTTTAGCGTTGATCGAGGCGAATACCTCGTCCATGCTGAAGTGGCCGGCCTCGCGGGCGAGCTGGGCGTGCAGCACGACCTGGAGCGCCAGGTCGCCCAGCTCTTCGCTGAAGCGGGCCGTATCACCTGAATCCAGCGCCTCCAGCGCCTCGTGGGCCTCCTCGAGCATAAATGGCTTGAGCGACTGGTGTGTCTGCTCGCGGTCCCACGGGCAGCCCCCAGGCCCGCGCAGCCGGGCCACGATGTACTCCAGGGTGTCGTACGCCTGCACATCAGCCAGTCGGTCCAGCGGCGGCACGTACACTGCTTCGGGCTCCAGCCGCAGGAGCGCCTCCTCAAGCTCCGCCAGCGTGCACACAGAGGGCACAGCCTCGCCGGGCAGCAGAAGGTGCACAGGGTGCGCCTCGCCATAGCGCTTGCGCAGCCGCCCAGCAGCCGATCGGGTGTCGCTGCCAGCGGTGCTGCCAAAGAGCAGCAAGGGGCGCGTCGCGTCGATGAAGTCAAGGTCGTCGAACTGCCTGATCTGGAGCCCGGTGCCCAGGTCAAGGTCGAAGGCGGCGCACCAGCGGGCCAGGTGCTCGGGCAGCGGCTGTGTGGCCGCGCGCGCCGCGTCTGCTTGGACAAGTGGTTGCTCGTGTGTGCTCATGCCTGTATTGTAACAGGCAGCGTCCGCCGGGAGAGTGCAGTGCCGCGCGGTGGTGCATGATACCGGGGGTGTCAAGAGGGGTGACCGGCAATCGTGCGCAGGAGGTACTTCCCCTCAGCAGTGTAGGCCCGCAGTGGATCGGAACACCAGATGCGACAGCCCGGCGCCACGCGTATACATCCCCACTCAATGCGATAGCCGCCTGCTCTGGCGCCAGAGCTCCAGGCCAGCCGCTGCACAATCGTGCCGCGGAGCTGGGCTCGCGTGTGCGGTGGAGGCTGCCTCAGGGCCTGGCAGATGGCCTCGTCGTCAACGACGCGCATGACTGCGCCACTCTGTTCCAGGGCGAAGAAGAGGCCATGCGCGGGATCGATATTGTGGTACTCGAGGTCAATGCTGTGCAGGGCGCCATCGCGCCAGTTCCGTCCCGTCTCGTGCAGGTAAAGCTCCAGCACGTGCCGCTTGGCTGCCCAGTCCAGGCGGTCGGTGAGATCGGCGCCCGGCGTCTCCAGGTCATCGAGCACGCGCGCCCACGCGCGCAGCACCAGGTCGCATTCGTCGCTCCGGCCGGCGTAGCAGCGCGCGGCAAGCTCGAGATACCATCGCTGCACCTCCAGGGCCGTGATGCGCGTCCCATCTGCAAGGGTGATCACGCACTGCGGGCTGGCCGACCTGGAGATGGCATGTAACGCAGCGATGGGGTTGGCGATACGGAGGCGCTGTGGCACATGCCCCTCCTCGACCAGGTCAAGTGCCAGCGCCGTTGTGCCAACCTTGAGGACTGTTGCCATCTGTGACATATTCGCTTCGCCAAAGAGGAGGTGCAGGCGGCGCCAGTCGTTCTCATCGATAGCAGCCTCGACCTTGGGGCTGATCAGGGCGCGGTTAAAGCGCACCCGTGGAGAGTACACGTGGCTGATATGGTCGGCACGCTGGGAAAGCTGGTAGCGGACCGTGCGATCGCGCCGGACGCGGTACGAGCGAGCAGGCGATGTGCTGCTGGCCGAGGCGCGGCGTTGCGCAGACGGCACCAGGCGGTGACCTCCCACACGCCCGGCACCGGCGAAGAGCTGGCGCGTCACCAGGAACGGCACAAGGGCTTCATAGCCACCGGCATGAAATGCAACCGGATTACGGAGCGAATAGTTCTCATGGCAGCCGAAGGTGTGTCCGCCGTAGTGGTCCACCGAGTTGTTGTAGAAGCTGACGCGCTCACGCAGGCCGGCCGCGTCGAGGAGCTCACAGATGAGGCGCTGCCCAGCGCGCTCGCAGGCCACGAGGTCGCACAGGCGAGCGCACTCCGGCGTGGCATATTCGAGATGCTCGCCCATGACATCAACGTACAGCCGGCCGCCGTTGACGAGAAAGCCGCTGCCACGGGCGCGCCCGTGGCAGCCGCCGCCAGGCTCGGCGTCGAAGACGCCGAGGCGCGCGGTGTTAAACGCCACGCGCACCAGCCGGTATACGATCTCCTCTGCTGGGCCGGCCGAATCGTCCCGCACTAGGCAGCCGTACTCGGTCTCCAGGCCGAAGGCCCGCCCCCAGGGCGTCCGCGCACATGCTCGCGCGGGAGCGCTCTCCCACGCCGGTGCGGTCTCGGTGCGGCTGGGTACTGGCAGGAGATCTATTGGAGCACGGTGTACTGGCTTGGTCATCGGTTGCGCTCACGCTTCCTCAGGTGGCTTCAGGCGTGCCAGATCTTTCGCGCAGCTGCCCTGCACGTGCCTTTCCCCGGCCACACCGCAAGTGCGACGCAGAGCCGGAGTTCTGCTCAATTACCCCATGCTAACGCCTTGGCGCGATCAGATTCCCGAACTGGGCCTGGTTACTATCCGTCTGTGGAGCAAGATGGATACCATAACAATGTAAGAGCACAATGAGAACAAACTAAGAGGGCGATAAGATGCAGGGATGGTCGTCTGGGGAACACGCGTGTATGTGCTATCGTTGCCAGTAACACGGGTATTTCTACAGCACGTTTCTCTGTGCTATGCTTTCACTTGTGTACATATTCATCCCTTCTGTGCGTGTGTTGGTGGTCGTATGTCTATCCCTATATTCGTATGTCTATCTCTATAGCGGATCCATACGTGGATCTATACTCTATGTAGCGCTCTGTGCGGTGCTCTCCACAAAGATCCTATGCGTAGCTCCTCGTCGATGATTCCGGGGGACGATTGTATGCTTCAGGAGTAAAAAGCAAAAAGAGTAAATAGGAAGGGCGGGCAAGATGCATAGAGATAAGATGCATAGAGAGGTAACCAGCGCTACGCTGGCACAGCCCCTCGAGGCCGCGCTCCAGGAGATGGCACGCTGGGACGAGGTCGGTTGTGAATACTGGCTTGCACCGCTGTACGGGCTCTCGGTGCGATGGCTGCACACGATAGGCGTGGCGGCGCTGATCGCTCGGGGAGTGCCGCGCTGCCACGAGCATGGCTGCGCGCTGCTAGAGCGCTGCCCTCACCGCGCGCTCTTCGAGCAGCGCGCCCCTGGGATCGGCAGCAAGAAATGCCGCCTAAACGCCACCGGACGCCGCATTGCCGCAGAAGGGCTTGCGCCGGGGCTGCCGCAGCTCCTGCACGCCTGGCCGCTGGCTGGCCGGGTCCTCGACGCGCTGGCCGGCGCTGGGCGACCACTCAGTGTGTTTGAGCTGACCTGGCAGATCGTCGCACCTATGATCCAGCAAACCCTTGCCTCTGATAGCCAGGGCTCGCCGGGACATCTCGAAGACAGCATACCCTCTCGCGGCGAGCTCAGACTGGCGCTCGATCTGCTCGCCGCTGCCGGTCGAGTGCGCTGGAGAGGTGATGGAGAGTTCGTTGCCGCCCATGACCCAGGCCAGCATGGCCCGGCCGCGACCAGCGGCACCTACTGACCTGCCGCTCTCCGGCGCTCGAGGTCGAACTTCAGTTTCCGGATCAGTAGCATGGCCTGGATCTTCGTCTCAGGCGTTTCGGTCGCCCCGAGAGCCAGCAGTGTCCGGAGCTGGCCTGGGGTAGGCGGTTCCTTG
Source organism: Chloroflexota bacterium (assembly GCA_042408875.1). Lineage (GTDB taxonomy): Bacteria > Chloroflexota > UBA11872 > JBHOQS01 > JBHOQS01 > JBHOQS01. The sequence continues at coordinate 342,691 of JBHOQS010000002.1, read as the reverse complement.
GCAGCGCGCTCCATCCCCTGGCTCGACCATGGGATGCCCGGCGAGACCGGCCGGCGTTCCCTCCCCTGCTCTGCTCTCGTCACCTGATCCATGACTGCTCCACTCCATGAGATTCCAGGATAGCTCAGGGCATGCCTGGGGTCCGCAGGAGGGTCCACAGGTTGGTCCACACTCCCGGGATCCGCCGGGTGCCCGTGTGGCGCGACCTCACGGAAGCGGCAGGCTGACCGGCCGCCGCTCGTTTGCCGACATCTCCGCAGCAAACATGATTTCGTGGGTCTTCACCGCGTCTTTTATGTCCACGAGCGGTGTCGTGTCGTTCAGGATGCAGTCGATGAAGTGGTCGATCTCCGGCTGGAAGGGATGGTGGGTCACCTGCGGAGTATCCGGCAGGATCGTCGGGAACTCGGCCCAGCCAGTCTGGCCGGGCAGGAGATGAGAGTAGAAACGGTTGTTGACCAGCGTGCCCTTCGGTCCGTGCAGGCGAACGTTGAAGGTATAGGGCGTGTTTCCCTCTAGCACGCAGCCGATCTTGCCGATCGCCCCGCTGGCGAAGCGCACCAGCGTGATGATGGTCGCATCCCACTCCATGACTTTGGTGAAGTTGCCGGAGTACGCCTCGACCTCGACCGCCTCATCGCGCATGAACTGGCGCAGGGCATCGACGGCGTGGCAGCCGGCCGCTGGCAGCGCAGACCCTCCCTTTTCTTTCGTGCGCACCCAATGGTAGCCAACGTACCACTTTTCCCAGTTGCCGGAAAAGTAATCGCACTCACCGTAGTAGATCCTGCCGAAGGCGTCGGAGTCAATCAGCTTATGGATGGTCTGGAAAAACGGGCTCCAGTGCAGCTCAAAGCCGACCAGGCTCTTCACACCAGCTTTCGTGATGGCTCGCTCCAACCGGCGCAGGCCCTCGAGGTCGTTTGCGGCGGGTTTCTCGATGAGCACATGCTTGCCAGCCTCAGCGGCAGCGATGCCCTGAGGCACATGCAGATGGTTCATCGAGCAGATCGACACGACGTTGACCCGCTCGTCGCGCAGCATTTCCTCGTAGTCGGTATAGACGCGCGCATCGGTAAGGTTGTGGCGCTGGCGCGCTGCCTCGGCATTCTCGCGGCTGTGGCTGCACAGTGCGACGACCCGGCAGTGCGGGTTATTCTGGTACGCTTTGATATGCTCACCCGCGACCCATCCGATCCCCACGATCCCTACGCCCAGCGTGCGTTCTGCCATCGCTGCACCTCCATGCGTGCACCGTGCGCGATCTCGCGCGGCCCAACCGCACGGCGTCCTTCTCCGCGGCGGCGCCTATTCTACGCGGAGCTGCGCGCCACTGTCAACGAGGCCGGCGCCGCCCTGGGGCTCTTCTAGGGGGAGGCCAGTGCGCAGGCCCGCGACTGGTCCATACGCTGCTCACCGCGCGGCGGGGTATAATTGCTAAGGGAGCAGGCGATCACGCCTGCGGAACAACGCCGAATCCTCCGGCCCCACCCGGAGGAGCGGGGGATGCCATGCGGCAGCTGCCGCATGCCGTGGGGTGAATCCCGTGGCGCGTGCCCTGGAGAGCCGGCGCGCCGCGGGTAGGGTAGCTTTCGCCCGAACCCGACAGCTCACCTCGCAGGCAGATGAAAGAGGTCGGAATGCGCTCCACTCGCAAGACACGCCGTCCTCGCGCGGCGCAAGGTTCAGCGTTTGCTGGTTCACTGTCGTCCCTTCAGTCCGCTGAGGCTCCGGTCCTGACGTCGACCCCTTCTCGCTCTCGCCCGCTTCCGCGCGATGTCGCGGCGACGCGCGACGGGCTCTCCTTTGAGGCCAGGCGGCGCGGGTTTACCTCGGCACTGGCAGTCAAGGCCGAGTTCCTGCGCCAGCAGCAGGATTGGTGGCTGGGCACGCACTTTTACTGCCCCTTCTGTGACGAGCACTTCGATCGCCCGGTGCGAGCGGCCGAGCACCTGACTGCCTGGCAGCATCCGGTGCTGCGCTGGGACGAGGCGGAAGAATAACGTCGGGGCGCGCTGCCGCCGGGTCAGCCCGACGCCAGCGCGCTGGCGTAGCTAAACAGCGCTGGGGTGCCGCCACTGTGGAGGAAGATCGCCGGCTCATCGCGGCGCAGGCGACCCTGGTGCACATGGCCGATCAGCCCGGCCATGGCTTTCGCGGTGTAGACCGGGTCGAGTAGGATCCCCTCCTCGCGAGCCACCAGTCGGATAGCCTCGATCGCCTCAGCGGTAAGCTGCCCGTAGCCCGGGCCGATATAGTTCCCGTCGATCATGAGCTCGCCAGGCGTAAACGTGCGCGGCCTGCCCAGAAGTGCCGCGGTCTCGGTCGCGAGCTGTGCGACGGTCGCAGCGATCTGCGCTGGGGGCCGGCTGACAGAAATACCGGCGATCTCAAATGCGCCGCCAAAGAGCGCCGCGCCAGCGACCAGGCCGGCCATGGTGCCGCCGGAGCCGAGCGCGCAGTACACCCGTGTGGCGCGAATGCTCTGCTCGGCCATCTGGTCGAGCATCTCCAGAACCGCCAGCGCGTATGCTGCCGCGCCGAGCGGCGTGGAGCCGCCTACCGGAATGATATACGGGCGGCGCCCAGCGCGCCGGAGGTCCGCGGCGATCTCTTCGATGGCCCGCTCGGCTGCGCCCGGCGCTGTACCAGCGAGATGCACGGTCGCACCGAGCAGGTGATCAAGCAGCAGGTTGCCCTGCACCGGCGCATCTGGCGGGCCGCTCAGAACGAGGATGCAGTCCAGACCGAGCGCTCGCGCCGCCGCGGCGGTGATGCGGGCGTGGTTCGATTGCGGGCCGCCGGTGGTAATGATCACATCAGCCTGCTGGTGCTGTGCGTCGGCAAGCAACAACTCGAGCTTGCGCGCTTTGTTCCCACCGAGGCCTAGCCCGGTGAGGTCGTCCCGTTTGAGATACAGCGCAGCGCAGCCCAGCGCTGCTGCCAGCCGCGGTGCGGGCTGGAGCGGCGTGGGCACCTGGGCCAGTCGCAGTCGGGGCAGGTCCAGCTTTATACCTGTGTTGGCCATGCCACGATCCCCCTTCCTGTTCTGGGCGTCCCGCCGGCGGGCACACGTCGTGCACTGTTTGCTAGCGCCTCGCCGTGGAGGGGAGGGTCTCCTTGGTGTATTCTGCCGCGAGGGTAGCGCAGGTGGCTTCGGCATGCAAGCCTGGCCCCGGCAGAGCAATGGGCCCATGGCCCGCGCACCGTTGACGCGAAGCCTGTGCAAGGCGCATGCTGCATGCTACAATGTGGTTGCCTGCCTATCCGGACCCCTTGCAGCGCACGCACGAGCATAGTACGATACCGGACCGACTGCATGAGCGGTGCAGCGGAGGTAGAGCTATGGGGCAGCACACGGCTCAGCCGAACACGAGGCGTAGCGTGCTGGCGGCCGCTACGCTGGGGTTGAGTGCGACTGTGCTGTCCGTGCTGGCAGGCTGTACGACCGGGCAGCAGCGCCCCGTTGCCCCTGGGCGAGGCCAGCCGATCCGCTTTGCCTTCGCTGGCGCGGCGGAGGAGACGAGCATCGAAGAAGCCGTCGTCACCCGCTTCATGGAAGAGCAAGACGCCGTTGGCGTCCAGCTTATGCCACTCCCGCCGGCCGACTTCCATGCGAAGCTCCTCGGGCAACTGACCGGCTATGGAAGCCCCGATGTGGTGCGCATCGGTCCGGCGTATCTGCGCACGTTTGTGCTGCGGAACGCTCTGGCGGACCTGAGCGGTCTGGTGGCGCGTGACCTGAAGGGTGAGCTCGACGACTTTGTGCTGGCCGCGCTCGACGCCGGGCAGTTTATGGGACTGCAGTACGGCTTGCCCAGCGGGGCGGCGGTGCACGTCGTGTACTACAATCGCCGTCTCCTGGAGGACACGGGGCTCCTGGCCCCCAATGTGATCGACCAGGAGGCGCGCTGGACCTTCGAGAGCTTCCTCGATTACGCGCGACGCATGACGAACCCTGTGGCTGGGCGGTATGGGTGCAGCGTCGCCATCGCCATGCCGGATATCTTGCCGTGGGTGTGGAGCAACGGAGGAGAACTCTTCGACGACGGTCGCGAGTGCCTGCTGCACCGCCCGGAGGCGGTCGAAGCGCTCCAGTTCCTGCAAGACCTGGTGCACCGCTACCACGTAGCGCCGCGGCCGGCGCGCGGGGGTGACTCAGAGGCGATGCAGCTTACCTCCGGGCGGCTAGGCATGTACGTAGCCAGCCAGGCAGCCGCGCCGCCAGCGCCACGGCCCAACCGGACGCCGGCGCACGGGATCGTGGCCATGCCGCGGGGGGCGAAGGGAGGACGGGCGACCCTGCTGCAGGTCCAGCCCATGGGCATCATGAAATCGAGCCGGCGGGTGGACGCGGCCTGGCAGTTCGTGCGCTTCGCGACCGGCCCGGACGCGGGCACAATTTACGCGGAGAGCGGCCGGTACGTTCCGGTTCACAAGTCACTCCTTCGCTCGGAAAGCCTCCTGCGCGGTCTTCAGGCGGGCCAGCGTGTCCTGTACGAGTCTGTGGCGCTCTATGGGCGCAGCCCGTTCCAGCACGCCCTGTATCTGGACATCGAGAGGCTCGTGAATGCCGAGCTGGAGCCGCTACGGCTGGGCACCAAGCCGGCCCGCGAGGTTGCCGAGACGATCAAACAGAAGGTCGATGCCCTCCTCCGTGGCAGTCCCCCTGCGTGACACCCGATTGCTCCACACCGCTTCTCCACCACGACGGGATCATGCTGTCCCTGTGTGGGGTGTTCGCCGGACCCGGCGCGCGGTTGCGCGGACGGTGCTCGGGCTCGCGGCGCTTGCCTGGGGCAGCGCTGCCTGTCTGCCTCTGCCCGGCACCCCGCAGCGGCTCGGCCCACGGCTGATCATCGGGCGAGAAGACGGGCTGTGGGCGGTGCCCCTGGATGGCAGCGCTGCTCGGCGTCTGACTTCTCCGGAACGCGGCGGCGTTGACCAGGATCCGGCGCTTTCCCCGGATGGCGCGCGGCTGGTCTTCTCCCGTACCCCGCCTATGCGGCTGGCGCCGAACCAGCAGTTTACCCTCGCTGCTCTGCCGCAGACCTCGCTGTTCATCGCTGGCGCTGATGGCCGCGCTCCAAAACGGCTGGCGTCGCCTCCACCGGACGCCTATGGTGCGCGGCTGGAGAGCGCGGTCTGGCATCCGGATGGCAGCGCGCTCTATGCCATGGCCACGCTGTGGACGTATGCCGGTGATGTGGTGACCGGGCAGCGTATCGAGATCACCCGCGTGGATGCCAGGACCGGCGCGCTGGCTACAGTCGTTCCCGACGCGCTCTGGCCGTCGATCGCTCCGGATGGGCGGCGCCTTGCCTACGTGCGCACACGTGCCGACGGTGCGGCCCTCTATGTTGCCGACCTTGCGCCTGACGGCACCCGCATCACGGCTGAGCGAATGATTCTCCCACCCGGGCGCCTGGAAGGGCTTGCCTGGCCGCGCTTCAGCCCCGACGGCCACCGGCTAGTGGTGAGCGCCGTTGCGCCGGCCCTGGGGAGCCTGGGTGACGGAACCGGGCAGCCGGCCATGTCAGGAGCGACGCTGGAGCGCGGTGGTGTACTTGATGCTGTGCGCGCCCGCGTCGGGGCGATCATGAGCCGCCTGGCGGCCAGGGGAGCTACGCGCCAGGCGATGGCACACGGGCTGCCGATGGATCTCTTCGTCGTGGCCACAGATGGTACCGGCCTCGCCCGGCTGACTGAACTCCTCGAGGACGAGCCGGCTGCCGCCTGGTCGCCTGATGGGCGGCAGCTCGCTATCGCCGCCGGGGGCGGCCTCTACCTCGTCCCGGCGTCCGGCGGGAGAGTGCAGGTGCTCTCTCGCCAGGGCGGCCGCGGCGCTGTGGTATGGACGGCAGGCTAGGTGCCGGCCGGCGCTGCACTGAAGCGCGCTAGAAACGGAACACCTGCTTCAGCCACGGCAGCGCGAAGTACAGTACAAACGCTGCGCTAGCCAGCCACATCATCGGGTGTACCTCGCGGGCGCGCCCGGTCACCAGCTTGATGAAGCTGTACGTTATGAACCCTGCTCCAATGCCGTTGGTGATGCTCCAGGTCAGCGGCATCGTGATCAGCGTCATCAGCGCGGGCAGGCCCTCGGAAATATTGCTGAAGTCGATCTCGCGGGCCACGCGTGCCATGAAGAAGCCCACCAGGATCAGGGCAGCGGCCGTCGCTTCCGGCGGCACGATCCCGGCGATGGGTGCAATGAAGAGGCAGGCGAGGAACAGCAGGCCGACGAACATTGAGGCAATGCCCGTCTTGGCCCCTTCTGCAACGCCGGCAGCGCTTTCGATGTAGGTCGTGGCTGAGCTACTGCTGGCGATGCCGCCGAAGACCGCGCCCAGCGAGTCGATCAACAGTACCCGGTTGAGCCGCGGCAACCGCCCCTGCTCGTCCAGCCAGCCAGCTTCGCTTCCGATACCGATCACGGTGCCCATGGTGTCGAAGAAGTCGGAGAGCATGATCGAAAAGATGGTGACGATCGCCGTGATCACGCCTACGCGGAAGAAGACATCGACGTTGAGCCCAGCGCCGAAGGTCGAGAAATCAGGGAGTGAGAGCGGCTGCGCCGGCCACTCCGCCTTGCCCGGCGCAGTGGAGACCTGGGCTCCCGTCGCGTAGTGGATCGCCATAGCGATCAGCGTGGTGCCCAGGATGCTGATCAGGAGCGCTCCCGGCACGCCCCGAGCGAGCAGGGCGATGCCAAGCAGCAGGCCAATCAGCGCGACGAGGAAGGGCAACGTGGCGAAGTTGCCGAGCTCCAGCGGCACAGACGGCGGCGCAGTCAATGGCTGGCCAAGCGGCACCGGCACGCGCACGAAGCCGCCCTGGTACATGCCGATGAACAAGATAAACAGGCCGATGCCGACGCCGATGGCCCGCTTCAGCGAGGCAGGAATCGCGTTCATCATCGCCTCGCGGAAGCCAGTGAGCACCAGCACGGTGATCACCACGCCCTCAAGAAAGATCACACCCATCGCGGCCTGCCACGGTAGCCGCATGCCCTGTACGAGCTGGAAGGCGACCACAGCGTTGAGCCCCATGCCAGGTGCAATCGCAAGCGGGTAGTTGGTGAAGATGCCCATCGCCAGGGTCATCACTCCCGCGACGAGGCAAGTCGCCGCGACCGTGGCTTCGAATGGTATGCCGCCAGCGCTCAGGATCGAAGGATTCACAAAGATGATATAGGCCATCACCATAAAGGTCGTGAGTCCGGCGCGTAGCTCCGTGCGGAGATCGGTCCCGGCCGCTTCCAGCCGTTCTGCCAGGCCCCCCAGAGCAATACCGGGTCGCCGGGTCGTCGGAACGGTCGTCATGGCGCGCACAACCTCCTCTCTCATCTACGCCGAAGCCCCCAGGGCGCGCGGATGCATGCCGTGCACCCGCGCCCGGCCGGCCATCCTGCCAAGATTTTCGCATATCGCCTGGGCGTGATGAACTACGCTCCTGGAGTCCTGTGCTACAGCGGCAGCGCAGGAGCGGTGGCAGGTATAGCGACCCGGCGCTAGAGTTGGTAGAGTAAGAAACAGCAACACGACATGGGGGCGCTGCTCTTCGCGCCGATGGCACCGGTCCAGGAGCACGCGCCCTGGGCAGGAGCATGACGACACGACCTGAGGGGGATAGGAAGAGAAGACAGGAGTAGGAGGGTACGGCGCGATGGGCAAACTGGATGGTCGGGTGGCGCTGGTCTCGGGGGCAAGCCGTGGCATCGGGCGTGGTTGCGCGGTTGCCTTCGCCCGGGAAGGGGCTGACGTGGTGGTGAACTACCTCTCGCATCCCGAAGATGCCGCCGAGACGGCGCGCATGATAGAGGAGTTCGGCCGCCGGGCGCTGGTGGTCAAGGCGGATGTCTCCCAGCGCGCCCAGGTCGAGGCCATGTTTGAGGCGGCCGTGCAGCGCTTCGGGCACGTCGACATTGCTGTGGCGAATGCGTATCGCTCCATCCGCGCGCCGTTCATCGAGCTCACGCCCGAAGCATTCGAGCAGACCCTGGCCGTCACGCTCTTCGGAGCTTTCCATGTCGCTCACGTCGCGGCCCGGCTGATGGTCGAGCAAGGCACCGGCGGGAAGATCATCTTCATCAGCTCCATTCATTCTGAGCACCCCTTCGCCCTCTCCGCGGCGTACAACGCGGCCAAAGCTGCGGTGAACAACCTGGCCATGACCATGGCCAACGAGCTGGCGCGCTACCGCATCCACGTGAATGTGATCGCCCCCGGCTGGACCGACACGCCGGGCGAGCGGCAATTCGCCACGGAGCAGGAGCTCCAGGCGGCCGCGAAGAAGCTCCCCTTCGGCCGCCTGGCTACGATCGACGAGATCGGGCGCGTGGCTGCGTTCCTCGCCTCTGACGACGCCTCGTATGTGAGCGGCGCGTACATTCGAGTGGATGGCGCTGAAATGACGGCGCTGCGCTGATCATGGCAGAGCAGAGCGCTCTGCACGCTCGCGCTCGAGGTCGGCATAGCGTGGGCGAGGCATCCGGAACAGCAGCCGGGTGTAGCTGTAATCTGAGCCGGCAAGCCGGCCCACCGGGCGGAGCAGCGCCGGGTCAATACGGCCGTTGCGCCATATCTGTGGCGACACACGGATATGCAGGACCTGTCCGAAGATCACATACGAGGGCGGGTCTCCCACCGGGCGGATCTCCAGCAGCCGGCATTCCAGCGCCGCCGGGGAGCGGGCTACTCGCGGCGGCCGCACCGTAACGCTGGGAGCCTGCTCCAGCCCGGCGAACGCGAACTCGCTGACGTGCGGTGGGGAGTCGGCCGCAGTGAGGTTCATCGCCTCGGCCAGCTCTTCGCTCACCACATTCACGACGAACTCCCCGGTGGCCTGAATGTTGCGCAGGGTGTCCTTCACGCCGGAGGACACGAACAGCACCACCGGGGGTGTGGTCGAGGCCACTGTGTAGTAGCTGTGCGGCGCGAGATTGGCCACCCCCTCAGGACTCAGCGTAGACACCCAGGCGATAGCACGCGGGACCACAATCGCGTTCAACAGGTGGCCGATCTCCGCGCCGCTTCGCCCCGCAGGAGGGAGCTCTAGCATCTCTGTCGGAGATGTAGCAGGAGCATGCGTCCCGGCGCCATCGTCGCGCTCCACAGTGCGCACGAGGCGTTCGAGCGGCAGCGTGCGCACCGACGCCTCATCCGGAACACCCTCTGGCCATGGCTCGAAACGCCAGCGCCTCCCACCATGGCTCAGGGTGAAGATGCCGTCCGGCGCAATACGCAGGCGGCCACGCCCCAGCGTCGCGCCAGTGAGCGCCTGCAAGCCATCGGTGAGACAGCCGTCGGGCCCAGTGGAGACCAGTAGCTCGTCATCGCGCGGGCCGATCCCCCAGGCGCGACACGCCGCCACGACGATCCGCGCGGCAAGGATCCCTCCGGCGCACCGCTCGCCGTGAAAGCGTTCGACGGTCAGGATCAGGTCCTCGAGCTCTTCCTGCGCGAGCCCAGGCGGCTCGGCGCGCGGCGGCCGCCGCTCCCGGTCGGTGCGGGCTGCGAAGATACCGTCCCATCCTGGCGAATACCGCTTGAGATCGAGCACCGGCGTGCCATCGACGAAGTCAAGACGATCGAGCTCCAGACGCAGCCCGTCTCGCCGGAGCAAGCGCGCGGCGGTCAGCCCGATCGGATTGGGCCGGACCGACGAGCGCAGGCCAAACACCCCGCGCGGCGGCGCGCCGGGCGGTGCGCGCCGCCCTGCAACCTGGAGCCGGCGCTCGGCGTGGTCAAGCCAGGCCAGCACCCACAGGTGTGTGTTGGCCTCGATCCCTTCTAGCGCCAGCGCGAACTCTGGCAGGATTTCGACCGTGGCGGACACGCCCGCGATAGGCATCTGCGCCGGGTCGGCGATGGGGGAGCGCACGTACCCGACAGGCTGTAGCGTGATCGCTGCCATGGGCTACTCGGGCACCGGCTGGTCCAGGATGTATTGCAGCCGCTGGCGAGCATCGTCCATCACGTCGCGCAGGCCCTTGACGCCCTGCCACACCGGCGTGAACACCTCTCGCACGGCCGTGTCGAACTCTGCCCAGCGATAGTTGGCTGGCATCTTCCAAGGCTCGGCGGCAAGAATGGCATCGGCCCAGACCTTCTGCGCCTTCATGCCTTCGAGCAGCCGTGGATGGTACAGGATCGAGCGCTTGAGCGCCGGGCGGCTACGGCCGGCCAGCACATCCGGAATATGCACGTCTGGATCGAACAGGAACTTCAGGAACTCCCAGCTCGCGGCCACCTGCTTGGTGCTCGACGAGATGCACATGCCGTTGATGGTGAGACTGGTGCCGCGCTTGCCGGCCGGGCCTTTCGGCATGATGGTGCAGTTCCACTTGAACGCACTTTGCTCCGGCCTGAGCGTGAACTGGCCCCAGTAGCCCGTGTGCAGCATGCCGAGCTTGGCCGCGGCGAACTGCTCGGTCGCGTTGAACGGGCTCCAGGGGCCGGTCAGGCCCTCCTGCCAGATGCTGGCCACCCACTCCATCGCAGCCATGAACTGCGGCGTATCGATGGTGAGCTTCTTTCCATCCGGCGAGAAGAACGCACCACCGTACGCACCGACCACGTTATTGAGCGTCAGGAAGCTGTTGCCGGGGCGGAAGCCGAACTGCTGCTGGTCTCTCAGGGTGAGCTTGCGCGCCGCCTCGCGCAGCGTCTCGTACGTCCAGTCGAGCAGGGTCGCGGCGTCCTCGGTGACGGTGGCGAAGCCGGCATTGCGCAGCATGTCGGCATTGTACGCCAGGCCACCATCGCCGGGATGGCCGCCCCACGGCATGCCATAGAGTTTCCCGTCGAGCGAGAGACTATCGAGGCCGGCTTTCACGAAATCGCTCAGGTCATACTTATCAGCAGCGATAATAGGCGACAGGTTCAGCAGCACCCCCTTCGCTGCCAGCAGGCGGTGTCCGCCCGTGCTGGCCCAGACGACATCTGGCAGCGTGCCGGCGTTGTGTAGCACGATGACCTTGAACCAGTAATCCGGCTCAGGGCCGATCGGCTCCGGGGTCTCGGCCTTGATCCCGGTTCTCTCGGTAAATGCTTTGGCGCTGGCCTCCAGGTCGGTGCCACCGCGACTGCCGATGCGGATCGGGCCAGTGGGCTTGCCCAGTACGACCTGCTCCTTTTCGGCCGGCTTGCTCGGCTGCCGGCACGCTGCCAGGGTGGTACCAGAAAGGAGCGCCGCCGGTCCAGCCATCACCGCAACGAAGCGTCGTCGTGAGAAGACTACAGCGGAGCCAGAGCTTACAGCCATCGCAGTGTCCTCCTGAAGAACCGTGCTCGGTGCACTCCACAGGGGCAGAGCAGGCCACAGGCGCGCTCCTGAACCGGCAGCGCACCCGCGACATCCGGCCTGAGTATAGGGATACAGCAGTGCAGGCGCAACTGGATCACCCTCAGGGAATGCGTCCTGCGTACCGTGTAGAGACGCCTGGCCCACCTATTCGGCGGGCGTTCTGTGTCGTGGCAGGGCTCGGATGGGGGTGCGCACGAGCCAGTACGCAGGATGCCGGCGCAGGATCGAGTGGGAGCGAGCAGGTCCTAGCCGCTTCGCCAGCGGCGGAGCTGCTCGAGGCGCTCACGGATCGCCCCCTCGTAGCCACTCGTGCCGGGCTCGTAGAGTGGTACAGGGGCGACACCGTCGGGGAAGTAGCGCTGGCGGTAGCGCCGTGGATCATCCTCGGCGAACTGGTGCGAGTATTCGTAGTCCACGCCGTAGCCGAGCGCACGGGCGCCGCTGAAGGAGGCGTTGCGTAAGTGCAGCGGAACCTCCAAGCTGATGCCACTCTCGATGAGCTGCTTCGCCGCAGCCAGGGCGCGGGCCGCGGAGTTGCTCTTCGGTGCCGTGGCCAGGTAGAGCGTAGCCTGGGCGAGCGCGTACTCGGCCTCAGGCAGGCCAATCCGCTCGACCGCCTCGTAGGCGGCCACGGCCAGCGGCAGGGCCTGCGGATCGGCGTTGCCGATATCCTCGGAGGCCAGGATGACCAGACGGCGGGCGATGAAGCGCGGGTCCTCACCCGCGCGCAGCATCTTCACCAGCCACAGCATCGCGGCGTCAGGGTCCGAGCCACGCACACTCTTGATGAAGGCAGAGATGGTCTGGTAATGGTCGTCGCCGGCACGATCATAGCGCAGCATACGGCGCTGCGTCGCTTCTTGCACGTGGGCGGCAGTGATCGTGGCGCCGGGAGCGCCGCCGGCCAGAGCAACGGCGGCTTCGAGGGCGGTGAGGGCCACGCGGGCGTCGCCCCCCGCAGCGGCGACGAGCAGCTCTCTCGCCTGCGGCTCGACGGTGAGCTGGAGTTGCCCCAGACCGCGTTCCTCGTCGCACAGGGCCCGATCGATGATCGTGCGAATGTGTTCGTCAGTGAGTGGCTCCAGGCGGAAGATGCGCAGACGCGACCGTAAGGGTGCGATGACATCGAAGTATGGGTTCTCCGTGGTGGCGCCGATCAAGATGAGCAGGCCCTGCTCGATATGGGGGAGGAGCGCATCCTGCTGCGCCTTCGACCAGCGGTGCACCTCATCGACGAGCAGGACTGTGCGCTGCCCGGCACAGCGGCGGGCGCGGGCTTCCTCAATGACCCGGCGGAGCTCTGCGACCCCTTCGGTGACCGCGCTCAGGCTGGCGAAGTGCGCACCGGATGCCGTGGCCAGCAGCAGGGCCAGGGTCGTCTTCCCTGTGCCGGGCGGCCCCCACAGGAGCATTGAGCCAAGTGTGCCAGACTCGACCATGCGTCGCAGGGCACGGCCCGGCCCGACCAGGTGCTCCTGTCCGACGAATTCGTCAAGCCGGCGCGGCCGCATGCGCGCTGCAAGGGGCATCTCTGCCGCAGGCACCGGCACAGGGGCGGCAGTGCCGCGCGCCGGCTCGGCAAAGAGGCGGGGCTGGTCTGCGTGGTGCTCGCCCGGTGGTCTCCGCATTTGGCGCGTTTCTTGCTGTGTTATAGACTCGATGGTAGCCGCGCGCCGAGATGGAGCGGCGAACGCCTGCGATGCCGGCAGGCAGACCACTCACTGGAGGAGCATCCCGATGGCGCACGAACCTGTGTCTGGCAGTTCATGGTCTGATGCCTACATCGAGCAGATCGCCCGGGAGGCGGCGCGCTATGGCCTGGACGGGCGTGACCTTGGACGGCTGCGTGACTTCATCTGGTGGCACTGCACCTTCAGCGACGCGATTGACCACAGTATCATCGAGCGCGTCGGCCGGCATCTCCAGGAGCGCAGCCGCGAGCAGCCACCGGCCCAGCAGGCGCACTGAGCGTTACTTCAAGTGCCGCTTTAGCAGCCGCTGTACCTCGCGCTGCTGCTCCTTATCGGCCATGATCACATACGATGCGTACCTACGCCTCCTCCCTTCCAGGAGAATCGATTCGTCGCGCAGATAATAACGCCTGAACTCCTTCCAGGCGCGGAAGAGGGCGTGCCCTCCCAGCACCCCGGTCGCCAGCACTACTCCCCGATCGGTGAACACGTATCGTACCGGGAGCAGCAAGACCGCTAGCACGACGGCAAGCGCCAGCGGATAGGCCACGATCGGCAGGATGGCATGCTGCGGGTCCGGCCCCGGCAGCGCACCGACCAGCAGCAAGAAGGAAAGGAACCACAGGTTGGTGCGGTGCAGCAAGAGCTTCTGCCGCATGCTCAGCCGAAGCTCATGGATGGGCTCGCCCTCAACCCGCGGAGCAAACGGCATCCATACCTTCAGCACCATGAACCAAAGCACGGTGCTGACGAGGAGCCAGCCAAGGAATTGGATCGTCTGGCCGTTCAGCCAACTGGGCATAGGCTGTAGCGCGTCCCCCTGCATAGCTCGCCGGAGAAAATCCTACCAGAACTATATATTACCCCACGTCCCGATGGTACCGCGTCTCGATGGGACCGCCGCGCGTGTCCGGCTCGCTCACCGGGCGTTAGAGTCGATGCACACGACCGACGCTCACGTCTGTAGTAGTAAAAGAGCCGGACATCCATGGGACGAAAGGGACATATAATCCTGCTCGTACAAGTACTCCTGGTGGGGTTCATGTATGTACCGCTGCCGCGGGCAGCCGCCGCGGCGGGCCTGGAGCCCCTGCCGGCAGCGCTGACGGACGGCCGCTTCGGCTTCGTCGAAGCCTACGTCGCGCCGGATCTGGCGCGGCGCGCCGGAGCTGGGTGGGAGCGGCTGCTCTTCTCCTGGAACGATATTCAGCCCGGTGGTCCGCAGGACTGGAACCCCTTCTGGTTCCAGGACAGTATCCTCCAGGGTGAGCTCGCGCGGGGGATCACTGTCGTTGGCGTGCTGCTGAACACCCCGGCGTGGGCGCGCAGCAACCCGGCGCACGGGCCGGCAGCCGTGCCCAAGGGGCTCTACCTACACCCGCTTCATCCCGACAACACCTGGGGTCGCTTTGTCGGCCAGATCGTGCGCAGGTACGCCGGGCGTATCGATCACTGGATCATCTGGAACGAGCCCGATATCCGGCCGCAGGATAGCAACAGCACCTACTTCACCTGGGCCGGCAGCGAGGCCGACTATTATCAGCTCCTGAAGGTTGCCTACCAGGCTGCCAGGGCAGTCAACCCGCGAGTGAAGATCGGCTTCGCCGGGCTGAGCTACTGGAACGACGTCGTCTATGGCCGGCGCCTCTTCCTCGACCGCGTGCTCGAGTTCGCCAGTCGCGACCCAGCCGCGGCAGCGAACGGCTACTTCTTCGACTTTGCGGCACTGCATCTCTACATGAGCCCGGAATCGCTCTACGATGCGCCGACGGCGGTGAAGCGTGTCCTTGCCGCGCACCGACTCCAGAAGCCGATCTGGATCACTGAGACCAACACCGTCCCGTACGACGATCCGGTCGCGCCGCTCCCGCCCACGAACATGCGCACGACCCTGGACGGGCAGGCCTCATATATCATCCAGGCATCGCTCATGGCGCTGGCGGCCGGCGTCGAGCGCATCGGGGTCTACCGGCTGATGGACGGCCGCGGTGAGCACGGCGCCGCGGCCGCCCTGGTCCGCTCGGATGGCAGCATCCGCCCGGCCTTCCTGGCATACCAGACGGTTACTCGTTATCTCGCCAATGCGCGCGCGGTGATCCGCCAGACCATCAACGAGGTGGAGACGTTTGTGGTTGACAAGGGCAGCCAGCGCATCACCGTGCTCTGGAACGCTTCCCCGCTGCCAGTGACGGTGACGCTCAAAGCGCGCGGCACCAGCGCCCGGCTCGTGACCAAGCTTGGGCAGGAGAGCCCGCTGCGCGCCACCGGCGGCGTGTATACCCTCCCCCTGGCTCGTGCGACGACGAACACCGATCCCGAGCGGCCGGACTGGTTCCTGGTCGGTGGCGATCCGCTGCTGGTGGTCGAAGAGGGGCTCACCCCGGCCGAGCAGGCGGATACCCGAGTGATCCTCGGCGGCGCCGACCTGGAGTATTTCCCGCAGACCGGCTACAGTGTGTACCATACGTTCCTGCGCTACTTCCGCGAGAAAGGCGGCGTGGACCAGTTTGGCTACCCGCGCAGCCGCCCGCGCACGGAGAATGGCATCCTGGTGCAGTACTTCCAGCGAGCGCGCTTCGAGTACCATCCGGACAAGGCCGGCACGCCGCAGGAAGTGCAACTCTCGCCGCTGGGCGACTGGCTGACCAAGAAGAATCAGCCCTTCCCGCGCGTGGCGCCGTTCCAGAGCTGGGAGCAGGGGCGCTACTTCCCGGAGACGGGCCACGGCGTGTACTATGCCTTCTTGAAGTATTACGACGCGCACGGCGGCCGGGAGCGCTTTGGACTGCCATTGAGCGAAGAGACGCTAGAGCCCAATGGTGACATGACCGGGCGAGCCTACGTCGTGCAGTGGTTCGAGAAGGCGCGCATGGAGTACCACCCCGAACATGCCGGGACACCGTATGAGGTGCAGCTTGGCCTGCTCGGGGATCACTACCTGGTCAGCCTGGGGCGGCTGCGCCACTGTGGCGGCCAGTGGTGGGCGGAGCGCTGCTGAGGCCGCTGCGCTAGCGATCAAAGGGCGTATCGGTGGCGCGCATCCGGTGTTCCACTGAGGGTACCACCGGTACAAGCCGATCCTGCACGGCTGCTGCTGATAGTTCAGAGAGAGGGTGCCGGGACATGCTGCTACAGGACAAGATCGCGCTGGTAGCCGGGGTGGCGAACCACCGCAGTATCGCCTGGGGTATTGGCAAAGCGTTCGCTGGTGCGGGAGCGCGCCTGATCTTCACCGCACAGGAGCGTGTGAAACCAACGGTGGAGGAACTGGCGGCCACGTTGCCTGACGCCACGGTCTACCAGATGGATGTCCTGCGCGATACAGAGATCGACGCCGTCTTTGCCGAGATCGAGGCGACGTACGGGGGCCTGGACATCCTGGTGCACAGCCTGGCCTATGCGCCGTCGGAAGCGCTGGAGCGGCCGTACGTGGAGACCCCTCGGGAAGCATTCCTCACGGCCCTGGATGTGTCGACCTACTCGTTCACGGCGCTGGCGCGGCGGGCCGCGCCGTTAATGGAGCGGCGCGGTGGCGGGGCGATGCTGACGCTGACCTATCTGGGCAGCGAGCGGGTGTTTCCAAACTACAACGTTATGGGCGTGGCCAAGGCGGCGCTGGCGGCCAGCGTCCGGTACCTCGCGTGGGACCTGGGCGCGAAGAACATTCGTGTGAATGCTATCTCCTCAGGGCCGCAGCGCACGCTTGCCGCACGCGGCATCGCTGACTTCACGCTGATGTGGGAGCGGATGAAGACGGCGGCGCCGCTGCGGCGCAATGTAGAGCAGGATGAAGTCGGGCAGGCGGCGCTCTTCCTGTGCAGCCCGATGGCCAGCGCGATCACCGGCCACATTCTCTTTGTTGACGCTGGCTACCACGTGATGGGAATGTAGGAGTTGGGTGCTGGCGCTAGGGGACGCGAAGAAGCAGACGGGCAGCCGGGCGTTGCACCTAGGGCGCTCCGCCCGCGGCGGCAAGTGTATCCCCTTGAGCAACCCTCACCAGGGGGCTACCCGGTTTTGTAAAATGCGCCTGCTTGGAGTAAACTGCAAGCATTACAGCAGGCACCGCTGGCCTGGCATGCTTGTCGCCTAGTAACTCCTGACACGCTGGCTGCGGCAGGGGCCTCCTTCGTGCACCCCGCCAGGCTGCGGCGGCCAAACTGGTCCTGGAGCAGTAAACCTAGTGTCTGCACAAGAACTTGCCATTACCGTGGTGTTGTTCGGCAACGCCTTCTTTTTCCTGGGGTTCATCCCGTGGGTTGGCAATCGCTCGCTCGACGCCTGGCTGCGCGCGAGCGATGCCTCATGGCGCGCCTCGCCCGAGCGCCGGCTGCGTGAGCTGGAACAGAGCCTGCGCGGCTACTCGATTATCCGTCCCGTGCTGCTGGTCTTGCTTGGGCTGCTCGCCCTGGGCGTCACCGTCGCGGCGATAGCGCTTGTGCTCCTCTGGAGCATGCGCCCGGACCTGCGCACGCCAGAGCTGGCCCGGCTGGCTACGCTCGGTGTGAGCTATCTGGCGCTGATGGTTATGGTCGGCTGGCGGCTGCTGAGCGTCATGGAGCAGCAGGCGGTCCGGCTGCGCCTCCTCTGGAAGGAACATCTCCTGGCACACAATGCTCGGCAGAGCACTTCCACAAGCTCCTCACCCAAGCGTCGTTGATCACGACGACCTGTTGCATCGTCATCCTAATCGGAACGCGCACGGCCGTGCGTGTGGGCGCGGGGGAGGCTGGTAAAGCCCTGATTCGGTCGCCGCTCATCCTTCTGGTCCGGCATGCGCTATCCTTGATCATGCCGACGGGCCTGCCGCTGGCGCGCGGTGTACGATACGCATAGAGCCGCTTACTTCGGTGGTGTCTTTCCTGGGAGGATAGGCATGCCTGCGCAGCCTGAGGATGGCGATCTTCCTGCACCGGACGTGGTAAACCCTCTCGCTATGGCGAGCCAGCCGCGCGCGGCTGGGGATGTCTGCGAAGCCGCCTGGGAAGCGTACCGGCAGGGACGCCTTGATGCGGAAAGCCTAGCTCATCAGCTCCAGCGAGCCCACCGGGATCAAGGGGGAGAAGCACCGGCGTGGCCGCAGTCTGAGGCGGCCGAATGGGAGGCAGTGCAGGAACTCGTGCAGCCGCCCGCGGGCAGGCGGGGGTTGCGCGGCCTCGATTCTGGCTTCGCCCATCTCAACAAGCTGTGTGATGGCCTGGGCACTGGCCTCTTCTTGCTTACCGGCGCGCCGGGCGCGGGCAAGACCACTTTCGTAAAGCAGATCGCTGATGAGGTAGCCCGCCTGAACCACGTTCCGGTGCTCTTCATTGCCCTGGAACAGATGAAGGAGGAGCTCCGGCTCAAGACGCTGGCACGCCTGGCGCGTGTCGATGTGCGAGAGCTCAGCATGCACGGGCTGCCCGCTCATCCGCGCGCGGCCACCGCGCTCGAAATTTATCGTTCGTTCGCCAGCTTCATGTACCTCATCGAAGGCGGCCGGGCGACAACCGTAGACCACATCCGAACGCTGGCCCGGTGGGCGATGGCCCAGACTAGGACGGAGCGCTGTCTGATTGTGATCGACTATCTGCAAAAACTCCCGGGCGGGCCCCAGACCACGCCTGCCCAGCGTCTGGAGCTCCTGGCCCTGGAGCTAGGATGGCTGGCGCGAGACTTACTCTCGCCGGTCCTGGTGGTCTCCGCACAGGGTCGTGCCCGCTACGGCGAGCAGGGGCTGGACGTGTTCAGCGAGGCTGCGCAGCTCGAATACTCCGCCGACGTCGCTGCGGTGATGGTTAACACGAAGCGTCTGGGGCTCCTGCGCGCAGACCCGCGCGATCGGAGCGTGGACCTCTACATCGTCAAGAACCGCAACGGGGAGCGCGGTATCATTCGGTTCCACTTCCAGCCGTATTACTGCCTGTTTACCGAAGAGAACCTTATGGAATACCACGAGCTCGATCAGCGCTAGCGCCGGAGGTGTTTCAGGCGCGCTTGCCGGTGCGGGGCAGGAGCACATCGGGCGCTGCGGGCGGCTGGGGCGGCGCAGGGGTGGTTAGCTCGGCTGGCCGGGCTTCCGCTGGCTGCGCGGGTAGCGTCTCCTCGCGCTCTGGGGCTAGAACTGGTCCTGGTGCTGCGGCCACCTCAGGTGCGCTGGCCTGCATGGCAGCCGCCGGACCTGGCGGTGCGGCCGCGGGTGGTGGCGCAGGTGCAAAGGGCGCTGGACGAGATGGTCCGCCCTCACCCGGACGGATGAGGAAAAGGGCTAGCGCCAGCGCGGCAGTGAGCAAAGCGCCACCAAACGTTACCGTGCCCGCTAGTCCTAGCACTAGGGAGCGCTCTGGTGGGCAAGGGGTATTGGTGGGTGGATGAGGGCGGCTGATAGACATCGCGGCATGAGCGAAAGTGCGCAGCTACGAGCAATTACGACAGTTCCGATAAGTTAAAAGTTGCGACATGAGTACGATTGAGTATGAGGTGGGTACGATTATGAGATACGGGATAAGACGCCAGTGCGCAGGAAACGGTGCGCAACGTTGCGTACCGCACCTCCTGCGCACTGGCACGTGCACGATCTCCCGCAGTCCAGCCCGCGTCTGAGGCCGCACCGCCTGTCCTGTCCCGGCCGGCTCTCACCTATCCTGTCCATTGCGTCTAGGCGGTGCGGCCCTGCGCAGCTCGCTGCTGTCGGAGCGGGCTAGGCTGCGGCGAAGCGGTAGATCACGTTCGCCAGGAGGATCACGCCGGGGACGACCAGCAGCACCCATGTGGCGATCAGGTAGACCCAGCCGACCCACGGCCGCAGCCCCGGCTTATCCACGGCGAGATGCCAGAAGCGCAGGATGGCCGGCACAAAGAACCCGATGCCAACCACCCCGAGCACCATTTCGGTGAGCTTGAATGGGCCTCCAGGCACCGCCATGGCGCCTATCGCATCGCCAAGCAACAGGCCGCCCGTGATCGCCAGCATGATGCCGGCGAAGAGGGTATAGAAGCCGTGCGCCCGGTAGCCGATGCCGAAGAGACCTACACCGCCCTCAAACAGGAAGTAGGTCGAGAACAACAAGAGGTACAGCGAGACGGGGACGGTGAGGTCCTTCGTGGCGAGGCCGCCCAAGGCGATCAGGGTACCAAAGAGGCCGACGAGGAAGTTGAGGTAACCGGTGGCGCGCTCTTCTGCCGCCATGAGCAACTGCCAGGCAATGCCGAAGAACCCAGCACCGCCGGCGATGAGCGCCATCGCTGCCATAGGGGCCACCCCCTTTCAGACCGGAGACCGGCGCAACACCTGCGGCAGGGCGCTCTGGTCTGTTCCCAGAGAATGTATGAAACCTGAGGATGATAACGGCCGCCGCGTCCTTCCGCAGGTTCGGCGCCATTGCCGTACAACCTTCGCCGGCCGTGAACAGGCTCCACTCTAATTATACTCCTTCAGTCGGGTGCGTAGCCACCGGAAAAAGAGCGCAAAAGACAGGTCTGACGTTGTCTGCGGCTCACGCTATAGCTCTAGTGCCCGCGTCTGCGGAGGACGCGGGCGCACTGGTCAACGCGGCGATCGGCATGCCCGCGGCGCCATCTTCGACCAGGAACACCGGCGCGCCACCGATGAAGTGATAGCCGGGCGGGTCACCGGCGGCATGTGCTGTTGCTGCGGGAAGCTGCACCTCCCAGTCTGTGCCGATATCTGCAAGCGGGAGCACCCGGCCGAAGCGATCGTAGAGAGTCGCCTGTGTACTAGATTTTGGAACCATCACGCGCAACGGGATAGCGTCACCGTTCCACAGCACGCTGACGCGGCGGCCGTCCAGCGTATCTGCGACGACACGATAGACCTGCCAGTTCGGATGGTACGGATCTGGCGGCCACAGGCGCTGCGGGCGTTCCAGCGGCGCAAAGTGATAGCGCTGCGCCGGGCCCAGCCAGCGCGCCACCGCCTGATAGGCGACGAAGGCGGGACGCAGCGTGCCGTCCCGGCGGACCATTCCCCATAGCCCGTCGGCCTGACTGTGGTCCGCCGCCGCATGAATGGCCACGCGCGCGTAGCCGGCAGCAAGCGCCATGCTGAGGGCCTGGACCACGTAGCTGGCCTGCAAGTCCATGGTGATCCCTGTGATCTGCATGGTGCCGGGGGCCGGTGCCGGCGCGCCATCGTCCTCCGGTGGGGCGTTGCACTCGGTCAGCCAGAGCGGTTTCTCCAGCCCAAAGCGTGCCAGGATGGCGCGGTATTCAGTAGCAATGCGGGCGATATCGTCTGGTGACGAATACAGGTTCAGCGCCACAGCGTCGAAGAAATAGCCGTTCGGTGCGGCATCCGGATCATCGGCAGCAGCTTCGAGCACGCGCTGAAGGTAGAGCGGCCGTCCGGCATTGACGTCGGTCCAGTATGTGGTCGCAGCGAAGAGCACAGTAGCGCGGGGGTTGGCCGCCTTGATAGCACGGTAAGCCGTCTTTAACAGCAGGTAATAGGTGCGCTCGTCACCGGCCCAGGTGTAGTACTGCGCGTTGGGATCGCTGGGCTGGATGTCCGGCTCGTTCCAGATGATCCAATGATCGATGCGTCCGCGGTACTGCGTGGCGATGCGCCTCGCAAAGCGTGCCCAGTAGTTCTGGGGATGGTCAAGCGGCAGCTCTAACCCTCGAGGCACGCTACGCGGGCCAGCCTCTGGCCGCTCCGCCGCCCAAGCAGGCGTGTTGATCAGCAGGCCGACGAGTTCAACGCCGGCGTTGCGCTCTCTCCGCACCAGGTCGTCCGGGAGATAGTTCCGCGCCACCCAGTCACGCGGGCCGCCCGGCTGGATACCTGTCCACCAGAAGACCAGCCGCGACCAGCGTGCGCCCATGAGGCGGGCGCGGGAGCCAGCGCGAAACGTCTCTGTGGCGCCGAAGGCCGGCCCGGAATCACCCCTGGGGAGCGGCGTGATTGTACCGCCGGAGCCATCTCCATCGGGCCGGACGCGCGGCGGACCGGCCTGCTGCTCATTCAAGCGGTCGCTGGCGTAGTCCAGGAGGGCGGCCAGCGGGCTGCGCGGCGCTGGCAGACCACCTGCTAGCATAGCTTCGAAATCCGGCCACGGATAGCTGCGGATAGCGCGCTCGGCGTAGGGCCAGGCCCACCAGCCGCCCAGCACCAGAGCTACCACAGTGAGGAGGTTGAGACAGGTAATAGCGAGCCGCTTAAGGAAAGCGAGCTGTTTAAGGAGACGACGCATAGCACGTTCAACGAGCTCAATTACTCCCGGCTGTGCTGCGTTGCTGCGCCCCGACTGGCGCGTGCTCGCGGACACTTCACCGATGATTGAATGATAAATGATAATAGGTTGCAGGCCAGCCCATGACAACAGCTTGGTGTGGCGCTGGCCAGGAGCAGGACACTGACCTATCTGGGAGCGCGCTATGAGCCACAGGTGCCTCGGACAGACGCGGGTGTTCGCGCTCCTGCTTGGGGCGTTGGCAGCTCCCGGAGCGCTCCTGTGGCTGGCGCGCGTACCCCTGCTGGCGCTGGTGCTCTTGCCGGAGCTCTTTCCTGATGGCCCGGCCGGGCCACTAGGCTGGCTCGGCCCCGCGCCGCAGCGCGAAGAAGCCGTATACTGGACTGCGGCCGGCACGGCCGTGCCGGCCGACCTCTACTTGCCGCGCAGTGTGCTGCCGCCCGGACGCGTCCTCACGCACAGGCCCGGCATACTCCTGTTCGTTGGCATTTACACACCCAAGGATGACCCGCGCCTGGTTCATCTCGCCGAGGCGCTGGCGCGAGCGGGCAGCGTCGTGCTGGTGCCTGAGTCTGCAGCCATGCTCGAGGGCCGGCTCGAACCGCAGGAGATCGACGCTCTCGTCACCGCCTTCAGCGCACTCCTGGAGCGCCCGGAGGTTGACCCGCGCCGCGCCGGCTTCGTTGGCTTCTCCACCGGCGGAAGCCTGGCACTGGTGGCCGCCGCAGACCCGCGCATTCGCGACCGCGTCGCGTTTGTCAATGCCTTCGGCAGCTATGCTGATGCGCTGACCTTCCTGGAGGCGGCTGTCACCCATACCATCCAGCTCGATGGCCGCCGGCTCCCCTGGGAACCGGACGAGGTGACGCGCACAGTGCTAGCGCAGACGCTGATCGAGGCGGTTCCGCATGCCGAAGACCGCCTCGCGCTGGAGCGCATGTTTCTACCAGACGGTATCGCCGTGGCAGATGTGCCGCCGCTGTCGGCGCGAGCAGGGCTCGAGAGCGGGCCTGCTCGCGCCGTGTTCGATCTGCTGAGACGGCCGCCGGCTGAGCAGGTGCCGCGGCTGCTGGCCGAGCTACCGGTGTCGCTGCGTGAGGGCCTGCGACAGATGTCGCCGCTCGCGGCGGCCACCGAGCTGCGCTGCGCCGTCTACCTTATGCATGACCGTGATGACCGCTTCGTGCCAGTAACTGAATCTCGCCGGCTGGCGGCACGGCTGCGCGAGCTTGGCCACCGCGACGTACGCTATACGGAGTTCGGCCTGTTCGAACACGTCGTGCCTGGCCGCCGCCTCAGTCTTCCCGCACTCCTTGCGGAATTCTGGAAGCTCTACCTGCATCTGCTGGCGCTGATGCGCTGGCTGGCGTAGACGTGCAGCCGCGCCGTTGCCGCCGGTGTAGGAGCCATGCCATAATGCTGGCCGCGCAGGAGGACGCCATGGCAAAGTACGATCTCCGTGAGGAGTTCGCCGTGCTGCATACGCCGCACGGCCGCATGCTCGAGGACTACTTCGCGCGCCTCGGACTGGAGATGCTCGAGCGGCATCCCTATCCAGCCACCCGTGCAGAATGGGAGGCCCGCCGCGGCGAGCTCCAGGCTCGGCTGCGGACCTCGCTGGGGCTGCCCCCTGAGGAGCCGCGCACGCCGCTCAACGCTACCATTCTGGGCACGCTCCAGCGTGATGGCTACATTGTCGAAAAGGTCCAGTTTGAGAGCCGCCCCGGCTGGTATGTCGCCGCGCTGCTGTACCGTCCGGCGCACCAGGAGGCGCCTGCCCCGGGCATTCTCTGTCCGCACGGGCACTGGTACGCCGGCAAGCGCTCATGGCATGTCCAGGCGCTGGGCGTCACGCTGGCCCGTCGCGGCTACGTCGCGCTGGCGCTGGACATGGTCGGCTATAACGATCGTGCCTTCATGGGCCACCGCGACACGTACTACCTCATGGCTGCCGGCCGGCCGCTCTCCGGACTGCTGGCCTGGGACAACATCCGCGCCCTGGACTATCTCTGCGCGCGACCGGAGGTTGATGCGCGGCGCATCGGCTGCACCGGGGCGTCGGGCGGCGGCAACCAGACGATGTATCTCTCAGCTCTCGATGAGCGCATCCAGGCCAGCGTGCCGGTCTGCTCGGTTGAGATCTATGCCGACTACTTCAGCAAAGGCTGCTGCACCTGCGAGGTGGTGCCGGAGCTCTTCACCTACGCCGACGAGCCGCACCTGCTCGGGCTGGTGGCACCGCGGGCGCTCCTATTCATCAACGGCATCAAAGATAGCGGCTTCCCGATCCTGTCGGCGCGGCTGGCATTCGACCGCGCTCGGTGCATCTACGACCTATACGACCCGGCAAAGCTGGCCTTGGCGGAGGTCTACGCCGAGCATGGCTATGAACGGGCGATGCGCGAACAGGCCTACCGCTGGTTCGACCGCTGGCTCAAAGAGCCTGTCGGCGTGGACAAGGGCCCGGTGGACGAGGGCGCGGTGTGGGTGGAGCCGGAAGAGGCAGATACGCTGAGCCTCTGGGCTGCCAGTGCGCCGCCGACCGGGGCGCTGACCTGTGCCACGTACTACACCCGGCTGTGCGAGGCGCCCCGTCCACCCGGCACTACGGACGATGCCCTACGCCGGGCTATTGTCGAGCGGGTCTTTGGTGGCTTCCCGTCGCGCACGCCGCTGCAGCCCCAGCATGTCGAGACACTCGAGCGCGCTGAGTGCCGCATTGAGAAGCTGGCTATCCACAGCGAGCCGGACATTCTGCTCCCGGCGCTGCTGCTGCGCCCTCGCCAGGCTGCCGGCCCGACCCCGGCGATCATCCTGCTCTCACCATCAGGCAAGGCCCGCGCGGTCCAGCGCCGCGACGTGCTGGAGTGCCTGCGCGCCGGCTGGAGCGTCCTGGCTGTGGACTACCGTGGCGCCGGTGAGACCGCCGCTGGCGAGAATGGCGAGCGCTTCGCCCTCATCCGCTCGTTGAAGACCGGCCGCCATCTGTTCGGCCTGCGCGTCTGGGACGTCCTGCGCACAGTAGAGTACCTGCGTGAGCGAGAGGACGTACAGCCCGACCGCGTGGCACTGTGGGGCGAGCGCGAGGGCGCCCTGCTGGCGCTCTACGCCGGGGCTCTAGACGTGCGCATCGCAGCGGTGGTGGCAGACTACCCTCTGGCGAGCTACCGTGGCGCGCAGGACGGTGCGCATGCGGCCTGGCTCTATCCCTGGCGCGTCCTCGACGTCTGCGATGTGCCGGACGTGGCCGCGCTAGTTGCTCCGCGGCAGCTCATGCTGGCAAACGCTACCGGACCAGACGCTAAACCGTTGTCGTATGAGCGCGCCTTGGAACTCTTCACCGCGACGCGGCAGGCCTACACCGGAGCTGGCGCGCCGGAGGCGCTGGGCATCTTCCGCGGCAGCCACGATGAAACCGTCACTCGGATGCTGGCGCTCCTCGATCAACTGGCGTCCTCCCGTGCCGGGGTGTCGCAATAGCATTGTGGCGTCTTCCAGGTCTGTTGCTGTCCAGGGGACGACGCGGCTGTCGCGAACGAGCGAATACGACAAGCCCGTGGTAGGGGCACGTTGCAGCGTGCCTCATATCCGGATGGTCTTTTCCTGCTCGCGCAGGCGTCTGAGGATCCTGGGTTCTGCGCTGCGTTCGTGTTCGGGTGCTAACGGGCTCATCAAGGTCCACCTGGGTTGGCGGGGAGGCTAGACCTGGCCGTAGACCGGAATGGCTGCACCGGTGATCGCTGCTGCGGCGTCGGAGAGCAGGAACACGATCAGCTCGGCGATCTGGGCGGGCGTGACCCAGCGGGCGAAGTCGGCGCGCGGCATGGCCTGGCGGTTAGCCGGCGTGTCGATGATAGAGGGGAGGATGCAGTTCACCGTCACACCGTCGCGCTTGACCTCTTCCGCCAGCGTCTCGATCAGGACAATGACCCCGGCCTTGGAGACGTTATACGCCGCGGAGCCGGGGCCCGGCCGTACCGCAGCCCGTGAGGAGACGGCGATGATACGCCCGGCGCGCTGCTGGACCATGTGCGGCACCACAGCACGGCAGCAGAGGAATGTCGAGTGCAGGTTCAGGCGCAGCTGCTGCTCCCAGTCCTGGTCCGAGAGCTCAGCCACCGGAATGCCGCCCAGGTAGCCGCCCACCAGATGGACCAGCCCGTCGAGACGGCCATGCCGCGTCAGCAGATCCTCGACCAGCCGCACCACCGCGGCGCTCTCCGTGACGTCTACCTGCTCCAGGTCACACGCCAGGCCCTGGCGAGCAAGCTCGCTTCGCAGCGCGTCTGCGCGCGCCTCGTTCCGGTACGTCACAACGGCGCGAGCGCCCGCGTGCAGGATAGCCAGGGTGACTGCCTGCCCCAGCGCCCCGGTTCCCCCGGTGATCAGCACGACCTTGCCAGTGAGCGGCGCTGCCATTACCATGCCTACCTCCACAGCCGAGCCTTCCCATCATTCTATAAATTATCAATTTAAATAAATTTATAAATCGGGCCCTGCCGTGCAGGACCTACGCTTGATAGTGTCTGCTCTGAGACCTGCACCACAGGAGCACTGCGGATGGTACTTTGCATCGTGCAGTGGGGCAGAGCGTAACTTCCTGGCGCCGGATGGGTTCTCCTTCAGCGGTCAGGGGTGCCGCGCGGCATTGTAGCGATAGCGCGGCCGGTATACAACGTGCAGGCCAGGCGAGAGGGCGGGCATGCTATAATGGTCCGCGCTGTGTGACCGCCCGGCGCGATGGGAGGACGCAGGCATGAGGGAATGGTTTCGCCGGGGACCGCGCGAGCCACGCCAGGAGCCGGCCACCGAAGGCCACGCCGACGCACAGGGCGGGGCCCGAGCGATCCCTGAGAACCTCTGGACGCGCTGCCCGTCCTGTAAGGAGCTGAACTATAGCCGCGAGTTCGAGAAGTGTCTCAAGGTCTGCCAGAAGTGCGGCTACCACGCCCCGCTGAGCGCACGGGAGCGGCTGGCCCTGCTGGCAGACTCTGGCAGCTTCGTCGAATACGATGCAGGGATGACCAGCGGCGATCCGCTGGGCTTCCAGCGTCCCGATAAGACGTACGCCCAGGGCCTGCGCGAGTACCAGGAGCGCACTGGCGAGCGAGAGGCGTGTGTCTACGGCACCGCGACCATCGACGGCGTGCCGGTGGTGCTGTGTGTGTTCGAGTTCCGGTTTATCTCCGGGACGATGGGCTCGGTGGTAGGTGAGAAGGTCGCCCGCGCCGTTGAGCTCGCGGTGGAGCTGCGCCAGCCGCTGATCACTGTGGTCGCCTCTGGCGGCGCGCGCATGGACGAGGGGCTCCTCTCGCTCATGCAGATGGCGAAGACTGCTGCAGCCGTGGCACGGCTGCACGCAGCCGGAGTACTCTACATCTCGGTGATGTGCGATCCCACGCTGGGCGGCACGACGGCGTCGTTTGCCTCGCTCGCCGACGTGATCATCGCCGAGCCGGGAGCTGACATCGGCTTCGCCGGCCGCCGCCCGATCGAACAGATCATGCGGCAGAAGCTCCCGGCTAAGGCGCGTCGCGCGGAGACGGCGCTGGAGCGGGGCATGATCGATCTGGTGGTGCCGCGGGCCGAGCTACGTGATATGCTGCGCCGTCTGCTGCTGTTATACTGGGCCGGCAATCCTGCGGCGCTGGCGCCACGCCGCCCCGAGCTGGCTGCCACGTTGCGCTAGCTGCTCCACACAAAGGGACACTGCCCTCTGTGACTGCGCGTCTCGATTTCGAAGAACCGCTGGACGAGCTTCGCCGCCAGATCGCTGATCTCGAGAAGAAGCTCTCTGCCCATCCCGACGACCGGCTGTCCCTCGAGCTTGAGGCACTGCGCCGTGAGCTCCAGGAGATGCAGCGGGAGCTGTACCGCGCGCTCACGCCCTGGCAAAAGCTCCAGGTGGCGCGGCACCCCGATCGTCCCTACACGCTTGACTTTGTCAAGTGTATCTTCACCGACTTCGTCGAGCTCCACGGGGACCGTAGCTTCGCCGACGACCCGGCAATCGTCGGCGGCCCGGCGCGGCTCGATGGCCGGCCGGTGATGGTCCTGGGGCATCAAAAGGGGCGTGACACCAAGGAGAAGATGCGCCGCAACTTCGGCATGGCGCACCCGGAAGGCTTCCGCAAGGCGCAGCGACTGATGCGCCAGGCGGAGAAGTTTGGCCTGCCGCTGATCTCGTTCGTGGATACGCCGGCAGCCAGCCCGACCCTCCAGGATGAAGAGCGTGGGCAGGCCTGGGCCATTGCCGAGAGCCTGCTCACCATGGCCTCGCTGCGTGTCCCGGTGCTGGTGGCCGTGATCGGTGAGGGTGGCTCGGGCGGGGCGCTGGCGCTGGGTGTGGGTGACCGGATCCTCATGCTCGAGCATGCTGTCTACTCGGTGGCCTCCCCAGAGGCTGCTGCGGCGATCGTCTGGAAGGATCACTCTTTTGCGCCTAAGGCAGCCGAGGCACTGAAGATCACTGCGCAGGATCTGCTAGCGCTCGGCGTGATCGACCGCATCGTGCCAGAGCCAATCGGCGGGGCGCACAGTGATCCGGCACTGGCCGCTGAGTATCTCAAGGCGGCCCTGCTGGAAGAGCTGGCCGCCCTGAGTGGCATCCCCGGAGAGGCGTTGGCTGAGCAGCGTTACCAGAAGTTCCGCCGTATCGGGTATGTGATCGAGTAAGGCCTGTCGCAGGCTGAGCCGCACGGCGTCTGCCCTGCCATGCTACCGACGCAGGAAGACCTCGTTCAGGCCATCATTGCCGAGGGGATACGCGACGAGCGTCTCATCCAGGCCTTCCGCGAGGTGCCGCGGGCTGCCTTTGTGCCGCCTGAGTTTGTCGAGCAGGCCTATTTCGACCGCCCCCTGCCCATTCCACACAGGCAGGTTACGACACAGCCATCGCTGGTCGCGAGGATGGTGGAGGCGCTCGGCCTGACCGGGTCCGAGCGGGTGCTAGAGGTGGGCACGGGGTATGGCTTTCAGACGGCGCTGCTAGCGCGATTAGCCCGCTTCGTCTGGAGCATCGAGCGCTGGCCGGATATCGCCGAGGCGGCCAGGGCGAATCTGGCCCGCCAGGGCATCACCAACGTCGAGGTCGTGGTCGGCGATGGCAGCCTGGGGCTGCCCGAGCACGCGCCCTACGATGCCATCATTGTCTCCGCGGCCTTTCCGCGGGTACCGCCGCCGCTGGAGGCGCAGCTCGCCCCTGGCGGCCGACTGGTGCAGCCGATCGGCTTCGGTGGGAACGAAGAGGTCGTGCTGTTCGAAAAGGGGCCGCGGGGGCTGGTGCGCCGCCGTACCGTCACGCTGGCCCACTTCGTCAAGCTCTACGGCACGCACGGGTTCCCGGCGCAGGAGTAGCAGGAGCAGCGCATGCTCGGGGTCCTGCGCCAGCGGAATTTCGCCCTGCTCTGGCTCGGCGGCCTGGTTTCCATGGCCGGCGACTGGATGCTCTACATCGCCCTGCCCTTTTATGTCTATGAGATCAGTGGCTCTACCCTGGCTACCGGCGCGATGTTCATGGCGGAGACCCTGCCGCGTGTGCTCCTTGGCACGGTGGCAGGGGTGTTTGTAGATCGCTGGGACCGCCGGCTGACCATGGTCGTGGCCGATGTACTGCGGGCTGTGCTCCTGCTGCTGTTGCTGCTGGTCCGCACGGTCGATCAGCTCTGGATCGTATACCTCGTTGCCTTTACCGAGGCAGCCATCTCCCAGTTCTTTAATCCGGCCGTGAGCGCGTTGCTTCCCCGCCTGGTGGACGAATGGCAGCTCCTTCGGGCGAACTCGCTTAATGCGGCGACCGGAGAGGCTATCCGTCTCGTTGCTCCGCCGCTCGGCGGCGCGCTGATGGGGCCGCTGGGGTTCGGCGGCCTGGTGCTGCTGGACGTGTCGTCCTATGTGATCTCGGCGGTGATGGTGCTGCTCATTGCCCTGCCGCGGAGCGCCACGGGAGAGCCGCCTCCACCACTCGCTCGCACGGTCCTCCATACCCCCGCGCTGGTGAACGTCACCGTCGTGCTCGCCGGGTGGGCCTCCCTCTGCTCAGCCGCCGTCTGGTCGGTCTGGAAGGACTGGCTGTCAGGGCTGCGTTTGGTGAAAGGGGACCGGCTGGTTGCCGGCCTCTTTCTCGTGATGGGCGTAGTCATGGTCGGCCAGGGCATTATCAATGCGTTGCTGGTTGCCTTCGTAAAAGAGAGCGTGCATGAAAGAGAGCTTGCATGGCGGGGTGCGTGAGCTCGGCTGGCTGGCCAGCGCCCAGGGAGTTGGAGGGCTGGCCGGCGCGCTCCTCGTCGGCCGGCTCGGGAGCCTGCTTCCGCCGTCTCGTCTGATCGCCGGGGGATCCGTTGTAACCGGCCTGCTCATTGCCGGAATTGCGCATAGCAGGTCGCTGTGGCTGACGCTGCCGCTGGTTGCCCTGGTCGGCCTGCCGGCGATGGTCGGCTTCGTGCCGGTGCATACACTGCTTCAGCAGGGCGTGGCCGATCGTTATCGCGGGCGGGTGTTCGGCGCGTTCAACACGACCAACGCTCTGATGACCCTGCTGGGGCTGGGGCTCGGAGGCGCGCTGGGCGACCTGCTCGGCCCGGTGATCCTGTTGGTGCTGGCAGGCGGCCTCTACGTTCTAGCCGGAGTTCTCGCGCTGGGGCTGCCTCAACACGCCCCTGGCAAGGGCGCACTTGCCGGCACTGCGTCAGACCCATGAGTAGGCGCCCCAGCGGCCGGCCCGGCGACGGTATAGATCGAGAACGCCCCGTCGCTAGGTCAGCAGCGGGTGTGCTTCCTGTTCGACAGCTACGTTGGCTCGTAACGTGTGATGCCGGGCAGCCCATCGAAATCGTGGTCGAAGCTCACCAGCGTGCTCTGGCCGGTACGTTCCATATGCGCAACCAACAATGCATCCACGAAGTCGAGCCGCGGCACGGTGGCATAGAGCTCCAACGCACGCAGGTAGGTCTGCTTGTGCGGTAGGGAAAGCCCGCGTTGGGAAAGGATGCGGGTAAGGTGCATGCGGATATCTGCACGAGGCAGGTTATAAAGCTGGCGAGAGGAGAGCACCTGGACGAGTTCGATTACTACACCCTCGCAGGTGAGCAGGCGGCACCGTCCAGCGGCTGCATCTTCCAGCAGCCGGCGAGCACGCTCAGCCTGACCAGGCTGATCCTGCGTGAGATAGCGGAGGATCACATTCGTATCGAGGAAAGCTGTGGCAGGCGGGCCGTTGGGTGGTGACAGGGGCATCCTCACACCTCGTCAGCTTCGTGCCTGGGCCGGGGCTGCGCCGGCAGTCCTTCACGGGCGGCGTGGCCGGCGTGCTCCTCGCCAGCGATACGGGCCAGCTCATCTGCGTCATATGGCTGCCTCAGGGGGGGTACAGCCTGGAAGCTGGCTGCCAGATCGCCCAGCCCCTGTACCAGGGGGGTGATACGGATTTCGCCATTCTCGACGCGGATGGCGACTATATCTCTCGGCTTGAGCCCGAAGCGGCGGCGAATCTCCTGGGGAATAGTCACCTGCCCCTTAGGGCTTACCCTGCTGCGATACTCTCCCATGAGCTGGCCTCCTTGAACACATCAAACACATGTTAGGTGAACGCACAGGATACCAGTAGAGTCTCATCCAAAGTCGTACAACATGTAATACTGTACAACTTACTGATTAGTTGTACCATGAAGTCGCAGGACCAGCCACTGCGCCTGGGTCGTCGGTGCCCTGAGCATGGCCCATGCTCAGGGAAGGGTGCGCTGTTCTGCCGCGTAGGGCGCGACCTGCTCGGCCCGCCGATGGGGCAGGAACAGTGGGGAGGCTCTCGCTGGCGTTGTCTCACTGATCTTCTGGCGGAGGTGTGTCTGCCGGAGGAGCCTCAAGAATATCAGCCAGCGCCTCAGCGGCCGGCCCGGCAACGGTATAGATCGAGAACGCCCCGTCGCCATGCCGGCGGCGCTTCCAGAGTACCAGCCGGCCGAGGCGGTCCGGCGGCGGCAGGCGCGCCGTGTGCTCGACGACCACGAGTGTATCGGGCCCGACCAGCGGCGAGGCGGCCAGGGCTGCCAGCACCTCGTCCCGGTGGGGATCGGCGTAGGGCGGGTCCATCAGGATCAGATCGTACGGGCCGGTGAGCTCGGGCAGGACGTCTTCAACCCGCCGGCACAGCACCCGCCCGCGAGCAGCCAGCTTCGTACGCTCCAGGTTGGCCTGGATGATAGTGCACATGGCGCGGTCGCTCTCCACGAAGTCAGCCTGCTCTGCGCCGCGCGAGAGCGCTTCAATGCCCAGCGCGCCGGTGCCGGCGTAGAGATCGAGTACCCGCCCCTGTCCGGCCCGTTCGCCGAGCGCATCGAAGATCGCCCCGCGCAGCCTGTCTGAAGTCGGCCTGGTCCCGCGCCCGCGCGGGCCGAGCAGCCGGTGTCCCTTCGCTATTCCGGCGATCACACGCATAGCGCCTGGAGTTTACTCGCGCGCCGCATCCCGGCGCGCTGCCCAGAAGGCCTGCATCTTCTCGGCCAGCAGCGCGTGCTCGGGCCGACGGAGCTCAGGATCGGCCGCGAAGATCAGAGCAGCCTCACGGCGCGCCAGCTCTAGCACAGCGATATCCCCGAGCTGTGCAACTTTCAGATCAGGGAGCCCGCTCTGCCGCGTGCCGAAGAACTCGCCTGGGCCGCGCAGCTTCAGGTCCTCTTCGGCCAGCTTAAAGCCATCGTAGTTCTCGACAATAGCGCGCAGGCGCGGGTTCTCGTCCGGATGGGAGCTATCGCTCAGCAAGAGGCAGTACGACTCGAACTGCCCGCGGCCGACCCTGCCGCGAAACTGGTGAAGCTGCGCCAGGCCAAAGCGGTCGGCCCCCTCGATCAGCATCACCGTGGCATTTGGCACGTCGATGCCGACCTCGACGACTGCGGTCGAGACCAGGATATGCGCCTCGCCGTCGCGGAAGCGCTGCATTACCGCTTCCTTCTCCTTCGCGCTCATGCGCCCGTGCAGGAGCTCGAGCTTCAGATCGGGGAAGATCTGGCGTTGCAGGCGGGCGTGTTCTTCGACCGCGGCGCGCGCATCTACACGATCCGACTCCTCGATCAGCGGGCAGATGATGAAAGCCTGGTGGCCTTGGCGCACTTGCTCGCGCACGAAGGCGTAGGCGCGCATACGCTCGCGCGGCCCGACCCACCGCGTCTTCACCCGCTGGCGGCCCGGCGGTAGCTCGTCGATCACCGAGATGTCCAGGTCACCGTAGATCGTTAGGGCCAGCGTGCGCGGGATCGGCGTGGCAGTCATCACCAGTACATCGGGGTTGTAGCCCTTGTTGCGTAGATTGGCACGCTGGCGCACGCCGAAGCGGTGCTGCTCGTCTACGATGACCAGGCCCAGCGCCTTGAACTCACCATCCTCGATCAAGGCATGCGTGCCGACCAGCACGTCCACCTCGCCGGAGGCGGCAAGCTGCCAGATCTCCTCCTTCTCACGCTTCTTCAGGCTTCCGGAGAGCAGCCGCACGCGCAGGCCTAGCGGTTCCAGCAGGCGGCTGAGCGTGGCGTAGTGCTGCTGGGCCAGGATCTCAGTCGGGGCCATCATAGCGGCCTGGAAGCCGTTGTCGCAGGCCACAGCGATCGCCGCGCCGGCCACCACGGTCTTGCCGGAGCCAACCTCGCCCTGAAGCAGGCGGCTCATCGGCACTGGCTTGGCCATATCGGCCAGGATCTCTTCGATCACCCGCTGTTGTGCCCGCGTCAGCTCGAACGGCAGCGACTGACGGTAGCGTTCCAGCAGCGCCGGATCGATCGTCATGGCGTTGCCTGGCTGCCCCTGCCACTCGCGGCGGCGCTGTTGCACGCCGAGCTGCACGAGCAGCAGTTCATCGAAGGCCAGCCGCCGGCGCGCCTGGTCCCAACGCTCCCAGCTGTCCGGGAAGTGCATCTGTGCCACGGCCTCTGCCAGCGGCAGCAGCCCGGCGCGGTGGCGTACCGCCTCGGGCAGGTGATCGACGAGCTGGGGGAGGTAGTACTCAATGGCGCGGCTGACCGCTCGCCGCATGGTCCACTGGTCGAGGTCGCCAGTGAGCGGGTAGACCGGCACGATACGCCCGCTGTGGATGGCTCGCTCGGGGTCAAAGTCGATCTCCGGCTCCTGAAACGCCGGCGCGCCGGAGATGTCGAACCGCACCTTGCCGCTGACGATGACGTGCGAGGCGCCAGCCAGGGCGTGCTGGAAGCGAGGGCTCTTATTGAACCACGTCGCCCGCAGGAAGCCGGTTTCGTCGGCGATGGTGGCCTCGATGATCGGGATGCCCTGGCGGGGCGTCCGCTTGCGCTGGATGTTCGTGATCCGGCCGTAGACGGTCGCGACTTCGCCGTAGGAGAGCTCGGCGATCCGGCGGAAGGAGCTGCGGTCCAGGTGCCGCCGTGGGAAGTGATAGAGCAAGTCACCCACGGTCTGGATGCCGATGCGCTCGAGCTGCGCCACGCGGCGATCGCGCTCCTCGTTGCTGGGGGCCGTGAGCACCTCGGCCACCGAGCCAGAGAGCCGGCCGGTCGCGGTCGCGGGTAGCCCGCGACGTCTTTTCTTTTCCTTTAAGTTTAGGTCCTTATTTAAGTCCTTAAAGGAAGGCGCTTCTAGGGAACGAGCTTCTAAGGAAGGCACTTCTGTTCCTGGCGCATCCGCTTCCCCCAACCCGCGCTCGTGCTCTCGCCGAGGGGAAACACGCCCCTCAGCCATCCTGGGCGCCGTGCCGGTAGGAGCGCCTGTCTGACCTCCCTGCGCCGCTCCCGCGCTGTGGGAGAGCTGGCCAGGAGGAGCGCTCTCTCCCCACAGCCGTTGCAGCCGCCCTGGCTGGGGACGGAGCTTTTGCTCCAGGGCGCGTAGTCGCTCCAGCGCTGTGGCTATGATCCGGCGGCGCTGGCCCGGCGGGAGAGCGCTGTAGCCGGCCAGCATATCCGCCACGGCCAGGAGCTCGCTGGCGTGTCCGTTGCTGCCGGGTGCCGGCGCGCTGGCGAGACTACGCACACGCTGCTGCAAGGCCTGGGCAAAGCGCTCCAGCCCGCCCACGACGGCTGAGTCAGTCAGACCCTTGCGTAGCTCGAGCTCCAGCACTTTCCGCGCTGAAGACGCGGCGTCAAGTAAGGACGGCTGTGTCATAGCGCGTGCAGCTCTCTCCTGCGATCGCTCCACTATTAGGTCTTAGACCACTACCAGATTACACGATCTGGGGATCGCGAGGCCGCGAGGACGGTACCGCCGAGCGGGCCCCGGCCTTAGCCATGCGGGCAGGCCTGGACGTGCTCGCGGGGCCCAGAAAGGCGGCTATTCGAGAGAAACCACGAGATCATACGCTGGCTGGCCACCGTAGATGGCCTCTACCTCGAGGTGAGGATAGCGCCGGTGCAGCGCTGCGACCAGCGTGTCCGCCTCGGTAGGCGTGAACTCGCCGCCCCAGTAGAGCGTCACGATCTCTCGATCGTCGGCTCCAGCTGCAGCAAGCGTATCCAGCAGCACTGCCTCCCGATCGGAGCCGGCTGCGATGAGCTCCCCGTCGAGCAGGCCGATGTATGCACCGGGGTGCACAGCCATGCCACGCCAGACCATAGGGCGGCCAGCACGCGCCAGCTCGATAGTACGCACGGCTGTGAGGGCTTCGCGCATCCGGTGCTCAATTTCTGGAAGTTCGCGCTCGGGCGCAAAGGCAAGCAAGGCAGCGATCCCCTGAGCGACGGTCTGCGCCGGCACAACCACTACCTGCTTGCCGCGAGCCAGCGCGGCCACCTGCCGGGCGGCAGCCAGGACATTCTTGTTGTTGGGGAGCAGCACAACAGCCGGCGCAGAGAGATGCTCTACCGCCTGGAGCAGCTCCCGAATGCTGGGGTTCATGCTCTTGCCGCCGGGGACGATGGCCGTGGCCCCCAGGCGCCGGAGCACCTCGCTGAAACCTGCGCCGGGTGATACTGCCACAACCTGCACTGGCGGGGCGCTGGCGTGCCCGACGCCAGCCTGCCGCGCCAGCGAGGCGTGCTGGAGATCCATGTTCTCAATTTTAACGCTGGTCAGGCTGCCCAGCGACACCCCGAAGCTGAGCGCACGGCCGGGGTCCGGCGTATGCACGTGCACGTGTACCAGGTCCGGCTCGCCGACGACCTGGACTGAGTCGCCCAGGCGCATGATCTCGCGACGCACCGCCGCGACGTCCAGGTTGCTCCCTTGGATCACAAACTCAGTGCAGTAGCCGTAGCCCTCGTGGGTCGGGGAGTGATCGCGGAACAGGGCAGCGGCGAAGGGAGTCTCCGCAGCGAGACGATCAGC
The DNA here is from genome assembly GCA_042408875.1 of Chloroflexota bacterium. Lineage (GTDB taxonomy): Bacteria > Chloroflexota > UBA11872 > JBHOQS01 > JBHOQS01 > JBHOQS01. The sequence goes on along the minus strand of JBHOQS010000002.1, from coordinate 306,219 downwards.
GGCGTGAGCCGGGTCCGCCAGCGCACGATCAAGCTCCCCGCGCAGCGCCAGCACACATCCTTCGAGCAGCAGGGCGTACCCTTCGCCGCCAGCATCCACCACGCCCGCCTCACGCAGCACGGGCAGGAGGGTCGGCGTGCGCGCGACGGATTCGCATGCGGCGCGCGCCGCGGCGGAGAGCACCGCATCGAGATCCCCACCCGCTGCCGCAGTGCGCTGCGCAGCGTCGCCAGCGTCGCGGGCGACCGTGAGGATGGTGCCTTCGACAGGCTGGACCATCGCGCCGTAGGCAGCATGCGCGCCGCGCGCCAGCGCCGCAGCGAGCTCCGGGGGGCCGGCGGCATCGACCCCGCTCAGCCCCTCGGCGACCCCGTGCAGGAGCTGCGCAAGGATCACGCCGGAGTTCCCCCGCGCTCCCATGAGCGCGCCGCGGGCAGCCGCGTACATGAGCTGGCCAGTCGAGCCGGGCGCGTGCTCGCGCGCAGCCGCGAGGGCCGCCTGGATGGTGAGGAGCATGTTGGTGCCGGTATCGCCGTCCGGCACGGGGAACACGTTGAGGCGATTCAGCCGCTCTACATGGCGCTCGAGCCAGACCGCGGCGCCCTCGAGCATGGAGAGCAGCCTGCCGCCGCTACAGCCCTCGTCAGTCATAGGTGCTGCGCTCGACCCGGTCGCTCAGGAACTGCTCTCCGCCTTCTTCACTGCCTTCTGCACCTCGTAGAGCAGCTCATCGCTGCTGAAAGGCTTCGGCAGGACGCCCTCAATCTTCTCCCGGATCGAGGCGTTGATGCGCGACGTGTAGTCGGAGACGACGACTACCGGCACCTTCTTGGCGTCCCAGTCGTCCTTCAGCTCTTTGATAACCTGGACCCCGTCCTTGTCAGGCAACGCCACGTCCATGACGATGACGGTAGGCTTGTCCTTCTTGACATGATCTACGACCTGCCTGCCACGGCGCATGATCGTTACCTGGTAGCCCGCGCCGCGGAACAGGTCGCTAAGGCGGTCCAGATAGTCTGGATCGTTGTCAACAATTAGAACCCTTTTCTCCTTTTTCTCTTCTGCCACGGGTGAGCCTCCGCGAAAGAGTCATCACGCGAGCCCAGAAGGGGAGATGGGCTAAGGAAAATGTACAATATCGCTGTCCCGGCCTGCAAGGCACGGAGATACAGAGCCGGTGGCCTGGCAGAGGCAGGCCTGGTCTGGCTGATAGCCCCCGGACGGTCAGGAGCCGGCTATGCTTGCAGCATAGCCGCGAGCTCCTGGGCTGCGGTGAGCAGGCGCTGTTCGGCGTCGCTGGTATAGATGACGCCGCGGGCGCGGCCGAAGGGGAACGCTTCGTAGCCGCCCTCCTGTAACGCCTCCGGCGCCGGTACGTAACCAGCGGCGCCATTGCTGTATGACGTCACCAGCGTACGCTCCCGCCCGCTCGGCAGCGCCGCGGCGATACGCCATCCTGTCTCGACGAAGATTTCCCCGGGCAGGGCGACGACCCAGAAGTCGCCGAGGCGCAGCACCTGCACCTCGGCCTCGATCTCGGCCGGGAAGCCGGGCGGCGGCTCCTGTGGGCCGCCATCCGCTGCTGTCGCGGCAACCCAGGGTAGGTCCATCACCTCGCGGAGGGGACGCAGCGGCAGAGGGACCACCCGAGAGGCAGCGGCCAGCGGGGACAAGGCGAGCGGAACGCCACCCTGCGCGACGCGCAGCACCTCCGCGCCGAGGGAGTACCCGATCCGGCGTAGCTCGGCGAAGGTGCCGCCCCGGAAGCGACCGTCCGGCGCCGTCAGGTTTGGCCGCACGTTGGCGCAGCAGCCTTGCAGAAAGAGCGCCAGCCCCCCACCATCAGCCAGAGATACGGCCTCGATCAGCCGGCGCGCCTGGCCCGGGTAGTCCGCGCTGATCCAGTAGTTCGCCGCGCCCATGACCGTCGGATGGCAGGAGTAGGAGAAGAGCAGAGCCAGCGGTGCATGTTCGCCGCTGCTGTCGGCAGCGTCATTGAGGCGTAGGACCGTGACGCGGCGATCTACGGGCCCCTCAGGGTTCGGCAGCATCTGCACCCCGCGCTCCGTAGCGCGTCGGCGATTGATGTGAAATCCTGCCTCGCCGAAGGATAGTGTCGCCTGGACGGGACGCAGGCGCTGCGCAGCCTGCGCCAGGGCAGTGGCGGCCAGCCCCTCTAGTACCCGCACGTACTCCGGGTGAGGCGGACCGCCGGCGCCCCATTCCCGTGTGGCCGGGCCAGCGTGCGTGTGTGAGCAGCACACCGCCACATGCTGCCCCGGCAGAATACCATGCTGCTCAGCGAGGGCACGGATGCGCGCCACAGAGTCTGCAGCCAGCCCGACCACATCCACGGCAACGATGCCGATGCGTGTGTGCCCATCATCCAGCAGCAATGCTGTGGCCGTCAGATCATCGTGCACGCCTTCACAGCCGTGGTCGCGTGCCGCATAGCCACCCATACGTGTTCCTACTGGCGGTGTGACGATTGTTCGTCCAGCACCTGCGCGGACCTCGAGCATCGTGCGCTTCCTCCTGAGTGCAGGCGTTGACCCGCTGCTCGTGCGCTGCTAGGATGCTCCACCGAGGAGAGGATGTCAATGTACGCACCGGCTTTTCCTGCCCGGGCGGAAGGGGTTCGCTCGGTGTGGCAGGAAGAGCGCCGGCGCTCTGGGAGGAGTGGAGGGCATGCACGCAGCGATGGAAGACCGTCTGGCGCTGTTCGGCGGGCCGCCCGCCATCACGCTTGACCAGACCGAGGCGTTACGCTGGCCGCTTGTCGAGCAGGAGGAGCTCCAGGCCGTGCATGAGGTGCTGGCCAGCGGCCAGTGGTCGATTGCCCCGGTGACGGCCCAATTCGAGCAGGAGTTTGCTGCCTACCACGGCGTGCGTTATGCCCTGGCGCACACCAACGGCACCGCCGCGCTGCACGCAGCGTTCTTTGCCATTGGGCTCGGTCCCGGCGACGAGGTGGTCATGCCGTCGGCGACCTACTGGGCGACGGCCATGCCTGCGCTGGCGCTGGGCGCGATCCCGGTCTTCGCAGACGTAGAGCCGGAGTCGATGAACATCGATCCCGAGGACATCGCACGCAAGATCACGCCGCGCACGAAGGCCATCGTGGTCATGCACAACGGCGGCATGCCATGCGAGATGGACCCCATCATGGACCTGGCCCGCCGCCACGGCCTGAAGGTGGTGGAGGACGCCTCGCATGCGCACGGCGCTCGCTACAAGGGCCGCAAGGTGGGCACCTTCGGCGACGTCGCGGCGTTCTCCCTACAGACCAGCAAGCTCTGCCCGGCCGGAGAGGGCGGCATGCTCATCACCAATAACCAGGAATACTACGAGCGCGCCGTGCTGCTGGGGCACTACGAGCGGATCGGCACACTGCCCACCGAGGCCAACCGGCGCTTCCAGCACACCGGTTTCGGGTTCAAGTACCGCATCAGTCCCCTCTCCGCTGCGCTGGGTCGCGTAGCCCTAGCCAAGCTCGACGAGCGCAACCGCCGGCGCAACGCCAACATCCAGTACGTGCTGGCTGGGCTGGCCGAACTCCCCGGGTTGCGCCCGCAGCGCATTCCCGAGTACATCGAGCGCGTCTATTACGGTGCGCCGTGGGTACATTACGACCCTGAAGAGCTGGGCGGCGTGCCGGTGGAGCGCTTCGTCGAGGCGCTACGTGCTGAAGGAGCGCGAGTGCGCGGCGGCACTGAGCTGCGGCATCGAGGCGGGCTGCACAGCCAGCCGCTCTTCACCGAGCTGGCCCATCCGGCCTTCCAGCATCCCGCCAACGCTGCGATCCTGAAGCGGATCCGCTATGGCCCGGGCACGCTGCCGGTCACCGACAACCCGCCACGGAACCGCATCACGCTGCCCACCTTCCCACAGGCCAGCCGTGAGCTCCTGGACCAGTACATTGCCGCCTTCCGCAAGGTCGTCATGCATGTCGGCGAGCTGCGCTAGCGTGCGCACCGGCACCCTATCAGCATGAAGCAGGGCGCTGGAACAGGACGGAGGCAGTCATCCAAGGTTCTCGCGACCGCCGTGTTGCTGGTCTTGCCGCATCCGGTAGCGGCTCATACCGGCACAACCTCTGTCAGGATGCGGCGACCGATAGCTTCTGGTACCAGGTCGCGGCTCTTCCCCGGGGCATCGTATTGTCTCCATGCCTCTCTGTCTTCCCGTCCTCTGTCTTCTGAAGCGCAGGACCAGATCTCACTACCAGACTGCCATGTTTAGAGCGATGAGGGCAGCGTACGATACAGCGTTGTGCGGGAGATAGACGCACCCTTACTCCAGGAGCTGGCTCGCATTAGCAGCCCGTAGAACCTAGCGCGAATGCCGGCCTGCCAGAATGCTAGGCAGCAAGCTCTTCTGGACCCCACCGGCGCGGGCGGTCATCTACCGGCTGGAGGATCACCAGCGCGATGACGACCATTAGCAGGAGCATGGCAACGGCAGCAGGCCGGCCGAGTTGGAGCCAGTCCACCACGACGGTCCAGAGCAGCGGCCCCATAATGGCGGCGAAGCGGCCGACCATGGCGTACAGGCCGTAGAACTGGCCTAGGTAGCGCGGCGGCGACAGGCGCAACATCAGCGGGCGATCGGCAGCCCAGGTACCGCCCAGCGCTATACCGGCCATCGGCGCGATGAGCCAGAAGAGCCCGCCGGGCAGACCCAGCGTCGGGATCGCCACGGCAAGCGCGAACGTGGCGAGCCAGAGCACGAGCACCAGGTCGAGCGTGCGCTTCGGCCCCAGCCGATCCACGACTGTGCCCCAAGCTAGCCCGCCCGCGATCGCCGCCGCGATGCCGCTGCCGAGCAGGAGCTCAATCTGTCCCTGCGGGAAGCCCACCTCGCGCGTGGCGTAGATGCCCATGAAGGCGATCACGGTATTCGCCGCATCAGTATAAAAGACGCGGCCGATCAGGAAACGGCCCAACCCGCGGTAGCGCGCCGCACGTGCCGCTGTCTGGCGAAGCTGCCGGACGGCACGGCCTACCGCGCCGAGCCCGAACGGCTCGACGGTGCGCGGCCGCTCGCGCACGAACAGGAAACACGGCAGGGCGAAGAGCAGGAACAGCGCCGCGGTGGCCTTGAAGATCGTCGGCTTGCCGGCGGGGTCCAGGCTCAAGATCAGGCTGCCCACGGCCAGGCCGATGAAGGAGCCGATGTACCCCAGGCCGATGCCCAGCCCGCCGATCTTGCCGCGGTTCTCCTCGGTGCTGACCTCGGCCAGCAGAGCATCGTAGAAGATCAGCCCGGCCTGGTAGAAGTAGTTGGCCACCACGAAGAAGGCGAGCGAGAGCAGCAGGCCGGCTGTGCCAATCAGCGCGGTGAAGCTCACACAGATGAGCGTGCTCGCGGCGAGGAAGGGAAGCCGCCGCGGCGCCTGGTCAGAGAGCGCCCCGATGAGCGGGGCACTGACGAACATCAGGGCCATGGAGAGGCTATTAGCGAGCCCGTAGTCGCCGTCGCGGCCGCCCATGTCGTTGACGACCCAGAGGGGCAGGTAAACGCTGATAATGTTCCAGCTAAAGATCGTGTTGGCCAGATCGTACAGCGCCCAGCCTGTGACTGCTCGCCACGACACCGCCCCACCTGCCGGATGTCTGGAAGGCGCCACGCCGAAAGTAGCCACACCCATGCCTTGCTCCGCGCAAGATACTTACTAGAGATTAAGAGATATAAAAGATATAATATAGAGATATAATAATTAGCTCATAGATAAATAATAATATAGATATAGAGAGAAGAGAAGGTTCAGAAAAGCCGTGGCAGGTACTCCGGCGCGTCGTCGTACGGCGCGACCTCGTCCAGCGCGACCTGGTAGAGCCGCTCGTGAGTGGCCCGCGCCGCGTCGGCTAGTAGCGCGTAGGGACGGTTGCAGACATCGAGGAAGCCGATGTTGTAGTTCTCACCGTCGAAGCGCCCCAGCGCCGATTGGTCGTAGAGCTGGAACCAGTGGACACCCACGCACCACGGCTTCGCGGCGGCGTCCTCCACGTAGACGCGGAATGCCTGCCCGCGGGCTGCCTGGTCGCGCACCCGGCCGATGCCGCTGGCAGGCAGCCCGACATCCAGCGCACCGAAGTGGAACTCGCCCACCAGGATCGGGCGATCAAGCAAGGCGCTGACGCGCTCGAAGAGCGCTGCCCTGACGCGCTGGTCGTAGCAGTTCACGCTGAAGACGTCGAAGCAGCGCAACCCTTGCACCATCCAGAGCGCCGTCTCGCGTATCGTAGCGTAGCGGACGCCGAGGTTCAGATGGTGCGGGTCTACCGTGCGACAGGCTTCGCTGAGCCCGCCGAACAGCTTTTCAACCATAATGGCGCTGAAGGCGGCCAGATCCTCCTGCGCTGCCGGCGTGAGGGGCGTGCTCCACGGACCCTCTGCCACTGCGGCGAAGGAGGTCTGGATCCCCCAGGCCGAGGAGAGCGCTGTATCGTTGCGGTAACGATCGCGCAGCCAGTTGCTGAGCGCCCGGCGCGTTGCGCAGAGAGGCGCCGTAAAGAGCATGCCGGCTGCTGGCGTCTCCTGCGCAAAGCCCCAGGTGGGCTCGTTAGTCAGGAAATATCCGATCAACGCCGGGTCAGTTGCGGTGTCGCGTAGTTGTTCGGCGAACGCAGCCGCGTCCTCAGCGAACGCCGGATGGAACACATCCGGGAAGTCGCGGTAGATCAGCGGCGTGCGCGGGAAGCGCAGTTCCAGCGGCCGGACATAGGGGAATCCAGCCGCCCGAGCGATCTGCCAGTCGGACCAATTCCCCACGGTATTGAAGCCGACGCGACGGAGCTCAGCCAGGGTAATCTCGGACCAGCGCGCGTAATAATGTTCGGGCCCGAACGCACGGATCAGGTTCGCCACCAGGTAGTTGATGGTCGGCACACGGCGATACTGGCTGTAGATGGCGTGGTAGGGGCCCTCGGGCTCGGGCATCCAGGTCAGTGCCCGCTCCAGGCCAGCGTAAGGGGCAGCGGTATCCAGCCGTACACAATCGATCCCGCTGGACCAGAACAGGTGGCCGTCGGGGTCCACGAGCCACCAGCGCCGGCCATCGTGGTGGGTGCGGAAGAATCCGGTCGCGTCGAGCCGCCGCCCGGCCAGGCCACCCCAGCGGGTGTAGGTGGCGGGCCAGCGCTGCGTCGGGGCTGCTGCAAGCTGCTCGTGGAGCCGCTGTGTCACCTCGGCAACACTACGGCTCTTCGCTGGCCATTCGTGCAGTGCGCTCTGCCCTAGCTCATCCAGCAGCGGCCCCCGCGGCAACGCAGGCTCGCGCAGGCGTGGGGGCTCCTCCACCGTCGCGGTGAGCGGTGTCATCCACCAGCGCACCGGCTGCTCGCTCTTACGGAGCACCGTCAGCGTCAGACGGTCCACGCGATGGAGGTCGACGCGCTCGCCGCCGCAGAGCGGCTTCAGCCAGGCGCCCTCGCGCTCGTAGCGCCAGCGGTTCTGGTTGACGGCCTCGAGCGGCAGGCGCAGCCGAGCCTGGCACTGATTGAGCAGCCCGAAGGTATGCCTGAAGACCGGGCCCGTTTCCCCCTCCTGGAGGGTTAAGAGAAAAACAGCCAGGTGATTGCCGTCAAGGAGAACATCGGCGGTGAGGTAGCGGGCTGGAGCAAGTGCTCCGGCCGGGAAGTGATAGGCCAGCCCGTCGCCTACCTCCTGCGCCACGTAGCCCTGCGCGCCTGCAAAGGGTGGCCCCGCGGTGTCTAGGGTGAGCGTGCCCAGGAAGCGCGCGGGGTGCAGGTGTACGGGCCAATCAGCCAGGGCGCTCATCGCAGCGCCTCCTCCAGGCGCTGCTTCATGCGCGTGTGCAGGTCATCCAGCATAGCTTTGATAGTCATCTGGCTGTTGATCACTGCCGCCATGCCTTTGGCATACTCGTCGTCGATCTCGCCCTGGATCGGCGTGGCGAAGCCGGCTTCGTGCCGGTCGGCCTTCGCGGGCATCTCCAGGAAGAACTTCAGGTCTGGCACCGAGTCGAACTTGCCCTCGCGCAGGAACTGCTTTGAGCCGTTCAACCAGCCGATGGTATCGAACATGATCTGGCCGCCCTTGACCGAGGCGAAGAACTCCAGTAGCCGCCAGCCGTGCTCCGGCAGCCTGGCATCGACCGGAATTGCGCCGCTCCAGCCCTGCGCCAGGGCGACCTTCTCCGCCCTGGGGTTCGGCCACCAGGTGTAGCCCATCCGGCTCGGCTTCTCCGGCAGCTTGGAGAGCTCGCCGGGGGTCCAGTAGCCGTTGAGCTGCATGCTCTGCGTACCGAGGGCAATGCCGCTCCTCGCCTGGGTCCAGGTCGCATACTGTCGGCGGAACTCAGCGATCATCGCCGCACGGTCCTGGCGGTAGAACGAGACAATGAAGTTGTGGGCGTCAACGAGCAGGGGATGGTTCAACTCGAGCTTGAGCGTGTCGGGGTCCCACCATTTCACACCCCACATAGCTGCCCAGCCCCCGTAGCCGCCGCCAGAGGCATCGCGCGGATCGATGCCGAGCCGCTTAATCTGGCCGCCCTCGATAATAGTGAGCCTCTCGTGTGCAGCGGCCAACTCCTCGGGTGTGCGCGGTGGCCGGGCCGGGTCGAGCCCGACCTCCTCAAACTGGGCGATGTTATACGCCAGCGCGGGTAGCCCGCTGTGCTCGAACGCAGGGATACCGTAAAGCTTGCCCTTCCAGGTGAAGAGCTTGAGCTGGACATCGGAGTAGTTCTCGCGCTTGACGATGGGGCTGGTCTTCATCAGATCTTCGAGCGGCCGCCACACGTTCTTCAGTGCCAGCGGGATGAGCCGGCCGGCCGACTGGGACACCAGGTCCGGGGGCACACCAGCGGCGATGGCGTTCACCACCTTCTCTGCTGTAGCGGCCCCTGTGACCATCTCGACCGTGACCCCGGGGTTCTCCTGCTCGAATGCTGCCAAAGTCTGCCGCTGGCCTTCAGCCTGGTGCTGCGCGCCCCAGTGCGTGAAGAACGTGATACGAGCCGGCGCCAGTGCTTTGCGTGCGTTCCCAGCACTGCCAGCTGGCGCAGCGGGGGCACTGGCACGACCGCACGCGGCTGCGAGAACGCCGCATGCTCCGGCCAGGCTGCTGAGCAGGGTGCGGCGAGAGAGTTCTCGACGGCTCCAATCAGCGCCAGAGGTACATACCGGCATGGCTCGTCTCCTCCGCTATCGAGGTGGTGCGGCTCCGGATTCGGTTCTCAGGTACGTCCCTGCAAGTCTACGAGAAGCTGACACGCACCTCTTGCTGGGCTGCCTCAGGCGTCTCGAAGAATTCCTCTTCCCTGAAGCCAAATAAGTGGGCGATGAGCGCCGATGGCAGCGTAGCGACGCGCGTATTGTACTGCAACACCCGTGCGTTGTAGTACGTGCGGGCGTAGGCAATCTTATCCTCGGTGTCCTTGAGCTGTGCCTGCAAGTCAAGGAAGTTCTGGTTGGCCTTGAGCTCCGGGTACGCCTCGGCCACAGCGAAGAGCGAGCGCAGCGCCTGCGTCAGCATAGCGTTCGCCTGCGCAGCCTCGCCAGGCGAGCCAGCGCTCTGGAGCATCGCTCGCGCACGGGTCACCCGCTCGAAAGTCTCTCGCTCGTGCGAGGCATAGCCTTTCACCGCCTCGACAAGGTTGGGAATGAGGCTAGCGCGGCGCTGGAGCTGGACGCCCACCGTGCTCCAGGCCTCACGGACCTGCAGGCGTCCGGTCGCCAGGCTATTGTAGAGTAGCAGGGTGCCCAGGCCCAGGAGCACCAGAACAACCAGGACGATCACGAGCTCCATGTGTCCCCCCTCGATCGTTATTTTGTCCGGCCTTCTGTCCTTAACTAAACTAAATACACCCGGCCCATGCGGGCTAGGAGGCTGCCGGCGAGAGATCACCAGCTTCCTCCCCCGCCGCCGCCTCCGCCGCCTCCAGAGCCGCCGGACGAGAAGCCGCTACTGCCGGAGCTGCCCGGCGTGCTGGCGATCACCGAGGAGACGTCCGCGGCGAAGCCGTTCAGGTGGCGGGAAAACTCCGACGGAGTGAAGCTGCCATCACCGCTGTACCAGGAGCTGGTGGCGGCGACGGTGTCGATCCCCTCGAAGGCGCGCGCCCACTTGTCCACGCAGTGAAACACGATAGCATACGGCAGATACTCGGAGAACAGGTTCTGCTGCTCGTTGAACTTCTGCCGGTCTTTCTCTGCGGTGGCGATGTACTGCCGGAAGCCCAAGGCGCGGCGCAGCATCTCCCGCCCCAGGGCGTTGCGACGGGGCATCCAGGGGGAAAGAATTGTCAGCAGCAGGCCGCCGGCGATCACCGGCGCACCCACGAGCGCGGCGCCATAGCGGGCGCCCAGCCCGAAGGACATCAGCACCCCCAGGCCGGCAACCAGCAGGCCCAGCACGGCCCAGAGGAGGCGTACCTGGTCGGGACGGTGCGGGAACCAGCCGCGCCGCACTACGTCAGTGTACAGGCTTTCCTGTGCCTTGCGCAGGTGGGTGTAGAACTCGTTTCGCAGCTCAGAGAGCTTCACTGACGAGCCCTCTTCGAAGAGGCCTTCCAGCAGGATGCGCTCATATGGCAGCAGGTCACGATCATCTTTCCCCGTGCGCGTCAGCAGCCAGTCTTTCTTGCTGAAGAGCCGCTCGATGATGCCGTCCGGAGCGATCTCGCTGATCTTGAGGTAGCCGCGCACAGCCAAATCAACGATAGTTGCCGTGCAATCGAGCGTGTCAGCACGCTCGTCCAGGAGCACGCCGATCTGCGCCGGCCGCATGCCCTCCGGCGGGGTGAACTCCACCACAATCGGATCGCTCGCGAGCAAGGGGCGCGTCTCTTCGCTCGGGTCGTCGCTGAGGTAGTAGAGCGTCGTGTAGCGGCGGTCACGCCCGAAGGTCCACCAGCTCCATACAAGAGCCCCAGCTACAGCAGCCAGCACCATCAGGCTGCCGCCGATGGTCTGCGGCGTGAGGTCGAAGTAACGCGTGAACGGCCTCGGCCGCGCCACCAGCCGCGGCCGGGGCTCCGGCACCACGCCCTTCTCCAGGGCAACCACGACGGTGAAGTACTGCTGCTCGGGTAAGACGCGAGTCGGCGCAAAGGTAGCGGTGCGCGCGGTAGCCTCGCTGTTGCACGGCTCCTGCGAGCCCTCTGGTCCCTGGAAGCAGGTCACCCGCTGCACGCCGTCCCGCGGCAGCGTCACGGTCGCCTTCAGGCTGCGGATGGGGACCGGCCAGCCCGGCGGGCCGACGATGTTCCAGTACAGCTCGTCATGGTCCTCGAAGCCGTTGAGCGCCTGCCGGACGCGGTAGGTGATGCGATACGATTGCTGGCCGGACACGTATCGGTCAGGATCGCCGATGCGGATGCGCGTGTATCCGCCTGGCTGGCTGACCTGGTACTTGATGCCCCGCCCGCGCACATCGGTGACGGCGTCCACGCTCAGGTCGTAGCGGCGGTCGCGTTCCTCGTCATAGCGGTATACTCTCGGAATATCGCGGTAGATCCCATGGCGTTGTAAGCCACCGAAATCGACGAGGATGGTCTCGACGATACGGAGGGTACCATCCGGCTGGATGTCAATCTGGGCCTGGAAACTGTCGATTACCCAGCCTTCGTCAGCTTGCGCTAGCCCGGGGGACGCCAGCGCCAGCAGGAGCACGAGGACGAAGGCGAGCAAGCCAGGTCGAGCGTGCACGCCATAGCCTCCGACGCAAGAATTCTGCGCGGATCAACCACAAACTCCGCAAAACCTATAGAACAAAGTTGTTAAAACAGTGAGACAAAGTACAGAAGCCGTCATTAGCTTACTCGCCAAGGGGCTCTCGTGAACCCCTGCAGCCACCTTGTCTAGCAGGGTTGGGTGCAGGCTCGCTGTACAGCTTGCGCACCCGGCTGTCAAACGCTGCCGGCTCGTCAAGACTATGCTCAGCTCACGAAACTCCCACCACCGGCTCACTTGGTGGTGGAGGAAGGCCGCATCGACCCCATCGGCCCTTCCTACCGGTTGGTCTCTGTGGATAATAGAAGAATAAACTAAAGAATAACAAAAAAAGCAAAAACAGAGCTAAGATTACAGAGCAAAAATGCTAGAGAGCATCGAACCCAGCATATGCAGCGGCGGTACACTCACTCACGCGTGAGCGGTGTAGCGGACCGCGTTGGAGGGGTGGCCCGGGCGGCCGCGACTGACAGCCCAGCCTCCGCATCGTGTCCGCGAAACAGGCTCGGCGTGGCGAGCCCCACGAGCGCAACGAGAAGCGCGCCGGCGAGGCCGTTCAGCCCCACAGCGAGCGGCGCGCCCCACTGCTGCGCGACTAGGCCGATCTCGGCGGCGCCGAGTGGGGAGCTCCCGATGGCGAGGGTCAGCGCACCCATCGCTCGCCCACGCAGCACGTCGGGCGTGGCACTCAGAATGATTGTGCTCTGCATGGTGCCGAAGCCAGTGTGGCCGATCCCGCCCAGGATCAGCAACGCCAGCGAGAGGGCGAACCACTGCGACACGCTGAAGCCGGCCAGGCACAGACACATCAGCAGCGAGCCAAGCACAAAGGCCCAGCCTTGCCAGCGAGCGCGGCGGAGGCGCACAGCAAGGGGCAGGCCGATGGCAGCGCCGATGCCGTCCGCGGCGGCCAGCCAGCCCAGCTCCACCGGCCCGACGTCGAGCGTCTCTTTAGCCACCACCGGCAGGAGCTGGATATACGGGAATGCCAGCAGGTTCATAATGATCGTGATCAGGAGGACGCCGCGCACCGGTGCCAGGCGAACAACATAGCGCAGCCCCTCAAGCAGTGTCGCCAGCATGCTGCCACTCAGGGTCGTGGACGTGCGCGCCGGGGGCCGCACGAACAGCAGCCCGGCCAGCCCCCACAGGAACGAGAGTGTGATCGCCGCGTAGGCAGTGCCAGGTCCGGCTTGCTCGATCAGCCAGCCGGCGATCACCGGCCCGGCGATCTTGGACGCGTTCATGGAGGCGTTGTCAAGCACCATCGCCTGGAGCACCTGGGCGCGGCCGACTAGGTCGGCAGTGAAGGAGCGCCGCGACGGCCAATCAACAGCCCAGGAGAGCCCCATCACCAGCGACGCGAGGATGAGCTGCCAGATGGCCACGCGGCCGGTGAGCACGGCGAGGGTAAGCCCCAGGCTCGCGGCGACGTTCACGCCCTGCATAACGCGCATGAGCTGGAGGCGGTCGGTCCGGTCGGCGATAACGCCGCTGAGCAGCCCCAGGGCGGGCAGTGCCAGGCTGCGACACAGGCCAACGAGCGCCACCGCCAGCGCCGAGCGGGTCAGCTCGAAGACCAGCCAGCCGGTGACGACGATCTCCATCCAGCGGGCCAGGTTCCAGCCGGTTGTGCCGGCCCACAGCGCCCGGAAGTCGGGCGAGGCCAGCGGAGCCAGCGCGCCGGGCCGTTCCCCGGTGCCACCCAGATGCATCTCAGCTCCCTCTCAGCCGCACTCGTCCGCATAGGCCTGGCGCAGGTTGGCCACGAAGCGTTCCGGGTCGGCCTGGCGCAGGCGCAGTACATCGTTGAGGTGCCGCTCCAGGTCGTCGGCCGGCGGGAACTTGCCGCCGAAGCCGGTAAGCGCCTGCCACACAGCGGCCTGGGCCTCGAAGGCACGCGCTTCAGCAGCGTAGCAGCCCTCAGGTGAACGGACATCCTCGCCGGAGAAGACGTCCAGCACATGCCGGGCTTCGTGGGCCAGCAGCGCCGCCAGTGCAAGCGGCGAGGCGGTGCGATAGCGCTCGTTGACCACCACGCGGCGGCCGCGGGTGAAGAAGGCGGCTCCAAGCTGGCGAGGCAGGCTGCCGAAGGTGAGGCTGACGTGATACTGGTCGAAGGCGTCGGCCAGCTCCACGTAGGCCGGCTCGCTCCTCAGGATGGCCTGTGCCCGCGCCAGGGGATCGGCCGGCAACGGCGCCGGCGGCGACTGGGGACGCAGGGCATCGGCCGGGATGAGCCCGGCTTCTTTGAGCAGGTCGCCGGCCAGCACGCGCACCACGGAGCCGGGCGCCGGCATGCCGGGCACAGTATCCAGCCAGAGCTGCAGCGTGACGCGCTGGAAGCGCTGGCTGACGAACGGCCCGAAGCGCTCGGGGAGGGACATCGGCAGGCCGTAGCGCTCGATGGCCGCGTCCTCGCTCCAGGGGCGCCCGGTGGCAGGATCACGCAGGTAATACGCCCGAATATCGGGCTGCGTGAGCCAGGCTAGTCGCACGGCGCGCGCCCGCGCGAAGTCACCCCCTGAGCCATCGTTTGTGATAGGCCTAGGCACGCCCTTTGAGCCATAGAGCCATTCGTCCAGCCCGGCCTGGTGGAGCAGCTCAAACGTATTGGCCAGCAGAGCGGCAGCGCGCTCAGGGCGCCACTGCAACACCGCGCCCTGGGTCGCCTGGTAGACAAAGCCGTCTGGCCCTACCCATCTCCCCGAGGCCGGATAGCCCAGGGCCTCGACGCCGCCCAGCCGCAGGAACTCGCTGTAGAAGGCGATCCCACCGGCATCCTGGATGGCGAACCCGCCTGCCTGTGCGTAAAAATGGCCCCGTGCGATCTCATAATCCAGGGCCTCTACCTGCGCCCGCGCCGGCGCTGCCCAGAGTATCAGCAGCATAAGCACAAACGCACAGAGGACCACCCGGACCGTGCACCGCGCTGGAGATGCACCGAAGGGCCCACGAAAGTGTGACGGAGGCAGGCAGAGCATTGCGTTCGCCGGGCTTACTTGGCGCCGGACTACCGACGCGTGCGCCACTCCTCGTATTCGCGCAGGATCGCCGGCTTGGGAGGATAGACCAGGCTGATCGGCAGGCCCTCCTCGATCTTCATGCGCAGGAAAGCCTCCTTGCGTTCAGTCTCGACCCCCTCCTCAGCGACCTGCGCGGCGAGGGCGCGTGGGATGCATACGACAGCTTCGTCGTCGGCTAGGATAACATCGCCGGGCGCGACGAGCAGGCCGGCTACCTGCACCGGCACATCGACGTCCCAGGGCAGCATACGGGTCGTGTTCGCCGCCGGATGGTCGCACCCGCCACGCACGAACACCGGATAGCGCATCGCGGCGATCACTGGGGCATCCCGCACCGTGCCATCCACCACGACGCCAGCGGCGCCGCGCCGCCGCACTCGCGCCGTCAGGATATCGCCCAGCGAGCCTGACTCCGTCTGGCCCATGGCATCGATGACGAACACATCACCTGGGCCCAGTGACTCAATGGCTACACGCTGCGGGTTCTGCTCGCCCAGCGCCCGCAGCGCCGGCAGCAGGTCCTCCCGCAGCGGTAGGTACTTCAGCGTGCGGGCGCGGCCCACCAGCTTGAGCCCCGGCGAGAGCGGCCGCAGCTCGTTCGTGGCCGGCCGTCGCAGCCCGAGCCGGTTCAAGATCGCTGTGGCCGTCGCTGTGGAAACCTCGCGGAGCTGTTCAAGGAGTGCATCAGGCACGGGCGCGCCGGCCGTCGCAGCCTCAGTCAGAGAAGCAGGCATAGTCCATGCTCCTGGTGTGCATGTGCTGCCAGTGCGTTCCAGCCATCCCTTGCACTTGGCATCCCGACCTGCGCTGGCATCACGAGTGGCGCGGGCAGCATCTTGAGCCGGCATCCTATGCGCGGAGAGCCGATCAAGGCAGCCTCTCCCCACTGCCCGTCCGAATGCAATGCACCGGCGCCTCGCATGGTACTCAACGTGAGCAAGCCTGGCAAGTCCAGCGTGAGCCGGACGCCAGCCATTCGTGCCCCTGCTGGTCTATAATCACGGTATGAGCGCGCTTGAGCCGGACCTGATCACTGCCGTCGAGGCCCTGCAACGTGCCATCCCGGAGCCACCGGAGTGGATCGTGGTGCTGGGCAGCGGGCTGGGTGAGCTCGCGGATGAGGTTGAGCAGGCTACGATCCTGCCGTATCACGAGATACCGGGGTTCCCGCAGCCGCAGGTGGTCGGGCACGCTGGCCGCCTGGTGGCCGGCCGCATTGAGGGAGCCCGCGTCGCTGTCTTGCAGGGGCGCGCACACTTCTATGAAGGCTACAGCATGGCCGAGATCACGCGTCCGGTGCGAGCACTTGCCGCGCTGGGAGCGCGGGCGTTGCTGGCGACCAACGCGGCGGGTGCGCTGAATCCGGCCTACCGGCCGGGCGACGTGATGGTGCTGCGCGACCACATCTTTCTGCCCGGGCTGGCTGGACACAGCCCGCTGCGCGGGCCCGCGCCGGCCCAGGGCCCGCGCTTTCTGCCGCTGGGCGACGCCTACGACCCGGCCTTGAGCGAGCTGGCCCGGGTCGCCGCTGCTGAGGCTGGGCTGCGCTGCCACAGCGGCGTCTACATCATGGTTGCCGGCCCAAGTTATGAGACACCCGCCGAAGTGCGCTTCCTGCGGCTAGCCGGTGGGGATGCCGTCGGGATGTCAACGATCCCCGAAGTGCTGGTGGCGCGCCAGCGCGGGCTGCGCGTCCTGGCATACAGTCTGATCAGCAACGTTGCCCAGGCCGAGGGGGTATCGCTCTCGCACGCCGAGGTGCTGGCCGCCGCGGCGGCTGCGGCGCCGCGACTGCGTGCCATGACGCGAGCGATCCTTGCCCGCGGGCTCGCATCCGCAGCCGCTCCTGCCTCGACCGTGGCAGCCTCAACTGCAGCTGAGACCGAACGTGCTGATGAGGCTGAACGTGCTGAAAGTGTAGGTGCACCCTGAGAATATCGAGTTCGTCCAGGAGACCTGAGCGCTCGCGCCGGCCGGCAGGCCTCTTCGCCGGGGCCGCCGCGCTGGTGCTCACGGTGGGGCTGCTTGCCGGCGGGCTCCTGTGGGCTCGCGGACCCGCCCTGCAGCGCTCACCGACGAGTGTCATAGCCGGACCGGCTACTCCCAGTCCAGCGGCCCCGGCGCGGATTCCGGGACGGGCGGCTGAGCTCTCCATCGAGCAAGCGACGCTTGCTCGCTTGCAGAGCAGCGCGCTCCCCGAGCGCAACCTCTACGACCTGGCGCGGCGGCTGCGTCTGCGACAGCCTGTGGCGGATCCGCCGGCTCTGGCTCCGCCGTCGGCCGAGGCGCCGGGGACCCAGCGGCAGTTCTGGCTGGCCGACCAGGAGCGCAAGACCTACCGGAACATCACCGCGACGCTGCGATATGCCTCGCCGCATCTGCAGATCTTCGTGCAGAACGACGTACCGGCGGACACCGCGGCGCTGGCGGCGTCGGCACAGACCTTCGAGACGGCGGTGCTTCCTGTGTTGCGACGCTACGTGGGTGATCCCTGGTCTGGAGGAGGGGGGGAGCCGCTCATCGCTGTGCTCAACGCACGGCTGCCGAACCGCTACGTCGCTGGCTACTACTCGGAGTCAGATACCTTTCCGCGCCTGGTCAATCCGTACAGTAATGAGCGCGAGATGATCTACCTGAATACCGACGCTGTGCGGCCCGGCACGCGCGCCTACGACGCTGTGCTGGCCCACGAGTTCACGCATCTGTTGCACGGGCGCCTGCAGCGCGGGCAGGAAGGCTGGTTCAGTGAGGGGCTGGCAATGCTGGGATCGGAGATCGTCGGCTTCGACAATGCCGGCTTCCCCGCACTCTTTGCCGCCAGCCCGGATACACAGTTAAACGCCTGGTCCGATGATCCGGCGCAGCGCGGCCGCCACTACGGCGCGGCGCTGCGCTTCTTCCGATACTACGTGCAGCGGGCCGGCAGCTATACGGCGCTGGCTGACCTGCTGGTACCAGGGCTGCGCGGCGAGGCGGCCTTCGACCATGCACTGGCCTTACGCGGCTGGCAGGAGGGCTTCGAAGCACTGTTCCGCGACTGGGTGGTCGCACTCTACCTTGATCCGCTTGGCGCGGCGGATCCCCGCTACCGCGCCGGTGGCGATAGCATGCGGGCGCGCATCGAGGCGGTGATTGACAGCGTCCCTGCCCGTCGCAGCGGCACGCTCCCGCAGTTCGCTAGCCATTATGTGGAGTTCCGCCTGCCAGACGGAAGCTACCGCGTCACGTTTACTGGCAACGAGCGGGTGAAGCTGATCGCCGCCGATCCGCCAAGTGGCCAGCATATGTACCTGGCCCGTCGCGGAGATGCCTCGAACCCGCGGATGACGCGCTTTCTGGATCTCAGTCGCACCGACCGCGCCACCCTGCGTTTCAAGGTCTGGTACGATCTGGAACGAGACTATGACTATGCGTACGTCACCATCTCTGACGACGGTGGCGCGACCTGGCGCACACTCCCAGGCCGCTTCACGACCGATACCGATCCCAACGGGGCGAACTTCGGACACGGCTATACTGGGCGCAGCGGCGTTGCCACGGCGCCACCATCGGCCCGCGCTCGCGAGCTTCCGCCAGCACAGTGGCTTGACGAAGAGATCGATCTGACGCCATACGCCGGCAAGCAGGTGCTCCTGCGCTTCGAGGTCGTCACAGACGATGCGCTGAACCTCGAAGGCTTCGCCGTCGATGATGTCAGGGTCCCGGAGATCGGCTACACCGACGACGCCGAGAGCGAGACGGGCTGGCAGTACGAGGGCTTTGTGCGAGCCGCCAACGCCCTGCCGCAGCGGTTCATCGTCCAGCTTATCCGTCTGGACAGCGGCACAGAGCTGTTCACCATCGAGCAGATCGCCCTCGACAGTGCCCAGCAGCGCAGCTTCACCCTCACTCTCGGACCAGGCGCGGCCAAGAGCGCAGCGCTAGCCATCTCCGCAGCTACCCGCTATACGACTCAGCTGGCCGAGTATACCCTCACCGTCGAGCCGGCGCCGTAATCTTGCCTCGGTGACCTGGCCTGGGTTCAGGATTTTTTCAGCTTTTCCTGCTAGGCTGGGAGCCATGCGGGCAAGGGCAGTTGGTCCTCCGTCACTGCTAGCCGTGTGCCCCCGGGCGCGCCCTGTCCCGCTTCTCGCGCGTGCACTTGTGTTCGTACTTGTGAGCCTGCTGGGCGCGGCCTGCCTGGCGCAAGTCCCGCGGGAGCGGCGAGAAGCCCGGGTGCCAGATACCGCTCACGCCGCTGCGCCGGCGCAGGCCAGCGCGCAGCAGGCACCTGTGCCTGCTCCCCCAGAAGGGCAGGCTGCAGCTCCTCCGGCGGCTCCCCAGCCGGTGCTGCCGACGCTCGTGAAGCTCACTGAGAACGGCTGCTGTACACAGCTCTTCTTCTCCGCTGATGGCAACTATGTGTTGTACTATGACCAGCCGCCTGGTGGGCCTGGCGGGACCTGGGGCGTCGATGTGCAGACCGGCCAGGCGACGCTCTGGAACCCGCTGTGGGGCGCGTATTCTCTGAACCGCCAGTACCTGACGATCCCGCGACCGCAGGAGCGCATTACTGAGGTCTACCACCTGCCGTCCGGGCGACGCTGGACACTGGCGACGACGAATGCCCTCGTATTCTCACCCGACGGCACGCTGGTCGCGTATGCAGCCAATGCTCCGGCTGCACCGCCGGGGCAGCAGCCGCCCTTCCGGCTGACCAGCATCTGGGTAGCCGGCGCTGATGGACAGCACGCTCGCCAGGTGCCGCTCCCCATTAACGGTTCGGTGGTCACCTGGCTGCCGGACAATCAGCGCCTCATCCTGAGCGGGCGGCGCACGCAGCAGGAAGACCCAGCCGTGTGGCGCTACGACCTGCGGGATGGGACGCTCACACTGCTGCATCGGGCGCGCCGGCTGACCGGCTTCCTGCCCTCACCGGATGGAGCCTGGGTGGTCTACATGGCGGCGTGGCAGCCAGACAGTGCGGAGAATGGCCTGTGGGTGCTCCACTCCGAGAGTGGCCAGCGCCGCAAGCTCGACCTGGTCGGCGGCTACCGGTGGAGCGAGGACGGCCGGCTCTTCGTCATCCCCGTGCGGGCAACTGCCGACGACAGCCATGAGGTCTGGGTGGTCAACCCGGCCACCGGCGAGCGGGCGAGGCTGACCGAGCCGGCCCAGACGCGCTTTCGCATCGCCAACTACGACTGGGCGCTCTCACCGGACGGCAGCAAGATCGCCTTCGTCTCGGCCGACGATCGCTCGATCTGGCTGTTGACGTTGCCTCCAGCGGAAGCCGGCGATCCGACCGCTATGCCCCCGGTGCCCCAGTTCCCAGAGCCACGGGCAAAGCCGTACCGGCTGCCCTTCGCTACCCTGCCCGGCCCGTCTACCTGGTATGCGATCCAGTGGTATGGCGTGACCACCGGCGGCTATCGTGGACGGAACACGACCTATAGCCAGGGGCAGGGCATTCACTTCGGCATCGATCTGCCGGCGCCATGTGGCACGCCGGTGGTGGCGATTGCAGCGGGACGGGTGCTGGCCGTCGATGGCCCCTACGGCTCTCCTCCGCACAATGTGGTACTGCTCCTCGACGATGGTAACCAGGTGGTCTACGGCCATCTGCTGGAGCGCTCGCACTTCGTCCAGACAGGCCAGCGCGTGCAGCCAGGCGATGTGGTCGGCCTGAGCGGAGACTCCACGGGCCGCCCCACCTGCGATGGCAACCCGCACCTGCATCTGGAGATCCGCAAGGGGGGCCGCGCGATCGCCACGAATCCGATCGTATACATCGAGGGCAACTGGGACGATTACAGCCTGGGCCTCTACCCCGGCCCGCGCTTCGAGCGCGACCTGGACAACCCACGCCGCTGGCAGTTCATGGATGACCAGCCGGACATCCGTTTCGGTGGCCCGATCATCACCAACTTCGCCCGGCCCTGGCCGCCGTAATCTGCCCCTCAGCGGCGCGCCACTGCTGCGCTGGGTCGCGTGAGCCAACGCCTGCGTCTCTTCTCGCTACTGGTATACCTTCCAGGGGACGCGTACAATGGCGCTGCGCGCTGTACTCTTGCCGGCGCGCCGTGGTCCAGGCGCGCGGGCGTAGTGTACGGACTACCCTTCAGGAGCGGGTCACTGCTATGGCGCTAACGATCGATCTCTCCGGAAAGGTGGCCGTGGTCACTGGAGCGGGCACCGGCATCGGCGCCGGCATTGCCGAGGCAATGGCTGAGGCCGGTGCCGCAGTGGTCATCTCCTATTACAGCAGCGAGCAGGGCGCCCGCGCCCTCGCTGAGAAGCTCTCGGCAGCAGGCCATCAGGTGCTACTCCATCGTTGTGACGTCTCGAAGCTGGACGACATCGATGCCCTCATCCAGGCCACTGCCGACCGCTTCGGTGGCGTTGATATCATGGTAAACAACTCCGGGATCACCGACCCGCACCCGCCGCTCGAGCTGACTGAAGAAGAGTGGGATCGTACGCTCGATATTAACTTGAAAGGGTTGTTCTTCTGCTCGCAGCGGGCCGCCCGCAATATGATCGCCCGCGGCGTGGCGGGCTCGATCATCAATCTGAGCTCGGTGCACGGGCTGCGGGTGTACCCGAATTGCAGCCACTACGCTGCCAGCAAGGCCGGCATCAACCATCTGACTCGCTCGCTGGCCGTGCATTTTGCGCCGTACAAGATTCGGGTGAACGCGATTGCCCCGGGCGCAGTCGAAGTGGAACGCTACTTCCGCACTATGCCGCATTACAATCGCGAGGAGTGGGGCAGGCGTATCCCCCTCGGGCGCGTGGGCTTCCCCTCGGACATCGCGCCGCTGGCGGTGTTCCTGGCCTCGGAGTATGCGAGCTGGCTCACCGGTCAGGTGATCTACGTGGACGGTGGGAGCACGCTCTGACAGCGGTCGGCACGCCCGGGTTCGACTGGAGGTAGAAAAAAGCGGAGCAGCAGGCGTATGATCCTTGATGCGTTTCGTCTGGATGGCCAGGTAGCGCTGGTAACGGGCGTGGGCTCTGGCATCGGCCAGGCGATCACGCTGGCGCTGGCCGAAGCCGGTGCCGACATCGTGGGCGTCTATCGCTCTCATGTCGAGGAGACCCAGGCGCAGGTGGAGGCGCTGGGCCGACGCTTCGTGCCGCTGCGCGCGGACCTGGCCACAGCACGCGCGGCCGACTGCCGTGACCTGGTGGAGCACGCGTGCAGCGCGCTCGGTCGCCTGGACATCCTGGTGTACAACGCCGGGCAGGTCTACCGCGGCCCGGTCCTAGAGGTGCCGGAGGATGCCTGGGAGCGCGTCCTGCACGTGAACCTGACCAGTGCGTTCTTCATGTGTCAGGCCGCCGCGCAGCACTTCTTGGCCGACGCGCACACAGAACTGCGCCGGCGGGAAGGGCGCGCCAGTCGGGGCAAGATCCTAGTGACGGCGTCGATGATGTCGTTTCAGGGAGGTGTGCGTGTGGCGCCGTATACGGCCAGCAAGAGCGGTCTGGCCGGCGTGGTACGCGCCATGGCCAACGAGCTGGCGCCGCTAGGTATTAACATCAACGCCATCGCCCCCGGCTACATCCAGACGCCGCTCACTGCGGCGCTGTGGCAGGACTCGGAGCGCTATCGGGCTATCCTCGAGCGCATCCCGGCCGGACGCTGGGGCATGCCTGAAGATCTCAAGGGCGCGGCCGTATATCTGGCTTCCGCCGCCTCGGATTACTGCCACGGCACGATCCTGGCCGTGGACGGCGGCTGGCTCTGCCGCTGAGCTGCGGTGCAAGGGAGTGGGCAGCGCGCCGCAGCTTATGGGTCGATGGCGTGGATCGGGGTGACGCGCGCACCTGGCGGCAGAGGCACGAAGCCGGAGAGCAAGGGGTCGCCGGTCGTCCGCATCCACCGCTCCAGGCGCGCCCGCATATCCTCGAGGACCGACCGGCAGGCCGGATCGTCCGCCAGGTTGCGCTGCTCTAGCGGATCAGCCGCAAGATCGAACAGCATCTCCCGCGGGCGCGGCCGGTCGAAAGCGCCGCGGGCCAGCAGCAGTGTCTTGGTCGGTCCCGGGTCGACATTGGGCGGAAGCCAGAACGGCCGTGGCTCGTAGCTGCGAATGTACTTAAAGCGCTCAGTGCGGACACCGCGCATCGGGTCATACGCTGCGTGGTAGGTAAGCTCCACGAAGAGCTGCTCGTGCAGCCGCTCAGCCTCCCCGCGTATGAGCGGCAGCAGGCTCTTGCCCTGCACGCCCGGTGGCACCGGCACGCCGCAAAGCTCCAGCAGGCTTGGCATGATGTCTGCGTTCGAGACCATAGCGCCGATCTGCTTCCCGCCGGCGAAGCCGCCGGGGCCGCGCGCCATCAAAGTGATCTCGATGCCCGGGTCAAAGAGGGTGGCCTTGGCGCCGGGGAAGGCAATGCCGTGGTCGGTGGTAAAGAGCAAAAGCGTGCGCTCGGCCAGGCCGGTGCGATCGAGCGCATCCAAGATCTGGCCGATGCTGGCATCGACACGCCGCACGAGGACGTTCAGCGCGGCGACGTCACGGCGGATCTCCGGCTCGTCTGGTAGATAGGGCAGCGGTTGCACGCTCTCCGGCGGATCATCGCAGGGCGGGAACGGTCGGTGGGTCTCGGAGAAGCCGGCGACGGCGAAAAATGGCGGACCAGATCCCCGCCCCTCCTGCTCCAGGAAGTCGATCAGGAGCGGGGTCACATGAAGGCAGGAGTGTGGCCGCTCGCCCTCGGCGCGGGTGACCGTCTGGTAGCCTAGCTCGTGCGCATCCGGGGCCTCGTGCTGGAAGCCGAAGAGGTGCGTGCGATAGCCAGCGGAGGCAAGCAGCGCCGGCAGGAGCGGCACACCGGGGGCCAGCCGGAAACCGCGGTGGGTCAGCCCAATCAGGCCGTGGCTGTGCGGCACACGTCCTGAGAGCAGGCTGGCGCGGCTCGGGCTGCACTGCGGCGCCGTACAGAACGCCTGTTGGAACAGCACTCCTTCTCGGGCCAGCCGATCCAGGTTCGGTGTGGCCACACCGCGCCCATGTGTGCCCAGATGCCTGCCCGTGTCATGGGTGATGACGATCAGAATGTTCGGCAGCTCAACCAATGACATTGGACTTTCCACTCCCGCCTGGTACGAGGCTGCCGAGGAGCGTCCCCCGCTTATACCACGATATTCACCAGCCGTCCGGGCACAACGACGACGTTGCGCGGTGGTTTACCGCCGGTGAACTGCTGGACGCGCGGGCGCTGCAGCGCCAGGCGGCGCACCTCCTCTTCTGGCAGATCCGCCGGCACCTCCATGCGGTCGCGCACCCGGCCGTTCACCTGGATCACCAGCGTGACGGTCTCTTCCACTGTCAACGCCGGATCATAGGCCGGCCAGGGCTGCACATGCACGCTCTGGGTGTGGCCGCGGCGGTGCCATAGCTCCTCAGCCAGGTGCGGCGCGCTGGGGGCCAGCAGCAGCAGCAGGGTATCTATGGCCTCCTGCCAGGCTGGGGTCTGCTCGACCTCGGGGGCGCGCACTCGATACAGCGCATTCACGTACTCCATCAGCGCCGCGATCATCGTATTGAACCGAAAGCGCTCGATGTCTTCGCTTACGCGCTTGATCGTCTTGTGGGTCAGGCGGCGCAGTTCTCGCTCCGTGAACGGCTGCGGTGCAGCGGCACCTTCGTCTGTCTGGCCGGTCACCAGATTCCACACCCGGTTCAGGAAGCGCCATACTCCGACGATGCCGGCGCTGGACCAGTTGCCGCCCAGTTCCCACGGGCCGATGAACATCAGGAAGCAGCGCACTGTATCGGCCCCGTATTTTGCCACGTAGTCGTCCGGATCGACCACGTACTCCGGGCGGCTCTTCGACATCTTCTGGCCGTCCTCGCCCAGGATGATGCCCTGGTTGAACAGCCGGATGAAGGGCTCACGGAAGTGAACCAGCCCCATGTCCGCCAGCGCCTTGGTGAAGAACCGAGCGTACAGCAAGTGCATCACCGCATGCTCGGCGCCACCCATGTACTGATCCACCGGCAACCAGTAGCGCACCTTCTCGGGATCGAATGGCCGGTCCTGCTCATGCGGGCTAGCGTAGCGCAGGAAGTACCAGGACGAATCCACAAAGGTGTCCATGGTATCGGTCTCGCGCTCGGCCGGACCACCACAACGCGGGCAAGTGGTCTCGACGAAGCCACGATGCCGCTTCAGCGGCGATTCTCCGGTCGGCAGGAACTCGGCGTCCTCCGGCAGCAGCACTGGCAGTTGCTCTTCAGGGACTGGCACGATCCCATCGGGAGTGCATTGATTCTTGCAATACACGATCGGAATGGGCGCGCCCCAGTAGCGCTGGCGCGAGATCAGCCAGTCGCGCATGCGGTAGCTCACCGCTCGCCGGCCCTTGCCCTGGGCGGCCAGCCAGTCGGTGACAGCCCACTTCCCCTCTTCAGAGGGCATGCCGTTGAACTGGCCAGAGTTGACCATGATGCCTGGGCCGGTATAGACCTCGGTCAGAGGCTCGTCGCCCTTGCCCTCTGGACGGATGACCTCGACGATGGGAATGCCATACTTCTTGGCGAACTCCCAGTCGCGCTCATCGTGCGCCGGCACAGCCATGATCGCGCCGGTGCCGTAGGTCAGCAGCACATAGTCAGCGATGTAGATGGGGATGCGCTGGGCATTTGCCGGGTTGATGGCATAGGCGCCGATAAACACGCCGGTCTTCTCCCGTTCGGTGGACAGGCGTTCGATCTCGGTCTCGCGCGCCGCCTGCTCGATATAGGCCTGCACCTCAGCGCGGCGGTCAGGCGCCGTTAGCTTCTCCACCAGCGGATGCTCGGGCGCCAGAACCATGAAGGTAGCACCGAACAGCGTATCCGGCCGCGTTGTGAAGACCGGGATCGGATCGCCGGTCTCGGCGGTGAAGATGATCTCCGCGCCGACACTCTTACCGATCCAGTTGCGCTGCATCAGGATGATGCGCTCGGGCCATTCCAGCGTGTCCAGGTCAGCCAGTAGCTCCTCCGCATACTTCGTGATGCGGAAGAACCACTGCTCCAGCATCTTGCGCGTCACCGGCGTATGGCAGCGCTCGCAGGTGCCGTCAATCACCTGCTCGTTTGCCAGCGTAGTCTGGCAATGCGGGCACCAGTTAGCGGGCGCCAGGGCGCGGTAGGCCAGGCCGTGCTCGTAGAACTTCAGGAAGAACCATTGGGTCCACTTGTAGTACTCTGGCAGGTGCGTGGCGATTTCGCGGGACCAGTCATACATCCCGCCGATAGACTTCGCCTGCCGGCGCATGCGCTCGATGTTCTGGTTCGTCCACTTGAACGGATGAATGCCGTGGCGGATCGCCGCCTCCTCAGCCGGCAGGCCGAAGGCGTCGAACCCGAAGGGGAACAGGACGCTGTAACCTTTCATACGCATAAAGCGCGCATGTGTGTCTGCCGGGGCAAAGTTGTACCAGTGGCCGATATGCAGGTCGCCGGAGGTGTACGGGAACATCACCAGGGCGTACCACTTCTGCTTCGTTGGGTCCTCCACAGCGCGGTACAGTCCCTGCTCCTCCCAGCGCTGCTGCCACTTCGGCTCGATCTCGCTCGGCCGGTAGCTGGCCTCGACGCCCTGCGCCGGGGTGATGGCAGCCTGCTCGTCTCCCTGTACTTTTTCGTGGGTCTGCATCGTCGTCGTTCCTCCCCCTGGCCCATGCGCTCAGCTATCAGCCTGGGACTTCACGTGACCGACTGAACGTGCGAGATGTCCAGAGCCTCGCTCGAAAGAGCCTGCGTGCCGGCCGCTCGTTCTGGTCGCGCGCACTGATCGTGTACTTGGGCCGGGCTCGCTGGCCCTCTCGATCCAGTCCCCTCAACTCTTCTCTAGTTTTATTACTCCAGTCTATTACTCTAGTCTTTTACTTGTTTTACTTATGCTACGCTCGTTAGCTCTTTCTTGTGCTACGCTTTTTGGCTTTCTCTAACGACAACAGCCCCTCATCCCGACCAGGGACGAGGGGCTGTTCTGCCGTACCCGCGGTACCACCCTGCTTGGCCGGCGCGCTCTAGCCGTGGGACGCTGCTAGGGCACACCAGCCCGCTCAAAGCCCAGTAACGCGGGCGAGACGGCTCCGACTACTGCCGGCATGCGCTGCCGGGTTCACCGGAGCGGCTCACAGGCGAGTTCGGCCGCAACTGGCCTCGGTATCGCTTGGGGATATCCGAAGCCAGGGCGCCGGCCTTCCACCGATAGCCGGCTCTCTGGCAAGTTTGGCCTACTACCCCTGGTCGTCGCCGATCAACGTATGCGAGTTCGCACGTCGCACGTGTATTTTTTGTATTGTATTTGTTGTTTGTACAAGAGACTCTTGTACAAACATGCGACAGAAGTGCCGCTGGCTCCGCCAGGCGGCGCTGGATATCCTCCCGGCCGGGAGCAGGCCTGACACGGCCGCTTCCGTCGTCTCAGGCCGTGGCGTAGACGCTCACGCGCCGCTTGTCCTTGCGGGCCCACTCGAACTTGACCCGCCCGTCGATCAGCGCGAAGAGCGTGTAGTCGCCGCCGAGGCCAACGTTCCTGCCTGGCTCGAACTTCGTGCCGCGCTGGCGGATGAGGACGCTCCCGGCGGTCACGAACTGGCCGTCGCCACACTTCACACCCAGGCGCTTGGACTGGCTATCGCGACCGTTGCGGGAGCTCCCCACCCCTTTCTTATGCGCCATGCTTCACCACCCCCTCACGCCTGTCTCACTGCAGGCTGCGGCGCAGCCGCTGCAGGCATCTCTTCGCCGGGCACAATCTGCTCGATCCGCAAGAGCGTGTAGAGCTGGCGGTGCCCCATCTTGCGGCGGTAGCGCACCTTGGGCTTATACTTGAAGACGATGATCTTGTCGCCCTTCTGCTCGCCTAGCGAGCGCGCTACCACCCGGGCGCCCTTCACCACGGGCCGGCCAAAGCGCACCCCCTGCGCGTCGCCCACCGCAAGGACACGGGTGATCTCCACCCGCTCGCCCTTCGGCACGCCCAGCCGCTCGACCCGCAGCTGCTGCCCGACCTCGACGCGGTACTGCTTGCCGCCCGTCTCGATGACCGCGTACACGATCTGATCCCTCCTCCAGTGGCGCCGGCACCCGCGCCAACACAACGGCGGCCGGGTGCGGCCGCCGGGCACCATATGATAGCAATGGCAGCGCCACAGTGTCAAACGCTGCAGACAGGATATCGCTCGCTGCTACGGAGACCCGTCCTCCCGGGCCCGGCCAGCCTAGACCCGCCGCACTGACCGTGTGTCCACTGGCATGGATGCTGGTGGATATAGATATACATGCTCGTGTCTACTGGAATGGATAATATCGTCGTATCGCTAAAGTACTTGCGATGGCAAACCCTGTAATAGCCTATATTTGATAAAATAAAGCGGCATAGTATGCCACGATACCGCAGAAGAAGAGGTCTTGAAGTATGTCAGATCAGACGCGGGCGCTGGTGGCTGGAGCATTGCTGGGGCTCTTGCTTCTGGTTGGTTTACCGTTGCTGTGGGGAGGGCTGATGATGTGGGGGATGATGGGGGGCATGATGGGGTCGGGGATGATGGGGGGCTGGTGGGCCGGTGCCAATCCCTGGTGGGGTGTTCTGAGCGTGGCCTTTTGGCTCCTGATGCTCGCTGGTGTCGCCCTCCTCGTGGTCTGGGCGATCCGGCAGATTAGGCCCGACCAGGCTGGTAGTCGCCGGGCGCTGGAGATCCTTAAGGAACGCTATGCCCGCGGGGAGATCACCCGCGAACAGTACGAACAGATGCGTCGCGATCTGGAGTAAATCGAGTACATAAATAAGCTAGCTAATCTGGCTATATTTTTTAATATTTAATTAAGCGTGCAAGGGCGCTGATAGATGATATATGCGTGATCGAAGGCTGCTCCTGCTCGCACTGGCCCTCTTTGGTGTCGGGCTCGCCGGCCTGCTCCTGCTCAGCGCGGCGGTGCCGGGGTGGCGCCCCGCGGCCGGCGACGCGGTTGCTCGCGGCGCATGGATCTTTCGCACCGGCACTAATGTAGACGGGCGGCCGATCCCCTACGCCGGTGGCATGATGATGCGGCTGGCCTGCGCCGACTGCCATGGCATGGACGGGCGTGGGTTGCGTACACCGATGTTCATCAGCCCGGATATCACCTACCGCAACCTGACCGATCCGGCGGGAATGCTGGAGCCTGATGGCGCGCGCGGGCCGCGTTACACCGATGAGCTGATCCGTCGGGCGGTCACGCAGGGGATCGACGCTGAGGGCAAGCCGCTGGCCTGGCCCATGCCGCGCTGGCGCCTGACCGAACAACAATGGCAGGACCTGCTTGCTTATCTGAAGACGCTGCCCTGAAAGCCTGACCAGGCGATACGTGCCTGCTGGGCAGGCACGTCCTGGCCGCGCCCGATGCCACGCTGCCTGCTCTGCAGTCCTTATCCAGCAGGGCGTGCAGGACCTACCGCTTCGCCTGCTCGGCTGGCTTGCCAGCCACGTGGCGCTCGATGATCCCGCAGACGCAGGCCTCAGCGCCCATCGTTTCGGCTGCTCCAGCACGGAGCGCAACCAGCTCGCGGCGAAACTCGCTGAGCGCACGAAGCTGCTCGTCCACCGCGGCGAGCTTCTGGTCCAGCAGCGCGAGCACGTGCGTGCATGGCTGCTGCCCATTGCTCCGTACGTCTCGAACCAGTTTGATCTCCGCAAGCGTCAGGCCGACGGCTTTGGCCTTCAGGATGAACCGCAGCTGCTCACGGTCCGCGGCGTCGTAGAGCCGGTAGCCCGCCCGCGTCCGCCGCGGCTGCCGGAGCAGCCCGATCTCCTCGTAATAGCGGATCGTCTTAGGATTGAGCCCTAGCTCGGCCGCGAGCTCCCCGATCCGCATCAGCCTGCTGCGATCCTCTCGTTCCCGCTGTACTCTTCGTTCCATCGCACCTCCGGCAGGTTCTCATACAAGTGGCTTCTCGACTGGCTGCTGGCACGTTTAATCTTCGCGCCCAGCTACCCGTGTTCGCGCTGTGGGTCCTCCCGGCAGGAGACGCCCGGCAAAGGAGTTGCCCAGCACCACGCTCACGCTCACAGCCATGGCCAGCATGGCCCAGACCGGCGCCACGCGGCCGGTCATGGCGGCAAGGACGCCGATGCCGTTGAAGCTCAAGGCCAGGACCACGTTCGTCACGGTGAGCCGGTAGCTGCGACGCGCCAGCTCAATCGCCTCCACCACCGCCTCCAGGCGCCCACCCACCAGCACCACGTCGGCGGCCTCTATGGCAATGTCGCTGCCTGCGCCGATGGCGATGCCTACGTCCGCCTGCATCAGCGCTGGGGCGTCGTTGATACCGTCGCCGACCATCGCTACGCGCTGGCCTTGCGCCTGCATCTGGCGGATCACGTGCGCCTTTTCCTCTGGCAGGACCCCGGCCAGCACCTCGTCGATGCCTATGGCTGCCGCAACTGCCCGTGCGGTGCGCTCGTTGTCGCCGGTGAGCAGCACGAGCTGGACGCCCATCTGCCGGAGCCGCTCCACCGTCGCCCGCGCCGCTGGTTTGAGCCGGTCTGCCAGCGCCAGGACACCGGCTGCACGGCCATCAATCGCAACCAGCACCGCTGTCTGCCCCTGGGCCTGGACCTGTGTGACCAGCGGCAGAAGGGGGGCGGGATCGACGCCTTCCTCCTCAAGGAAACGGGGTGTTCCGGACAGGAGGTGGTGCCCGGCCACCAGGGCGGCAACGCCGCGGCCCGGTCTGGCCTCGAAGCTGCTCGGCGCCTCCAGGGTGAGCCCTTGCGCGCGGGCAGCGGCCACGATCGCCTGCGCCAGAGGATGCTCGGAGAGCATCTCGGCGCTGGCAGCCAGCCGCAGGATCTCTGTGCAGTCCCCGAAGTGGCTCAGGCAAGATACGAGGTGGGGCTTCCCTTCGGTCAGCGTGCCGGTCTTGTCAAAGACGATGGTGCGCACGTTGCGCAGGACATGAAACGCTTCACCCGAGCGCATTAGGATGCCGCGTGCGGCCGCTTCACCGCTGGCCCGGATGATCGCTAGCGGCGTCGCCATCCCCAAGGCGCACGGGTAGCCCATGATCAGCGCGCTCAGGGCAGCGAAGCCAGCGCGCAGCAGGTCGAGCTGCCCGGTGAGCAGCCACGCGCCTGCGGTCCAGATGGTGAAGCCTGCCGCGCTGGCAGCGAAGACGGCCGGCACGTAAACCAGCAGCACCTGGTCTACCAACCGCAAGATGCCGGGCTTGAGCGCTCGCGCCTCGGCGACGTACCGGGCCACACTGTACAGAAAGCTGTCAGGGCCCACACGGCTCACCCGCACTACCAGGCTGCCCGTCTGGTTCAGCGAGCCCCCGATCACCTCGCTCCCCGGCCACTTGTCTACCGGGAGCGACTCGCCAGTGACCAGGCTCTCATCGACAGCCGAAGCGCCCTCCACGACCACACCGTCCACCGGGATGCGCTCGCCGGGCCGCACCCGCACCAGGTCGCCCACCGCAATCTGCTCAAGCGGCACCTCTTCTTCGCGACCGTCCAGGGTGAGCCGCCGGGCCACCGGCGGGGCGAGCGCCAGGAGACGGCGCACCGACTGGGAGGCACGTACATGGACCAGCACAGAGAAGTATCCGCCGATGAGGTGGAAGGCCAGCACGAAGATCGTGGCGCCGAAGAAGCCTCCGGCTGGGAAGGCCGGCGCGAAGAGCCCTGCACTGCCACCAGCCAGGCCAGCAAGCGCTGAGGCTGTGACGAGCACATCCTGGTTGAGAATGCCGCGGCGAATGGACTGCCAGCCATTGCGCACAATAAAGCGGGCCGGGCCGAGTACAGCAAAAAGCGCCAGCCCGGCCATGGCCAGGGTTCGCGCAAGGCTCGCCCCGAACCAGGCAGCCGCCATAAGGACGACGGCCGCTCCCAACAGCGCCAGCGCCATCGCTGCCTTGCGCCGGGCAATAGCGAGCTCCCGCTCCTCTTGGACGAAGAGCGCAGCCTCGTCCGGCTCCCCCACCGTGTAGCCGATGGCTTCCAGAGCCGCGACGATTGCCTGGGGGCTGACGCGCGTCGAGTCATACTCGACCAGCGCTTCCTCGTGGGCGATGGATACGTGCACGGCGTGCACGCCGTCAAGTCTCCCGACGGCGCGGCGGATGGACTCCACGCAGAGCGAACAATGCATCCCGCCGACCTTGAGCTGGAGCCTGGCGATCCCGTTCATCCGAACGGCAGGCTGGACCACACGCGGGTCAGTCATGGGTCAGTCATGGTTATCTCCATCCGCAGACACATGCGTGCCGACGCGCACGTATACCGTATCTTGACCATACACCTTCCAGCTACCTGGAAGGTCAAGTTGGCGACGCGTAGCATGTCTGGCGGGCACACAGTGCTTTGACGCCGCCGGGAGCGCGGTGCTATAGTCCCAACTAGCCTGGCC
This sequence comes from Chloroflexota bacterium, assembly GCA_042408875.1. Classification (GTDB taxonomy): domain Bacteria; phylum Chloroflexota; class UBA11872; order JBHOQS01; family JBHOQS01; genus JBHOQS01. The sequence continues at coordinate 274,104 of JBHOQS010000002.1, read as the reverse complement.
AGGTCCGGCAGGTACCTGCGGGATGGCAGCGAGCCCGATAGTACCGGGCCAGGCAACGCCAGCGAATGGACGCGCCCCGAGCAGGCCGGCGCGGCCTGGGCTGTGCCATCTCACGCAGGACGGTCTCACGCAAGACGGTATGTATGGAGCGCCGCAGTGCGCGGCGTTTTTCTTTGATCCTGGTTGCGGTGTTGTGCACGAAGGGAAGAATAAGCTGTGCGAGGGATGACAGGAGGGAGTGGAGGCGGATGAGCCCGACGAGAGAGGCAGGCCATGTGGCGCGTCTGAGCCGCCGCGCCATGGCGCGGCGAGGCACCGCACTGCTGAGCGCGCTGGCCGTGGCTGCTCTGGCAGGCTGCGCCCGCGCGGGGCTACAGCCTGCGCCGAAGCCGCTCGGCTCGAAAGAGAACCCGATCAAGATGACAATCGTCCCGTTCCTGGAGACGCAAAAGCTCACCGCCGGCATGCGCAGCATCGCCGACGCAATGGAGAAAGAAACCGGCTACAGCATTACGAGTGACGTCGCGGCGAGCTATGTGGCCGCCGTTGAGGCGATGTGCGCCGGGAAGGTTGACGTTAACTGGCTGAGCCCCTTCCCGTACGTGGTGGCGAACAGCAAGTGCGGCGCGCAGATGGTCCTGGTCTCGGTAAACCGCAACAACCAGACCAGCTACCGCGGCATGATCCTGGCGCGGGCCGACTCCGGTATTAACGAACTCCAGGACCTGCGCGGCAAGCGCTTCGCCTGGGTGGACCCAGGCTCCACCTCGGGCTACCTGTACCCACGTGCCCTGCTGATGGAGCGCGGCATCAATCCGGATACGTTCTTCAGCCAGCAGATCAATGCAGGTGGACATGACAAAGTGCTGATCGCCATCATGAACCGCCAGGTGGATGCCGGAGCGGTTTACGACGACGCCCGCACTGTCGAGGGTATCCAGGCGCAATTCCCCAAGATCATGGAGGAGACGAAGGTTCTGGCGTACACCGCGGAGATCCCCAACGACGGCGTGGCCGTGCGCAAGGACATGCCCCAGGACATGGTGCAGAAGATCGTCCAGGCGCTGCTCAAGATCTCGTCCACGCCGGAGGGCAAGAAGCTCTTCTACGACGCCATCGGTACCTACGGTGTTGCGCCCATCACCGACGCGGCCTACGATCCAGTGCGCCGTGCCGCGAGGGTGCTGAACCTGGACCTTGAGGCAGAGCTCAGGAAGCTCAAGTAAGGCTTTGCTGCCTGCCGTGCAAGCGGCGCGCATACGTGGTGGAGTACCAATCCCGCCGCGGGGAAGAGGAGTAGTCCTGTGTCTGTTTCTTCCACGAATGTTTCTCCGGAACAGCTCGAGCGCGTGCGCCACAGCCTGCTGCGCTTGCTCGACGTGCCGGGCCCCAGCAGTTTCGAGGCGGCCGCAGCGCGAGCATGGCGGGACGAGGCGGCCGGTTTCGCTGACCAGGCCGATGTCGATGTGCACGGTTCGGCCTTCGCCGGTGTCAATGTGCGCGGCGCGCCGCGCGTGCTGCTGGCCGGCCATCTGGACGAGATCGGCCTGATGCTCACGCACATCGATAACGAAGGCTATTGCTACTTTCGAAATATCGGTGGCTGGGATCCCCAGGTACTGGTGGGGCAGCGCGTGAGCATCCTGGGACGTCACGGCCCGGTGGCTGGCGTCATCGGGCGGCAGGCGACGCATCTCCTCGAGGGGAGTGAGCGCGACCGTGCGGTCAAGATCAAAGACCTGTGGATCGACATCGGTGCGACGTCACGCGAGCAGGCGTTGGAGCACGTGCGCCCCGGCGACCCAATCGTGCTCGCTGTTCCGCCATTGGCGTTGCGTGATGGCCGGCTGGCCGGGCGCGGCCTGGACAACCGTGCGGGTGCTGTGGTAGTGCTGGAGGCGCTGCGCATGCTCGCGGAGCAGCCGGATGGCCTCCAGGCAGCCGTCTGGGCCGCGGCGAACGCCCAGGAAGAGATCACTGGCGGCGGCGCTCGCGCAGTGACCTACCGCCTGGAGCCCCAGGTGGCCGTGGTCGTAGACGTGACGCATGCGACCGACTACCCCGGGGCCGACCGGCGCCAGCTCGGTGAGCACGCCCTCGGCAGCGGCCCGGCCATCGGCCGTGGGTCCGCCGCCGGGCCGCGGGTGTTCCAACTGCTGGTCGAGGCCGCTGAGGCTGAGGGCATCCCGTACACCATCGAGCCTACGCCCGGCCGCACCGGCACCGACGCCGAGAACGTGTTCGCCATCCGCAGCGGCGTAGCCACCGGGCTAGTGTCGGTGCCGCTGCGCTATATGCACTCGCCGAACGAGGTCATTCAGCTCAGCGACGTGGTCCATGCAGCGCGGCTGCTGGCGGCCTTCTGCCGGCGGCTCGCGCCCGACACTGAGCTGCGGCCGGTCTGAACAGCGCTCAGGGGCACGGCGAAGGGTACGGCACCATTGCGCCGCCCTTGAGCGAGTCCGGGGCCGGAGGTCCCTCACCCGCAGCGCGGGAGCGAGCTGGTCTGGTGCTGGGGAGGCGAATAATACTTCGCCTGACAAGGGGCCCACAGCGGAGACGGCCCATGCCCCAGATCGGCGGGGCCGCGAGTGAGGGCGCGGCTCCTTTCCGTAGTTTGCCTAGCTGATCAGGAGGCAGGACGACGTGCAGGCATCGTCGGAGATCGAGCGCCTTGAGTGTCCCGAACGTGGTGTGGTCATGGCGCGGCGCGCCATGGTTGCTGCGTCGCATCCCCTCGCCGTCTCCGCGGGGCTGGCGATGCTCCAGCGGGGCGGCAACGCCGTGGACGCAGCAGTGGCCGCAGCCGCTGTGCTGACGGTGGTCGAGCCCTTCCTCAGCCAGGTGGGCGGCGATAACTTCATGTTGATCTACAGTGCCCGCACGGGCGAGGTGCGGGCGATCAACTCCAGCGGCGCTGCGCCGCGCGCGGCACGTATCGATGCCTTCCCAGGCCGTGACACTATCCCGCAGCTTGACCCTCGCGCGATAACGGTGCCGGGCTGCGTGGACGGCTGGCATCTGGCCGTGAAGTTTTTCGGGCGCATGTCGCTGCGGGAGGTACTGGAGCCGGCGATCGACTACGCCGAGCACGGGGCACCGGTGACCTATCGGGTCAGCCGCAAGATCGAGGAATCACTCGGTGAGCTCAGCCGCTTCCCCGAGACGGTGAAGCGCCTGACCATCGACGGCCGTGCCCCGCGGCCCGGCGAGGTGTGGCGGCAGCCCGATCTGGCGCGCACGCTGCGCGAGATCGCTATTGGCGGCCGCGATGCCTTCTACCGTGGCGAGATCGCCCGGCGCATCGCTGCCTTCGTGCAAGAGCTGGGCGGCTGGCTCAGCGCCGACGATTTCGCCGCCCACCGCGCAGAGATCCTGGACCCCATCAGTACTACCTATCGCGGCTTCACTGTCTACGAGCAGCCGCCGGTCTCGCAGGGATGCATCCTGCTCGAAGAGCTCAACATTCTGGAAGGCTTTGATATCGCCTCGCTCTCGCCGGCCGATCGCATCCACGTGCAGGTGGAGGCCAAGAAGCTCGCCTTCGCTGATCGCTCCCGCTGGCTGGCCGACCCGCGCTTCTTTGACCTGCCTCTGCGCGGCCTGCTGTCGAAAGAGTATGCGGCCGAACGCAGCCGGCTCATCGATATGCGCCGCGCCAGGGAGCCCGAGCCCGGCGATCCGAGGCCGTACCAGACGCACACGACGTACTTGTGCGCCGTGGATGGAGAAGGCAACTGCGTCTCGTTTATCCAGAGCGTGTTCGCCAACTGGGGATGTGGCATCATCGCCGGGGATACCGGCGTGCTGCTGAACAACCGTATGTGCGGCTTCTCACTCGACCCGCGCCATCCGAACCGCCTTGAGCCGGGCAAGCGGCCGGTGCACACGCTGAACACGTATCTCGTGCTGGACCGCGGCAACCCGTACATCGTCGGCGGCACGCCCGGCGGCGACGTCCAGGTGCAGACTAATCTGCAGGTGCTTTGCAATCTGATCGACCTGGGCATGAACCCTCAAGAGGCGGCCGATGCACCGCGCTGGTCAAGCGGCCGCGGCCTGGCGCTCTCGATTGAGAACCGCGTGCCGGCGGCTGTACGGGAAGCACTGGCCGAGCGGGGACACCGCATCACCCTGCTGGGGAGCTGGGGCCAGAGCGGCCGTGTCCAGCTCATTGTGATCGACCCGACAAGCGGCGCGTTGCTGGGCGGCAGCGACTCGCGCTGGGATGGCTACGCTGCCGGATGGTAGGAGTGTAGGAGCGTGAGCGAATGCACGAGCGAACGCACGAAGAAGGGGAGCGCTCGACCTCGAGGTTTGATCCGGCGCGGATGGAGCGGCTGCTGAGCGAAGAGCGGCGCCGTATGCTCGATCCTGAGCGCTATCTGGACCTGCTGCCCGTGCACGATGGCATGCTCGTCGCCGACGTGGGCTGCGGGCCCGGGTTCTTTACCCTCCCTCTGGCGCAGCGGCTGCGGCAGGGGCGCGTGCTGGCCTGTGACATCCAGCCGGAGATGCTCGAGGCGGCGCGTCGCCGCAGCGATGCAGCCGGGTTGGCGAATATTACGTTTCTGCTCTGTTCGGAGGAGCAGGCACCGCTTCCGCCCGAGGGCGTGGACGGGATCCTCCTGAACTTCGTGCTCCACGAAGTGGCCCGGCCGCGCGCGTTCCTGGGGATGCTGCGGCAGGGTACGAAGCCCGGCGGCTTCCTGGCCCTTGCCGAGTGGCACAAGCGAGAGACGGGACAGGGGCCGGCCGTGCGCGACCGTCTCACTCCTGAGGAGACCAGCACGCTGCTCCAGGAGGCCGGCTGGACGGTGCAGAGCATCCGCGACCTCAACGAGGCGCAGTATCTCGTGCTGGCCTCCAACGGCTGACCAGCGCGGCCGGCACGCTCTGCTGCACCGGCCGATCATGGCACGCGCTGCGCCGCTTTCCTGGCCACTGTAATCGTGAAAATGCCCTGCGTGTCTCCCGTCGTGTGCAGGTCGGTAAAGCCGGCGGCGTGGCACCAGCGTTCGAGAGTCTCCACCGAGCGCAGCCGCATCACCCACGGGCTGCCGTCGCGATGGTGCAGCAGGTTGCGGATGAGCTCGAGCTGCGGATGGCGCGGCTGCCCGGACAGCACCAGTATGCCATGGGGTGGCAGCAGCGCGGCGATGTCGGCAAGTGAGGCGCGGATGGCTGCGTCGTCTAGCAGGATCTCATAGAGTCCCGAGACGACCACCACATCCGGCCGCGGCCGGATGACCACGAGCTCGGCAGGGTCGAGGGCATTGCCCTGGCGGTATGCGACGTTCGTCAGGCCGCGCTCCGCGGCCAGCGTACGACCAAGCTCCAGCGCTTGCTCGTCCAGGTCGCGGCATTCGATCTCCAGCCCCTCCACTCCCAGCTCCGCTGCAACATCTAGAAGGGAGCGTCCTGGTCCTGCTGCCACATCGAGGATGCGCGTCGGCTGGCTCAGCGCCCGCCGCGCCAGCACAATAGCGGCCAGTGTTCGCACCAGGTTCAGGCGGCGCTCGCGGATGCCGCGCCAGCCGGGGGCGTCCAGGTAGAACCGGTCGATCAGCCGGCCGAGCAACAACCGCCCGCGAGCCCGATTCTCGTATACATAGTCCAGCATCTCGCCGGAGCTAAAGCCATAGCGGAAGCCGGTCTGGATCCCTTCGGACAGCCTGCCGGCGGTTGACAGGAGCAGCCGTGCCGGCAGCCACTTCAGACGTTCGGCCGCCGTGAGAGAAGTCTCGGTATTCCGCGTTGGCTCGGACACACCGGCCTCAAGCGGCGATGACGGATGCAAGGCATGCATGGGCTCTTCTCCTCTGCTTAGTTAGTTTCTGTCCGGTTAGTTTTAGTCTGGTCGATCTCGGTTATTTGGTAGTTGCTTGTTTAAGTATCGCTTCCTATGGCTTCTAGAATGATCCTCTGTCTTTAGGCAGGCTGTAGTGTGCACCAGGCTGCCGTCTACCGGCGGGGTTCTGTGGAAAGTGTCGGCGTAGAGAAGTGCCACCGGGGGTACAGCTACTGTCAAAGACTGCCACATCACGCTATACTCAGCGGCGGACGAGCGGCAGGGGAGCACGGGAGGATGGCGCTGCTGTCTTGGTGGCCGGCCTGGGCTGAAGGAGTGCTGCTCTTCACCGGCACAGCCGTGGCGTGGGCGCTTGGGCTCTACGTGGCTACGCGCGGGGGCCTGCGGCGCGTGCCACTCCTGGCCGCCCTGGCGGTGTTTGCTCTCTCGCTCTACCTGCTCGGCCAGGCCCTCGGCGCGCTCGCCCCTGAGCCGGCCCGGTGGCTGGCCTGGCTACGCCGCACCTGGTGGGGCGCTGCGCTAGCGCCGGCGTTTTGGCTGGCACTTACCTTGGCGCTGGCGATCGATGAGGGCCCGACCGGGCTGGCCGGCTGGCTCTCTCGCCTGTTCGTGCCGGTGACTGCTGTAGCTCTTGCCGTTGCCGTGCTATTGGGCGCCTTGAGCATCACCGAGGAGACCCTCCTGCGCTGGAGCTCCAGCGGCCCGCTGCCCGGCGCGGCCGTCGCGTCTACGGGGCGGGTATCCTGGCACGTGCCCCGCGGTGCGCTCTATCCGGTCTACCAGGTCTACGTACTCGTCTGCGCCGGTGCCGCTGCGCTCATTCTGCTACGCCTGCGCCGCCTGTGTGCGCCCGGCACCCCGCTGCACGCCCGCTTCACCTGGCTTCTGGCCTCGGCGATCCTCTTTGTGCTCGCCAGCCTCCATCTCACTATCGCCAGCGCCACGTACGCCTATCCGTCGTTCCCCGGTGAGCTCCTCCTTATCGCCGGCATTCTGATCATGGCGTGGAACATCGCTCGCTACGGCGCTCTCCTGGCCAGGGAGGTTGTGACTGCGGATGCGGTGGCGTTTGCCCTGTCACTCCTGGGCGTGCTGGTGATCTATGGGGCACTCTTCATGCTTGTCGCCCCGCTCGACTTTGCCTGGATCGAGCGCGGGCTGCCGCTCCTGCTGGTTGTGATGAGCACGCATGCGCTCGTTGATGCCCGCAGCCACGTGCTCGATCGCTTGGTATACGGGCGGGCCGTAAGCGCGCTCACCGGCCAGTTACGCGCCCTGGCGCACCGTGTGGTACGTCAGCCTGACGCGGTGAGCGCGCTGGCCGAGGTGCGTGAGACGCTAGACACAGTGCTGCGCGTGCAAGGGGAGGCGATGCAGCGCGCGTCGCAGGGTGGGGCAGACCAGCGGGCAGGACCGCCTGGGGCGACGTCGGCGGTTACGGGGGCGATCGCTCGGGCGCAGCATGGAGAGAGCCTGGCGCCAGCTGAGGTACGTGTCTTGGTGGAAGGCGCTTTGCGCCGGCTGAACGATCTGCCGGGACTGAGCCAGCATCCGCTGAAGAACTATCTGCTGACACCGGCTAGCCCAGCGACCGACCTAGAGTATGCCGCGCTGCTGCGCGGCAAGCTCGAGCAAGCGATCGAACGGTTGCGCCCGCCGGGGCCGCGGCCCATGCCCGGCACCAGCGCCAGCGCCAGCGGATGGTTACACTATCTCGTCCTGCACGAGGCGTACGTCGAAGGACGGCCGAACAAGCAGATCATGCAGCGCTATCGCCTGAGCGAAGGGACCTTCCACCGCGCCCGCCGCCGCGCCATCGACGCCCTGGCCCTCGATCTCTACCAGCGCAGCATCCGCGGCCAGCGCTCGATGGCCTGACTCGGCCTACTGCTGGGGCTTCCGGGGGCGCAGGCCCGAACGCTGCCGGTCCTCTTCAGCGGCCTCTGTTGCGTGCTGGCTCTCCGCGAGCTCTGTCGGCTCCTCTGGAGCCTGCGCGGTAGGTTTCCGCGAGAAGATAATCACGCCGAGGACCACGAGCACCACGCCTACGGCGATGAGGTTAAAGACTTCATCCCAGACCCCTGCGGCACCGTGCGCTAGCGGTACGGCGGCAGGGAGAAACACCACGCTCCAGGTACGTGCCACATTGTTCCTCTATACGGGCAAGAGCGATACACTGCCGGCGCCGTCGATCCCGCGCGAGTATACCCGCGATGGCACGCGATTTGCCAGAGCAGTATCGAGGCGCCGGGAGCGGTGCCCTGGACCTGCTTTCCCACGCTAGAGATTATACAGGCGCGGCGCAAGACCGTGCCTCCTGTGCTGCGCTGGATCACCTGGAGGTCTCGTATGGCAGAACAACGACAAGAAGAATACCAGCGTGTCGAGCGTACAACACCTGATGGTTCGACCAGGGACACTCGTGTCGAACGTGTTGAAACGCAGGAAAGCGTCACGGCTCATCAGCAGCCCGAGGCGACCAACGTGAATGTGAGCGCGCCGGCGGCACAGCCCGAGCCGGCGAATGTGAACGTTGCACCTAGCCCTGCCGGGCCTGCTCCGGACTACAGCCATCCAGCGTGGGCTGTGGGCAAGGTGAACCAGATCCTCTGGTACTTCGCTGCAGTCCTCGAAGCCCTGCTGGGCCTGCGCTTCATCCTGCGCCTGATGGGAGCCAATCCGGCCTCGCCGTTCGGTGCCTTTATTTATGCAGTGACCCAGCCGCTTCTGATGCCGTTCGAGGGCCTCGTGGCCAACCCGGGTGTGCGTGGCGGCCCGGTCTTCGAGATGATCACGATCGTCGCTATGATCGTGTACTTCCTGCTGTTCCTGGCGATTACGCAACTGCTCCGTCTGCTCGTGTCGCGGCCGCGCGAGCAGTTCTAGCCGGGCTCCTGGCCGGCCATGTGAACCATGTTCGCCGGGGATCGTGTTCACTGTGGGTGTGATGGCCGACGCACGGTATAATGGCGGAGAGCCGTCCAGCGGCGCGCTGGCCGGGCCCTGCCGCAAACGACGGCTCCTGCTGAGCCGCGCTGATTGCGCTAACTTGAGATGAGTTTTTGAGGAGGACAACGCAGTGCTCGATCCCAAGCTGCTGGAGATCCTGGCCTGTCCGGCGTGCCACGGCACGCTCAAGCAGGAAGGCAACGAGCTCATCTGTGAGTCATGCGGCCGCCATTATCCCATTCGCGATGGCATCCCGGTGCTGCTGGTCGATGCGCCGGAGGAGACAGACGCCGCGCCTGATGGCACAACAGCTGGGGAGGCTGTGGCGGTAAACGAGGCTGGCAAAGCTGGGCTGCTCTCCACCCGGCTCGTGATCGCTGCCGCGCTCGTGCTTGCTGTAATCGCGGTGTTCTTGTTCCTGCGCCGGCGCATGTCCTGATCTGTTGCCCCATCCCTCAACTGATCTGCTGCTGTGCTATACTGCGCCCGGAACGCGTACTCGACGTGAGCCTCATGCGCAGCACTCCCGACACGCCCGACACCGGCGCAGGAGCACCGCGCAATGCCAACGATCCCGGCGTACCTGCTGCCACTCCCGCACGGCTCTGCCGCGCTGGTTGATTGTGAGCTGCATCGCCTGAGCGCGACCCCGACAGAGTATGTCCTCGAGGTCTATGCCCCGCGTCCGCTAGCCGACGGTGAGTTTGCGACCTTCGTACACGCATTCACTGCCCACCTGGGCGACTACACCCTCACGATGGCCGTGCTGCGACGCCTGGCGCGACCGATGCTGGTGTGGGGCGTGCTTGAAACGCTCGTGCTGCTGGCGATGCAGTCTCGCAGCCTGGAGTTCGGCCCGGTGGGCCTGCCGGACCTGCTGGTGAACCTGCTGGTTTTCAGCGCCGGACCGCTCCTGCTCGCGCGCCTGCTGGTCAGCGTGCGCCGGCTGCGGCGTGCAGAGCGTGTCGCTGCGGCCGTGCTCAATGTGAGCGTGCGCACTGGCGGTACCCGCACGGCGGTCATCGGCGATCCGGAGCGGATGCGCCTCGTACTGGACCTGTGGCAATACTTCTGGCAGCTCCATGACCGCGAGCAGGCGGTGCTGGAGCAGCTTCGCCGGGAGGCGCGGCGGCTTGGCTGGCGCACCGCCGAGCGCTTCTACGCCCAGCAGCTCGCCACGCTGCCAGCCCTGCGTGAAGGGGCAGTCGCCGCGCTGGCTGCCCAGGCCGGCCTGTGGCGGCGGGCTGTCTGGCGCTTTCTCTTCGGGCCACCGTTCGCGCCGCCGCTGATCGTGGCGCCGATGCCAGCCCTGACCGCGCCGGCATCCGCCGGGGAGGGCGGTGCATCGTGAGTAGCGGACCTGCCGCACCAGCAGGCTGGGCGCCGCTTGAGGTTCCAGCCTACCTGGCGCCGCTGTGGGGCGGCGGGCATGCGGTAGTCGCGGTAGCGCTGAACGCCTATGGCGGCGCTGGCCTAGGGACTCTGCTTGGCCCGTTGCGGGCTCGCAGCCGCTGGACGCGCAGTCGCGGCATACGTATCGCCCTGCTCGCGCCGGAGCACGTAACCCCGACGCCAGCCCTGGCTGCCGAGGCAGCTGCCGCTGTGGACGCTGCTCTGTTCGACCCTGCTATCGTCCGCCACCTGCTCGCCTCCGGTCCGGGGGCCGAGCTGCTCCGTGTGCTGCCGATCCTGCGTCTGGGGCTGTGGTTCCCGGTCTTCTGGGGGCTGCTGCTCTTGCTGGGGTCTGGCGGCCGTCCGCTGGAGGTCGTCGTGGCGCTCTGGTTAATCCTGGGCCTGCCGGCCTGCGCTGCCTGGTACCGCCGCCGGCGGCTGCTCGCGCTGCTGGAGGCGGCCGAGCAGGCCCGCCGGGCGCTGCGTGAGGGGCCGCCGGTGCGGGTGATGCATCACCCTGGCCTGGCGGAGCTCCGGCGGGTGATCGATGCGGCTGCTGATCCGGTGCGCGGGTATCATGCCGCCGCGGAGCGCTGTGTCGCTGCCGGAGTGCCTGGCCTCGAGCGATTCTATCGCAGGCTCGTCGAGCAGGCCGAGCCGCCGGAGGTGGCGCCGTGTTCCGACCAGCGTGTACTGCCTGCTGGAGCTCCGGCAGAAGCAGCCGCGCCACCTGTAGAGGCAGCCTCGTCCGAGGAGGGTGCCGCGTGAGCGATGGGGTGACCGCGCCGGCGACCATGGTCGAGCGGCCGGACCTATTCGATCTGCACCTGCCAGCAACCGAACTGGCGGGACTGGCCCGGCCGGAACGCCTGCGCGAACTCGCAGATGCCGCTGGGGTACTCTGCGACGGCGGCGTGTGGCGCTTTGGCCTGCCGGAGGCACCGGAACGGCTGCTCCTGGTGTTCGATCAGCGGGCGTACGCTGCCCCGGCGCTGGCCGGGGCGCTGGCGGGGCTGGCGCAGCACGGGCGGAGAACGGCGCTCGTACGGCAGCGCGCCTTCCTCGGGATCGCCGCCGGGCTTGCGCCGGCAGAGGTGCGCACCGCCATCGAGACGCTGGCACCGACGCTGGTCGTGCGCGGTGCTCTCGCCCACCCGGCTGATCAGGAACTCTTCGCTGGAGCAGGAGCCGCCATCGTGGAGCACCTGTACCTGAGCCCGCCGCTTCAGCGAGCCCTCTGGGAGCGCGCCGCGGACGTGTGGCGTCCGGTGCGCTGGCTCGGCCGCCCGACCTTCCGACGTGCCGAGGCTCTCCTGCGCCGGCACCCCGACTACCGGCTCGGCCTGCTGGCGCGGGTACACGCTCTGGAGAAGGGCATCGCTCTGTTCAGTGAGCGCGAGCACATGGTGCATGCGGCCCATCCGGAGGCTCTGCCGGGGTGGCTGCCCATCGGCGAGGGGCGTTTCCTGGCCGGACCGCTGGCTGCTGTTGCAGGGCCGGCGGATGCGGCGGCGCTGAGCCTGCACCGTATGGGGGCAGTGGGCATCACCGTGGTCTCGTTCCGCGCTGCCCCTGACGAGTGCATCGCCGCGTGGCTAGCCGTGGCGGAGGGAGCGCTCCTGGCGCGCCTAGAGCACCGCGACGAGCCGGCGCGCCGCGAGAAGAGGGAGGCTGAGTGATGGCCGCGCAGGTGGAAGAACACGCCGGGCACCCCGAACAGGGCGCCGTACTCGAGCTGTACCAGCTCCCGCACCCGCTCGGGAGTGAGGACATACTGGTCGGCGATCTTTACACTCTGGATGAGCTACAGGCGGCGCTGGCCGCGCGGGCGCCCCTACACCGGCAGCTTGTGGGCCCAGCACCGCCTGACGACGTCGCCGGACTGCTCCGCCGCGAACAGCAGCGGTTCGCCCGAGCGCTGCGCGCCCGCGCCCGCGTGTATCTGGCGCGAGCCCTGCTGTGGCCCTGGCTGGGCGCCACCCTGTCGCTGCTCCTGCTCAACGGAGCGTCCACCCTGGGTGCGTGGCTGGCGAACGTGCCACTGCTGGGCAGCCTGGCCGGGCCAATCGTCGGCACCCTTGGCTTCGTCGTCGGAGGGCCGCTCCTCGCATTACTCATTGCCCTCCTGCCGTTCCTGTGGACGCTCTGGCAGGCGCTCGGCAACGTTGCCGCGGCGCGAGCGCTCTACCGCCGGGCGGGGACGCTGGCCAGCCGCCGCCTGCTCGCCGCGCCGGCAGCGGCTATCACGCCGCCACGCTACGAGGACTTCCGGCGCGACGCGGAGCCGCTGGTGCGGGAGTTCGTGGCCGCCGCAGGCACAGCAGCGAAAGACCCCGCAGCAGTGCTGGACGGTCGTGACCGGGCGCGAGCGCTCCACCGGCTGGCGGTGCGCTACGGCCTGCGCGGGGCTGTGGACTTCTACTACGAGCTCTATGCCGCGCTGGACGATCTGGCGCAGCGCACCGGAGCGGTCGCCTTGCCCGAGGAGCAGGTAGCCGCTGTCCGCGTGGCGCGGGCGCTGGTGGGGCTGGTTCTGGCCCCGTTCCGGCTTGCCACGCGGCCGTTGCGCACTGACGGCACTCTGGACGCCGCGGCCCTCCGGCGCGGGCGGCTCGCCGTGGGGGTGTACGATCTGACCGGGCGGCCTACCGGGCGGCGGCTGCTGCCGCCGGCGGCGTTGCTCTCCGGTGCGGCCATCTTCGGGCTGGCCTTTCTGCTGCTGGGGCTGTACCAGACCGGCCCGAACGAAGTCGTCGTGCGCGTGCCGCTGGGCCAGGCCGCCGCACCGCGCGGTGTCACGGCGCTGGGCCCTGGCGAGCAGGTCGTGCGGGAGCCGGGCCTGCACTGGGGCCTGCCAGCGCCCTTCGAGCAGCGCATCCGCGTGCCGCTCGATCGCCTGCGCGGTGAGTTTGCCATTCCTTTCCGGCGCATCGATGAGAGCACCGGGCTCGTCATCGTCGTGGATGCTGAGCTGCGGGTGGTGCAGCAGGAAACCTGGATCGCTTACTTCGCCAGGTCCAGTGGTGCCCCCTTTACCCGGCTCAACGAGCGCGTGGCCAGCGCGGTGCAGCAAACGATCCAGTCCAGACGGTCAGATCTTGAGCAGGCGCTGCTGCGTGAGAACCCGGCGCTGGCGAACAACCGCCAGGAGCTCCGGGACCAGGTTGACCTCCGGCTGGCGGACCACCTGGCCGAGTTGATTGCCGAGGCGTTCGACCAGTTGAATACCAGCGGCCTGGCCCGCGAGACCGGCGCTGAGCTTGTGGAGGATTTCACGTACCGGCTCGTACCTGCTAGGATATAGCGGCAGCAGGAGGAGAGTTGGTGACGGTCGGCGAGATCCTGCGTGAGGCGCGCCGCAAGAAGGGCGTCACGCTGGAGCAAGCCCAAGCAGCGACGCGCATTCGGCTGAAATACCTTCAGGCGCTGGAAGAGGACGACTACGCCGTCCTGCCCAGCCCGGTGTACGTCCGAGGCTTCCTGCGCAACTACGCCTCCTACCTCGGCCTCATCCCGGAGGAGATCGTCGATCTCTACCGGCGAGAGCACCCCGAGGCTGCCCACTCGATGATGGGCGTGCGACCGCACCAGCCGATCCGCAACCCCATCTCGCGGCACACCTGGTCGCCGCCGACCTCGGCGGTGACGTTCTCGATCGTGCTCGTGCTGGTGCTGCTGCTCAACTGGGCCTATGCGCACGTCTTCCCCTCGGGGCAGCAGCGGCAGGTCGGTCAGGTCGAGCCCAAGGACCTGGCCGGCATCGCGGTCCCTGAGCCATCCCCCACGCCCCTGCCGACAGCCATGCCTGCTCCTACGGCGACGCCGGCGGCCACGCCCAGACCGGCTGTGCTCACGCTCGACCTGCGGGCGCTGCGTGAGACCAGCGTACGCGTCACCGTCGATGGAGAGGTGCGCTTCGATGGCACGATGCGTCGCGGGGCGTTGCAGGTGTGGAGCGGCCGGAGCATCAGCGTGCGCGCCGCCAGCGGCGACGCACTTGAAATCAAGGTGAACGGCCAGGCTGCTGGCACGCTGGGGCCGAACGGCCAGCCCGCTGAGCGGGAGTGGCGGCTGGCCAGTTAAGCTCTGCCTCCGGCCACCGCGTTTGCACCCGGCGTAGCCAGCCTGATATAATCCTCACTGCACTTGCCGGCAACGCTGGCCAGCACACACCATAACGGCGCATTCGTCTAGCGGCCCAGGACACCGCCCTCTCAAGGCGGAGATCGCGGGTTCGAATCCCGCATGCGCTACTACTCTTTTTTAACTCTCGCTTTTCCTCCTCTTTCTTCTTCCTTTACCTTACTCTGCAATCTCAACTCTGTAATCTCAGTGTGCTGTGCAACCTCCTAGGTGGTATATGTACAGCCGGCGCGTCGGCCGATCTCTAGGTGCTGTACGCGCTCCATACGCGGGTTTCAATCCACTGACCCACCACCTGCTCAAGTGTACGTCTCGTTGCCGAGAAGCATGCTGAGAACGCGGAGTGCGCGTAGCAAGTATGCCGGGAGAGAGGCATGCGGGGTAGGCGGTTCCCTTTGGCCGGCCAGACGTTCGCCACCGCACGCCTCCCGCGCCGCTCGCCCAGCGGCTAGCACCCTCAGGTAGTGCCAGGCCTTTCACGCCCTACGTGCTTGATCCGTTCCTCCGGCGCAGCAGGGCGACGCCGATGGCGATGAGGAGGAGCGGCCAGAGGGTCTCGAAGCGGACCCAGCGTAGCCAGGGGATGTCCAGGTTTTGTAGAAGAAAGATCGCACCGACGATGATCAACGCGGCGCCGATGATGGCCGAGGTCTGCGTCTGCGAGCCCTGCATCGCCGAGTGGAGCTCCTCGCCCATGGCGCGGGCCCGCTCGGCGAGCTCACTGGCGCCTGTGTGGAGCGCTTCGCGGGGGCTCTGATGCTCCTGGCCTTCCAGAGGCGTGATGAGCCACAACAGCACGTACAGGAGCAGACCCAGCCCGTTGGCGAGCGCCAGCAGGACGAAGACGAGACGGACGATCGTCGGGTCGATGCCGAGGTATGCACCGATGCCGCCGCACACGCCGCCCAGCATCCGGTCGCTGCGGCTGCGATAGAGCTTCTTCATTGCTCCCGGCCTATCCTTACTTCCACTTCCTGTCTGTTTCCTGTCTGTTAACGCTGATTGTTCAATGCTTCTTGCCTGCATGGAATTGCTTCCTAGCATATGGTCCTAGCATATGGTCCTTTACAAGCGATCCTATCAAGTCAAGCGATCCTATCAAGTGGACAGTGTCGCGCTCGTCGCGAATATCCGCTATCCAGTGACCAGTAAGGGCTGTACGACCTCTCACTGGCGTTGCACGTATACCGTATCATGTTGCAGCGCTGAGACGTCGTCGGGTGGCGGACGGCAGTCTGACACACTGTGCTGGTGCCCGACCGGCCCATGATGGGCGCTGCCCCGGCACCGCCGACCAGGCCGTCGAGGCGGTCGCCTTCAGCCCGGACGGGCGCACCATCGCCGCCGCTGGGGCGAACGGGTTGGCCCGTCTTTGGCGGATGGACGGCTGGCGTGCCGCGGGTGAGTTCCCGCACGAGAAGAAGGTCTATGCAGTGGCGTTCTCCCCTGATGGCCGGATGCTCGGCACGGCCCGCGGAGACAGCGCCTGGGTATGGGAGTGTGCGACGCGCCGGAGGCTGGCGCGCATCACGCATGACAACGACCGCGATATCACGACGGTTGCCTTCCGTCCCGACGGGCGCGCGCTGGCGACGGCCAGCCTGGATGGGACCGCCCGCGTCTGGAGCCTGCGCGCCGCGGATCTGGTCGCCGAAGCTTGCGCCCGCCTGCCACCTGACCTCGAAGCGCGCGTGCAGCGCGAGTACCTGCCCGGCGAGCGGCCGGGCAAGATCTGCCCGAACGTGCCCTGAGCTCGACTCACCGGCCCGGGCGGTAGCCACCCGCACGCCTTTGGCTACCTCCAGCCAGTGGATATACTGTCCATGCAACGTCGGGTAGGGGCCAGAAGCGTCCCGTGGACGTCCGATCAGATCGCAGGTTGAGGAGGGGCCTCGATGCAGACGATGTCTCCAAGCCATGGACAGATGACCCGTCGCGCTCTGCTGGCAGGGGCTGGAATGGTGCCAGCAGCGCTCGCCTGCCGCACCCCGGCGGCACCTGCCCCGCAGGCCGGCCAGCCTCAGACGTCTGTGCGCCCGGCGAAGCTGCTGTGGGAGATCCGCAGCGGACCCACTTACGAGAAGCTGGTCCAGGAGGGGCTGGAGCTGTTCAAGCAGCGCTTCCCCCAGATCACCGTGGAGTACTACCAGAAGCCCAGCAACTGGGTGGACAAGATCCTGTCTCTGATGGCTGCAGGCAGCGGGCCGGACGTGTTCCAGGCATGGGACCAGAACTTCTGGAACTTCGCGGCCCGCGGTGTCATTGTGAACGTCAATGATCTGCTGCGCGATCTCAAGCAGTCGGACATCAATGATTTCCATCGCTGGCAGTGGGATGGCTTCGTCATCACGAATACGAACTTCCGCTTCGGCATGCCCACGTACGTGAACATGGGCGTGTTGTACTACAACAAAGATCTCTTCCGGAAGTACGGCCAGCCGGAGCCGAAGCCGGAGTGGAACCGTGACGACTACGCCCTCATGCTCAAGAACCTGACCCGCAAGGAAGGAGACCGGCAGCTCTGGGGCGGGCGCATTCCGGTGACGAGCTGGTTGCGCATCAACCCGCATGCCTGGGCCTACGGAGGAACGTTTGTAGATCCGAAGGATATCACGAAGTCGGCGTTGCACACCCCTGCTACCCAGGCCGGTCTGCAATGGATCTGGGATCGCCTCTGGGTGGATAACAGCCTAGTGCAGATTCCCCAGCAGCAGGGCTGGTCGAGCTTCATCGAGGGGCTGGCGCAGCACCACATCGCCACAGCTGAGGACGGCATGCATGCCCTGCAGAGTGTGGCTACTCAGGTTACCTCGGAGTGGGACATCGCCCATATCCCCCGCGGCCCGGCTCGCCGCGCCTCCTGGGGGACGACCGATGGCTGGGGGCTGTGGAACGGCTCGAAGTACCTGCCTGAGGCGTGGGAGTTGGTGAAGTTCATCACCGGCCCCGACTTCCTCAAGCTCCAGTCGCGCATTGAGCTGCTGATCCCGCCGCGCGCCTCCCTAATCGAGGACTGGATGCGCGTGGTGCGCGAGCGCTTCCCGGTGCTGGAGAAGGTCAATCTGAAAGTTGTCCCGGAAGCGCTATCTGCCACCAATTACCTGGGCGTGGCCGAGAACTTCCCCTGCTACCAGGAGACCATCGGCGATATTATCAACCCGGCGCTCAACGAGATCTTCCGCGAGGGTAGGCAGAAACCGGCTATCTTCCGTGATCTGAGAGAGCAGATCGACCGCGCCGCCACGGCATGCGGGGCGACGTTCAAGTAAGCGCACGGCACACCGTTCGTCCGCGCCGCCGGTGTCCTGTCTAGTAGACAGAACGTCGGCGGCGCAGTTGCAGGCGGTGTGCACGCATGGTACGCTCCCGTCGGCAGTGTTCCCCCTGGCGTATTCTGTCACCTGGCGTATCTTGGAGCGTATCGTGCCAAGGAGCATGAGACCATGGCATTTCGAGCCGACGGCGAAGGATATCTACGCGACAGCACGCAGGAGGCGCTGGACCTCTACCTGCGGAACATGGACGAAGCTGGCATCCAGGTTGGGGTGATCATCCGCACGGTGGCGGAGCGGACCGACAACGAGGGACTGGCCCGCCTCACCAGGGGGGACCCGCGCCTGCTGCCGCTGGTGACGGCAAATCCAAAACTGCCGGACGCTGCCGAAGAGGTGGAACGTGCGGCGACTGAGTGGGGCTTCCGCGGAATGAAGCTGATGGCCGCCGCCCATCAGTACGAGATCGACAACCCCATGGTTGATCCGCTGATGCGCCTGGCCCGGCAGCTCGGCCTGGTCGTGACGATTCACTCTGGCGGTCCCCTCTGCCATGCCTCTCGGATCATCCGGCTGGCGAGGCGGCATCCCGACGTGCCTATCATCATGGACCACATGGGCTTCCCCGACGGCATCGATGAGGCCATCGAAGGCGCAGCCGAATGCCCCAATGTTTATCTACTGACCACTCTGCTGCGCTTCTTCCGCGGCCAGGAGGACACCTTTGCGCCGGTCGAGGTGCGGCGGGCAGTGGAGCGGCTGGGCCCCGAGCGCGTCGTCTTTGGCTCGAACCAGCCGGGCGATGGGCATCCACGCCAGATGATGGCGGCGATCAAGCGGCTGGGGCTCGGAGAGGCGGTAGAGGACCTGATCTTCGGCGAGAACCTGCGCCGCATCTATGGACTGCGTTAGCCATGGCCTGGATCGTGTCGCTGCTCCTGCTAGTCGTTGTGATGGGCTGGCTCGATGCCAAGCTCTTCCAGGAATGACCAGCAGGAATGACCAGCAGGAATGACCCGAGCCCTGGTCAAGCGAGCGTTTGCCACAGGATGTGCCTGACATTCCTGTGGCAACGTGCCCGGATACTGCCTGCAAGGGCGTAGGGAAGGAATTAACCGTGAATGCCGGACACTACGGGCTGGCAGCGATCGTGAAAGCGCGCGAGCCAGAGGTGCCGCTCTGGGCCTTAATGCTCAGCACGCAGCTTCTTGATGTTGGATTTCTCTTCCTGTTCCTCGCTGGCATCGAGGGCTTCCAACCGCTGCCGGGCACCTCTGGTGGCTATGGCAACTTCACATTCTCCGCCGACTATACCCATTCCCTGGTCGGTGCCCTCGCCATCAGCGCGGTCGCTACGCTGCCGGCCAGCATGGCCTGGGGGCGGCGAAACGGGCTGATCATCGGGGTGGTCGTCTTCTCACACTGGGTATTAGACCTCCTGGTGCACCACGGTGACCTGCCCATCCTGCCTGGCAATCTAGGAAACCTGCCGCGACTAGGGCTAGGCCTGTGGTCGTTTCCTGCCGTGAGCATCCTCATGGAGCTCGCGCTGGTCCTGGCCGGGGCGTCTCTCTACTACCAGACTGCCGCCAGGCATGCGGCTGGCAGGGAGCAGCGCGCCGCCCAGGCCGGCGCGGCCCCCAGGAGCTACCGCCGGCAGGCGTTGCTCACCGCGACGCTCCTCCTGCTGATCCTGCTGTGGACCCTGGCCGCAGATATGCTCAGTATTGGATAACGCCTCGGTCCCGTGAGCGTCTCCGCAGCCACGAGCCCAGCGCGTCGTTCCCCCGACGCTGTCTCGTGCCATGCAGGTCATGTAAAATCGTGACAGCGTATATTCTGCCGCGAATCAGCAGGGTACTGCTGAGGAGTGCAAGGCCGGCGAGCAGCGACGTGCCGGCCTGTTGAGGAGTCACACCGATGATTCTGCCGCGACGAGCCGCCGCTGTGCTTGCTGTATGTGGGCTTCTCCTCGCCGGGTTGCCGGCATGCACGCTGCCGGCAGGGCGGCCCGCTACTCCCCAGGGCACACCCGCGCTGACGCCCGTGCGCTTCGGCAGCGTGTTCTGCGTCTGCTATCTGGGGCCATACGTGGCCTGGAAGGGTGGGTTCTTCGAGAAGCACGGCATCAAAGTGCAGGAGTTTGTCTTCACCGAGGGGGGCGCCCGCACGTTCGAGGCTGTCTCGGCCGGGAACATTGACTTCGGTGTACTGGCGAACGAGACAGTCGTGCGCGGGCGGGCACGAGGCCTGCCGGTTCGTTCCATTGCTGCCGTGTCCCCGGAGTTCTGGGCCCTGGCGGTGCGCCAGGACCTGCGCGGCCAGGTGAGCCGTGTGCAGGACCTGAAGGGTCGCACGGTGGCGGTGAGCGCGCCGGGCTCTGGCTCGTGGGCTTTTCTAATCGCCATCGCTCGCAAGAGCGGGCTCGATCCCCAGCGCGACCTCCAGATCGTGCCGCTCGGCAACATCACCAGCATCGTGGCCGGCCTGAAGGCGGGCCGCGTCGATGCGGCGGTGACCTGGGAGCCGGGCACGTCACAGCTCGTGCTCGAGGGAAGCGCCTATACGCTGATTGACTTGCTGGACCCGCACCAGCACCGGGAGGTGTTCGGCGCAGAGACGAGCCTGGCCTCGGCTGTGGCGACGCGCACCGAGCTGATCGAACGCGACCCGGAGCTGGTTCGCCGGGTGATCGCGGCGCTGGACGAGACGTACGCCTGGGTGAAGAGCCGCCGGGCGGAGGAGGTCGCCGATCTCATCGCCCCGCTGGCCGGTTCCATCGACCGGGCCACGCTCGTGCGGTCGGTGGAAGAGACCGTGCGCACGCTGCCCGGCTCGGCTCGTGCCAGCCGCGCGGCCTATGACGTGAGCGTGGACATGCTGGTGGACGCCGGCGCGCTGGAGAGGAAAGTCCCCTTCGATGAGGTCTTCGACTGCCGCTTCCGCCAGTGCGAGCCCTAGCGCGGCGGCGATGGGTCCGATCCTCATTATCGAGCAGCTCTCCGTCACGTTCGGCGACGTGGCCGCGCTCCAGGAGGTCTCGCTGACGGTGCAGCCCGGCGAGTTCGTGGCCATCGTCGGGCCGAGCGGCTGCGGCAAGACCACGCTGCTGAACGCCGTAAGCGGCCTCCTGCCGCCTGAGGCGCAGGTCGCTGGCGCGATCCGGCTGCGCGCCGGGGCGCGGCTGGGCTACGTTTTTCAGAAAGATGCCCTGCTGCCATGGTATTCGGCGCTGCGCAACGTGGAGGTCGGGGCGGAGCTGCGCGGCGTAGCCCCGACGGAGCGCCGCCGCCTGGCGCTGGAGCTGCTGCGCGCCGTTGATCTGGAGGCCTTCGCACAGTACTATCCGCACCAGCTCTCCGGGGGCATGCGCCACCGCGTTGCCCTCGCCCGCGCCCTGGCCTACGATCCTGACATCGTGCTGCTTGATGAGCCGTTCGGCGCGCTGGATGCATTTACGCGGCTGGCCCTGGAGGAGCAGGTACGTGGCATCTGGCGGCGTACCGGCAAAACCATGGTGCTGGTCACGCACGACCTGGCGGAGGCGCTCTCGCTGGGACAGCGGATCGTGGTCATGACCCCGCGCCCCGGGCGCATCCACACGATCATAGATGTGTCTTGGCCCGAGCGGCTCTCTTTGGAGGAGCTGCGGGCGTCGGACATGTTCTTCGCGCGGCTGCGCGAGCTGTGGGATCTGCTGCTCTCGCTCGGCGCGGCGCGGGTAGGAGTGCGTTAGATAGTGGCGCAGAGCCGGATGATTACGCTGTACCGGGTCCTGCTGGCGCTGGTGGCGCTGCTCCTGTGGGAGGCAGCGAGCGGTGGGCTCGACCCGCGGCTGGTCCTGGTAGACCCGTTCTTCGTGAGCAGCCCGCGCCGCATCGCCCTGGACCTGGTAGAAGGGTTTAGCCGCGGGACGCTCCTGCGCGACACCGCGGTGACGCTGGTCGAGAGTATTTACGGGCTGGCACTGGGCATGCTGAGCGGGCTGGGTGCTGGCCTGGCCCTGGCCTTCTGGCGCAGCCTGGACCGGCTCCTGGCGCCGTTCATCGGCATTGCCAACTCCATCCCCCGCCCGGCCCTGGCCCCGCTGGCGATCCTGTGGTTCGGGCTCGGCATGGCCTCGAAGATCTTCATCGCCTGGTCGCTGGTGTTCTTCGTGACGTTCTACAGCACGTACCAAGGTGTGAAGAGCATCGACCCGGACCTGGTGAACGCCATTCGCGTGATGCGGCCGACGCGGCTGCAGATGATGCGCATCGTCGTGCTGCCGGCGGTGTTCTCCTGGGTCTTCGCCGGATTTCGGCTGAGCGTAGCTTACGCGTTGATCGGCGCTATTGTAGGCGAGTTCGTGGGGGCGACGGCGGGCCTGGGTTACCAGCTCGTGCTGGCGCAGGGGCTACTGGATACCGACCGGGTGTTCTCCGTACTTGCCCTGACGGGGGCGCTTGCGGCGGCCGGCCTGGCCGCGGCCGAGCGCCTGGAGAGCGCCCTGCTGAAATGGCGGCCGGTCGCGCAGTTGGGGCCATAGCCCAGGCCGGTTGAAGTGCACGCCGCAGCGTGTTACCCTGAAGGCCCGCTGGTACTGGAGCGGCGTAGCTGCTACAGGCGTTGCCCCCTCTGGTCAGGCGGATGCACTCCCTGGAGAAGCACGCATGGGCTTACGCTCGATTTCGCTCATTGGTATCGGGGCAGTGATCGGTGCCATCGGCAGCACACTGATCGGCCGTATCCGCGTCCGGACGCGCTGTCCGCACTGCCATGAGCCGATCCGCATCGAAAAGCTTCCCGGGCAGCTTGTGCCGTCGGTCGTAGCTGACCAGGAGGATCAAGAGGAAGACGAGGAGCGTGGAGAGGGTCTGGCAACCACGCCGGCAGAGGCAGCGCCGGCCGGCTGACGGGATCAGGGGCGCGAAGGTACAGGCGCCTCGGGGCGGGCGGTGCCATCGGCCAGCGCGCGGAGCAAATGCGGGAGTCGCTCGCCAGCCCACTGCTTGGCTAGGAAGGCCGATGCACCGCTTTCCTGCGCGGCCAGGAGGTACTCCGCGCCGTCGTCATCGGCCAGAATGACGGCCCGCGTCCCTGCCAGATGGCGGGTGATCCAGCGCGCCGCGTCGAGGCCGTCCACGCCGGGTAGTTCCAGGTCCAGCAGTACGATGTCTGGCCGGAGGGCTTCGGCCTGGCGCAACGCTTCGCGGCCATCGCCGGTGACGGCAACGATGTGCACGCCCGGCTCGCTTGCCAGGAGTTCGGCAAGCAGGCGCCGGAACGGCGCATGATGGTCGGCAATGATCACCCGCAGTCGGCGCGGGGGGCCAGCAGCGGCGCACTCCACTGTCTGCGGCTCTTCCTGTACAGTGCTCATCGTGTCCGGCCCGTGCAGCTTCCTGCCGGTGCTCTCCCCTCGATGCTCTACAACCGGGTCATGAAGCACTCGCTGCTTCACCACGACGGACGGTGCAGCCCGAATAGGAGGCAGCGCCTATCTACTTCGAAGTCTACGCCGGGCGCCGGCCGGCAACATCAGGGGAATTCCCTGAAATCTTGCGCCGGGGTATCCTGGCGCCGGGCACACAAGGCGTAGATGTACCGGGCGCCCCAGACATATCCGGCCGAAGCGCTAGACGGCCACCGCTGCCACAGCTGCGGCCTGAGGCAGGGGAAGCTCGACGAGCACCGTCGTTCCCTGGCCGGGCTGTGAGGACAGGCGAAGCGTCCCGCCGACCAGGCTCACGCGCTCCTGCATGCCGAACAGGCCGAGGTGGCCGGAGGGAATGCGGTCGCGGGAGAGATCGAGGACGCCGTCGCGCCGGGCGAACTCGAGCCCGCGTCCATTGTCGGCCACGCGCAGGGCAATGGTATGGTCGTGTCGCTCCAGGCTGATGGTGACCCGGGTGGCCTGGGCGTGCTTGGCCACGTTGGTGAGCGCCTCTTGCACGACGCGATACAGTACCGTCTCAAGCTCCGGGGGAAGACGCTCCTCGATGCCGCTGACCGCCAGGTCTACTTCTACGCCCGTAGTGCGCGTCCAGCGGGTGATGTACCAGCGTAGGGCCGGCACCAGGCCCAGATCATCCAGCGTCTTCGGACGCAGCTCCAGCGCCAGGCGGTGCACCGCCTCGAGCGCCTGATGGGTGAGCTGGATGAGTTCCTCTGCATACTCCCGCGCCTGCTCTAGCGACTGCGCTTTCTGGAGCACGCGCAGCCCCACGGCCAGCGAGGTCAGCGCCTGGCCCGTCTCGTCGTGCAGCTCGCGTGCAATGCGCTTGCGCTCTTCCTCCTGAGCCGCCAGCACTCGTGCCGAGAGTGCCTGGAGCTGGGCAGAATACTGCTCGATGGCCCGCTGCTTGGCCGCGAGCGAGTCCAGCATCTGGTTCAGCGTGTCCGCCAGTCGCTCGGTGTCGGGGTCGCGTAGCGTGCCGAGCTGCACGCGTGCATTGAGCTGCCCGGCCTGCACCTGCCGTGCCACCTGCTCCAGGTTTTCCAGCGGCTGGAGGGCTAGGCGGAGCACCACCCAGTTGACTGCCAAACTCAGGGCGGTGCCGAGCAGCGCGAAGGTCGCCATCATCTCGTAGTGCGTGGTATGGGGCGAAAGCTGGACATGCCATGTGGTCAGGGCAGTGCCTGCCGTTGCCCCCAGCACGACGATAGCCATGTTGGCCAGAAGGATCTTGTAGAAGATCGGCAGCCGGAGGAGCCTCCGGCGCACCGTGTGGAAAAAATCCTGCATCGCACCGTCCCTCGGCAGCCACGGACCGGCGGTGCCGGCGCCCGCCCGCAGCCACTGCAGTCCCGTGCGCAGGCGGTCTGCAGCAAGATGCTAAACGTACGGCGTCCCCGCGGGAATTGTAGCCCGGCCGCGCCCGGCCGGACAACCACTTCGCGCGGACAGCGCACAGCGAGTATGATACATACAGCATGCCGCGCTCAACGTGCAGAAAGCATTCAGGGGCACGAGGGTGGAGCTGAAGCTGGCCTGGGCTACGTTCCCGACCCACGTCGCCGCGCTGGCCGCCGGCCGCACTGTAGTGGGTCTAGGCCCCTACGTCCCCTTTGCCGCGGCCAGCTTTGCGCCGGGCAGCCTGTTCTGGCTTGTCCCTGCCGATCCTGATACCGAGCTCCGGGAGCACTACCGGCCGGCGTACCATGCTTTCTTCCACCAGGCCCGCCCTATGCCTGCGAGTGCGCTGCCTGGCCCTCCGCCGAAGCGGCTGGAGGTGTGTGCCCGCGTTCATGCCGTGCTGGCACGCCTGAGCCCGCAGGATAGCGCGGCCTTCGAGGCGCTCGACCGGCTCGGTGATGAGATCCCCTGGACCGCCGACCGCCTGCGCGAGCTGGCGCAGGTGTATGGAGTGATTACGCTCTTTGCCCTGGAGGTGGCGCGGGCGAGCACAAGGCATACGGTGCTGCGGCGCGTGCCGGTGACCAGCCAGCTCGGCGTACGGCCGCTCGACCCGGGCGCGCTCCATCCAGTGCTTTCGCCTGAGACGCTGGCCCGCCGCGTGGCGGCGATCAGGGCGGTCCTGGCTGGCCCGGCCGCCCGACCGCACGAACGGCTGCTGCGGGCACAGCCAGTGCTAGGAGATCACGTAGGGCCGGCAAGTCTGCGGCGCACACCGGACAGTCCTGCGGCCCGTCCACGCCCTGGCGAGGCGCGTCGAGCGGAGCCCGGGCAGATGCACCAACGCTGGCCGGCCGGTCTGGCGAGCCAGCCGGGGGGAGCGCCCGCGCCGGCCAGTGGGGACGCCGCCTCTAACACGGCGGCGGGTCCGGCCGGCAACGGCGCAGCGCACGCTGCCGGCGGCCTGGAGGCGCTGAAGCTGCGCATTGCCACAGACGTGCTGCTCCCCGCTGAATGGAGCGTTGAGCTCCAGGAATTCTGCGATCTGGCGCTGGAGAGCCCGCGGCACGCCGTTGCCGCCTGCCGCCGGCTGCTCCAGCATGTCATTGCCGCTGCCCACGCGGTGCACTGTCGCGGGCGCAGCGCGGTAGGCTTCCAGGCGCGCGCTGACGACCTGCGCAACGCCGGCTGCATCTCCGATCTCTCGCGGCGCTGGCTCCTGGCCCTGTGGGACATTGGCACCGCGGCGCTACATGAAGACGTGCGCGGCTGGAACGAACAAGACACCGAGGCCATGGTGCTGGGCACCTGGCGGGTCCTCAGCGCCGAGCGGCGGTCGCTGGCGGTGCAGCCGCACCAGGCGCTGGCGCCAGACGCAGCCCAGCGGAATGGCAAGCAGGAGACGACGGACACCGCTCCCGGCCGCCCGACCTTCCAGGCCGAGGACTGATGGTCTCCTGTGTATGTTTCTAACAAGTCTAACAAGTTTAATGTTTATGTTCTGAACGCACCCTTGGTCAAACTAATTGAAGTAAACCAGTATGGTAATCTGAACTGGACCGACGAGGATAGATCGATGCTCGATCCTTCGGCCGAGCGGCGCCTGACCACGTACGGCGACGCCGGCTTCTCTACCTTCATCCGCCGCAGCTTCACCAAGGGCATGGGCTTCACCGACGACGACTTGCGCAAGCCGGTCATCGGCATCTGCAACACCTGGAGCGAGCTGAACCACTGCCACTCGCACTTCCGGCAGCTTGCCGAAGCAGTGAAGCGCGGCGTCTGGCAGGCCGGCGGGCTTCCGCTGGAGTTTCCCACCATCTCGCTGGGCGAAGTTTTTCTCAGTCCGACCTCGATGCTGTATCGCAACCTGATGGCGATGGACACTGAGGAGATGATCCGCGCCCAGCCGCTCGATGCCGTGGTGCTGTTGTGTGGGTGTGACAAGACGACTCCGGCGCAGCTCATGGGCGCGGCCAGCGCGGATGTGCCCGCCATTGTGGTTACCGGCGGGCCGATGCTCTCGGGCCACTGGGAGGGCCAGGAGCTGGGCGCGTGCACCGACTGCCGCCGCTTCTGGACGGAGTACCGCGCCGGCACGATTTCGGCGGCCACGCTTGCGCAGCTCGAAGAAGCGCTCTGCCGTAGTGCCGGGCACTGCATGGTCATGGGCACGGCCAGCACCATGGCCGCCATTGCCGAGGCGCTGGGCATGGCCCTGCCGGGCTGCGCTGCCATCCCGGCGCCGGACTCGCGCCGGCTGCGCCTGGCAGAGCTCTCGGGCATCCGCGCGGTCGAACTCGCGCGCACCGGCCTGCGGCCGTCGCACATCATGACCTATGAGGCGTTCGAGAACGCCATTCGCGTCTGTATGGCCCTAGGCGGCTCGACGAATGCCGTTGTGCATCTCGTCGCCATCGCCGGGCGGCTGGGCATCGAGCTCCCGCTGGACCTATTCGACCGCCTCTCCCGCGAGACGCCGCTGCTGGCAAACATCCGCCCCTCTGGCAAGTTCCAGATGGAAGCATTCTTCGAGGCCGGCGGTGTGCCCGCTGTCATGAAGGAACTCGAGCCAGTGCTGCATCTCGATACGATGACTGTGACGGGTAAGACGCTGCGAGAGAATCTGGCCAGCGTGCCCAGGGCAGAACGCTGGCGGGAGATCATCGCCCCGCTGGACCGGCCGTTCCAGCCGGAGGGCGGCACCGCCATCCTGCGCGGCAACCTGGCGCCCAACGGCGCAGTGATCAAGCAATCGGCGGCCTCGCCGCATTTGCTGCGCCATCGCGGGCGGGCGGTGGTGTTCTCGTCGCTGGCCGACTTGAGCGCCCGCATTGACGATCCTGACCTCGACGTGGAGCCCGACGATATCTTGGTGCTGCAAAACGCTGGACCCGTCGGCGGCCCCGGCATGCCGGAGGCAGGCTACCTGCCGCTGCCGAAGAAGCTGTTGGCGCGCGGGGTGCGCGACATGGTGCGCATCTCCGATGCACGCATGAGCGGCACGGCGTTTGGCACGGTCGTGCTGCACGTGGCTCCCGAGGCTGCGGTGGGCGGCCCGCTGGCTCTGGTGCACACGGGTGACTACATCCAGCTTGATGTGCCGAACCGCCGGCTGGACCTGCTGGTCTCTGACGAGGAGCTGGCGGAGCGCCGCCGTGCCTGGCGTCCGCCTGAGCCAGCCTATCGCCGCGGCTACGGCAGGCTCTACCTGGAGCATGTGCTTCAGGCTGATCGCGGCTGCGACTTCGACTTCCTGACCGCTGTGGCGCAGTGAGATGGGGGAGCGTGACGCATGAAGGGTGCGCGTGTCGTCTTTCCAGCGCCCGGCCAGGTGGCCCTGGAAGAGATCGAGGTGGGCGAGCCCGGGCCAGGACAGGTGCTGCTGCGGACTGAGAAGACGCTCATCAGCACGGGCACCGAGCTGACCGGGCTCTCCGGTGAGTTCCCGCCTGGCTCGGCGTGGGCGCAGTACGTGCGCTACCCTTGGCACCCCGGCTACAGCAACGTCGCCCGCGTGGTCGCAGCCGGCCCGGACGTGCGCGACCTCCCTGAGGGGACGCTCGTTGCCTCCAGCGCGCCGCACGCCAGCCTGGCACTGGTACAGGCCGACCGCGTCCGGCCACTTCCGCCCTCTATAGGGCCTGAAGAAGGCACGTTCACTGTGCTTGCGGCGACCGTGCTCAACGGTGTGCGTCGGGCGCGCATCGAGCTGGGCGAGACCGTGGTGATCGCTGGCGCCGGACTGCTGGGGCAGCTTGCTGTGCAGTTCGCCCGGCTCTGCGGCGCCTTCCCGCTGATCTGCATCGATCTCTCGGCGCATCGGCTGGCGTTTGCTGCACGTCTGGGCGCGATGCACACGCTGGCTATGACCGTCAAGGAAGCAGCCGCTGAGGTGCAGCGGCTCAGCCGCGGCCGGGGCGCAGACGTGCTCTTTGAAGTCACGGGCAACCCGGCGGTGATCCCACCGTTGCTCAAGCTGGCGCGGCGGGAGGCGCGGGTCATCCTGCTCGGCTCGCCGCGCGGACCGAGCCAGGTGGACTTTCACGAGGAAGTCCACCGGCTGGGCCTGCACCTGATCGGCGCACATACGAGCACGCACCCCGAGCGCGAAACCGCGCAGCAGCCCTGGACGCGAGCGCACAATGAACAGCTCTTCCTGGAACTCGTGGCTGCTGGTCTGGTGAACGTGCGCGAGCTGATTACCCACCGCTATCCGGCGACCGACGCCCCTTCAGCATATGCTATGCTCCTGGAAGATCGTACGCGCGCGCTCGGTGTGATCCTCGACTGGACGAACATCTCCCCCGCATAGGAGCGGAGGGCTTCGCCGGCGGGTATGGTAAGATTTGCCATGGAGGGGGTGTTGCATCCGGCCTTCGGGGTGGATGAGGATTAGAATAATAAACAACCATCGGCAGGCAGAGCCATACCCGAAGAAGGGAGCGGGTCGCAGCGCCATGATACATCCGACCCTGGACCTGGAACGGCAGCGCCAACGTCTGCTCGAAGAAGAGCAGCGCCTGGCGCGCGAGCTCGAGGCGTTCCGCCCCGGCAGCTCGATCGCGCCGGGCGCCGACGTTGACGTCTGGGAGCACGCTGTGGACAACCACCTGGCGGACGAAGGATCGGAGCTCTACGAGCGTGAGAAGAGCCTCTCGCTCGAGCGGAGCCTGCGCCAGACGCTTGAGGAAGTCCGGCGTGCCCTGGAGAAGCTTGATGCCGGTACGTACGGTATCTGCGACAACTGTGGCCAGCCGATTGCGCCGGAGCGCCTCGAGGCGCTCCCCCACGCCACCTTGTGCATCGAATGTCGCGCCGCACTGGACCGAGAGCTTGCCCGCGCGGGCTAGGGCGGCACCCGGATAGTCCGCACGAGGTAGCCTGACACGCATTGCCGGCAAGGAGCGCGCTACAGCATCGTGGACCCTGGGAAGCACTCGCCACCGCTGGACCTTCACCGCGGCGCACCCCCACCTAGCTCGCGGGTGGCTGTGGCGCGCCTGGCCGGCTTTCTCGGCCTAGCCGTGCTTGTCTTTGCGCTCGACCAGGCCACCAAGTGGCTCATCGTGCAGTGGCTGAGGGAGCCGGGGGTCTCGGTACCAGTGCTCTGGCCTGTCTTCAGCCTGACCTACGTCACGAATACCG
This sequence comes from Chloroflexota bacterium, assembly GCA_042408875.1. Classification (GTDB taxonomy): domain Bacteria; phylum Chloroflexota; class UBA11872; order JBHOQS01; family JBHOQS01; genus JBHOQS01. Next base: position 244,550 of record JBHOQS010000002.1, on the reverse strand, counting down.
GCGCGGCCTTTGGCCTCTTCGCCAACCAGAACCTGCTGTTTATTTTCATTGCTGTTGTCGTCATCGCAGTGATCCTGTTCTTCTACCGCTACCTGTTGGCGGACCACCTGCTGTTGCGGGTCAGCCTGGCCCTTCAGCTCGGCGGAGCCTTGGGGAACCTGCTCGACCGGCTGCGGCTGGGCTACGTGGTCGATTTCCTCGATTTCCGCGTCTGGCCGGTCTTCAACGTTGCCGATAGCGCCATTACCATCGGCGTGCTGCTGCTGATTTACAACCTAGTATTCCAGCCGGAGCGGCACGCGGAGCCGGGCACGCCGTCGCAGCCGGCTGAGCTGGCTGAACAGCAATCCGTCTCGCGGGAGCTCAAGCGCGGCTAGGCGCTGCGCACCGGCCTCATCCTCCCAGCTCACGCCGCACGATGCGCGTGCCCTCGACCATGGCCTGGAGCTTGGCGCGGGATGCCCAGCGCGCCGTCTGGCTGAAGCCACAGTCGGGCACCACGCTGAGCTTCTCTGGAGCGACATAGCGCAGCGCCACGCGGATGCGCTCGGCCACATCCTGCGGCGTCTCCACGGAGGAGTTTTTACGTCAACCAATGGGATGCGGGAGTGTCCCGTTCCGAACAGGTGCACCAGCCCTCCGGCGCTGATGGAGGCAGCGCAGATGCGCGCTGCCGCGGCGATCTGTGGCAGTTGCGTGGCGCGAATACGCTCCAGGATACCCTGCGCCGCCTCCCAGTATGCCAGCGCAGGGCCCAGATCATCCAGCATCCCGCTCTGCTCCCCTCGGTCGTTTAGGGCCCACACCCTCCTCTCCCGCCGCGCGGGAGAGAGGCCGAGGGTGCGGGCCCTAATACCGCACCGGCTCCCAGCGCTTCGTCTCCATCGAGCGGTAGGCGGCGTCGAGGATGACGTTCACGATATAGCCGTCATGGAAATCCTCGCGCGGCCGCCGGCCCTGCGCCACGCACTCGATGAAATGGCGCATCTCGGCAGCGTAGCCGTAGATCCAGGCCTCATCAACCGGCGGGAAGAGCCAGCCGGTCTCGGATTCTGCCTTCTCCACGACGTACCCGGCGCCAGGCCGCGAGAAGACCTTGATCGGTGTCTCCCGCGTCACATCGGTGAAGATGGTGCCTTCTGTGCCGTAGACCTCATTGCGCAGGTCCAGGCCGCCGCGGGCGATCCAGCTTACTTCGGCCTGGGCGAGCTGCCCGCCAGCGAAGCGCATCAGCAGCACGGCGCTATCCTCCGCGTCGGTGCGGTCGTGGTGATACAGCCGGTCACCCCAGGCCAGCACCTCCACCACCGGGACATCCTTGCCGATGAAGTAGCGCGCTGCCTCGATGCAGTGGCAGCCCATGTCGAGGAGAGCGCCGCCACCGGCCAGCTCCTTCTTCCAGAACCAGGGCATGTGCGGGCCAGCGTGCGCCTCGCGCGAGCGCACGGTGAGCACCTGGCCGATCGAGCCCCGCTCGATGAACTCGCGCGCTTTCACCACCGCCGGACTGAACACCTCGGTCTCGGCGTAGCCGTGCATCACTCCGGCCGCCTCGGCCGCGTCGAGCATCTCTTTTGCCTCGGCGGCGTTGCGTCCGAGCGGCTTGGTACACACCATGTTCTTGCCGGCACGGGCGCAGGCCACTGCCAGCTCTTTGTGCACGTAGTTCGGCACCGCCAGCAGCACCAGATCGATGTCGCCGCGCCGCAGCACCTCCTCCACACTGTCCGCTACACTGCCCAGCCCCCAGCGCTCAACGAAGGCGCGGGCGTGCTCTTTATTCGGGGAGTAGACTACCGGAATCTCCCAGTTGGCCGCGTGGCGCAGGCCCTGGAGATAGAACTCGGCGACGAAGCCGCTGCCAAGCAGACCGATGCGGACAGGCATCTTCCTACCCTCCTGGCCTCTCCTCACCTACGAGGACGGTGTGTCTTGCTGCGCTGCCCAGAGCGCGGCGCCGATGATGCCGCCATCGCCGCCCAGGGCAGCCAGGACGACCTGGACCTTCTCCACCGGCGTGGCCCGGCAGCGCTCGCGCACTACGGCGCGCGCAGGCTCCAGCAGCCAGTCACCCAGGCGGGCGACGCCACCACCGATGACCACGCGCTGCGGGCTCAGGATCGTGACGATGTTGGCGATGCCCACGCCGAGGTAGGTGCCGGCGCGCCAGAGGAGGTCCCTGGCGACAGGGTCACCGAGTTCGGCGGCGCGCATGATGGTCTCGGGCGTGATGCGATTCAGGTCGCGCTCCACCAGCGCGCCGATCTGCGTGGTCAGCCCCTGGAGCACCGCCTTCACTCCCATGGCCGTGATAGCCGGACCGCTGGCGAAGCTCTCCAGGCAACCGCGGCTGCCGCAGCCGCATGGCGGGCCATCGGGATCGATGGTCTGGTGGCCGACCTCGCCGGCCGTGCCATCCAGCCCCAGGTAGAGCCGGCCGTCCAGGGCGATGCCGCCGCCGATGCCGGTGCCGAGGGTCATCCCGACGATCGCATGGGCGCCACGGCCAGCCCCGTAGACCGCTTCCCCGAGCGTGAAGGCGCGAGCGTCGTTGATCAGCCAGACGGGATATCCGGTCGCCTGCCGGACGATCTCAGCGACCGGCACGTCGCGCCAGCCGCCCGGCAGGTTAGGCAGGAAGAGGGTGCGCCCCCGCTCCGGATCGGTCACGCCAGGCACGCCGATGCCGATCCCGCGCACCTCCTCACGTGCGAGCCCGGCGGCGGTGCGCACTTCGACCGCCAGCCGGGCCATGCGTGCGAGCACAGCCTCGGGGCCGTGCTGTGCTTCCGCCGGCACGACCACGCGCCCGCTCACCGCGCCGGTCGAGATGTCCACCGCGCCGGCGGCGATCTTAGTGCCGCCCAGGTCAATCCCGATGTAGAACGCTCTGCCAGCCACACGCGGCTCCTGTCCTGAAGCCCGCCTGTTCGGCCCACACGCTACCGCGCGGTCTGGCATGTGTCAAGCTAGTAGGCCGGCAGCGCCACGCGGTATACTAGTGCGTAACATGGCTGCGTAACATGGCAAGGTTATACGTCAACGTGGTACTGCTTCAATGCGCTGATAAGGCCGCGCTCGAAGAGATCCTCGCCTCAGGTCTGAGCGGCTATGTTGTGCGCCGTATGTCGGACACGGTAGCGATCGTGGATCACGCTCGCGTGGAGGACATTGTGGCGCACTTGCGCAAGCGCGGCTACACCCCGAAGGTCACCGGGCATGAGTGACTTTGGGATCGATCCGCGCCAGAGCCTGCCGCTCTACAGCCTGGAGAGCCTGCACGGGATCGCGCAGCGGCTGGGCTTGCCCTCATCCCGCCAGGGGCCGGCGGCGCGCCTGGTCGAGGACATCTGTCGCGTTGTCTCCAGGCCCGAACACGTTGAGCAGCTTCTGGCGAACACAACGCCGCGCCAGCGCGAGGTGCTGGCGTACCTCTTTCGGAAGGGCACTGACGCCACCCTGTGGGCGCTGTACTCGGTGCTGCTCGCCACTGGTGCCAGGCCAGAGGAGGCGCGACGTGAGCTGGCCGGCCTGCTGGAGACGGCGCTGGTGCTGCCGGTGCCTGGGCAGTATTTCTTCAAGCTTACCACCGACCTCGAGCGCATCATCATGTACCACGTGCCAGCTGGCCCGCTGAAGCTGCTCCAGCGCTTCCGCGAGACGCACCTTCTGCCGGCACTGCCACCGGTCGCTACTGACCCGCCAGCCCACGTCGATTCCGGTGGTCTGGTCGAGCTCCGCCGCGATCTTTACCTGCTACTCCGCTTCGTGCAGCAGTACGGCCTGCGCGTGACGCAGAAGGGGACGTTCCATAAAACCGATCTGAAGAAGCTGGCAGCTGCGCTCCAGAACCAACCGGCGCAGGCCGGCGCCAAGCGCACGGGCGCGGTGGCGCGCCCGCCGGCGAACTCGTCTGGCGAGTTGGAGCCCCGCCAGGCGTTTGCGCTAGCCTTGGCAGAGCAGGCCGGGCTGATACGGCATGAGGGCGATGTGCTGCGGGCCTCCCCCGATGCCCTGCGCATGCTGGCCCTGCCGGAGCACGAGCAGGTGAAACGCTTTGTCGAGGCGTGGCCGGACACGACGTGGAGCGAGCTGTTCGCCGTGCCGACGCTTGAGTTCGATCGGCCGGATGATCCGCTGCATGCTGGCCGCGCCCTCGTGCTGGCACGGCGCCTGCTGCTCTCGCAGCTCGGGCCAGCGCGGGAGTGGACCGATCCGCTGGCTCTGGCCGCGCGGTTGCGCCGCCTGGAGCCGGAGTTCCTGGTGCGCCGGCCCACTGTGCATCGCCAGTACCTGGCCTATCCCATGTACGGTCTGACACCGCAGCAGAAGGGGCAACCACAGGCGCGCTACCAGGGGCTGCGTGAGAAGGGGGCGTCGCTCACCAGGCAGCTCGACATCGAGCGCGATTGGGACAAGGTCGAGGGCGCCTACATCTGCTATGTCATTGCGGGGCCGCTGTACTGGATGGGTGTCGTCGAACTGGGCCGCGATGCTCAGGGACGGCTTGTCAGCTTCCGACTCACTCCGGCTGGCCGCTATGCTATCCTCGGCGACGCCCTGCCCCAGCAGATGGGTCAACCGGAGGGTGCTGCGGCCACGCCGGAGCTGGTGGTGCAGCCCAGCTTCGAGGTGGTGGTGCTGGATGCGCTGCGCCACATCGATCTGGTCTCGCAGCTTGACGCGTTCGCCGATCAACGCTCGCTCGATCGCGCGGCGGTTTATCACCTCAACCGCCACTCGGTTGTACGGGGCCTCGAGGCAGGCATGCGGGCTGCGGAGATCATTACCTTCCTCGAGCTCCACGCGCGCGCCAGCCTGCCACAGAACGTGCGCGCCAGTATCGAGGACTGGGAGCGCCAGTTCGAGCGTATCCAGGTGAAGAAGGGCGCATGCCTCCTGGAAGTCGATGAGCCGGGCCAGCTCGACTGGCTGCTGGCTGAGCCCAGAGCCGCACCGCTGCTCGTATCGCGTCTCTCCCCGACGCTGGCGCTGGTGCACAGCGATGGCCTGCGCGAGCTGCGCCGCATCCTCCAGCAGCGCCGGCTGCACGTCGAGGAATACAACTTTGCCAAGCCGATCAGGCGGGTGGTCGGCTTCCAGCCTCCGGCAACGTTGCGCGTGCCGCGGGCTGTCCACTCGCCGTACATCGAGTATCTCCTGAGTAGCTTCGCCGATGTGAGCGACTCGCTGGCAGAGGAGCTGCACTACAGTATCACGCGGGAGTCGGTGCAACGGGCGCGCCAGATGGCCCTGCCATGGGAGCGCATTGAACAGGTGCTGTTCGAACTTTGTGGCGATGCTGTGCCGTACGACCTGCGCCTGACCATTCGAGGCTGGTGGGGCGCGTACCGGCCGATGGGAGTCGATCGTATCGTGGCGCTGGAGACGCCACCGAACCTGACCTGGCGCGAGCTGATGTATGTGGAGACGATCGCGCCACTCATCTCACAGGTGCTCTCGCCGACCGTGGCCCTGGTGCGGGAGCGCGTCTATCCTGAGCTGGCCCATGAGCTGGCGAAGCGGGGCATCGTGCTTCAGGAGCGCCAGGTGAAGGGACTGGGCGCGTTGGGGCCGTTCCCATTCTATGGTATGCCAGTTGTCCCAGCGCGGCAGCAGCCACAGCCTCGCTACAGCCGGCTGACGGCGGCCGACCTCGAGGAAGGAGCGATGCTGAACAGCCTGCTTGAGTCGCTGCTGGGTGGCTCAGGCCGGAGGGATGGCGATGCCCCCTCGTTGCAGTGGCCCGGCTATGACAACAGTCTTGAGGCACTGGAAGACCTGCTGGAAGAGGCCGTCAAAGAGGGCGACGCTGTACGCCTGATCTACCATGACCCCCAGCGCGGCCGTGTGGAGGAGGTCGTCGAGCCGCTCGAAGTCGCCTATGGACGCGGGAAGAGCCGCCTGCGTGCCTACAATGCCAGCCTCGACCGTGAGCTGCTCATCCCTGTGGAGCAGATCGAACGCGCAGAGATCATCCCAGAGGGGGAGGAACAGTGAGCTATAACCCCACGAACCCGATCATCGTACAGGGCGACCGCACGGTACTGCTGGAAGTCGCCAATCCACTGTACGAGGAGGCGCGGGATGTCCTGGCGCGCTTCGCCGAGCTAGAGAAGAGCCCGGAGCATATCCACACGTACCGCATCACGCCGCTCTCGCTCTGGAACGCCGCCGCGGCCGGCGATACGCCAGAGAGCGTCCTGAGCGACCTGGCGCGGCTTTCCAAGTATCCCCTGCCGGGCAACCTGGTGGCCGATATTCGCGATTACATGTCGCGCTATGGCCGCCTGAAGCTCCTGAAGGAAGACGGCCGGCTGCTCCTGCGCTCGGATGACCCGCTCCTCCTCACTGAGGTGCTGCACAGCAAGAGGCTCGCACCGTACCTGCTGCAACGGCTGGACGAACATACGGTGCTCGTGCGCGGTGAGATGCGCGGGCATCTGAAGCAGGCGCTAGTGGAGATCGGCTGGCCAGCTGAGGACCTGGCCGGCTACGTGCCCGGCGCGCCGCTCGAATTCACTTTGCGCGAGCTAACCCTGAGCGGCAAGCTGTTCGAGCTGCGGCCCTACCAGCGTGAGGCGGTAGAGGCATACTGGGCGGGTGGCGCGAGCAAAGGCGGCTCCGGAGTGATCGTCTTGCCATGCGGCGCGGGCAAGACGATCGTCGGCCTGGCCGCCATGGCCAGGGCCCAGTGCCACACCCTCATCCTGTGCACTGGCACGAATGCGGTGCACCAGTGGATCGGTGAGATCCTGGACAAGACCACGATCACGCCGGACCAGGTCGGTGAATACACTGGCGACGTCAAAGAGATCCGGCCGATTACAGTCACGACCTATCAGATCCTGACCTACCGCCCTGGCCGGCGCAAGCAGAAGGAGGTCGCGCTCGACTTCGGTGATGGCGAGCGATCCACGCGGGCACTCGAGGAAGAGTACCCACATCTAGCGCTCTTCAACAGCCGCGACTGGGGGCTGATCATTTATGATGAGGTGCACCTGCTACCGGCGCCGGTCTTTCGCATCACCGCCGAGATCCAGGCTCGCCGCCGCCTGGGGCTCACGGCCACCCTTGTGCGCGAGGACGGCCGCGAGAGCGATGTGTTCTCGCTGATCGGCCCTAAGAAGTGTGACGTGCCCTGGAAAGTGCTGGAGAAGCAGGGCTGGATCGCCACCGCGGACTGCTGGGAGATTCGTGTCAACCTCGCCCCGGAGGTTAGGCTGGACTACGCCGTGGCCGAGGACTCTCGCATCAAGTATCGCATCGCCGCGGAGAACCCGATCAAGGAGCAGGTGGTCGAGCGACTGGTGTACATGCACTGCAACGACCATGTGCTGATCATCGGGCAGTACATCGAGCAGCTGGAGCGGCTGGCCCAGCGCTTTCACGCGCCCCTGATCACCGGCAAGACGCCGGTGCTGGAGCGCGAGAAGCTGTACGACCGCTTCCGCCGCGGCGAGATCACGCTGCTCGTGGTGTCCAAGGTCGCTAACTTCGCCATCGATCTGCCGGAGGCGAATGTGGCGATCCAGGTCTCGGGCACGTTCGGCAGCCGGCAGGAGGAGGCGCAGCGGCTGGGCCGCATCCTTCGCCCGAAAGCTGACGGCAGCCAGGCCCACTTCTACACGATTGTGACGCGCGACACCAACGATCAGGATTTTGCAGCGAACCGCCAGCTCTTCCTGACGGAGCAAGGCTACCGCTACACGATCCTGGACGCCAGTGAACTCCTGGCGCGCGTCGAGCAGGGGATCATCGACTAGAGCGAGCCTCACCCTCGGCTCCCGCTCCTGCCATACTGGAGGGGAGCGGTGCCGTGGACCCAGTCCCTGCCACGTAGGGGCTGGGAGCCTGGGAGGTGCCGGCCATAGAGCCGGATGTTCTGGAGAGGAGTTGAAGGCGCTGCTCGAGATTGTCTCCCCCTCCCACAGCGTGGGAGGGGGCCGGGGTGAGGGCAAACCTCAACAGGAGGCCTATTCTACATGCCTGAGATGACCAGGGCCGAGCGCGTGCGTGCCACCCTGCGCGGTGAGCCGGTGGATCGTATTCCCTTCTGCTTCTGGCACCACTTCCGGCCGCGGGGGTTGGCGCAACGGCTGGCCGAGGCAACCCTGGACTTCTTCGGCCGCTTCGATCTGGATATCTTCAAGATTATGCCGGACATTCCGTATCCCTTCCCACGCGGCAGCATCAAGACCGCCGAGGACTGGCTGCTCCTTGAGCCGCTCGATCCCCTGGAGGGGAACACCGGCCGGCTGGTGCACACGGTCGAGCTGGTGAAGGGCGCGGTCGGCGAGGACACGCCGGTGGTGCTGACCGTGTTCTCACCGCTCACGCGGGCGATCCAGTTCGCTGGTGGGGGCGAGGCGCTGCGGCGGCACATCGTGGAGAACCCCGTCGAGCTCCACCGAGGGCTGGGTGTGCTGGCGCGCAACCTGGCTTACCTGTGCGAGGCTGCCATCGACGCTGGCGCCGATGGTATCTTTTTCGCTATTCAGGGCATTGGCGACGGTATGCTTTCGCCTGAGGAGTACGCCGAGTTCGGGCGCCCGTACGACCTGCATTGCCTGCGCTACTGCGAGAACGGCTGGCTGAACATCCTGCACGCACATGCCATGAGCGACCTGCTGGTGGACAAGTTCGTCGATTACCCGGTGCCGGTGCTGAGCTACAGCGACCGGCTGACGGGCTTCTCGCTGCGGCAGATGCGCGAGCGGGCGCTGCACTTCACACTGATGGGTGGGATCAATGAGCGCGGCCCGATTACCCAGGGACCGCGGGAGGCCATCGTTGCGGAGATGCGCGACGCGATCGAGCAAGTGGGCGGCAGGCGCCTGATCCTGGCCAATGGCTGCTCGGTGCCGGACGATGTCTCCGAAGAGTGGCTCCAGGTCGCCCGAGAGGAAGCGCGGAAGCTTCCGCTGCCTGTATAGTTAGTTAGGAGAAGAGACCGTGCCGCGAGCCGGGAGGGTGCGCCATGCAACCCTGGTCATCGCTTCCTACAACTGACTTTCGGACCGTTGCCGAGAGTGAATACCGCGCTAACACCGTTGACCTGGTCACCGACGCGCTGCTGGTCTCCCAGGACAAAGAGCGCAAGCCGCTGCTCTGTCCCGTGCTCTATCCGCACACGCTGCCGCTGCTGCCCTGGAGGGTCTTGCGCTGGATCGGGCGGGAGCTCAAGCTCCTGCTGACCATGCCGGGATAGCGAGTGAGCCCGCCGCTTCACGGCCGGCGAGCCCGAATCTACGACAAGAGCGTACGCAGCTGCGCGTGTTACCTGAATACTTCGGTTCCTGGGCGAGGCATTCAAGTTCGTGGGCAAGCATGGCCAGGTCATCGCGCCCAGGTACCTTCTGGTCTCGCAACCACCTCCGCGCCAGTAGTGCTCGCGCGGGGTTAGGACTGCCGAGCTGTCAGGGGGCAGGCGCATTCCCGTCGGGTTGTTAATGCCTGAACGGGATCCAAGGAGACAGGATCCAAGGGGAGGGGCATGAGCGAGCAGCGTAGCCGGCTGCGTCCGGCCTGGTACGAGCAGCTCGGGGATGCACTGGGGCGGCGCTACCTGGAGTTCCCTTTTGCTCGCGGCACTGAGCAGGAGATCCAGTTTCTGGAGTCGCAAGGTCTCGTCCGGCCGGGTCTGCGGGTCCTTGATGTGGGCTGCGGTGCAGGCCGGCATGCCATCGCCCTGGCCGGGCGCGGCTGCCTGGTGACCGGCATCGACATCTCCACCGGGCTCCTGCGCGCGGCGGAGGAGCTGGCGCGCGAGGCAGGCGTCCAGGCCGAGTTCCTGCGTATGGACGCTCGGGCGCTGACTTTCGAGGAGCAGTTCGATCTGGCGCTCTGCGTGTGCGAGGGGGCCTTCGGCCTGACCGACTCCGAGGAGGAGGACCTGGCGATCCTGCACGGCATCCGGCGCGCCCTGGTGCCGGGCGGCCGGCTCGTCCTCACGGCGATCAACGCGCTGAGCGTGGCCCGGAACCGCGGCGTCTCGCCGGCCAGTGTGCTGCTGGATGTGGAGACGATGACCAGCCGTGAGCGGATCCGTACGACCGATGCGCAGGGCCGGCCGATCGAGGTGGAGGGCTGGACGCGGGCGTATACCGCGCGCGAGCTCCGGCTGCTCTGTCGCATCGCCGGTCTGGAGGTGGACGCCACCTACGGCGTCACGGCTGGCCACTGGGAGGCCAAGCCCCTGGACCTCGATGACGTGGAGATCATGATCCTGGCGCACCGGCCCGGCGCTACGGACCTCCCGACGCCAGGCTCGCACAGCGCTCCGGCCCGTGCATGACCTGCGTCTTTTCGCCGATGAAGGCGAACAAGCAGTCGTCGCGGAAGAAGTACACAGTATTCGTCGCGCGCACCCAGAAGAGCACGCCGTTGGTGGTGTACTGCTTGGCGTTGCCGTAGCCGTCGTAGGCCACCCGTGTCACGCAGGTGCCGACCAGTGCCGGGTTCGCGTCGGCGAAGTCCTTGAACCCTAGGGTCAGCCGGCAGTTGCGGTCAGGCCGCGGCTCAGCATCGGGAGTGAACGGTAGGAGCGCTCCCAAAGCAGGAATGCGCACGACAAAGCCACGCACGGCGCCGCCGGCGACCTGCGCCCGGCGCGAGAACTCCGGCCAGATGCCGCTCTCGATCACGATCCCGATGCCGAAGAGAAGCGCCAGCACGACCACCAGCAGAATCACCGTGTTGCGGATAGGCGCCCAGGACTCCAGCCAGGGACGGTGGGTGAACTGTCCGCTGAGAGTCTGCGGCTGGCCTGTGCCGCCGGCCGGTCGGGCGGTCACCGTGAAATCATAGCGCTTCTCTGGGCCGATCCAGGGACGCTTCCTGGGCCAGACAACCAGCGGGAACTCAAGCCTGGCGCCTGGCGGGACCAGCGGCGCATCGTCTTTGAAGCGAAAGCGGCAGGCTTCCTCGGCGTCTCTCGCCTCCAGTAGCAGGTCGGCATCCGCGGTGCCGGTGTTCACGATCTGGAGCTGGTACGTGCCGCGACGGCGGCCGCTCTGGCGGCGCGGCGTCATCAGGAACTGGAAGCTCACCGCACCGCGCAGGGTGATCTTTCCCTGCGCCACGGTCTCCTGAGCGCCGTCCCGTGCGCGGACGCGCACGCGGAAGGGGTAGACCCCGCCGCGCACGCCCGGCCGGTTCGGCGGGTGGAGGCGCACCCGCACCTGCTCGCGGTCGCGGGGAAAGAGACCGACCGTGCCATTCGGGACGCTATACCAGTCGGACTCCAGCCCGAGCACGTCCACGTCGTATTGCTGGACCACCTCGCCCAGGTTCTGGATGCCCACCACGACCTCGACCGGCGAGCCCCCTGGTGCGGTCTCGATCTCCGCCGGGCTCAGCTCGACCAGCAATGTCTCAGCCATGGGTGCGCCTCCGTGCCTGTCTGTTCATCTGATCTCCGTGGCGCACTGCTCCGGCCCGTCTACCACCTGGGTGCGTCCACCAATATAGGCATACACGCACTTATCCTTGAAGAAGAAGACATTGTTTGAAGCTCGCTGCCAGAACAGCACACCGTTGGTGGTGTACTGGCGGGCGTTGCCCCACAGGTCATAGGCGGCTTGGCTCATGCAGGAGCCGACTAGTCTAGACTGTAGCTCCACGAACTCGCGAAAGCCCAAGACGTAGTCGCAGCGCGGTGGTGGCGGCGGGCATGGCCGGCCGCCGCGCACGAGGGCGCCAAAGCCGGGCGTGCAGGCTACTGCTCGCCGGAGCTCAGCGGCAGCATTACCGACGCCTCCACCGACGGTGCGCGGCGCCGGGCTGGCCACGAAGACTCCGCCCCCCAGCAGCACGACCACGGTGATCAGGAGCGGCACGGCTCGACGGCGCAGCGGCTCCCAGGAGTAGAGCCAGGGATGGTGCACGAGCGCTGCCTGCACCGTCTGCGGGTCGCCGCGCGCATCCAACGGCCGGACGGTGAGTGTGAAGGAGTACGTGCGGTCCGGCCCGACCCATGGCCGCTGCCGCGGCCGCACCTCCAGCGGGAGCTCCACCCGCGTGCCGGCGCGCACGACCGGCGCATCGCCCTTAGGAAAACGAAAGATGAGCGCGCCTTCCTCGTCGCTCGCATCGAGGCCGAACTGGACGTCTACTGTGCCGGTGTTGCTGAGCTGCACGCGGAAGGTCCCCGTGCCGCGGGTGGTCAGGCGCAGAGGCATCAGATTGACCTGGAACGCAGCTGTGCCGCGCAGGTCCAGCGTGGCCTCGGCCGACGCCTGCTGCGCGCCGCTGCGGGAGCGCACCATGACCCGAAACGGGTAGGCTCCAGGCTTGATCCCCGACCGCTGTGGCGGATGGATGGTGATGCGCACCTGGTCGCGGTCCTGCGGGAACAGGCCCACGCTTGAGATCGGTGCGGTGTACCAGTCGGGCTCGAGCCCGGAGATCTCGACCGTGTACTGCTCTACGACGTCGCCCAGGTTCTGGATCGAGATCGTTACCTCGACCGGCGGCGCACCGGGCTCCAGCTCAATACGCTCAGGGGTGATCTCAACGCGAACGGCATCAGTCATACGGTTGCCTCGTCATGCACGCTGTGGCGCCTGCACCGGTGCGTTGGGCGGCACACCGCGCTCGTGGATGATGAGCGGCGACCCGCCGACGTAATAGTAGCCTTCTGGATCGCTCCCGAACACCGGGTGGTTGAAATGGCGCGTGGCCGGGTCCAGCGTGACCACCCAGCGTGTCCCGTCGGGCGAAGGCTGGAGCGGCGTGCGGTTCCCGTACTTGTCCACAACCTCAGCGCTCGTGCCCACCTTCGGGATTGAGACGGTGAGAGGATCGCCGCTGCCGTTCCACAGGATGCTGGCGCGCCAGCCATCATGTTCGGCAACCACCAGATGCACCAACCACTCAAAGCGCGGGGCGTACTGGCGCTGGCCGGTCGGGTCAGGCCGGTTCAGCGTCACCAGCTTCACACACCTGGCACCATTGAGCGCCTCGGCCATCACCTGGTACGCGCGGTAGGCTGGGCGCAGTCGCCCGGGATCGGCATTGAGCATGTCAGGACTATAGCGCACCAGGCCCCAGAGTTCATCTGGCACCGGCGGCCGGTCATCCTGCATGGCCTGCCAGAAGACTTTCTGGTATCCCGCTGCCAGCGCCAGGGCGTACCACTGGATCACGGCAGAGGCCTGCTCATCCATGGTGACGCGGAACTGGTCGTTCTTCGCCCGAGGATCCCAGCCCGGCACATTGGGATCATCATAGGGCATGGAGTTAATCTCGGTGAGCCAGACTGGCTTGGAGATGCCGAACTGGCTCATGATCTGCTGGGCGCCCAGCCGGTCCTCCGGGTAGTACGCCCAGGGGGCGCCAAACATGCGGTCCCACACGTCGTGCGGGTTGCGGTACAGGTTCAGGGCCATCACGTCGAAGAAGTAGCCGTTCGCAGGACCCTCGGGGTCCGCTCTGGCAACTGCCAGGAACTCCTGCCACCAGCCCTTATTGCGGTGGAAACTGAACGGCGCAAGCACGACGGTAGCATTGGGGTTGGCGCGCTTGATCGCCTGGTAGGCCACCTTGAGCAGGCGGTAGTACTCCTCAGTGGTCCCGGTCCAGGTGTTGTACGCTGCGTTTGGGCCCTCGGGCGGGATCTCGATCTCGTTCCAGATGATCCAGACGTTGATCTTGCCGGCGTAGCGCCGGGCGAGCTCGTACGTAAATGCCGCCCAGTAATTCTCCGGATTGACCTGTCCGTTGGGCAAGAACACCGGCAGTTCCAGGTTGCGCGGCACAGAGCGCGGCCCATCTTCCGGATTGCGCGCCGCCCAGCGCGGCGTGTTCTTGACCATGCCGGCCAGCCGGAAGCCGTTGGCAATCTCGCGGTCCAGCATGCGCGGGTCGATGTAGAACTCGTTAAAGTCCTGCGGGCCGTTCGGCTGGACGCCTTCCCAAGCAACGACCCAGCGCGTCCACTGCGCCCCCAGTGCCTTCGCCAGGTTGGAGGCGAAGAAGCTCTCGTTTACCCCCAGCGCATCGCCCACCGCCGGGCCTGAGCACGGCTCGCCGGCTGCCGGCGGAGGCGTAGTCGGCTGCACGGGCGGTGTGGTCGGCCGCGGCGTATTCGTCGGCCGGGGTGTGTTCGTGGGGCGCGGCACCGTCGGCGTGGGTGTGTTGGTCGGCTCCGGCGTCGGGGTCGGCGTCGGGGTATTGACAATGAGCGGGATGCGCCGCATGGCGGTGCCGGCCAGGTTCTCGGCGCGCAGCTCGAACTCGCGACTGGCGCTGGCTTCGATTTCGATCTCCCCAGCTGCAACATCCAGCGGCTGGTCGTCCAGGAAGAGCCGCTCGGCGCGCGAGGCCTTCCAGCGTAGGTAGGTCTTGTCGCCCAGGGTGACCACCTCGGCCTGGAGGGAGAAGTCGTCGATGCTGGGCGGGCGCAGCACATACACCACCAGGTCGCTGGTCGTCGTACCGCCGGCGTTGCTCGCGATCAGCGTGTACTCGGCACGCTCGAGAGTATCAAAGGAGCGCGGCGCCTCCAGGGAGGGCTTGCGCACCACCCGAATACTGTCGGCGCCGAGCACCTCCCAAGTGAGCGACAGAGGGGACGCCTCACTGTCACCGGACACGCTAGCTCGAAAGGACACGATCAGAGGCGGTGGGATCGCCTGCGTGGGCGTCAGCTGAACGCCCGGCCCCCCTGCTGTACCGCCAGGGGGAGTCGGCGTGGGGCTGGCAGGCGGCCGAGCGCGCTCCGGCGCCTGCCCCGGGCCAGCCAGGAACCAGATCAGTAGCGCAACCACGGCCAGCAGTGGCAGTCCGATCAGGGCCGCCGTACGCAGCCGCAGCGGCAGGCCAGCCAGGACGACCGGAAGCGGTGTGTGCACATACTCCCCTGCAGCAGCGCTCAGAGGCTCTGTCGTCTCCCCCTCCAGAGGGAAGGCCGCCACGGTGAAGCTATGGCTCTGCGGCGCACCCATCACCCTGCCACGACGGAGCCAGACGCGGAGCTCCACCGTGGCCTGGCCGCCTGCTGGCACAGCGAGTGTCTCCGGGTGGCATTCCCAGCGCAACGCCTCGTCCGGATCCTGCACGTCCAGCTGCAGACGCAGGTCCACGTTGCCACTATTCGTGAGCCGGACGGTGTATGTGGCCGGGCCACGGCTCTGGCGCCGCTGCGGGATCAGCTCAAGCTGGAGCTGCGGAACCGCAGCGACCTCGAGGGTCCCGCTGACGCTAGCCTGGACGGACGGGTCCTGGCGTAATGATGCCCGCACCGCGAAGGGATGGTGGCCGCCGCCGGCATCGGGAGGCGCCTGGATTTCAAGGCGGACCTGCGTCTGCTCGTCGGGAAAGAGACTAACGATCTGCTCGGATAAGCGCACCCAGGCTGGATCGAGCCCCTCGACCTGGAGGGCGATCTGCTCGACGGTCGTGCGCTGGTTTCGTACGGTGATGGTTGCCGCAGCCGCCGGACCACCCGGCGCGACGAAGAGAGAGGAGGGCGCGAGCGCAAGGCCGATCCGATCTGGCATACCCGGTTCCCTACTCCGCCACCTGTACGGTGACGGTACGCTCATCGCGCCCCAGTTCGTTCTCGGCGACTAACGTATACACCGTTGTGATCTCCGGGCGCACCTCTATCGAGCCGCGCCCCGGCGTGATCGCTTGGCCGTTGATGCCGGCTCGCCGGGCGCGGACGATGTCCCACGACAGCGTCACAGCCTCACCCTTCTGCACTTGCGGGGCTGAGGCGTTGAACTGGGTGATCTCCGGCGGCCGCAGGATCACCACACCCACCGATTTCGCTACCGCACCGGCCTTGTTGGCTGCCTCCAGCTTGAACTCGCGGTCCTGCTGTACCTGCACGCGCATGCTGCCGCTGGCGCGCTGGGGCTGCCCATCGATCTTCACCTCATCGGCGTCGCGCACGGACCAAGAGAGCTCGAACTCGCCGCGGGCGGCGTTCGGCGGCACGCGCAGCTCGAGCCTCTCGATCACCGGCGGGGCAACAGGCCCGGTGGCACCGCTCTCCCTGGCCGGCGGGGCTGGATCGACGGCTTCCAGAGCGGCGCGGGCTTCCTGGCGCAGAGGCCAGGTGCGCGTGCCGGGGCTGAACAGGAACCAGATGGCCAGCGCGGCACCTAGCGCGACCCCGCCCAACAGCAGCAGGGCCCCGCGCAGCTTCGGCGGGATGGCAGCGATCCCAGCGAAAGGCGACCGGTAGGTCAGCACACCAGCGCTAGCGGCCAGGGGCTCGGCCGCTGCGACGGCAGCGCCCTCCTGTGCCGGCAGCGCTACCACAGTGAACTGGTACTGCGCCAGTGGGGCAAAGAGCGGGCGGCGTTTCGGCCGGACGGTTAGCACAACCTCCTCGCTGGTGTCGGGCGCCAGGGCAAAGCGCTCGGCCTCGAAGCGCGCCTCGAGCGCCTCGTCCAGGTCGGTGATGCGCAGGTCAATGACCCGGCTAGCGTTGCTGGCGTTGGTGAGCTGCACGCGATAGCGCGCTGTGCCGCGCGTGGTGACGATCTGGGGGACGAGCGCCATCTCCAGCCCGCCAACGGGGAGCACCTCCAGCACGAGCTCTGCGGTGGCGGCGCCGTCGGGCTCTTCCTGGGAGGACACCTCCAGGCGCACTGTGTGCAGCCCGGCCGGCGCAGCGTGGCCTTCTGGCAGGTGCACGTCGAGCGCGACGGAGCCCTCAGTATCCGGGTACAGGTTCAGCACCGGCGTTTGGAGAGTCAGCCAGGACGGATCGAGCCCGTTCACCACAATGCCGAAGCGGTCAACGAGCTGGCCCTTGTTACCGATCGTCACGGCGACAGTAGCGCGCCCGCCAGGCGAGAGTTGAAGGCGATCAGGTGTAACAGCAACGGTGATATGTTCGCTCATACCGGGGGGTCCTTCATAGCACTGGCAACCGGCAAGCTCATGGTGCGGCGCGGCGGTACAGCGCCAGGTTCACGCCGAACTCGAGTGCATCGCGGATAACGCCACGCGGCAGCGCCCGATCCAGTGGGCCACCCTGCCAGGCGCAGCCGTAATCGGCGTAGCTGTAGACCATCCCTCCGGCCTCGGCCAGCATCGCCATCGCCTGAGCCCCGGGCGGCGGCTCGCCGAAGACGTGGCGGGCCACCAGCACAGGATGCCCGCGCTCGACCCGGGCGAGCTGGCGGTCCAGCCGGATAGCCAGGTCCACGAACGAGCGGGCGAACTCGCGGGCGCCTGCCTCGCCGTTGGGCCCAGCAGCGCACCCCTCAGCCAGGACCACCCCGCCGTGCTGCATCACCCGGGCGATGCCCTCGACGTCGGCATCGCTCAAGGCCAGCCGGCCGTAGCCGGTGAAGTACAGGAGATCGATACCATTGGCCTCCGCTGGCACAACGGCCTCGAGCACGCGCACCGGCCGCCCTGCGCCGGCCTCGACCTCGCGCGCCAGGTAGCGCAGGCCGTCGCAATGGCGGTCCCATCCTGCCCCGCCGTGGGCCGCCACAGCCAGCACGATAGGCGGCTGCTCCGGCTCTGTGGGCGTCTGGGTCAGAGGAGAGCCAGGTGCTGGTGCGAACGATGGCGCGGATACCGCTGCCGGCTCCGGCTGAGGAGAAGGCGGCGCGGGCGGCGTGGCTACTGGCGTGACGGCCGGGGTGATGGTGACCTCTGGCAGGGGCGGTGGGACCTCGGCAGCCGGGGCAAGTTCCAGTGCCATGCGCGTTGGCGGCGCTGCTCCGAGCGATGGCCGGAAACGGGTGTCCAGCTCGTTCACGCCAGGATTCGCGGGATCCTCCGGTGCACGGATCGGCCCGCGCGCCGGATCGATCTGGATCCTGGCCAGCTCCAGGCATGGCTCGGTGGGAAGCTGCTCGCGCTGGTAGATGCGATAGGCCTCGAGGATACGCGTGGGTTGCCCGGCCCCGTCTCCGGCGGGTTGGTGCGGTCCCGTTGGGATCTCACTGAACTGGAGGATCAAGTAGACGGTCCCTGGCTGTAGCGCCTCGATCTGGTGGGTGTAGGGCTGCGACACGACCACGAAGTTGCCGGCTGGATCAATGGCGAGCCCCGGCGCGATGTGCACGGTGTTCTCCGGCTCGGCGAGCGATACCTCCAAGCCCTGCACAATGCCCCACCCGTGCAGCGCTAGATGGTGCAGGCGCATCTGCGTGCGGTGGTAGTCGTGCGCATCGCGCCAAACAGAGGCATCGATCATCAGCCCGGTAAAGGGGTTCACCCGCCGGAGCTGCAAGCGGGCAACGTCAGTCTGCACCACGTTCGTTTCCTCCTTGGCCGTCGCCGGCTGGCGTAGCTACGTCGCCGCCCGACGACGGCTCCGCTGTCGCAAGCGTGCGGATCTCGAGTGTATAGCTCGCGTGAGCGGGCTTTGTGCTCTCGATAATGCGACGCAGGATGCGCTCATCGGGCTGCTCGCCGGGCGCGGCCGGTACCGTGATAGCAATGTAGTTCGGCTGGAGCTGTCCCAGCCTGGTATTGAGCCCGAGCGCGGCGTCCTGTCCCAGCCGCAGGCCATCGAAGTTCTCGACGATGAGCGGTGCCCGGCCAGTGTACAGGCTGATATGCTCGCGCAGGCCGCGGCGCGTGCCGCGCCAGCGGTAGAGCGCGGCGGCGCGAGCGATGAAGGCACGCCGTCGCGCCAGCGGCCAGTTCTCATCCAGCTCCTCGCCGACCCAGCCGGCCAGCCACGGCAGGAATTCCTCCGGCGCGGTGCGCGGATCGAAATAGTGCGGCAGGGCGTCGAGGATGCCCTCGATCTGGGCGAAGATGCTCTCCGGAATACGCAGGAAGCGCCCCAGGAATGAATCGCCCTGGTACGGCTGGGGGAGATAATCCAGCAGACCGCTAGGCGGGATGTGTCCGTTCGGCTCGACCGCCATCAGTGCACCTCGATCATCAGTGCACCTCGATACGGTGCTCATGCGAGCAGATCAGGCCGCTGGGGCCGGGTGCCACGCGGCCGGCGGGCTGTCCAGCCGCGCCGGTGAAGGGGTTCACCGGGTAGAGCGCTGCCTCTTCGACGATATCCACATCCTCAATGCGCTGGAGCACGGCGAAGACATCGGCCAGGAAGAGCTCGCGACCGAACGGCCAGCCGCTGCCATCGGGTCCGCCGTACAGCGGATGGAGAAAGCGGTAGAGCGCCGCCAGCGCCTCGCGCTGCACCCGCGCCCGGTCCGCCCGTGGCCGTGCCTGCAGGCGCGCGGCCACGCTCACCCAGGTATACGCCGGCGCGGCCAACACGAGCTCACAGGTCAACAGTCGCCGCTCGTCCAGGTATTCCTGGACCTGTTGCAGCACATGTGCTGGGAGCTGGAGGCGATCCGGCGACAGGGGGCCGGGCTCATCCAGCAGGGATGGTACTAGCAGGAGCCGCACGACGCCGGGCGAGGCACCGTCGCCCGCGGCCGCGGTGCTGCCGCGAATAGGCTGGCAGCAGGCGCGGCCGACCAGCGGGGACGCTTGCCGCGCGAGCTGTTCGAAGTCTTCCGCCGTCACCGCGCGTTCCTGGGTGCGCAAGGTACGCGGGCCGCGCAGCTTGGCATGCTCGAGCTCCTCAGGGTCGAGCCCGCCCGTGGCCGGGGCAAAGTTCGTTACCTCAGCCACGTAGGGGATCGATGACTTCAGCACCGTGAGCGTGCCCGCGCCGACGTTGCCGGCCGTGCCGCCGCCGCTGCGGTAGCGCGAGAAGCGGATGCGCCGCCCCTGCGGAGGCACGCGGCCGTACTGCTGTTCCTCACCGTCGGGCGCCCGGACGCGGGGGCCGAACTCCACGGTACCCGTGACGTCGTCGAGCACGAAGTGCGGGTCGTCAGGGCCGGAGCCACCGAAATGCTGCACCTCCGTCCAGGGCTCCCAATCGCCGCCCTCGCCCTCGACCTCGACAGTCTCGCCGGCTTGGCGAGGCAGTACTGGCAGGTTCTGCAGGCGGAAGGTCTGGCCAGGCGTGCCATCGCTGATGCCCAGGAGCTCGCCCTCGACGACGAACGCGTGGCTGGCCGGCACCAGCCCACCGATGCTTTCCACGAGCGGCAGCGCTGTGATGCGCGGGCTGTCGCTGTAGAAGGCCTGGCCGGGGCGCGGTCGGAGCACCCGGCAGCGCACCCAGACGGCTTCCTTCCCATCAACCAGCGCGGGCCTGGCCGCATACGGCGTATGGATGATCACCACGCCATCGCGGTTCAGGCCGCCGGTGGTGTCCTGGTCCAAGCGCAGGCGGACCCATTTCCCTTCCATACCATCCCAGGTTTCCCACACCAGCGGCGGGTCGTTAGGATCCACCCCGATACCTTCGATCCGGCAGTGCAGGGTGATCGCCAGGATATGTGCGCTCAGGTCGTTGGCGAAGCCCAGGTACAGGCCATCGTCTTCCTGGGGCGGGTCGCCGAAGACGCCCAGCCCCTGCCGCGGATCCTCAATGGCCGGGCGGTAGTCGTGGAAGCGTGTGCCGCCACGGCAGGCCAGGATGTAGCGGAGCTGTGGCACGCGAATGGGCAGATCGCGGTCGGTGGTGAAGGTGATTGCCTCGCGCGTCTCCGTGCGGACGGTGCCCACGGCCGTCCCGCGCGGGATGACCACGTCCTCCGGCTGTGGCGCACTCAGCCTGAAGGTAATATCTGCCGAAGCTGCCCGGGCCGGCTCGAGCCGCACGCCAATCAGATCGAGGAACTTCACGTAGTTCTTTTCCGGCACGCGGTTCAGCCGGTAGAGCAGCATATCGGTCATCCAGGCAAAGAGCTCCAGCAGCGTGATGCCCGGATCAGAGAGGTTGTGATCAGTCCACTCCGGACAGTAACGGGGGATCATCCGCCGCGCTTCATCGAGGATGTCCTGGAACCTGCGATCGTCGAGATTCGGTGCCGGCAATGGCATGTGCGCTCTCCGCGTGCTACTTCGCCGTGTGCTCGCCAGGAATGAGATAGAACGGGTACACCAGATTGCGCCGCTCGTTCGTGGCCCTGATGGTGTACGCGATCTCTACCATGATCTTGGAGGGCTCCGTCAGGTCGGTGTAGACGCGGATGCCCTCCTCGGTCAAGATGATGCGTGGCTCCCAGAGTGTCAGAGCCTGGTACACGTAGTAGCGGATCAGGCCATGTGTGGTTGGATCGTTCGTAGCGAAGGCCAGGTCGTGCACCGCGCAGCCGAACTCTGGCCGCATGCGGCGTTCGCCGATGGGCGTTGACAGGATAATCCGGATCGCCTCCTCGACGTCACGCTCGCGCCGTGAGAACTCGATCCCGCCGCGGCTGTTCACGCGCACAGGGAAGGCCCACCCAGTTCCCAGGAAATCGCCTTGCTGTGCCATGACTGTGCCCGCTCCTCCTCACCGCGCAGCCGGTTACCCGATCAGCACCGTTCCCACCGCGATCACCGTTCCTATGGGCAGGTCTACTGGATCGTTGCAGGTCATCGCCTGGTCACCGTTGCGCGCGGCCGGCTTGCCGTTGATGAACACGGTCGGACTGCCGGTGATAATGCGCCCCTGGTTCGTAGGCGGTTTCTGGAACGGTCCGCCCTGCGGGATATGCGCTGGCGTATTGATAGCAATGCTGCCGACCGTTGCTGCCGGCATGCCCATGATCTTCACATTCGGGCTCAGGTTTTGCAATAGGATGCCATTAAACGGATGCGGCAGCGGCGTCGGCACCGGCCCGCCTGGAGACGGCACCATGATGATATGGGTATCAATTGCCTGGATACGGTCGCCCTGTTTCGCTGCCGGCTGTCCCATGGCTTCTCCTCGATTTTCTATGGCGTTGTCGCTGATCTCATCGCGTCCAGTCAGCCTCAGTTGATATTCACTGTCGCACCCCGCACGGTCAGCGACCCGGTGGCCTGGACCTCGCCGATGGCGCCCTTCACCGTTGCCTTGCCACCCCGGGCTTCCATGCTGGCGTTCCCCTGGGCGGTCGCGTCCAGGTTCCTCTGAGCGGAGATGCTGATGTTGCCCTGGGCAGTGATGGAGATGTTGCCCTTAGCGTTCAGCGACAGGTTGCCTTCGACCGAGATCGTGAGCTCGTTCGTTCGGGACTTGAGTTCGATGGTGTTTTTGCCGGTCTTGTCCACGATGGTGATGCCCGGGTTTTCCTCGGAATCGTCCAGCGTCACGGTGTGCCCCAGGCGGGACTTGAGGATACGCTGGTTGACTTTGCCGGTAGAGTGGACCACCTCTTGCACTGGCTTCGGGGGCTGGTCCCGTCCGTTCCAGAGCATGCCCACGATAACCGGGTAGTTGATGTCACCATGCTCGAAGGCAACCAGCACCTCGTCGCCGACCTCAGGCAGGATGAACAGGCCCCGTCCGGCACCGGCCATAGGAGACGCCAGCCTGGCCCAGGTGCTTTCAACGTCGGCAAGCCATGGGAGCTTGACCTTGACGCGGTAGCCGTAGTCCGGATCCTTGTTATTAGTTACTATCCCGGTGGCCACGCCGACGTATCGCCCAGAGTGGCCGTTGACGCGCCTGGCTGGGCCTGGCTCAGTGAGCAGCGCAGTCAGCGTCGCGGCGCGGCGGCCGGTGAAGCTAAAGTGGGTGAGGTAGCCCTGGTCGGGCGTGACGCGGTGCATGGCAGCCGACAGGTAATACGTTCCGGAGAACCGCGTGCCGATATTCTTCAGCGTGACCGGCCGCCCGGGGCGCAGGCGCGGGTCCCCCAGGCAGACACCCTCGAGCTGGAGATACTCCCCGGCGATCTCGTCCAGGATGGACTGAGCCAGCGCTTCGGCCTCGCGCTGAGTGTGCACCGGCTGGTCTACGACCACTTGCTTGCCGCTGCCCAGCACGCTGGCGATCTGGGCCCCAGAGCGCCTCTCGCCGATCTGGTGCTGAAAGGAAGGCCGCGTGGCCCGTCCGACGATCTCTCGCTTGGCGACCGGGTCCCAGCCTTTCACGAGCACCTCGCTCACCTGGGCCGGCGCCGACAGCCGCACACGCACGCGACGGAGCGTCTGGTTGAGCTCCAGCTCCGGGCCGCGCTCGCCCGCCGGGGGCTTGCGGAAGTAGAGCGTGCGTCCCTCGATGAACAGCTCGTACCCGATATGCTGCGCCCGCGCCTGGAGGAACTCCCAGTCCGTCTGGTTATCCTGGAACACATGCGGGTAGATCTCGGTGGTTTTTTCAACCCCGGCCCTGGCGTTCAGGCCATACTCGTGCGCGATCTGCCGCACGATATCACTATCTGTGATATTTACAAAGGCGCGGCTCTTTCGCTCGCGCCGCATCTTGTGCGAGACATCGTAGCCGCGCACTGTAAGGACCGGCATGGCATCGTTGCGCGCCTCGAGCTCGAGCGACATGACGATGCCGACCAGCACCGGCTCCGGCCGCTCCTCGTGCCCGAGGCCAATCTCGATCTCGGCCCCGATCGGGATCTGGTCGCTGTCGAGCATGGGGACATAGACCTGCGTGCGCTGGGCGCTGCGATCGTCCACATCGCGCAACCGGATGGCGAAGCTATCCGCGGCCATCAGGTCCTGCTCGATAACGAGATCAACGACTTGGCTGACATCCAGCTCTGCCCCGTTAACCTTAATCCAGAGCAGCGACGTCTGCGCACGGAGGTCTGTAGCGCCTACCATGTGCCCTCCTTAGCTACTTATGCCTGTTACTCGTGCCTGCCGCGTGTCTTTCGATGCTCGACAGCGACCGGTCAGAGCTCCGGCGGGATCAAGAGCGCCTGGCCTGGGCGCAGCCGCCGCGGGTCATCCAGGCCGTTCGCCTCAGCGATACGCCGCCAGAGCGCGGGATCTCCTAAGCGCTCGGCAGCGATCCAGTCGATGGTGTCGCCGGGGCGCACCACATGCACCTCCCGGGCACCCGCGGCTACGGATGTGGGGTTCTGCCCCTTTGTCTGCTTCCTAACTGCTTCCCTGGGTACTTCTTGCAGGGTCACCTGGACGGTCGCGCGCACCGGCACGCCGTCGGGCATGAAGAGCGTGAACTTCTGGCTGAGCTGGGTGATCACGCCGCGAAAGCTGCGGAACTTCCCCCAGCCCACCTCGACGTGGGGCGGCCGCGTGGACTGCCCCCTGGGGGTCCTCTGTGGGATCTCCGCTTCCATGAGGGCGAGCAGCTTATCGGTAGCCTGGCGCACATCCACGCTGGCGCCGTTGGTGCACTTTTCGTAGGTATCAAAGATCAGCGTCATCTGGAGCTGGCGCGGCCCGCCGCCTTTGAAATGCACGTCGGGGATGTTCGCCCCTGCCTTGTTTTCAGCCTGCCATTGATTACTTTTGGTGATCGTGAACTCGTTCGGATTGAAGTGGCACTCGACCACTTCCTGGCCTGTGTCGGCGTTGTAAAACTTGAGCTTCTGCAACTCGCCTTTTAAAGCCGGTGCGGCCATCTATGCGCTCCTTCGCCCATGTCTCGATGTATATTCTTGAATGTGTATCTCAAATGGCAGCGGTGTACTCGCCTACTCCCCAGGACTAGCGCATCATGCGCTCGCGTTCGGCGGCCAGGCGCCAGCGCAGCAGTTCGAAGACCTCATCGGCCAGACGATCCAGTTCAGCCGCCTGCGCCTGGCCCGGCGCGGTCGGCCCGTGCTCTCCCGCGATGCCCGGTGCTCCCGATCCCTCAGACGGCTGAGGCTCCACAGCTCGCTGGAGAGCGTGCGGAAGCCCAGCGGGCGTCTCCCACGAGGCCGTTGAGCCGGCCTCAAACGTCTCCCAGTCACCGGCAAATAGGTGACGTGCCTCGGCCTCCTCAACGCCGGCCGCAGCGACCACAGGGGCGCGAGCGACGGGCGCAGGGGCTTGCACGCGGGCGAGCGGCTGCCACGACGGCGCAGGTGCAGGCTCAACAGCGCCGGTCGCTGTCCTGCTCGGTGTTCCCGGCTGCGGGGCCAGCACTCCTTTCGCCATGGCCGCTGCGGCCATAGCCGGTGGCAGGTTCCTCAGCACCTGTGCCAGCTCATCCTGGTCCGGCGCGCTGCCTTCGGGCGGAGGCTCTGGCTCCTGCGTGCCGGCAGCCGCGCCCGCCGCGCTTCTCTGGACGTCCAGAGGGGCGCCTGGAGTCCCGAACGGCCCCAGGCCAGCCGCGCGGTAGATCCCGGACGGGGCTCCCGGCCTGCTCTGGCCGGGAGCGCCGCCTGGCGCGCTCCTGCCCTCGCTCAGACGAAAAGGCCCCGCGGCGGAGCCCCAAGACGGCGCCTCGGAACGTGGACTGCCGGACGCGCCCGGCGGCATGCCGCTGGCGCGTAGGGCCTCGAGATACGCTGCGTACGGCGACACCGGCTCGGCCTCTACGCCGGGCTCGGCCGGGACACCGCTGGTCGATTCAGGCGGCAGGGCCGCACTGCCCACGTCAGGCGCTCTCCGGAGCTCTCCAGTCTCGCTGGCGCCCGACAGCAGGGCACTGCCCGGCGCAGGCGATGAAGACACCTGGGACATAACCTCAGCAGCAAGGCCGCCGGCTGCTGCAGCATGCTCCTCTGCCCATCCTGCGGCGTTCGCCAGCGGCATCGCCAGGCTGCGCTGCATGATGCGGGTGGCAAACCCCCGACTGCGGGCAGAGAGCCACTCGGCCAGCGACGGGAAGGCGACCAGTTCGACTGGCGCGTCGAGCGCACTGGTATCGGCCGCACCTGCAAGCCTGCTCTCCTGCCTGGCGCTTTCCTCGACAGCATCGGGAGCAGGGCTGGTAGAGCCAGGGCCGCTGCGAGCGATGGCAGGGCCTTGCCCGGCGCTCTCTGGCGGAGCGCTTGGCGCAGGCGCCACGGTCTGTTGGAGGTGAGCGCTCTGTGGTGGTGCTGCTGGCGCGCCCGCCACGCCGGCCGCGGGCTCCAGCGATGCCAGCGGCGCAGCGGGAAGCCCGCTTCTGGCTGCCGGCCCTGGCGCGCCCGCGCTGCCGGCGCGCTGCACCTGCCGCGGCTCTGCCGGTGCGGGCTGTACGGTCGCCTGCCCTGTGGACGGCATGGCTCCTTGCCTGGCCTCTGGCTGGATAGAGGACTCTGGCTCCGCATGGGTGCTGCGCTGGAGGCGGCGCAGTTGCTCGCTCAGGGACACCGCCCAGGCTGGTCGCTCCTGGGACGTTGCACCGGGCGCAGGCGGCGCGGCGGGAGGTACCGCACGTCTGCTCCAGGGGTCAGATGGCTGGGCCGGCGGCCACCCTGGCGCACCAGCAGCTCCCTCAGCTGCTGGCTCGGGCCCAACTGCGGCCGGCCCGCTCTCGCCGGATGTCTCCGCCCCGCGGCGCTGGAGCACACCGGCTGCCAGCGGCGCGATGAGATCGGCAGGCGCCGGGCGGGGTTCGCCAGGCCGCCAGGGCTGGAAGGCTGGCCCTGGCGCCTCAGGGGGTGCAGCCGGTATGGCGGAGACCCGCTGCTGGTCCTGAGGTCCTGACAGCCCTAGCGGAGTGCTGGAACCTGGCGCCTCGACAGCACCTCCTGCATCGCCTGCGGCGGGCGTGCGGGTGACCACATCCGGCTGGGCTTCCGGCATAACCGGCCCGGCGGGAGTCAGTGCCGTCACCGGCGCGGTGGCCGGCATTGCGACGGTTTCCGGCAGGGTCCGCTCCACGACGGGCGACGCCGGCTTGGCGGCGCGGCCGGCCAGCTCCACATCGCCCTGGTCAGCTCTGTCAGCCGGTAGCGCAGGCGGCTCAGCAACGCGCTCGACCGGCAGTGCGGTGGGCTGCCCGGCGGGCGCGGCCCGCCGGGGCACGACGCGGTGCCATAGCTCCAGAGCGCGCAGCCGGAGCGTAGCCATGCCTCCGCCTGGAGCAGCCTGGCCTGCCTCGAGCGAGGGCGACGGCAGACCAGCTGGTTCGCCCTCCTGGGAGGACACCGCCGGAGCCCCTTCGCGTACGGTCATTGGTGCCGATTCTAGGGGCTCGACAGTGCGCGCGGCAGACAAAGTGGCAGGGCCGGCTGCCGACTGCTCCAGTGGCACCGTGAGGGCCGGACCGGCCGGAGCAGCCTGCCGGGCGATCGCCGCACCCGGCGCCAGGCCTGGCGCGCCTTGGCCGCCGAGAATAGCGGGCTGAGCCGGTCCGGCCGCAGGGACAGCTTGTCCTGGGCCCTCGGCTTCTGCGCCGGGCGCGGCTAGCAGCTCTTGCTGAGCTTCACCCCCTGCCGTCTCAAGGAGTGTCCGAGTCCGCCGCGAGCCGGCAACTGGAGCGTGCTCCATAGTCGGAACGAGGCGGCGCATGATCGTTGAGAGCGCCCGGCCGATTGCAGCGAGCGGCCCAGCCTGAGACGGCGGCGACAGCGGCTGCTCCCCTGTGGCTGGGGCACCTGTGCTGGCAGCGTGCTCGGCAGGAAACTCGAGCATGCCTGCGTCAGGCGTCTCCTCCCGTAGCTCTAGCGCGACAGCTTCGTCCAACAGCGCCTCGGGCGCGAGGTCCGCTTCGACAGGCTCGGGAGCCGGCGCGGCAAGCTCCTGCTTGCGCTGGAGTGGCACCGGCGTGATCTGCCACCGGGTGCGTCGGCCGCCCAGCAAGGCCAGCTCAGGCGCCTGCCGGCGCCACCAGAAGCGCTCGACCGCGCTCCAGGAGATCTCGCGGCGTTGCAGCGGCCCCGCCACTGGCTCGAACAGCCGCGCGATCGGAATAGCCGGCACGAAGGCACGCAGCGCCGGGCGCAACATGGCCAGCCCGGCTCGGCCGGAGGTCAGCGCAGGCTGCCACTGCAGCCGTGCAGCGATGCTGCCGGCCAGGGTACGCCGCCCGGCCAGCCAGCCGGCCAGGGGCCAGTCTTCGCTTGCGGGCGCTGCGCGCGGCTCCTCTACCACCGCTCTGGCCTCCGGCTACTCGACCTCAAACCCGGCGTGTGCGATCTCCAGCGACTCGATGGCGACGGCAGAGTCGCCGGCTTTGAACTGCGGACCCGACCACTTCACCGGATAGGCGTCACGGAACGTCCAGGTGACGATGGGCCGGTCCTGGCCGGCCTGGATGAGCTTCACCACCACGTTCTTGCGCTCGATCTTCTTGCGATTAAAGACTGTCTGGCACCATTTGTAGAATTCGTTGCTCTTGGCGTACCCTCGCCGTAGGGTCAGGTTGCCGTATTCGACCCGGCCGGGCAGCTTGTGCACGTATTCGTTCAGGCCGCCCTCGCGCACCTCCTCGAACTTGACCGTCATCTCCAGGCCGGTGCACTCGCTGAACTCGGCGATAGGCAGGTCATCGCCGCCGCCGGCCACCTTGCTGGCCTGGATGCTCACGGCAAAGCGGTACGTCGGAAAAGGATCGCTACGCTTCGCAGTCTCCGGCATCGTTCCAGCCCTCTCGTCGTGCTCCAGGCTGCTAGCCACCGCGTTCCCGTGCCAACCACAGTTCGTCATAGAGCCGCCGGTAAACCCGTTCGGCGAGCTCCTCCACGCTCACGCGCGGCATTCCACCTCTCGCCGGTGCGTCTGGAGCGGCATCGGAAGCCGGCTCCGGTACGGCCGCGCGCTGCACAGGCGGAGGCTGCCTGGTCGTACCGGCGCCGGCGAGGCCGGGTGAGGAGCCGCCAACGAAGGCGAGGTCCGCCGCTACGGGCTGGCTCCGGAGTGCAGGTGCCGGCAGGCGCTGCACTGGCGGGTAGCTGCTGGCGCGCCCGGAGGGAGGGACTGCGCCAGCGCTCCCGGAATCGGGCGGCGGAGCTGCGCTGAGCCGCCTGCGCACGTCCTCTGCTAGCGCGCTCCAGCGGCGAGCGATGCGGGCTGACCAGGCCTGCGTACCAGCGCTGTCGGGCTCCATGGGGCTTCCTCACCGCCAGAATCCGCTGTCCGCTTCCGCCTCCTCTCGCAAGCGCCGATTGATCGCGCTGATCTCCTCCACCCAGCGGCGCCGGTCGCTGTGCTGTAGCTCCAGGATGTCACGGAGCGGCCAGTGGAAGTAGTACGCAATAAAGGCTACCTCCTCGTGGAGCTGGTCGAGGGGGTAGCCGGCTACCCCCCCGCCGGGGCTACCTCCACCTCGAAGCTCGTGCCGCAGTTCGGGCAGGTGGCCGGCACGCGGTTGTGGCCGTTCTCATTGATGCGGCGGTAGAAGTCTTGTAGGTACGCAAGGTCGGCCGAGAACAGCCGCTCGATCACCCCGGTGTTGATGTCCCGAACGGTACCCAGGCGCGTGATCACCCGCGACAGCAGCACGATCACCAGGTAGGCCTGGTTTGCCACGACGCGGGGATCGCGCAGTGGGATGATCTCATCCGCCGCGGTAGCCAGGCGCATCGTGCCCTGCTTGTGCAGGTTCCCGTGCTCATCCACGTACCCTAGCGGCAGGGTAAACTCGAACTCGGTATGGAGTGCCGCCATGGTCAACTCCGGTCAGTCCGGGCTATCACTTGACCCGCTCGATCTTCTCGCAGACGATGGTCAGCTCTTCGATCAACACCTCGTTCGAGGTAGCGTTGAAAGCGCCGGTGGAGAGCTTGGAAGGCCACGCGTTATCAAAGTTCCAGCGGGCGACCTCCTGCTGGTCCGCGTAGTTATAGACCACTAGTGAGCCGCTGGCGCGAGCCTTGTCGATGTTTCCTTCCACCACCTTCTTGCGCCACTCCCACAACTTCATATCGTTGGTGACGCCGCGCTTGACCGTGATATCGCCGTACTTGCGCGGGCCAGGCACCTTGTAGATCACCGTCTTCCCGGACTCATCGGCAGCGCGGTACTCGATCACCTGATGCTCGTCGGTGATGGCGCTGCACTCACGGAAAGCCCCGATGATTCCGGCGCCTTTAAGCTCGATGAAGAAGTTATACGATGCTAACGGATCGGTGCGGCCTGCATCCAGGAATCGCTCTGGCATGCCTCTTTACCTCCTGCCTGTGATGTGCCTCCAGTGGATGCCTGGCAACATGCCGGCCGCGCAGGGCGTTTGGCGGCCGGCTGCTTGGTGCTTACTCAGAGATCGACGCCCCGCCGGAGAACTGGCTCAGCCGGAAGATCACGAACTCAGCCGGCTTGACCGGGCAGAGCCCGACTTCGATGATGAGCTGGCCAACATCGCGCACTTCCGGCGGATTCAGTTCCTCGTCACACTTCACATAGAAAGCCTGCTCGGCCGTGGCCCCGAACAGGGCGCCATCACCCCAGACGCGGGTCAGGAAGGCGCGAATGTCGCGCTTGACCCGCTCCCAGAGGTCCACGTTGTTCGGCTCGAACACGACCCACTGGGTGCCGTTCTCGATCGACTTCTCCACGAAGTTGAACAGCCGCCGTACATTCAGGTACCGCCACGCCGGGTCGCTGGAGAGCGTGCGGGCGCCCCACACGCGAATGCCGCGGCCGGGGAAGGCGCGGATGCAGTTGATGCCTTCGGGGTTGAGGGTATCCTGCTCGTTGCGGCTGATCTGGAACTCCAGGCCGAGCGCGCCGCGAACCACTTCGTTCGCCGGCGCCTTGTGCACGCCCCGCTCGCTGTCGCTGCGGGCCCAGATGCCGGCCATGTGGCCGCACGGCGGCACCAGGATGCCGTCGCCATTGCCCAATGGATCGGCCACCTTAATCCAAGGGTAGTACAGCGTCCCGTACTTCGAGTCGTACCGGGCGATGTCGCGCCGCCACTCGCGGATCTTCTGCGGCGTCATATTGGGCGGGGCGTCGAGGATCGCCACGCGGTCCTTCATCGCCTCGCAGTGGTTCAGTATGGCGGTCTGCACGGCGCGCACACCTTCTTCGGAGATGCGACCGGCCTGGTAGGCAGCCATGAGGTCCGGCACGCACACCATGGTGACGTTATCCAGCACCTCCAGCCCCATGATGCCGGTGCGGGCCGCAGCCTCTCCGACGAAGACATTGGCGCTCACCTGCGGCGCGGCCGGCAGCTTCGGCTCCATCGGCGCCAGCGCGTAGGTGCCGGGCGCCGGGGCGCGCTCGACCAGGCTGCCGGTCGCTTCCTGCTCGGCCAGCCGCACCAGCTTCGATTCGCGGTTGACCACCTCGACCACATTGCGCACGCCGCGGCCGCGGCCAAGCGAGACGTTCGGGAAGATCTCTTCGGTCTCACCGCGACGGATCACCAGGGTGAACTGGTCCTCGGGCTGGCCCTGCTCGGGCGGGCGCACCTCGACGGTGATCTCACCGGAGCCACCTTCGAGCGCCTTGACCTGGAGGCTGGAGATAGACGCCGAGGCGCGGCTGGGCAGCAGCGCCGCTACCGTTGGCGTGGCCGTACCGCTCCCACCATCGCTGAGCTCGCCCGGCAGGCGGGTCACATAGCAGATCGTGCCGCCGTTATTGAAGTAGCCGTAGACACTGTGAGCCAGGTAACTGCCGCGGATGAAGCCACCAAACGTGTTGAGATACTGTGTCCAGTTGGTAATGAGCGTCGGCTGGCCAACGGGTCCCTTCTCGGCGAAGCCGACGAACGCGGCGACCGCCGTGCCCACCCCTTCGATCGGCCTGGGCCCGCGATCTACCTCCTCGATGTAGACACCCGGCGATAGGTATGTTGGCACGCTGTCCTCCTCTCCGTTGCTGGTCTGCTCCATGCGCTGGTCTGCTACAACACGCCGTACTCCTCTTCCTGGCTGCAGCGCTCTACCGGCCGCAGGGCCGAGCCTGCCTTAACGCGGGTGTGTGACCCGGCTCTCCTGTGCGCTGGCTACACCTCCAGGTCGTAGTTTGGCGCCGGCACCTCAGCGGTGACGGTGACCTCCGGCTGCCCCGGCACACGCACGACGAAGGTCACCCTGCCCTGTGGTGCCCGCGCGAACATGAACCGGCCCTCTGTGTCGGTCGTCACCTCGACGCCGCTCTCTTGCAGCATGACGACAGCCCCGGCAATGCCGCGCGCCGGATCGCTGCGCGCCCGCACGCGCCCACCGATCTGGTAGCTCTCCGCGGCCGGCTGGCCGTCCATGGTCTGGAGGCGGGCCACCCGCGTGAACACAAGCGGGCTGGTGAAGACCACGTCGGGGTCGAGCGCCAGAGTCACCACATACGGGAGCGACGGATGGATGCGGTTCTCCAGCGCCTGCCACAGGTCGGCGTAGTTCTGTGGCACGTGCTCCGGCTGGGCCACCTTGGCCGGGATAGGAAACGGCTGCTCGCGCAGCTCGCCCTGGAGCACCTCCTGCGGCAGCACCGGATAGCGCGCCAGCACAGCCAGCACGCGCCAGAGCAGCCGGTGCTCATCCTCCGGCGCCCGCGCCCAGACGCTCACCTGGTACGTGACATTGATGCGCAGCGGCGCCTTCCGGATCGTCGCCGCACCGTTGCGCGCCTGCACGGCCCAGTCGGTCTCGCGGAAGTCACGGTTCTCGCGCACGTCGTACAGGAAGAGGTTGATCGCTGGTCGGCTGAGGCGTCCTGACCACTCGCGGTCCGGCGCTTCAAAGCTGACCTCTACCTCGTTAGGATCCAGCGGCACCTGCCGGATCAAGAGCTGGCGGATCGTCTCGTCCAGGTCTGCGAACACCTCAGATCCTCGACCCGTGAAAGCGCGCTATACCGGGTCAGCGGAGGCCCTTGTGGCTGCGCGAGCGCAGCAGCGCAGCATGCAGCACGACAGCCGACTATGCCGGGGGCCTGTCCACTACAAGGATGCTAGCGCAGGCCGGTTAATCGGTGGTTACCGGGCGGTTAAGTGAGAACGAGCGAACTAGCTGCCAAATAGCGTACCCACAGGTTCTGCCGAGATAAGGACCTTTGGATCGGTCGGGCTCTTGCTGTAGTCGAGTTCAATGGTCACCTCAGCGATGATGCGCTGCTCGCGCCCCTGACGAGCAAAGATGTGGTACGTGATGCTCTCCAGACGGCCGGTCTGCCCAACCTGCTGGACCGCTACGTTTTGCCAGATTTCGACATCCGGCGGCGCGGTGGCGCGGAGTTGGCGCATGAACTCTTCGACGCCCCTGAGCGGTGATCACCTTCGAGATCACGAAGTCCTTGATCTGCTCGAGGACGATCTCCTTGAGATCGGCCAGCTTGTCCTGGATGAAGCGCCATAGCCCGGCCGGGCCCTCGGCTCGGTCACCCTCGCCGCTTCTCCTCGGCCATGGGCTGGCGCTGCACCCCTGCCTCGTCCATCTCGCGCTGGGCCTCGCCCGACCCGGCCAGGCGGCTTACCTGGGCGGCCACTGCATCGGCCTCCTGTTCGTAGCGGTCACCCGCCGGGTTCACGGTCATGGGGCCGCCTACGTTCATTGAGCGCTGCTGCACGACATGGGTGAGCTCATGGCTCAGCAGCTCGCGCCCGGCGCTCGACGAGGGATCATACACGCCCTGGCGGAAGAAGATGTCGCTGCCCGTGGTGAACGCCCGGGCGCTGATGCGGCGGTTGAGCTCGTCGGATTCGGCGTCGGCGTGGACGCGCACGTCCTCGAACGATGTGCCGAAGGCGCTCTCCATGGCAGTGCGGGTAGAAGTATCGAGCGGCGCGCCGCTGCCGCGCTTGGCTTGGATACGCGACGCTAGCTCTTGGCTAAGCGGCCCGCCCTCCAGCCCTACTTCTGGCTTCGCCTGGACCTCCTCTTCCTCCTGGTCAGGCTGTCGCATGGCCATGCCCAGCTCGTGGCGCGCCTGGACCGGCTCTTCTTCCTCTTCAGCCTGGCGCTGGGCCACCTCGTGCCTAGCCTGCACCGGCTCTTCTTCCTCAGGCATGTGGTCGCGCTGCGCCAGCATGCGGGCGACCTGGCTATTGCCGATCTGCTGCTGGAGCCGCAGGAGCGGGTGCACCGCTGCGTCAGGCCGCGCTGCAGTAGAGTCCGCGCTGGTGCGGCGCCGGACCACGGCGCTGCGCTTGAGCATATCGGCCGAATACTGACTGGTCATCGCCTCCACCTCCTCCAGGATTGCTGAGATACCGAACAAGTCTGCAGGGTACGTACCCTGCGCAGCCGGCTATGCCGGCTCAGCACCAGCGGCCTCTTCCAGGGCGCGCAGGCGTTTCTCCAGCGCTACAAACGCTGGATGCTGCCGCGCCGGGTAGGCCCAGTTGGTGACGCTGCCACGCTCACTGTCCAGGTTCCAGGCGTAGGTTAGCGCGGCGGTGTCGAACACGCCTTGGGCCGTGAGGTCATGCGCCGCGAGCAGGCCGCTCTCGCGCACGGCAGCTTTGGCCTCTGTCACCTGCTCTGGTGAGAACCGGCAGACAATCCACCACCTCCGGCCGTCGAACGCTTCGACGCGGCCGTCCTCGTAGTACACGCGCCCGGTCTGCAACCTGCGCCGGCGGTCGTGATAGCGGCTGGCTAGATAGCTACCCGAGGGCAAGACCTCCTCGCTCATTCGACACTCCAGCTCTTTCCGGTCATCTGGTTCAGCGCTTCCAGGAAAAACACGTAGTGGCCGCGCCGGACCTCGCCGCCCATGGACATCAGGCTGGCCGAGTTCTGGGTCAGCAGCTCGTCGGCCGCGGCGTCGCCCATCAGGTCACGGACTTTCTGGTAGTGCTCCGGCTGCTGGCCGGCGAACTTCGGTGCCACATCACCGCCTTCCGCCGCCTCCTCGACGTACTCGTCGTCCAAACCGAACATGTGCCCGACTTCGTGCGCCACGACGTTTTGCTGCACCTCATGTGGCCGCGCCTCCATCACTTCTATCTCGACGCGCCGCCAAGAGGGGTCCTCCGTGGCGAAGCGCTCGCCTTCAGCCCGAAGGCTGGTGCGCACCCGCGGCGCGGCCCAGCCCATGTCGGCGACCAGTCGCTGGCGGACGTTCTGGGCGCGCTGGCGGGCGATGGCGCGGTTGTGCTCCACTGGCCCCGGCGAACTAGCGCGCCCGGTGAACAGGACGATCCATTTGCCGCGATCTGGATCGGGGATGTTCTGGCTGCGCAGGCTGGCCTCGGCCGCGCCAATCTGCGTCTCCACCGTGCTGTTCAGCGCCGCGCTGTCCTGATCGAACGGCCCGATCTGCCGGGCAAAGTGCCGCGGGCGGAAGCGGAAGCGCTCGATCTCGCTGGGATCACGGATGTCGAGCGTTGCCGTGCGCGCCTCCTGGTCTACGAAGGAGCGAAAGCGCGGCGCCCCGCGGGGGATCTTAAGCGCCGTGATCCGGAAGTGCGCCTCGTCCGGGGCCGCGGCGACCTCGACGTTGACCTTGACCCTCGCGATGTATTCCGAGAACGACGGATCGCGCAGGCGGAAGCGATGGCGCTCGCTCCACACATTGCGTACGCTCTCCTGGAAATCCCTGGTGAACTTTTGCTTCTCCGAGTCCTTCCAGGTGAAGTCCTGGCGCTGGGCGCGGGTGAAGCGCATGCTGCGGTACGGCTCCTGCTGGCGGATCTCCTGCGTGAAGTCCTGGAACGTGACATGGATGCGCAGCGTGATCTCCAGCGTGCCAACGGCCGGCGCCGGCGCGACCGGCACATACATGGCATCGAAATTCGGCCCCATGAACATGAACAGTGTTTCGTTAAACGTTGGCTTCGCCTCGAGGGTCGTGTCCGGCGCAGCAGGCGCGGCGGTACCTGCCTGCGGCTGCCGCTTCATGCCGGCCAGGGGGCCAGCGCGGGCGAGCGGCTGCGCCGGGGCGGCCAGCTCGGCCAGCATGCGCTGCACCACTTGATTGCCGTAGCGGTGCTGGAGCCGCGCCACAAGGCCCGGCCGCGCTCCCGCGCTGGTACGCCGGAGCAGCAACGTAGCCCGCGACAGGCCCGGCTCTCTACCGGAGAAGGCGGAGTCCGGCGCCAGATCGACCAGGTCGAGTCCAAGTGCTTCCTGCACGTCCGCCCGCTCGTGGCGGAGCTGGCTCAGGCGAGCCTGGGCTGCCTGGGGCTGCGCGTGTGCCTCGCTCATGGTGCTGCTCTTGGTTTACCTGCCGGCTTGGCTCCCGACCATGGACAGCCGGGGCGTGGCTGGCGGGAACGTCTCCGGATAAAATTCTGCGAGGAGCTCCCGTACGCGGCGCAAGTACTGCCGCCAGGGCGGGTCGCTCTCGCCCTGCCACAGCGCCACCAGGTCCCCGTCTGGGCGCGGCGGTGTCGGCCAGCTCGCCTCAACTTCACGCATCATCCCGGCATCGGTCGCCGCGAACAGCGCTGCCAGGCGGTCGTAGGCATTGAGCAGATAGCTCAGGTACTCGCGCAGGGCGAACCGCTGCCCGGGGGAGCGCTCCACGCGGGCGTTCCAGCGCGCCACCACCTCGCGGTAGATGTCGAAGTGCATGTGCTGGCGCTGGATGGCTGGGCGCCAGGGCTGCCGCTTCACCACTTCTGCTGGCCAGGAGTTTGACGGGCACAGCGCCTCCTGTCGCAGGTAGAGGGCGCCGCGCCAGAGCGACATCGGGTAGGTCTGGCACACCAGCGGGCGGTGGGCGTAGATGCCGCAGCGATCGTGCCCGCCGGCCAGGCGCACCAGGAACACGCAGGGCTGCTTCGGGTGCAGACGCCCGCGCTTGTCCAGGGCCAGCTCAAAGGTCGGCCCGGCGGCTTCGAGCCGGAACCCTTCGGCGTTAGGCTGCCGCTGCGGGAGTATCGCCAGGAACGACTCCGGGCTCAGGCGCTGCTGCGTGCTGATCAGCCACACGTCGTAGCCGCACACCGGCACGATGTACGACCGGCAGCAGGCGCCGCAGGTGGCGCAGGGATTGTGCCAGACCTCGCTCATGTGCGGTCCTCCTGAGCGGGTCGTGCGGCCAGCTCATCGTAGGTGTCGAGCAGGAAGGTACAGAAATCGAAGAAGGTAAAGCGGGCGTCCGGCGCTGTGGTGGCAACGAGCGCGTTCCACCGCGCCACGACAGCGCAGTACTCCTCGAATTCCTCCTGCCTGGCTTGCACCAGCGCGGTCTCTTCGCTGATATCCACGTCGGCCAGCGACCAGCGGCGGCAGGTACAGCCGGAGTCATGGCGCATGCAGAGCACACCGGAGACCAGCTCAGCCGGGAAGGCGCGGCAGACTAGGGGCCGGAGCTCGCCCAGGCCGCAGCGGTGATGGCCGTCGCGCGTGCGCAGGAGGAAGATGCAGGGCGGCGGGCTTTTGATGCGCCGGCTGGGCTGCTTGGCCAGGGCCAGCCGGTAGCCCTGGCCAGAGTGGTCCAGATGAAACATATCAGCGCGCGGGTACGGTGGACGGAAGTAGACCAGGAACGACCACGGCGGCGCGTCCAGCGCCCGGCTGATGCGCCAGATGTCACGGCCCGTCGGGATGACGATCGAGGCGTAGCAGCAGGCTTTCTGCTTGCAGGCGAGCCAGAGTGCCTCTTTACGGGTCAGCGGAGCCAGGCCAGGCGCTGAAACAGTCATCATGCCGATCCTGCCTTCCCTGGCGTGTACCGCGGGCTGTCCAGGCGGCGAGCCAGCGGCCAGCTTACCCAGGTCAGTTCCCCGCCGGCGCCGGCTTCTACGCGCCAGCGGTACAGGTCCACCCGGTACAGGTAATCCGGTGGCTCGGCACTGAGGGAATACGTGCAGAAGAGCAGCACCAGCCCGCCGTCTGTCTGCCGGTCGATCAGCAGTGCCGTGAGGTGCGGCAGCGCTGCCACCTGCGCCGGGGTGAGCAGCCCGTCCAGTTCGGCAATCTCGGCGATGACCGCCTCTCCGGCAGGCGTGGAGGACTGATACCAGGCCAGCAGCCAGGCAAGCTCCAGCGGTTGCAGCAGCGTCCAGGCGGAGGCGTAGAAGGCCAGGAATTCTGCCTGATCATTTAGATGGAACATGCGCCCGTCCGAGAGGATGGCAAAGCCATCGCCTCCGGTCGGGGGATCGCTGACGAGCTCAGGCGTGATGCGGTAGAGCGTATAGCCTGCGCTGCGTTGGAAGTTGCGCCCCCGCTCAATCACCCGCGCCGTCCACGAGCGCGCCCCAGCTGAGACAATTAGCGCTGCCCGGCCCTGCTCCACGCCGGTGATGGCTTCACCGCTGACCAGAAAGTAGTGCGTGACGATGCGGCGGACATCGTCTTCTGCTGTCCCAGAAATGGACATATCCATTCTTTCTTCTAGCGCTTGCGCAGCAATCGGATGATTTCTTCCGCTGCATACTGATTGCTGAAGCCCTGGGGTTTGAAGGCACCTTCCGCCTGATACGCCTCCAGGACATGCCGCTCGATGGCGGCGTTATCGGCGAGCCACAGCCACTGGAAGTCCTCTGGCACAGCATCGATGGGCAGGCCACGCAGGAAGGACCGCTGAGCCGAGAACGCCTGAAATTCCTGCTCATACACTTCGATGTTCTTGAGGCCTTTCCAGAGTTCCTGCTTGTGATGCGCTAGCTCGTGCGCCAGACATGCGGCCACGGACTCCGCAGACCCCTCGCCCTTCAACATAATGATGTCGAAGTGGGGGCTGTAGAAGCCTCCCACAGCGGACCGGTCAAGCCGGGCGGCCAGTGACCTCGTTACGCGGGAGATCTCGGCTTCGTCTTTCAAATGCGGTGCCACCAGCCGCCGAATGGTGGCCATTCGTTCTACCGGCGACTGTCCTACCACCGCGACCCGACCGAGGTCCATCATATGCCTGGCTGCATCCTGGAACGCACGGGCGAGCCGGGCATCGATGCGTTGGGGATCCAACTTTTTGAACACAGCGGCGATATCTTCCAGAGTCACCTTGACGGCGGCCTTACCGCCAGCGGAGTCCACGACGGCGGCGACGAGTCGGCCTTGCGCTTCTCCGGAGAGCCCCACTTTGCGGCCTGCGTCAACCAGATCACGCACGTGATGGAGCTTGCTAGCCCGGGCGGCCTCCATCGATGCCTTGAGCGTCTTAAAGGCGGCGGCAGCAGCCCCCACATCGGTCACCGCAGCGACGATGTCAAGGGCGAGCCACAGCAGGGAGGGATCATCCTTGGCGATGGCATTGGCCTTATCGAAGGCCGTGCCACCGGCAGCGCTCTCCAGCATGTATTCTTGCAGGTGCTCATAGGCGCCGTAGATGCTCGCTCCCGCGCCTACGACAGCGGCCGCGGTGGCGATCCCGGCCAGGGCGCTGCTCCCGCCGGTCGGGATCGCGGCCAGCAGGCCCAGCCCGATAGCCACGGCGGCGAATAACATCTTGGATGCTTCCTCGTCGGCAGCCTCTTTCTGGGCCTTGTCATGGATCACCCGCGCCTGCATTGGCGTAGCGTTCATCTGCTGCTTGGTGATGCTGAGCAGGTGCGACTGACGCCACACCTTAAACCGGCCACCCAACTCGGCGCGCACCCGGTCGATGTTTTGCAGGCGCTTCTGCGCCTCTACTCCAAGCGACTGGGCGAGCTGCTCGGGACGGACCGCGGCGAGCTGCTCCAGCTTGGCGACCGCGTCGTCACCGGTGGCATAGACGGCCAAGATGGGATACTCCTGCTCCCGCTCTTTGCGCAGTTTGTTGTAGGCCTCTTCCTGCTGCTTCCAGTCCTCGTGTGCTTTCTTGGCTGTGTCAGTGAGTCCCTGCGGAATAATGAAGGGATTGTTACGCGTCCACTTGTCCACATCGGACTTGGCACGCAGCATGGCATTGGCGGCGCGATTCGCTCCACGGCGTTTGGCGGCAAGGTCGCGCGCAGACTTCTGGATCGCTGCGCCGGCCGCTTTGTTGCTCATGCTATAGTACGTGGTGGTGTTCTCGCCGAACTGGATCTCAGTACTAGTGATGCCGAGCTTCTGAAGCTGCTCTTTGATCTGTTTTTCAGAGTTGTTCAGGACCTCGCGCGTTACGTCGATTGCCCTGGCCTCGAACTGCGTCAGGAATTCTTTGTTGTCGTGCTCCAGCTTGAGGACGGCCTCTTTGAGATGGATGCGTGTATCCTCGAGACGCTGCATATCGACGCCGTAGAGCTGGTGTCCGATCTTCTGCTCGACGCTCATGTTGATGAAGCGGTACGCCCAGGCGTCCATAGCTGGCTCGCCTTTGGCCGCGACCATGCGCTCCAGGATGTCCCGCAAGAGCTTCTGATCGGGGGCAAGCTGGACGCCTTCGTGCACGATAGGGCGCTCCGCTGGTACAGGCATCGTGCTCTGGTTCGGCAGGGGCATGCTGGCCGGCGGTGGATCTTTGCGCTGCACCAGGTGCTGGACTGCGGCGTTCCCGGCAACGTGTTGCAGCCACATCAGGGTGCGCTGCGCCGTGGCGCTGCCGGTAGAGGGAAGCCACAGCATCGTGGCCTGGCCCTCTGGAGGTGGTGCGCCGGCCTGCGGGTACACCACTGCATCCGCAGCTGGCGGCGCGCCCCCTCCAGCGCGGCTTGGCACCGCACCCGCGGGCTTGCGGGCCCGAGGGGGTAGCGATCCGGCATGCTGGCCACGGCCCTGGGCGCTCATCGTTCGTATTGCTTTCCTGTCCACAGTGCCTGCACAGAGGACATCCCGTGCTCTTCCCCTAACAGGCAGCCCTCATGTATCGCGTAGGAGATTGTGGTATTTCTCGAAGTCGGACTCCCCCACAAGCTTGCCCAGCTTCTGGTACTCGCGACGGGTGCCGCGCACCAGGTGCTTCATGCTAATGGGCTTGCCGTCAGTCGCTGCCAGAAAGGCAGCGGTGAGGGCGATATTCCGGATGTGTCCGCCAGCGAGACGGAACTTGCGCGCCAGAAACGGCAGGTCCACGTCGTCCGCCAGCGGCGCCTCGGGTGGCAGGGCGCGCTGCCAGATCGCCAGCCGCTCGGCCTCCTCCGGCATCGGGAACTCGATCACGAAGTCGAGCCGCCGCAGGAACGCCTCGTCGATGTTCCCGCGCAGGTTGGTAGTCAGGATGGCTACGCCCTCGTAGGCCTCCAGGCGCTGGAGGAGGTAGGCAATCTCCACGTTGGCGTAGCGATCATGCGCGTCGCGCACCTCCGAGCGCTTGCCGAAGAGTGCATCTGCCTCGTCGAACAGAAGTACGGCATCGCCGCGGTCGGCGGCGCGGAAGATGCGCTCGAGGTTCTTCTCCGTCTCACCGATGTACTTGCTCACTACGCCCGAGAGGTCGATGCGGTACAGGTCCAGGCCGAGGTCGCCAGCGACGATCTCAGCGGCCATGGTCTTGCCGGTGCCGGGCTGCCCGGCGAAGAGGGCGCTCAGGCCGGCGCGGCGGGCGTGCTTGCGGCCGTAGCCCCAGCGCTCCAGCACGAGCGACTGATAGCGCGCCCGCGCGCAGAGCTCGCGGAGCTGCGCCAGGCCGTCAGGCGGCAACACGATGTCCTCCCAGCCATAGCGAGGCTCGACGCGCTGGGCCAGACCTTCCAGCGGCGGCGCGGCGATGGCCCGTGCGGCATGCCGCACGTCTTCGAGAGAGGCCGCTGTGTCGCCCCGCCAGACGGCGCGGCTATGCGCCGCCGAGGCCACGGCCTTCACGGCATCGATGTCGAGACGGTAACGGGCTGCCATCTGAGCGGCTTCCTCCGGCGAGAGCTGCCCATTGAGATGGGCGCGCCACAGCCGCACCCGTGCGCCGGGCCCGAGCGCCCGCAGTTCCAGCCGCAGCGCCATGACGCCTGGTAGCCAGATTACCGGTTCCCAGCGTATCTCGCCGAGCAGCAGTGTCGGCCCGATCCGCTCGACCAGCAAGGCGCGCAGCCGCTCGCGTACTGGCAGGAGGTCGGGCTCGTCGCTCAGCAGCTGGTCGAAGCTATCTACGCCGAGCACAGCGTCCTGCAGCAGCGCCTCGCGTGCCGCTAGCTCAACGGCCCGCTCCGGCCTGCTTTCGCTGAGCAGCGCAGGCACCTTGATCAGCAGCAGCGCGCGCCCGGCTGCGGCGCAGGCGGCCCGCGCCATGGTCCCCTTTCCTGTGCCGGGCGCGCCGTGCAGGTAGATCACCGGCCCCGGTGCATCTCGGTGCGAGCGGAGCAGCCGGACCAGCCCCTGATCGAGCCCGATGCTGTCGTTCAGATCTGTGTCGGTGGGGTGCACAAGTTCAGCGAACACGCCGATGCGCGCGTCTGGAAGGTCTGAGCCGAGGAGGTATTCCACGACCCGCTCATCCACGCGCAGGGGGCGCGCTAACAGCGGCCAGTTCACCGCGGCGTCGTCGGCCAGCGCCAGCAGTCCGTGGCGCAGCAGGCGGCCGCCTGGCCCCAGGGCCCGGCGCGCCTCCACGCGTGCCTCAGGAGACGGCACCAGCAGGCGCAGGATCAAGTCTACTGTCGGCCGGCGGCGCGTGACGTCGTCCTGGAGGTAGGCGTACAGGCGTTCATAGCGCAGGTCGATGTCGGGGGCGAGGCAGACGAGAAGTGCTTCCTGCTCCAGGGCATCGAGGCCAAACCCGCGCACCAGACGGGCCAGGCGCGGGGAGACGGCCGCGGGCGGCTGCTCGAGAAGCAGCTGCCGCGCCCTGGCGGCGTCCGGCGTGTCTGCCAGCAACGCTTCCACATCGGCCTCGGAGATATATAGGCCGCGGAAGGGATCGCGGGCTCGTTCGGTTAGCTCGGCGCGTTGCTCCTCGACGGCAAGGCGCAGGCGCAGGTCGAGGTGCGCCAGCATCAGCTCCAGGCCTGTCTGGCCAGTCGCGGCCGCAGCGACGTGCATCAATTCTGCTCCTGTGGCGGCTCCTGCGGTTCGGTGCTCTCATCGATGAGCGGCGCCACGTGCGCACGAATGAAAGTGATCATGCGTTCGATGTCGCGAAAGCGCACGCTCTCCCCTGTCGCAACATGCGTGATCTCGCCTTGGACCATCTGCCCATTGCGACTCCAGACCCGGATCACGAAGGAACTGTAGCGACCGGCGCTGAGGTTCACGTTGCTGCCTTGTGGTGGGCATGCCGCACGGAGCGTGGTCCTTCCCGGCCTTCAGCGTATCGCAGACAGGTTAATTACCGGTTACCGGGCGGTTATTCCCGCGTCGGGAGCCTGCGGCTACCCCGCGGAGCGAGGCTGGCACTCTGTTTCCGCGCTGGCTGCCGGCCTAGCCCCTTTGGGGGATACGCGGTTCGTCCTTCGGCGACGCTGGGCAGGCGTGGCACAATGATGCTAACTTC
This sequence comes from Chloroflexota bacterium, assembly GCA_042408875.1. Classification (GTDB taxonomy): domain Bacteria; phylum Chloroflexota; class UBA11872; order JBHOQS01; family JBHOQS01; genus JBHOQS01. The sequence continues at coordinate 201,821 of JBHOQS010000002.1, read as the reverse complement.
ACGGGCAGGGGCCTGCCCGTGAACACTGGCCAGTTTCGCTGGGGAGCACCCCGATGAATCCGACTGTGAACGGTCCGGAGGCTGCCGCTCCCGGCCCCAAGAAGAAGCGACGCATCCTCCTGGTGGACGACGAGGCCGGCCTACGCCGGCTCCAGGCGCTGTGGCTGGATCGCGAGAAGTACGAGATCCTAGAAGCGGGCGATGGCTCTGAAGCACTACGGCTTGCCTTCCTGCACCGCCCGGATCTCGTCGTGCTCGACGTGATCATGCCGGGGCCCAACGGCTACGAAGTGTGCCGGCAGATCAAGGCGAGTGCTATCACGCAGGCCACGAAGGTGCTTATCCTGTCGGCCAGCAAGGATCATGATACGGCGCGGCGGGTGCGTGACGCGCGCGCTGACGCCTATATGTCAAAGCCGTATAGCTCGTTGGCGCTGAGAGACAAGATCCTGGAGCTCCTCGAGTCGTAGCCATACGCGGCACGCGGGCCAGCGGCAGACGCCCCCGCCGCGCACGCTGGCTACTCTTTGCGCACCGGCTCGCGGCGCGGCAGCGCGTCCAGGTACGGGTAGACGGTGGCGCGGAAGCTCTTCCAGACGCGCAGCAACTCTTTGACTGCGTTGGGGTGGTCATCCACGCGCAGGTCGATGTATGGGTACGGCTGGTCGCGCATGATCAGCACGGCGGCCGAGACCTTGCCGCGACGGTCCCCGCCTTCCTCCTGGCCGGCCTCGATGGCGTTCAGCAGGCGCAGCACCAGGATATCGTCGGTCTCTTCGTAGGCCGGGATCATCTTCCCCAGCACGGCCTCACCTACGAGGTTGTTGCCGGCCACAGCGAAGCCGGAGCGGGTGAAGTGGCCCTTCCAGTCGCTCAAGTCATCGCCGGTAAAAGCCCCGACCTCGCCGCGCATGTCTACGACCAACAACTGGTGTCGTGTGCGCTCAGGATCGTCCCGCTCAAGCTGCGCTGCCGCTTCGGTCGCGCTGGCGCCCGCTTCGATCATATCGAGGGCATCGAGAGCGAGGTAGGGATTGGGTAGGCCCATCGCACAGGCCACACCAACGCCGCCTCGCCCGAAGATCGTCAGCGCGCCGGCAGCCGGCACTGCGCTTACCACAGCCACGCCCACCTCTCCGGCATGGCGGTCCCAGCCTACGATCGCGAAGGTCGCGAAGACCTGGCCGGTGGCGGGCGGAAATATAAGGTGCGGGCGTGATGGCCCCGCCGGCACTGATGAAGAGCACGCGTTGCTCACAGGTGCACACAAAGGCAGCCGGTTCCTGCACAGGATCGAGGACATTTCTCCGGTCTTAGTGTAGCGCGTTACTGTCCTTACTGTCCTTACTGTCCGCCGGTCATCCTGCCACGGGCGGCTCGGCCGAGGCAGCGCATGAGCCGCTCGGCACGCGCAGGCTAAGCAAACGGGCGGCGTTGCCGCCGTAGAGTGCGGCGCGCTGCTGTGCGGTCAGGCCCGCGCTGGCGACATGTTCGAGCATACGCTTCGGCGTGACCAGCGGGTAGTCGCTGCCGAAGAGGATACGGTCGGGGGCGAGGCGGGCCATCATCCGGAAGATTCCCCGCCGGTACAGGTAGAGCGAGGCCGAGCAGTCGTAATACAGTCGCCCGGCGAGCCGGGCCACCTCGGGCATGAGCTCATAGAAGCCGAAGCCACCGCCCCAGTGGGCCAGAATGATGTCGATGCCCTGGCAGAGCTGGACCAGCGGCCACAGCCGATCGGGCGTGGTGCGGCCCTTGCCGATATAGCTGTGGCCCACAGGCTCGCTGGCGTGCAGGAGCAGGATGAGGCCGAGCGCGCGGCAGGCCTGCGCCACCGGCTGCCAGATGCGTTCGTCGTCGAGCGGCAGATCCTGGTAGTCGGGCATAATCTCGCCTACGCCGCGCGCGCCCAGCCGAGCGCACCGCTCGAGCTCGTAGAGCGCCCGGTCGCCGGCGGCGGGCTGCACGCAGCAGAACGGAACGATCCGCCCAAGGTGTGCCCGCGCTTCCTCGAGCAGGTAATCGTTGTGCGCCTCGCAGCGCGCCTGGTCCTGCCAGCCGAACCCTAGGGCGACCGAACAGGCCACACCGGCCTCATCCATTGCGGCGATAAGTTCGTCCCCACCAGCCATGCGCGAGCCCGGCGCGCCATACATCTGCTCGAAACCGGGCTCGCCCGCAAAGTAGCGTGGCCGGTCGGCGCGCACATCCGGGGGGAACAGGTGCACATGCACATCAACGATGAAAGGCTGCGCGTGGCTTTCAGTGAGCTCGTCCGTCTGCCCGTCCGGGGTGAACTGGCTGAGCATGCTGCACCAGCAATGGGTCGGTGTGTAGCGTGTTCGGTCTGCCTGATCAGGCGTGTCTGAAGCTCCTGCGCAGTGGCAGCAGGCCACCTTGCCTGTACTATAGCATTGCCGGCGCTGCCAGCGCATCTTAGCGAGCCGGCTGGGCGAGATCGGATGCCCAGTCGGTGCTGACCAGCCGGTAGCCGCCGGCTGCCCCAGCGGCCTCGAGGTCGCGGAGCATCTCGGTCACGGTCCGGCCGTCGGTGGGATGGCGCAGATCGGGTGCTAGGTCGGCCAGAGGCCGCAGGACGAAAACGCGCTGCGGCAGGCCCGGATGTGGCACCTCCAGGCCCGGCCTTACCACGACCAGGTTGTCGCACAGCAGAATGTCCAGGTCCACCGGCCGCGGGCCCCAGCGGATACCTGGCCGGCGACCCAGGCGGATCTCGATCTGCTTGAGCTCATGCAGCAGCCGCTCGAGTGGCAGCGCCGTCTTGAGAGCACAGACGGCGTTGTAGAACCAGGGCTGGTCCTCGTATCCCCAGGGAGGCGTCTCATACAGCGGCGAGACCGCTACCAGCGTGCCCAGATCGGCAAGCTGGCGCAGCGCGGCCCGTAGGTTGGCCAGGCGGTCGCCAATGTTGCCCCCCATGCCGATGTAGCACGTGTGCGGCGTCTGGTGCATGCTGTCTATCCCTGTCCGTAACGCAGCGGCGCACTGTGGTGTGGCGCGCAGTTATGATACCTGGAACGCCCGAACACCACAAAATTCGCAGTTTGTTTATAATTTATTACGTTTTCTGAACTTACTGGAAAGAAGCGACTTTCGCCCTGGCGGTCGGCGTATCGGTCAGGCCTGCATCCACGGTTGCCAGGGCCGGTGCGGCCGCACCGGCCCTGGCAGGGCAAAAGAGGGCAAAAGATCGTTGCCTCTGCCCAGTCTATTAACGTCCCTGCCTAAATTAACGTCCCTGCCTGAAGAGGTACTACTCTCAGGCTCCAGCTGCCTGGCGGCCGCGCACGATCGCGTCAGCCATGCGCACGACACGTGCCATGGCGGTGACATCGTGCACACGTACGACGTCGGCGCCACCAGCGATGCTCAGGGCCACCGCCGCGGCATTGCCCTCCAGGAGCTCACTGGGCGGTGCGTCCACCGGCAGGCCTAGTACGCGGGCGATCGTGCGCTTGCGGGAGATGCCGACGACCAGCGGGCGGCCCAGGGTGCGCAGCTCCGACAGACGGCGCAAGAGCTCGAGGTTCTGTCCAGCCGTCTTGGCGAAGCCAACGCCAGGGTCGAGCAGAATGTTCTCCCAGGCCACCCCGGCCGCCAGCGCAGAGTCGATCTGGCGTGACAGCCAGCGCAGGATGTCCGCGATCAGGTCGTGGTAGCGCTGTGTCCAGGGCCGGTCCGTGCCGTGCGCGCCGCGCGGGTTGTGCACGATGATCACCGGCACACGGTGCTGCGCCACCACCGCCGCCATGTCCGGGTCGCCGGCCAGTCCAGTCACGTCGTTTACCAGGGCTGCCCCGGCGGACAGCGCGGCGTCAGCCACGCGCGCTTTCCAGGTATCAATGGAAAGTAGGGCACCCAGCGGAGCAAGAGCCTCTACCGCAGGCAGGACCCGACGGAGTTCCTCTTCAACAGACACCGCTTCGCTGCCCGGGCGGGTTGACTCGCCGCCCAGGTCCAGGAGATCGGCCCCAGCTGCCAGCAGTTCCTGGGCGCGGCTGCGCACGAGCTCCGGCGCAGCGCAGGCGCCCAGCCCGTCGCCGGAGAACGAGTCCGGGGTCAGATTGAGCACACCCATGAGGTAGGTGCGCTCGCCCCAGCGCAGCGTATGCTTGCCCGCTCGAGTAGGGAGCAAAGGGCTGGAAGGACCACCATAGGACGCGAGCACGGCCCCCCGCTCTCGTTTTTCGTACCGTCTCGATACTGCCACGGTATGCTTGATACCGCCACGGTATGATGCACGCTGTAGGGTGCGGCGCACGAGATATCCGCCGTCTGTCCTGGCGGGCATGTCCAGGCCGACTATGTGGGCACGCGTTGGTTAAGCGCGTTGTAACTGAGCCCAGTATCTGAGCTCATTGTAGCAGCCGCCCGCGAGCCAGGGTGCAGGCAGAGGGGCCGTCCCCGCGCCCGAGTATGGATCAGGCGTAGCTGCTCTGGAGCGCTATGCTACAATCGAGGCAGGCTGCTCAAAGACACTGCGAATCTGAGCTGCGAGCCATGGTGCTGCTGCGAGAGCTACCGACCTACGATCTGCGGCGCGTGCGTGGACCGCATCGCGTGCGGCGTGTCCAGGAGCTCTTGCGCCGCGCGCCGGCCAGCGGTTCGTTCCGTATCCTGATCGGGGATGACCCGCAGGATGCCGTGCATGTTGCAGAGATGTTCGCCCTGCTGCGCGCCAGTGAGTTCACCTACGATGTACGGCGTACACCGTCGGGCCTGCATGAGATCACCCTCGAGCGCCGCCAGCCTGCCGTTGCCGGCAACGGCGCGCTGCCCGGCGAACCGAACGGGCGAATGGACGGTGAGGTGCTACCCGACGAGCACGAGCGATGTGTATGACGGATCTTGTCACCGCGCCTCCGGCGCTGCCGCCCGGTGTTGTTCTCGTCGAGCGCGCCGATGACAGCGGCGACTCTATCCTGCTGGTCGAGGAAGCTCCCGTGCGGATCGTGCTGAACGGGCGCGAGCTCGCCGCGATGATGTGTACGCCGGCGAACCTCCAGGAGCTGGCGATCGGCTGGCTGTATGGTGAAGGTTTCATCGAGGGGATCGACGAGGTCATGGTGCTGGGCGCCTGCGAGGACCTGCGGGCCATTGAAGTGCGTGCCGAGCCGGACCGCACGGCCCGGCGCTCGCAGTGGAAGCAGATCGTGACCAGCGGGTGCGGCGGGGGCGCTAGCTTCAGCCTGACGCCGGAGATTGTCGCGGCGCTGCCGGTCGTGCGCAGCGACTGGGGGCTGAGCAGCGCGGTGCTGGGCGAACGTATGCGCGAGATGCTCCACGCCGCGCCGCTACATCGTCTGGCCGGGGCGATCCACTGCGCTGCCTTGACCGATGGAGAGCAGCTGCTTTACTTGATCGAAGACATTGGCCGGCACAACGCGGTGGACAAAGTCATTGGCCGCGCCCTGCTGCGTGGCTATGAGCTCTCACGAGCCGCGATCCTGTGTACGGGACGGATTGCCGGAGATATGGCCTACAAGGCGGCACGAGCGGGTGTGCCAGTGATTGCATCGGTGACGGGTACGACGTCGCTCGCCGTGCAGATCGCCAGGCATAGCCGCGTCACCTTGGTGACGCGGGCTGGCACGCCGCGCATGGCCGCCCATGCGGCGCCGGAGCGCCTCCGGGACTAGGTGCCGGGGACAGTAGAGCAGAGCCCTGGTAGGGTCAGAAAGCTGGTGAGGGAGCAGCTATGTCCGCCTGGCCGCCCTCGATTATACATGCGTTTCTCAGCTCGGTTGAGCGCAGTCCGGACAAGGAGTGCTTGCTGTTCGAGGGGCGGCGCATCAGCTTCGCCCAGCTCCTCCAAGACGCGCAGCAGTGGGAAGGTGCCCTGCGCGGCTGGGGGCTGCGGGCCGGCGACCGTGTGGCGCTGTATCTCGAAAACAGTCCTACCTTCGTCGCGGCGTACCTGGGCGTCTACCTAGCAGGCGGCATTGTCGTGCCGGTGAACATCCAGTACCGCCGGGTAGAGCTCAGCCATATCCTGGGCGATGCTGAAGTGCGTCTGTGCCTCACCGATGGGGCGCGCTGTGACGAACTCCAGCGGGTCCTCGACGCGCTGCCGGCGTTGGAAGCCATCGTCATCGTTGATCATTCGGACAGCTCTGGTGTGCCGGTACGTGAGGATCGCGCTGCAGTGCGACCGGCCTGGATCGCCCAGGATGCGTTCCTGGCCGGCGCAGTTGGCTACCGCCTTGAGCTCCCTAGGGCGGATGCTATCGCCCTGATCGGCTATACCTCGGGCACGACAGGGCGCTCGAAGGGCGCTATGCTGACGCATAGCAACCTGGCGGCGAACATCCACGCGGTGACCACCGCCTGGCGCTGGACGGCCGCCGACCTGCTGCTCCTCACACTCCCGCTCTTCCACGTGCACGGTCTCTGTGTCGGCATCCATGGCACTCTCTACACCGGCAGTACGGTGGACCTACGCCGCCGCTTCGACGCTGCCGAGGTGTTTGAGACGCTGCTGGAAGGCCGTGTCACTATGTTTTTCGGCGTCCCGACGATGTACGTGCGCCTGGTAGCCGAGGCGCAGCGGCGCGGCTGCCGTCCCCCACCTATCCGGCTGTACGTGTCGGGATCAGCGCCGCTCAGCGTGCAGACCTTCGAAGAGTTCGAGCGCCTCTTCGGCCAGCGCATCCTCGAACGCTACGGCATGACCGAGACACTGATGAACCTGACGAATCCCTACGAGGGGGAGCGCCGGCCAGGGACAGTGGGCATGCCCTTCCCCGGCCAGGAGGCGCGCATCGTGGATCTCCAGACACGGCAGCCGATCTTGGACGAGCGGCCGGGGGAGATCCAGGTGCGCGGCCCGCACGTCTTCAAGGGCTACTGGCGGAACCCTGCAGCTACCGCCGAGGCCTTCGACGCCGAGGGCTGGTTCAACACCGGCGATATTGGCTGGCGCAGCGCCGATGGCTACTACACGATCTCCGGGCGCGCCCGCGAGCTCATTATCTCCGGCGGCTACAACGTCTACCCGCGCGAGGTCGAGGAAGTGCTGCTCTCACATCCGAGCGTCGCGGAGGTCGCTGTGCTGGGGCTGCCCGATCCTGACCTGGGCGAGCAGGTCGTTGCCGTAGTGGTACCCCGGCGGAGTGGACTGGCCGGGGATACCAGCCTGAGCGCCGACGAGCTAATCGCCTACTGTCGTGAGCACCTGGCCTCGTACAAGAAACCGCGCCAGATCTACTTCGCCGAGTCCCTGCCGCGTAACGCCCTAGGCAAGGTGCAGAAGCATGTGCTGCGCGAGCAGCTTGAGGGGACGCTCGCGCAGCTGAGCGGCACTTCTTCATAAGGCCTAGCCGAGCGCATGATAGAATGGTTGCGATAGATGCTCGCCTATTCACTGCTGGGAGACAGTAGGTAGCGTGGCGCTGTGGAGGCGGATTGACGTGCGGCCTGTGACTCAGCCGCTCGTTGTGCAGGCAGCCCGGCGAGAGCGTCTGGCCGGCGCGGTGCTCAACTGGACCGGCTACGCGCTGATGCTATTGGGCTGGTTGGTGCTGTCGTCGCTGCTAGTGAGCCCGCAGCGCATTGACCGCCGCGTTGCCCTGCCGGAGCGCGTGCGCCAGGATTCTGTCACTGCGCTGCTGCCGATGTTGCCCGCAGCACGGGTGAGCGGTCAGGCGAGCACCCCGGCCGCAGCAACGCCGGCGCCCTCTGTGGAGGGTGCGCCGGCTGGAGAGGCCACCGCGAGCGAGCAGCCGGTTCAAGGTGAAGAGGCTGCCCCTGGCGAGCGATGGGTGCAGGCCTTCCGGCCGGTGCAGCTCTGGTCGGGTCCCGGGCCCGACGCGATCAGCTTCGGCACGGCTGAGCAATGGCGCTACTTCCGGGTCGAGGCCGGGCCACAGAACGGCCGCTACTACGTGTATGTGCCCCACACCAGGAACTACGCCTACGTTGATGCCGACGCAGTTGGTCCCAGCGGGCCACCACCCCCGCCCCCAACAAACCGCATTGTCATCCCGAAGATCGGGCTGGACAGCAAGATCGTCGACGTGGGCATCACCCCGACGGGCGAGATGGAGACGGCCGCTTATGCAGTGGGCCGGCTGGCCTCCTCCGCGCAGGCAGGCGAGGCAGGCAACATCGTTCTGGCGGGACACAATGATATCGACGGCTCTGTGTTTCGCTATCTGGACCGCCTGAAGCAAGGCGATCGTTTCACGCTCTATCGCGATAGCGCTGCCTACGAGTACGTCGTCACTGACGTGCTGATCGTGCGCGAGCAGGGCGCCAGCGAAGCGCAGCGGCGCGAGAATGCCCGGGTGCTGCTGCCGACTGAGGAGCCGGTGGCGACGCTCATCACCTGCTGGCCCTACATGGTGGACACCCACCGCCTCATCGTGCGCGCCGCGCTCGTCCAGTAGCGGCGCGCCCTCGGTGCTTCGGGGCCTTTGCGACTGCTCCTCGGATGAACGCTTCCCCGTGTTCCCGCAGAGAGGGCCGGTACACGGGCAACAGTACAGGCAGGTATTGCCGTATTGCCTCCCTGCCTATGCGCCCACGTATGGGAAACGCGTCCACTTGACCACTGTGCCGCGGCATGGAGTATACTCCGGCAGACAGGGCCGGGGAGGAGCATGACAGTATGAGCACGCAGCCACGCCGTCGCGACCGCTGGCGTGATACGGCTTCGCTTTCCCCGCAAGATCTGGAGACGCTGGCGGCCTTTCTGGAGCATCGCGGTCGGCTCCCCGGCGAGCAGGCGATGCGCGAGGCATACCTGGCCGAGCTCCCGCTCCGGTCAGGCATGCATGTGCTGGAGGCCGGCTGCGGAACCGGGGTGGTATGCCGGGCGCTGGCGCGCCGGTGCAGCTCTGCGGTGCGCATCACCGGCGTCGACGCCAGCGAGTACATGCTGGAGGCCGCGCGGCGCTTGACGGCAGGCGAGGGGCTGGACCATACCATCGGGTACCGCCGGGGCGACGTGTATGCCCTGCCATTTCCTGACGAGAGCTTCGACGCTGCCCTTGCCATCACGCTGCTTGGCCACCTGGACGAGCCGGACCGCGCCCTGCGAGAGCTTGTGCGTGTCACCCGCCCGGGCGGGACGGTTCTTGCCGTCGACTGGGACCAGGGTGCGGTAGTGCTCTCCCACCCGGACGAGGCGCTCACCGCCACAGTAATTGATCACTACTACCGAAACTACGTGGCCGATCGCTGGGCCGGTCGGAAGCTCCTCAGCCGCTTCGCCGCTGCAGGCCTGCGCGACCTGCGCCTGCGTAGCTTCGCCGTGTGCGATCGCTCGGGTGGTTACCTGAGCATTATCAAGTTCTGGGTGGCTGCTGCAGTCAACGACGGCGTCGTCAGTGCTCACGAGGGAGCGTGCTGGCTCGACGAGCTCCAGTGTATGCTCGCTGCAGGCACCTTCGTCTACGGTCTGATGTACTTTACCTGCTATGGGACGAAATGGGACGAAATGACGCGCTTGCAAGCATAACGGAGCGCTGCTCGCAGCGAGGAGCATAAGGGGAAGGGAATAGGTAAAGGTAAACAGCAATGCAGTACCGTATCCTGGGCCGTACCGGCCTGCGTGTCTCAGAGGTTGGCTGTGGCAGTGCCACGCTGGGGCTGCCGAACTACATCGAGCGCGGCGATCCCTTCTCGCCAGACTTCGAGGCCGAGGCCATCCGCGCCCTCAACCATGCCCTGAACATCGGTTACAACTACATTGATTCGGCAGAGGCGTATGGAAACGGACGCGCCGAGGAGATCATCGGGAAGGTGCTGCGCCACCGCCGTAGCGAGTGTTACATCGCCACGAAGGTGAGCTGGCGCAATAAGACCCCGCAGCAGATCATCGAGAGCTGCGAAAACAGCCTGCGCCGGCTCCAGACCGACGTGATCGACGTGTACCAGTTCCACGGTGGCGACTACACTGAGGAGCAGTACCGGCAGATCGTCGAGGGCGGGCTGCTGGAGGCCTTCTTCCACCTGCGCGAGCAAGGCAAGATCCGCTTCATCGGCATCACCGCAGAGGAGCCGGTCACGCTGCGCCCGTTTATGGCAACCGGCTACTTCGACGTCATCCAGATCCGCTACAACATTATCTACCAGAACGCCTGGCACAATATCCTGCCGGAGGCGAAGGCGGCCAACATCGGCACCGTGATCATGCGGCCGCTCACCTCCGGGCTCTTCCAAAAGCTGATGCGCCATGTCTTCCCGGAGATCGACCGGTATGTTGATTTGTACGAGCTAGCGCTGAACTTCGTGCTTTCAGACCCCAACGTCTCCACCGCCATTGTCGGTGTCCGGCGAGTAGAAGAGCTCGACCGCAACAACGCCATCTCGGACAACACGGCCATCCGGCTGGACCTGGAGTATTTCCATGACCGGTTCGTGCGGGAGTAAGCTCCCGCACGCCGATAGCCAACGGGCACAGGGAGCGTGTCTATGCAGCAGTTCGAGCCGAGCATAACTTTTCGGCGAGCCGTGCGGAGCTCAGGCGGCATGGCGGCCACCAAGCACTGGCTGGCTTCGCAGGCCGGCGCCGAAGTGCTGCGTCGCGGCGGGAACGCCGTCGATGCGGCCGTGACGATCGGGCTGGCTGTTGGGGTGGTCGAGCCGCCCATGAGCGGCCTCGGTGGCGGGGGATACATGGTCGTGTACCTGGCCAGAGAGCGGCGCTCGGTGGTGATCGACTTTGCCATGCAGGCGCCCGCGGCGGCGCGGGAGGACATGTATGAGCTGGACGAGGGGCGGGACGAGGAAGGCTTCGGCTGGCGCCGTGTGAAGGGGGCGGCGAACATCTATGGCCACCGGGCGGTGGCGGTGCCTGGTATGCTGGCTGGCCTCGCGCACGCTCTCCAGCGCTACGGCACCATCGGGCTGGATACGGCGCTGGAGCCGGCCATCCGCCTGGCCCGCGAGGGCTATCCGATCACCTGGCTGGATACGCTGCACCTGGCCACCGAGGCAGCGGTGCTTAGCCGGAACGCCGAGGCAGCGCGCATCTTCCTGCGCAATGGGTTTCCTTTAGCGCCCTCAGCCGCTCGTCCAGTGCTCTTCCGCCAGCCTGACCTGGCACAGTCGCTGGAGATGATCGCGGCAGAGGGACCGCGGGCGCTCTATGGCGGCCGGCTGGCGGAGATGATCGAGCACGACATGCGGGCTCACGGCGGGTTGCTCACCGTCGAGGACCTGGCCCAGTATCGCGTGCAAGAGCAAGAGCCCGCCGTTCTGACGACCTATCGGGGCCATCCGCTCCTGGGCATGCGCGGCGCGACCGGCGCAACCAGCCTGGCGCAGTTCCTTAATATCCTGGAGCACTTCGACCTGGCGGCACTGGGACACAACTCAGCCGAGCATGTGCGGCTTCTGATCGAGGCCAGCCGCGCCATGTGGGCCGATCGCTTCGCCCGTATGGCCGATCCACGCTTTTATCCGATGCCACTCGACGAGCTGCTCGACAAAGCGTACGCCGGCCGGCTCGCCGCGGCGACCCAGGAGGCTCGACCAGGTCCAATGCTATCTCCAGCTGCGGTCCCCCCTGAGAGCACCACCCACTTCTGCGTCTGCGACGGCGAGGGCAACATGGTCTCGCTCACCCAGACGCTCATGTCCCTGTACGGTGCGCGCGTGGTGGCGCCGGGGACTGGCATTTTGCTTAACAATGGCATGATGTGGTTTGATCCGGAGCCCGGCCGCCCGAACTCGATCGCCCCGGGGAAGAAAGGACTCAATAACATGTGTCCGGCGGCGGTGCTGGCCCCGAACGGCGACCCGCTATTGGCTGTTGGGGCCTCGGGCGGGCGGCGTATCTTGAACTGCGTGGCGCAACTCATCTGCAACGTAGTGGACTTTCGTATGGATATCCAGGAGGCCATTAACGCACCACGCATTGACACCAGCGCCGGCATTGTGCTCGACGCGCGCCTGCCGGAGCGCGTCGTCGAGGCGCTGCGCAGGTGCGGCTACCAGTGCGAGCTCCAGTTCCCGATGCCGTATCCGCGCTTCTTTGCCAGCCCGGTAGGCATCCAGCGGGCTGGCAGCGAGACGCTCGGGGGCGTGGACCCGCACTACTTCACGGCAATGGCGGTAGGGGTGTGAGGAGGCCCTTCACCTCGCTCCCCTCGCCGGTCTGGGGCTAGTGGGGCGAAGCATTCTGCGCTGGGCTCGGGCGAACAACTATTTGCCCCCACGCTGCGGGCCCTTTGTAGAGGCGAAGAATTCTTCGCCCTTACAGATCGTGCCCTGACCGGCTCGTCCCTGTCTCGCAGCGCGGGAGCGGGGGCGGGGTGAGGGGCTTTAAACGCAGTAATCCAGCGAGTCGGTGTGATAGTGCGTTCGGGTGATAAAAGGAGGGAACCAATGCTCCCGTCTAGCCTGTCGGACCACGAGAGTGGTGCATATGCGCAAGGTGGTCTTACCCGGCGTAGCCTGCTGGCCCTGGGAGCCAGCCTGGCCGGGAGCGCCACTGCCCTGGGCGCGTTGGGCTGCACGCGACCGGGCGCAGAGCGGGCGCCGCAGCAGGACCGGCTCTCCGCGCTGAAGAATGCCGCACTGGAGTGCTGGGTCCATGCCGATACTCGCTCCGCCTGGCAGAAGCTAGCGCTGGAAGACTACAACAAAGAGAAGGGCTACAACGTCCAGGTGAACTGGATCAGGCTAACCAGCACCTCCGAAGTCGCGGAGAAGCTGGTGGTGACCATCGCGGCTGGCAGCGGCTTCCCCGACATGGCTGATGTCGAGATCAGCCAGATGGGCCGCCTGCTCAAGACCTCCAGCCCGCCGCTGGTGGCCTATAACGATTACCTCAAGGGCAAAGAGAACGACTTCTTCAAGCCCAGCTTCGTCGACCCTTGGTCGCTCGATGGCAAGTATTACGGCCTGGGCAACGAGCTGAACGTGTGCCTCTTCGCCTACCGCCATGATCTCTTCGCCCAGGTGGGCATCAAGACGCCGATCGAGACCTGGGATGATCTGATCGAGGCGGGCAAGATCATCAGCTCGATCTGCCCGGAAGGGATGTTCTTCGTGCGCACCGGCACCACTGGCACGTTCCACATGCTGGCCATCCAAGCCGGCGGCGGGTTCCTGGAGCAGGGCCGCAAGCTCATTGTCAACCATCCGGCGAATCTGCGCACGCTGGAGTTCCTGGTCGACCTGATCTACCGCCACCGTGCCGCGTCGTTGATCCCCTCAGGCCGGCCTGGCGGTGACCCCGGCAGCATGATCTTCAAGGACGCCATGAACACGGGCAAGGTGGCGGCGGAGCTCGGGCCGACCTGGCGCATCTCCGGGGGCATGCGCGTCGATGCCCCGGACACCGATGGCAAGTGGATGGTGCAGCACCTGCCGCAGTGGAGCAGAAGCGGCCCCAAGCGCACGACGAGCTGGGGCGGCACAGGCATGACTGTGCTGGCTGAGGGCAAGTACCGCGACATTGCCGTGGACTTTGTGGTCTGGGAGCACAGCACGAAGGCCGTGCTGCACGACTTCGATCTCCGCCAGGTATGGCCGACGTACAAAAAAGTCTATGACGATCCGCGACTGAGCGAGCCGGTGCCATGGTTTAATAATCAACGGGTGGGCGTGCTCATGCGCGAGGCGGCCGAGACGATGCTGCCGTTCTACCAGGGCGTCTGGTGGCCCGAGATCTCCAACGGAGCGTCCAAGCACATCACCGCGGCCCTGCGCAACGAAATCTCGCCTCGGCAGGCTATCGAGCAGGCTCACCGCGATGCCAAGGCCGAGATCGAGGCTGCAGGCGGCAAGATCGAAGGGTAGTGCAGACCCTCACCCCGGCCCATCCCGCGCCGCGCGGGAGAGGGGAGCGAAAGACCACAGTGAAGCCCGCTGTGGCAGCACCAGCCTGAAAGCTGGCAGGGGGGAGAAGAGGCAGCGTTGTCGAGCGCGCTCTTCCCCCTGGCTGTGCCCCCTCTCCCGCCGCGCGGGAGAGGGGCCGGGGGTGAGGGTATTACCTGACCTCTTAGCAACGCACGCAGCCTCTGAGACTGCTGGAGGACGTGCTGGAGAAGGAGCCGGAGATGGCAGAGCGCGCTGAACGGCGAGAGCGCAGTAAGGAGCTCACAGTGGACGAGGCAGCGGCGCTGCTTCAGGTGCCGCCGGAGACTGTGCGTGAGTGGCTGGAGGAGGGCCGGCTCTATGGTAAGAAGCTGGCCGGCAATGAGTGGCGGATTGCCGAGCATACCATCGATGAGTTCCTTCATGAACAAGCCGGCCTGCCGCCGCAGGGGCGGCGCGAGCCGCCCGGGCAGGTCGGGGCCAAGCACCCGCACGAGCACGAGTGAGTGTGACCAGCGCGCCGGTCAACGCTGAGCTCGATCCCCTTGCCCGTGATGTTGACCTGCTCGGCAGTATCCTGGGCGGCATCCTGCGCGAGCAGGGCGGAGAGCTCCTCTTCGAGACAGTCGAAGGTATCCGCCTGCTGAGCAAGGCCCGCCGACAGACGGGCGAACCGCACTATGCCGAGGAGCTGGCGCAGCGCGTCCGAGCCCTGCCGCTCGATCTTGCCGAGCAGGTCGTGCGCGCCTACACGCTCTACTTCCACGTCGTCAACGTCGCCGAAGAGCGCCACCGCCTGCGCGTGCTGCGCCGGCGCGAGCTCGAGACAGGACGTCCCCGGCACGACTCGATCTTTGAGGCGGTGGCCTTACTCAAAGAAGCCGGGGTCACCGCAGAGGAGTTCCAGGCCGCGCTCAACACGCTCAGCATCGAGCCGGTGCTGACGGCGCACCCGACCGAAGCGCGGCGGCGCACGGTGCTGGACCGCCTGCGGCGCATCGCTGAGCTGGTAGCCCAGCGCGAAAGCCAACTCCTCGCGCCGCGGGATCAGGCACTCCTGCTCGATGCCTTGCGCGAGGAGCTCACCGCGCTCTGGCAGACGGACGAAGCCCGCGCCCGCCGGCCCGACGTACTCGACGAGGTGCGTAACGCTCTGTACTACTTCGACGAGACCATCTGCGCGATTGTCCCGCGCATCTATCGGGACCTCGAGGATGCGCTGGCGCAGCACTACCCAGGTGCGCGCTTTCAGGTGCCACCGTTCCTGCGCTTTGGCTCGTGGATAGGCGGTGATCGTGACGGCAACCCCTTTGTCACCCCGGAGGTGACGGCGATCACACTGCGCCTGCATAAGGACCTGGTGCTGAGCAAGTACCAGGAGGCAGTGCACCTGCTGCTGCGCCAGCTCAGCCCATCGACCAGCATCGTGCCGGTCTCCTCAGCCTTGCTGCGATCCATTGAGGAAGACCTGGAGTGCCTGCCTGAGCTCAAGCCGGTGCTGGACCGCTATGCGCGCGAGCCCTACCGCCAGAAGCTGATCGCGGTGCTAACCAAGCTCTGGCGTACGCGGGTCGAGAACCAGCGCCGCCTGCCGGGCCTGCACGCGCAGAAATGGGGCTGGGAGGTCGCCGAGACCGGAAATCAAGGACCAGGCCCGGCCACAGCGGTGTATCCTGCGGCGCAGTACCGCTGCGCTGAGGAACTCCTGGCCGACCTGCGCGTTCTCCGCGAGAGCCTGGAGGCCAATCGTGGCGAGCGGCTGGCCCGCGGCCGCCTGCATGATCTTATCCGGCAGGTAGAGGCCTTCGGCTTCCACCTGGCGCGCCTGGACATTCGCCAGCACAGCAGCCGGCATACCGCAGCTCTGCGCGAGCTCTTCGCCGCGCTTGAGATCACGCCCGACTACGCTGCGCTGTCCGAAGACGAGAAGGTGGCACTGCTCAGCCGGGAGATCCTTAACCCGCGGCCTTTGATCCCGGCAGAGCTCACGTTCTCACCGGCGACGAATGAGACGATCGAGGTGTTTCGGACGATCCGGCGAATGCAGGACGAGATCGGCGTCGAGGCCTGCCACACCTACATCATCAGCATGACCCACCATGTCAGTGATGTGCTGGCCGTGCAGCTTCTGGCTAAGGAGGCGGGGCTCTTTGGGCGGCGGCGGAACAGCCACGGTGCCTGGGAGGTGTTCAGCCGCCTGCACATCGTGCCCCTGTACGAGACCATCGATGACTTGCGCCGCGGCCAGGAACTGTCGCGGGCACTGTTTCAGCACGAGGTCTATCGGATGAACCTGCGTGCCTGGGGCGACGTGCAGGAGATCATGCTGGGCTACTCGGACAGCAACAAGGATGGCGGCTATCTGGCAGCCAACTGGGCGCTCTACCAGGCGCATCGCACGCTCGCTGCGGCAGCGCAGGAGTGCGGCGTGTCGCTCAAACTCTTCCACGGCCGCGGCGGCGCCATCGGCCGGGGCGGCGGACCGACCAACCGTGCTATTCTCTCGCTGCCGCGCGGGGCGCTTAACGGCCGGCTGAAGCTCACCGAGCAAGGGGAGGTGATCTTCGCCCGCTACAACAATCCGGCCATCGCCCACCGCCATCTGGAGCAGCTCACCGCGGCGGTGCTGCGCGCCACCCTGCGCCCGGCAGAGGACGTCGCTGCACCAACCACTGCGCCGGTCCGAGGTGGCGCGGTGGACCCGGTCTGGCAGGCGCTGATGGAGCAGTTGGCGGCTGACTCGCGGGCAGCCTACCGCGCACTCGTCTATGAAACGCCGCGCTTTGCTGAATTCTTCTTCCAGGCCACGCCGATCGAGGAGATCGCCCGTCTGAACATTGCCTCGCGGCCGGCGGCGCGGCGCGCTACGCAGGACATCGAAGACCTGCGGGCAATCCCGTGGGTGTTTAGTTGGACGCAGAGCCGTGTCATGCTGCCGGGGTGGTACGGCCTCGGCACAGCCCTCGAGCGCTGTATCGCTGCTGCACCGGAGCACCTGCACATCCTTCAGGCCATGTATCAAGCCTGGCCGTTCTTCCGCCTGGTGATCGACAATGCCCAGATCAGCCTCGGCATGGCAGACTTGCACATCGCCCGCCTGCACGCCAGCCTCGTCGAGGATGCAGCATTGCGGGAGGAGATCTTCGGCCGCATCGAGCGCCAGTACCATCTTACCTGCCGGATGATTGTTTCCGTGACTGGCCAGGATGAGCTCCTGGACAATGCCCCCGTGCTCAAGCGCTCGATCCGCCTGCGCAACCCGTACGTGGACCCAATCAGCTATATCCAGGTGGAGCTCCTGCGTCGGCTGCGCGCGGTCGAGCGGCGGCTAGCGCGTCCGGACGAGCTCCCCGCTGCCGAGCGCGAGGAGCTTGCGCGCGAGCGCGAGCGGCTGCGCGTGGCAGTGTTCCGCAGCATCAACGGCGTTGCCGCCGGCATGCAATCGACAGGCTAGACCCTCACCGCCCCCCTCCACCTCCCCCGGCATACTGAGTACCGCGTGAAAGTCCCCACTGCACCCCGCCGGAGTGCCGAGAACCTGCCCAGCAGCCGGGGCGGTCTGGCGTCCCTGTACCCTATGTACGAGTAGTACGCATTCCTTCCCATCTGACTACTGTGTGCAGTCGTATATGGCGAGGGGAGGGCGAATGCATCGTCGCGCCGGTGACGGTCGTACAGCCAGTGGCTGTATGCTCAAGGAGGTGAGTTGCTATGTCGCCAGCCTATTGCGCCGTGCTGAGGATTTCTACCGCAGCCATGCTGGTCGTGCTTCTAGGGATCGAAGCGCTCCTCGCCCACGCGCAAGAAGCGCCGCTCCTCACGGTCTCGGTGCGACAAGACCCCGCGCTGGGGCTGGTGCTCACCGATGCACAGGGCTGGACGCTCTACATCTTCACCCGTGACCAGCCGGGCGTGAGCGTGTGCACCGGGCAGTGCGCTGTTAACTGGCCACCCCTCACTATTGAAGGGGATCCGGTGGCGCCCCCGGACCTCCCTGGCGCCCTAGGCGTGATCATGCGGCCGGACGGCGCGCGGCAGGTAACGTACAACGACATGCCGCTGTACTACTTTGCTGGAGACACCCAGCCCGGGGACATGAACGGGCACGGTGTTGGCGGCGTGTGGTTGATCGCTAAGCCGGTGGAGGCGCAACCTGCCGACGTGCAGTCTGGTGAAGCGCAACCCGCTGAGGCCATGCCTCCTGGCCCGGTCACCGGGCAGCCACAGCCCCAGCCGCCAGCGGCCCCGGCGCCGGTTGGCCCGCCGACGCCGGTCCCGGTGGCCACACCCCCAGCCACTCCGACGCCAGCGCCTGCTCCGGCGGCCACACCGGTGCCGACGCGGCCCGGCTACGGCTACGGGTATGGCTACTGACTCCACTGCAAGCCATTTTGGCCCTTACAGGGTGTCTTGGCGCGGCTGCTTATCCGCGGTTCGTCGGGCTCACCCGAGTGATCCTGGAGACATTCAGCAGGCTGTGTCAGAGCAGTGGCCGATCCGCGCGCTGGCCTTGCTCTAGCTGCCAGAGAGACCTCTCAGAGCACCAGCAGGAGATCATAACCATCCATTCCCAGACTGCCAGCGGCAAGTGTGGGCTTGCTCCTGCCGGGAATGCCTGCGCATTCCCATGACAGTGCTGAGCGCTCTGGCAGTCCCGCCCTCTCGCACTGGTAGCAGGACAGGGCACAGCCCGGTATCATAGCAGGGGAGGCCTAGCACGTGCGACATGGGCCGGTCACGCGAGAGAACGCCGGTTTGGCTAAATCGCTCTGGCCGGACCCACAGAAATGGGCAGAACAGGACGGTGGCTTTCAGCACGTCGCTTGGGCGATCTGGCTTCGGGATAAGCCGACGGAAGACGGAAGAAGGAGATGTGGCCTAAGTTGCAGCGCTCAGGTTATGAGTTTGTGGTAGAACGTCCGGACCCCAGCCGAGGGACGCTTAAGGTGGTCGTCGAGATCCCCCAGGGGAGCCGGAACAAGTATGAGTACGATGACCGGCTGGGGCTGATTCGCCTGGATCGGGTGCTTTACTCATCGGTGCACTATCCGACGGACTACGGCTTCGCGCCTGGTGCTCTGGCCGAGGATGGCGACCACCTTGATGTCCTGGTCACGATGAACGAGCCTACCTTCCCCGGCTGCCTGGTAGAAGCACGCCCGATCGGTGTGCTCCACATGCGCGATGAGAAGGGCGTCGATCACAAGATCCTGGCCGTGCCAACTGGCGACCCTCGTTTCGATGGGATCCATGAACTGTCAGATCTGCCACAGCACTGGCTGCGCGAGATCGAGAACTTCTTCGGTACATACAAGACACTCGAAGGGGTCGAGACCGAGATCCTCGGCTGGGATGGGCGCGCAGAAGCTTGGCGGGTGATCCTGGCTGCCTTCGAGCGCGCCCAGGCAGCTGGACAGCGTACCGAGCGGTAGGACGATCAGGCAGGCTCCTACGCGGCCCACAGCGGTGGTATGCTACAGTGGCAGTAGCACGAGGTTTGAGTCGTATGTCGTATAGGGCTCTCACCCGCCGCCAAGCCGCTGGTGCCTGGCTGGGCCTGGCGCTCGCGGGCTGCCAGCTTACGCGCACCGCACCGCGCCCGAGGCCGGTGGAGGGCGGAACGCTCCGGCTGGCCGTCACGCTTGATGCCCAGTCGCTCAACCCGTTCATCACCACCGATGCGGTGTCCAGCGAGTTCCAGAGCCTCGCGTTCGCATCGCTGACACGTCGCGATCCGCAGACACTCGATCACGTGCCTGGCCTGGCTGAGTTCGAGATCGCTCCCGACCGGCGCACGATTACCTACCGGCTGCGTGAGGCATACTGGAGCGATGGCCGCCCCATCACCGCCGAAGACGTGAAGTTCACCGAGGACACGCTCCAGGCCGAAGCCACCCAGCATCCCTACCGCACCTGGCGCCAGCGTTACCTGGAGCGCTGGGAAGTGGTGGATCCACGCACCTATCGCGTGCGCCTGCGCGAGGTCTATGCTGCGGCGCTCGACCTCCTGAACATCACCCCCGTGCCTCGGCACGTCTGGGAGCCGCATCTACCTTCGATCCGGCAGACACCGCTGGGTACCAACCCCCAGGTGTTCAGCGGTCCGTTCGTGGTCGAGCAGTGGGAAAAGGATGTGGCCTGGACGCTGCGGGCCAATGAGCGCTACTACCTGGGCAAGCCTCATGTCCAGTATGTGACTGTACGGGTGGTGCCGGACGCCTCGGTCGCGCTTACCCTCCTCCAGGCGGACGTGGTGGACTACGCGCCGCTGGAACCCGAACGCGCGGCAGGCGTCCAGAATGACGAGAGACTCGTGCTGTACAGTTATCTGCCTCAGGTCGCGACTTGGGACTACATCGGCTTTAACCTGCGCCGTCCGCATCTCAAAGACCCGCGGGTGCGGCGGGCGCTGGTTCATGCCTTGGACCGCAAGGCTATGGCCGCGCAGGTCTTCGGCGGCCAGGTGGTGCTCATGGACTCAGGGATCCCTCCAAACTCCTGGGCGGTCAGCCAGAACATCCCGCATCTCGAGTACAACCCTACCCGGGCGAATGACCTGCTGCACCAGGCTGGGTACAGCCGCAGTGCGGACGGTATGCTCGGGCCGGATGGCCAGCCGCTCACCTTGCGCCTGCTGTTCAATACTGGCAACCCGCAGCGCGAGCAGATCGCCCAGATGGTGCAGCGCTTCCTAGGTGATCTGGGCATTGCTGTTGAGTTCGTGCAGCTCGAGTTCAGTCTGTATGTGGAGCGCTTACAGACTCCCCCCTTCGATTATGACTTGTACATCCTCGGCTGGCGATCTAGCGCTGATCCGGCGTCTTCGCGCGATATTTGGGCGCGCGATACAATCCCGACTGTGAACTGCGGCGCCTACGAAAATGCTCGCGTCGAGGAGCTGTTCGACCAGGCGGCCAGGACGTTCGACCGCGCTGAGCGCAAACGCCTGTACGGTGAGGTGCAGCGCATTCTCGCAGAGGATCTGCCCTACATCTTCCTGTGGAGCCGGAAAAGCATCGTCGGGCTACGCAAGCGGGTGCGTGGCGTCGTCGAGAGCCCGCTCGGCCCGCTCTACAATGCGCACGCCCTGTACCTACAAGACGCGCGCTAGCACCGGTGGCGAGCCGTTCTTGAAACGGCAACGCGAGCGCTTCTGCCACCATAGGCCATCACCGGCGCAGTGGTAGAAAGCAACGTACCGCGGAGGCGCTCACCACCGCCGGTCGGGCCTGCATTGGAGTTGCTCCGTGGCGGGGGCACGTCATGCGGGACCTCCACTTTGAAGCTGCCGCGCTGGGCCTGCACGGGAGCAGCCGCACGACTGCGCCCGCCGCAGCACGGTTCACAGTGGGGAGCCAGGGCGCGCTGGCGCTGCTCGTCGAAGGCCTGGACGACGTGCGCGCGTCCTGGATGCTCGACCGGGTGGAGCAGGACTTTGCCGAGTCCTCCCAGGCCCCGCTCTCCGCGCTGATCCATGCAGTGCGCAACGCCTTCCGCGACCTCGCTGCGGTGGGGCAGGATACCACTGCAGTTGGTATGACCGCGGCGCTGGCACGGGGGCGAGAGTGCTTGTTCGTGCAGGTGCCACCGACGCAGGCGTATCTCTTGCATGGCGGGATCCTGCGCGCGATCCCGCAGCCGGCCCTGTGGGCGCCGCCGCGTAGCATCAAAACGTCTGTCGAGCCTCCCCCACTGGTTGCGCCCGGGACCAAGTGGGAGATCGAGCTCGAGACCTACCGTGTTTCGCTCCAGGCCGGGGATACCCTGGCGCTGGTCAGCTCGCGGGCCTGCACCCGGCTGAGCGAGCAAGACGTGCGCGCCGCGCTGGGTGCGCGGAGCTTCTCGCGCGTGCTCGGCCGGCTGAGCCATGGGCGACGCCGGTACGAACAGTTCTGTGCGTTGGTGATGCGGGCAGCGCTGGAGGAGGCGCCACCAGGGATATTGGCTCGTGCCCTCCAGGCCAGCACACCAAGTCTGGGCTGGAGTTCGCTTGGTCTCAGCCGGCTTTCTACTTCACCGTCGCTACGCGTGCGTGCGTTGGCCGGGCGCCTGCGTCGCGCTCTGCTGAGCCTGGGAGCCGGGCTGGCCTCTGGACAGCCACGCAGTATGAAGGTGCCGGCACTGGCGGCCCGCAGCAGCGAGACCGGGCGCCGGAGCGCTGCGCCGCAGGCGGTCGGGCGAGCAGCGCGGACTGCCGCGGTCCTGATCCCTGCACCGGCGCTCGGCCTCGAGCTGCGCGCCCAACGAGTGAGCCGCCGCGCCCCCTACCCCGGCTGGTGGCTCTTCGTGCTCGGAGCCGCCGGCGCTGCTGCGCTGCTCGCCCTGCTAGTTGCGCTCGTGCTTCCCCCGGCGCAGGGTGGCGCGCTGCGGGGACCCTCGCCACGCAGCTACGATCTGGCTGCGGCTACGCTAGAGCGAGCACGCCTCGCCACGGAGCCTGCCGAGGCGTTGCGTCTTCTTGATGAGGCCAGCAGCCTGCTGCCACCGCCCGGCAGCCGCCTGTCGCCCGTCGAAGCCGAGCGAGCAGCTGCCTTGCGCGCTGAGATCGAGGGCGAACGCGATCGCCGCACCCAGACGGTCAGGCTCGGGCCGCCGCGCACGCTTCTCGACCTGCGCACTGCGGTGGGAGACCCCGCCAGCGCCGGCGCGCTGGCGGTGAGCAGGGAGACCGTGTTCGTCCTGGAGACAGAGCGCCGCCGCATCCTGCGCATCCAGGGCGCGCAGGCGAGCGTGGTGGTGAGTCCTGGTGACCGGCTGGGCAGTCTGGTGCTCAGCGAGCCGTGGCTGCTCGTGTCCAGGCCGGCGGGTGGCGTCTACGTGCTCGATCGTGAGCGCCGCCTCGTGCTGCTGCCGCCCGATGGCCCGCCGCGTGCCTTGCCGTTGCGCGGCGCCAACACATGGCGCCGTCCCGTCGCGGTGGCAACCTTTGGCGCGAACCTCTATGTTCTCGATTCCGACCAGGGCCAGATCCTGCGCTACCTGCCTGCCGGCGGCGGGTTCGATGCAGCGCCTCAGCTCTACATCGCCGGTGGGCAGTCGATCGATCTGGCCGCAGCGACGGCAATGGCCATCGATGGCGATATCTGGGTGCTGACCGATGGGCAGCAGGTGCTGCGCTTCCGCGGTGGACGGCAGCAGCCGTTCGCGCTTGGCGCAGCGCTCCCGGCGCTGGCCCAAGCAACTATCCTCTTCACATCGCCAGAGAGCCGGGCGCTCTATCTGGCCGAACCTGCGCGCGGCCGGATCCTCCAGTATGACAAGGACGGTGCCTTTGAACGCCAGCTTCTCGCACCTGTGGGGGACACCGTCCTGACCAGCATAGCCGCGCTCTCTGTGGACGAGCAGGCGCGCCGCCTGGTCATCGCGGCCGGACCCCTCGTGTTGGAGTACGAGCTCCCTGGCTAGAGCACCGGCCGTGAACGCTGGTACTGGCCGTGCCCACGTGCTACCATGGCGCTAATCTGGCGTGGTCAGTACATCAGCACCGGGCTGGTCGCGGCTCGCTCACGCAGGGAGGCATACCATGCAGCAGCTCGCAGCAGGAGCAGGCACGCAGGCTGAGTTAATCCGGCGTGCCCGCCGCGTGTTCGGTGGCGGAGCGCTCAGCCTGTGGGCCATCCCGGACGACGCCAATGTGGTCGTGGCGCGGGGCCTGGGCAGCCACGTCTGGGATGTTGAGGGGCGGGAGTATATTGACTTCCATCTCGGGTCTGGCCCCCTGCTGCTGGGGCACTGCCACCCGGCGATCCTGGCCGCCGTGCGGCGGCAGATCGAGCTGGGCTCGACCTTCCACTTCATGAACGAGCCTGTGATCCGGCTGGCCGAGCGCGTGATCGAAGCCGTGCCCTGCGCGGAAGCGGTGAAGTTCGTCTCGACAGGTACAGAGGCGACCTTCTATGCGCTGCGGCTGGCCCGCGCCTTCACCGGGCGGCCGAAGGTGCTCAAGTTCGAGGGGGCCCTGCATGGTGGGCACGACTACGCGGCGCAGAGCACGGCGCCGCCGCGCCTGAGCCCCTATCCGCATCCGATTCCTGACTCCGCCGGCATCTCTGAACAGGCAGCGCAGGAGGTGCTGATCTCAGAGTTCAACGACCTTGCGCGCACGACGGCCATCGTCGAAGAGCACGGCGCGCAGCTTGCCGCGATCATCGTGGAGCCCCTTCAGCGGGCGCTGGTGCCAGAGCCGGGCTTTCTCGAGGGGCTGCGCGCGCTGTGTGACCGCTGCGGCGCGCTGCTGATCTTTGACGAGATCGTCACTGGCTTCCGACTGGCCTGGGGCGGCGCGCAGGAGCGCTACGGCGTCGTGCCCGACCTGGCCACCCTGGGCAAGGCGTTCGCCGGGGGATACCCGATGGCTGCGGTGGCCGGCCGCCGCGATGTGCTCGATCTCACCGCACCCGAGCGGAGAGGCCAGCCCGATTTCGTGTGGATCAGCGGCACGTTCAATGGTAACCCGGTGGCCGCGGTTGCTGGGCTCGCAGCCCTCGACCAACTTCAGCAGCCGGGAGTGTACGAGCGGCTGCACGCGCTGGGACGCCGCCTGCGCGAGGGGTTAAATGCGCTGGGCCGGGAGCTGGACATCCCGCTGCAGGCCATCGGCGATGGCCCGGTGGTACAGGCGTTCTTCGGACCGGGGCCGCTGCGCCGCTACCGCGACACGCTGGCAACTGACCGATCCAGGCGCATCGCCTTCGGCGTCGAACTGCTCCGCCGCGGCTTGCTGGTCAATCCGGGCGAGAAGTTCTACATCTCCCTGGCACACACCGACGAGGATATGGACCGCGCCCTGGAGATCTGCCGCGACGCGTTGCGAGCCCTCTAGCGGGGCTCGTCTCGTTGAGCGATCGGACGGCGTGCGTATCGCCGGCTCGCCTGACCTGCAGGGGCCCTAGGAAAAAATACAAAAATACAAAGTACAGAGAAGAGAGGCAGGTGTTTCATGGAATATCGTAGGCTTGGCTCGTCGGGATTGAAAGTGTCGGTGATCGGCCTAGGGGGGAACACCTTCGGGCGCGCTGCCGACGAGCAGCAGACGGCCGCGATCATCAATCGGGCGCTGGACCTCGGCGTCAACTTCATTGACACAGCCGATACCTACGGCCGGGGCGTGTCGGAAGAGTTCGTGGGCAAAGCTGTGCGCGGACGGCGGCGTGAGGCGCTGATCGCCACCAAGGTGTGCGGACGCATGGGCGATCTGCCGAACGACCAGGGGCTGTCACGGGCCCACATTATGGACGGCGTGGAGGCCAGTCTGCGCAGGCTCGGCACCGACTACATCGATCTGTATCAAGTGCACTTCCCCGACCCCGACACGCCGATCGAGGAGACGCTGCGTGCGCTGGACGATCTGGTGCACCAGGGCAAGGTGCGCTATATCGGCTGCTCGAACTTCGCCGCCTGGCAGATCTGTGAGGCGCTCTGGGTCTCGGACCGCCACCATCTGGCGCCGTTCGTGTCGGTGCAGCCGCCATATAATCTCCTGAACCGCGCTATTGAACGGGAGCTCTTGCCCTTCTGCCGCCGGTTCGGCATCGGCGTCATTCCGTACAGCCCGCTGGCCGGCGGATTGCTCACTGGCAAGTACCGGCCGGGCGAGCCACCCCCGCCCGGGACGCGGGCGTACAACAACCCGAATATGCAGCGCCAGCTCACGGAGCAGAACCTGCGCATCGTGGCGCGGCTGAGCGAGTTTGCCCAGGCCCGCGGCCACACTGTGGGCGAGCTGGCGCTGGCGTGGCTGGCCGCCCATCCAGAGGTGTCTACCATCATCGCCGGTGCCACGAACCCGGAGCAGGTGGAGCAGAACGTCAAGGCTGCCGACTGGAAGCTCACCGCTGACGAGCTCAAGGAGATCGAGGCGCTGCTGGTGAGCTAGGCCCGGAGCCAATGATCCCCTGGAGATAGAGGGCCTGCGGGTCGCGGGCCTGAGCGATCCGCCGCGCCCAGGTCGAGTCCAGCCGGGCGAGCTCACCGCGGCCCAGGAGCATGCAGTCGATGAGCGTGATACCCATCGCTGCGTATGCCGGCGCCATGACGCTTGTGCAGTATCCTGGCGTGGGCAGCGGCAGCTCGCGCAGCTCGCCCGGGACGCGGTCGAGAAACGCCGTCGTGTTCACGTAGACATCCAGGCGTGCCCCGGGGGCAGCGGCGCGAGCCATGGGAGCCAGGATGGCCGGGTCAGCCAGCAGGAGACCTCTGAGCAGGCTTCCCCAAGGGAAATGCACGTAGACCCTGCGCGCCAGGCCATCCAGCGCTGCCGGAAGCGCCTCGACTGTGGCGGCGATGAAGAGCGCGTTCGCAGCAGGCAGGCCACCTCGGGCGGGCTTACGCATCGCTCTGGCGCTGTACTCGGCCAGCGCCTCCGGCGCTGGGTCCACACCAATCCACAAGGTCTGCGGACAGCGCTGGGCCATGCGGTAGACGAAGCGGCCATCGCCGGTGCCGAGGTCGAGCGCGACCTCCTGGAATGCCTGCGCCAGCGTGTGGAGCTGCGTCGCGCAAAGCCCCTGGCGTACCCGGCCGCGCACGACTACGACATCATTCATGCCGGTGAGCTGTGGCGAGGCTGCCCACCGCGAGGGGCCGGCCAGCCTCGCCCTGTGCAACCGGCCCAGGCATGTCGAAGCGCACGTGTCTCAGGCGCTGTGCAGGATACCGTCGGGGAACCACTCTGTCAACGTGCTGAAGCGGTGCCGGGCCGTCGTGCTGCCATCCAGCGCCTCCCGACGTGGCGCCCGCGTCGTGCAGAGGGCTAGAGCGGTTCAGTACCGGCAGCAAGCGCGATGCCTGGCGACGTCTGCTCAGGTGGTGCTTCCTGGCCGACGGGCGTGCTGGCCGGGTCTGGCAGCTCATGGTCCGCAGGCAGTGCAGGAGCTGGAGGCGAGAGGGGATCGTCCGCCCCTCTGGGCGGGGCTGAGAGCGGAACCTGTGGCGCGAGGGCTAGGGCTGGCTGCCTCCTGGCGCCGAAGATCTGCACCCAGTAGATGCCGAAGCGGCCGCGGTTGACCACGCCAATGCCGATCTCGCGAAAGGCCGGGTTCAGGATGTTCGCCCGGTGGCCGGGCGATGCCATCCAGGCTGCCATCACTTCCTCCGAGCTGCGCTGGCCAGCGGCGATGTTCTCACCAATGCGCATCCAATCGGTGTAGCCGCTGTGCTCGACGCGGGAGCGCAGATCCGCCTGCGGCCCGCAGGCGTGCCCAAAGCAGTCACCGCCGGCGAGCACTTCGGCATACTTCTGCGCCGCCTGGGTGAGCTCGGGAGAAAGGAGAAGGCGCCCCACGCCGGCGGCCGCGCGCTCGAGGTTGGTCAGCTCGAACACCTGGGACGCGCGGGTATCTGCCTGCGCTACGCCACTCAGGCCGGGTGCCACGGTGGCAAAGCCGGCCAGCACCAGCGAGCGCCGCACGAGCCGCGTGCGGTCCCGGACGGCCAGGTCCCGTGGTCGCTGTGCCTCAGTCATACCACGTCCTGTCAGTAGCAGGAGGTTGTCGAGCCAGACGGCCTACCGTTGGCGCCACGCCGCTGGCACGCACCAACGCTACTATTAGCTTCGGTGGAAGCGGGCGCTTGAGAGAGCAGAATAGTAGAAAAATACCACGCCAGAGCGCCCTTAAGTACTACCCTTCAGCTCTCCTGGTCCTGAGACCGGCTGATTAGACCGGCCTAGTTAGGCGGTTCGTATTGATACTGCGATCGACATGGCTGGCGCCATTCGCTGTGTCGGGTTCGCGTGAGGGTCTGAGTGTACCGCTTGTCGCGATGGAGGGCAAGCCCCTGCTCGTGCGTGGATTCCCTGAGGCATCTTGCCACTGGAGCGCGCTTGCATGCGGTGACGCACGAGCTACAATTGGAGCGGGCTTCAGAGCGGGTTTCAGGATGACCTGCGTTGTCCGGGCGCCTGAGGCGCCCGGACAAGCAGCAAGAGAGGATCACCACCAATGATCAAGGGCTATAACGACAAGATCCTGCGCGTCGATCTCACCAGCGGGCGGACCTGGGTCGAGCAGCCTGGCGAGGCAGTGTGGCGGCGCTATCTCGGAGGCAGCGCCATGGCTTCCTGGTATCTCCTGCGCGAGCTCAAGCCGGGCATCGACCCGCTAGGTCCGGAGAACATGCTCATCTTCATGACCAGCGTCATCAATGGCACGACCATCTCTGGGGCCAACCGCTACACTGCAGCGGCGAAGTCACCCCTCACCGGTGGCTTCGGCGAATCTGAGGCGGGTGGCTGGTGGGGACCTGAGCTCAAAGCGGCCGGCTTCGACGGGATCGTCATCACCGGCGCGGCCGAAAAGCCGGTCTATCTGTGGATCCATGATGGCGAGGTGGAGATCCGCGATGCCTCGCACCTGTGGGGCCGCCACTCCGGCGAGGTGCAGGACACGCTGGAAGCGGAGCTCGGGGACAAGCGTATTCGCGTCTTGCAGTGCGGTATTGCTGGCGAAAACCTGGTGCGCTTCGCTGCTATCGTCAACCAGTGCCGGCACTTCCACGGACGCTCAGGGCTAGGCGCGGTGATGGGCTCCAAGAAGCTCAAGGCCATCGCCGTGCGCGGCCACGAACGCATTGAGGCCACCGACAAGGCCGGGGCCCAGGCTGTGTTCAAATGGTTCAAGGAGAACTACGACCGCGACCATGACGCGTTACACTTGCACGGCACGGCGCGCGGCATCCCCAGCCTGCAGGCCGATGGTATCCTGCCCACGCGCAACTTCCGCGACGGCAATTTCGAGTACTTCCGCGAGATCAGCGGGCAGCGCATGTCCGAGACGATCCTGGTCAACCGCGGTACCTGCTATGCCTGCGCGGTGGCCTGCAAGCGCGAGGTGGCTGTGCCGGAGCTCGGCGTGACGCCCAAGTTCGGGGGGCCGGAGTACGAGACCATCGCCGCAAACGGCTCGCTCTTGGGCATCGGCGATCTCAAGCAGATCGCCCTGGCCAACCAGTTGCTCTCGCAATACGTGCTGGACTCCATCTCCACGGGCGCGGTGATCGCCTTTGCCATGGAATGCTTCGAGGAGGGCATCCTCACCAAAGAGGACTGCGATGGCCTGGAGCTGCGCTTCGGCAACCAGGACGCAGCGATCGCCCTCATTCACAAGATCGCTCGGCGGGAGGGCATCGGCGACCTGCTGGCTGAGGGCGTCAAGCGCGCCGCCGAGAAGATCGGCCGTGGTGCCGAGCGTTTCGCCCTGCACGTGAAGGGACAGGAGCTGCCCATGCACGAGCCGCGGGGCAAGAAAGGCCTGGCCATCGCCTACGCCATCTCGCCCACCGGGGCAGACCACATGGAAGCGCCACACGACCCTTTCTACGAGAGCTTCGACACTAAGAGCCTGTCCCCGCTGGGTATCCTGGGGCTGATCGAACCGGTGGACCGCATGGACCTGGGTCCGAAGAAGGTGCGGGCGTTCTACTATTGCCAGCAGGTATGGAGCCTGTACAACTGCGTCGGCATGTGCGACTTCGTGGGCGTGCCCATCGGCGCACTGGCGCTGCAGCAGCTCCAGAACTACGTCAGCGCGGTGACCGGCTGGGATATGTCGATCTACGAGCTCCTGAAAGTCGGCGAGCGGGCCAATACGATGGCGCGCCTGTTTAATCTGCGCGAGGGCTTCACCGCCGCCGACGACTGGCTGCCGCAGCGCATGTTCGAGGGGCTGGGCAACGGGCCACTCCAGGGTGAGCGCATTGACCCGGAGCAGCTGCGCAAGGCGCTGCGGCTGTACTACCAGATGTGCGGTTGGGACAGCGAGGGCGTGCCCACGGCTGCTAAGCTGGCTGAGCTGGAGCTGGAGTGGACCCGGCCTGAGTTGTTCGAAGACATGATGGCCGGCGTGGTCACGCGCACCCGTCGCACCGGTACCCTGGAGGCGGCGCGGGAGGCGGCAGGCTAGCCTGCCGCTCGGCGCCCCCTTGCAGCCGGCGCAGTGGGCAGGATGGCTAACGTGCTCGTCCGCCTGCTGTGCCAGAGAGGGCGACACAGCCGCGCCGGGTCACAGGGAAAGGACCTGGCACACGGTGTACCAGTGCAGGCGCTCGGCAATGAGTACCCGCACGCCCGGGGCGAGCCGCTCGATGAGCTGCTGGAAAGGCTGGGGCTCCATGCGCTGCAGCGGCGGCCACGACCACCATGAGATGGTGAAGTCAGGCACGAGCGGCGCGCTCAGAGGGCGAAAGAGGCCATCCCAGTGGATCGGGATGACCAGCCGGGGCCGGACGATCTTCAGAAGCAGGCGGTAGTAGCCCGGCTCGCGATGCGGCCCGACCAGCAGTACATCGGCGGGCCGGGCTTCGGCCGGCCGCTCGCTCGGCGCATGCAGGAAGCGTATCCCTGCGACGGTGATCAGGAAGCTGAAGCACTGGTCCATCCGGTAGTCGATGAGACGCAGGGGTGAGGTTGCCGCCCGAGGGAGCGCGCCGTTGATAAGCCCGTCAATGGGCGTACGCCCGTGCGTCGCGGCCAGGACCTCGACATCGAACTGCCCCAGCTGCAGCCGCTCGCCTGTGGCTATCCGCCGGATCTGTGCGGGCGGTACTCCCGCTCGCTCCAGCAGCCGGCAGACGTTCTCTGAGCCCCATGCCGTCGCGCCGGTTCGTCGTACCACCTCCGGCACGTCCATGACGTGATCCCAGTGGGCATGGGTGACCAGCACATGGTCGGCCTGTCGCACGTGCTCAGCAATGAGCTTGCTGTTGCAAGGGACCCGGCCGGCAAAGAGCCGCCACCACGGCGGGCGGGTGAAGAACGGATCGATCAGGAGCGCATCACCGCCTGCCTCGATCTCCAGCCCGGCGACGCCCAGCCAGCGAAAACGTACGCCGCTGTCGCACATCACCCTCTCCTGCCCGTTAGCGCTGCATCATGACCAGGCTCCGCACTGGCGGCTCCAGCCGGCGGAGGAGTGGCTCGAACGGACGCAGCTTCGTCGTGGGGGCACGGAAGCTGCGCTCACCGCGCAGGAGCTCGTACGCCACGCGCCGAAAGCGCGGCACGTGTACGAAGGCAAGGTAGGTCAGCCGTGGCATACGGCGAGCCAGGCGAGAGAGGGCGTAGGCACGGCGGAGATCAGGCAGGATCTCGACATCCACGCGGCGCCGGTACTCCTGCAGGTCCGGCAGGCGTCCATCAAGCGCCTCGAGCAGTACCTCAGCGGCGATGTGCGCGCTCTTGAGCGCGTAGGCGATGCCCTCGCCGGTGAACGGCTCAACCATGCCAGCGGCATCGCCCACGAGCAGCACGTGGCCCGCGACGAGCTCAGTTGGCACTAGGCGGCACGGCAGCGTGTGGCCCACCGTGCGCACCACGTCATCACGATGGAAGCCCTGTGCGATGAAGTAGTGCTCGAAGTAGCGTTTGATAGCACCGCCAGCGCGCTCGCCTCCGGCCACGCCGACGGAGAGCAGCCCGGCCTTGGGAAAGACCCAGGCGTAGTCGAGGTCCTGTCCGGCATCGCTCACGAAATCGAGCGTCAGCGTATCGAGCGGCACGCGGTCCTGGTAGCGATCCAGCCGCAGCTCGCACTCCATGGCCACAAAGCGCATGGAGGCCGGGCGCAGCCCGACCGCCCGAGCAACGATGCCCTTGGCCCCGTCCGCTCCCACGAGTGCCTGTGCGCTCAAGGACAGCCCGCGGGCGCTTACCTGCACGCCGGTCGGATGCGCCTCGATAGCCATCACCGCCCGGCCGTCGAACAGCAGCGCCCCAGCGGCGACAGCCTGTTCGGCCAGGTATGCATCGAAGCGATCCCGCATTACGGTGTAGCAGAGCGGGCATCCGGCATCGAAGCGGCGGGCCGGACCGGTGCGGAAGCTCAATGTGATGCCGCGGACCTCTCGCTCGACCACCGGAGCGATGTCGAACGGCAGGTAGTGCGCCGCCTTCCAGGTCACACCACCGCCACAGGGCTTGTAGCGCGGCAGCTTCGCCTGCTCGACGAGCGCTACCCGTGCGCCGGAGCGGGCGAGCAGATAGGCACAGAAGGCCCCGGCGGGGCCGGCGCCGACGATGACGACATCGAAGCGCTGCATAGCCGGCACTCTGTGGTAAACGCGCGAAGACGTTTGGACCGCAGACCGGCAGCAGTTCGCCGGTCACTTGACGCTTCTTCGACGGTCAGTGTACCATTAGAAGGCGCCTGCGAGGATTTCCTCGCTGGCCAGACAGTGGCCTGGGGCGTTAGAGTAGTGGCCTAACTCGTCACCCTTTCAAGGTGAAGATCAGGGGTTCGAATCCCCTACGCCCTACCATCTGGCGATGCAGGCGCCGCCTCTCCCTCTCCTCTATGCCACCACTCGATCCCCGATAGCTCAACCGGTAGAGCAGGCGGCTGTTAACCGCAAGGTTCCAGGTTCGAGCCCTGGTCGGGGAGCGAGAAAACCTGATGTTTATAATTTTATAATCCCAGAGGCCACCTCGCCGAGTAGACCCGGCCAGGTGGCCTCGCTGTTCCTCGCTGCGGGACTCCTCCAGGAGTGGGGGAGAGGCTGTCACCTGGCTGTCTGGCCGCCTTACGGGCGTGGCGTGATATTCTGGTTCAGGCGGAAGAGGTTGGGGGTCCCACGTCGCCTTGAGGGCAGCGAGCTTGGCGTACTTCTCCGCGCTGAAGTTGGCGCGCCCCTTGCTCAACCTGCTTCGGCGGCGCGGGCGGGCTCTGACGCTGCTCCTGCCCGAGTTAGGCGCAGTGCTCCTCGATGGCAGCTGTGCCCCTGCGGGCGTCACGCGGCCCTGGCGCCTGCGCAAGCGGCCGAAGGGGACGGCTCGTCTGGGCAGCGCGGGGTCCAGGCCCAGGCTGACCAGGCGGTCGCGGCCCTCCGCGCACGGGAAGGGGAGGCGCTGCTGGTCCTGGATGGCCGTGTCCTCGAGAAGCCCTTCGCCAACCGCCTGGAAGGCGTGACGCGCGTCCGGTCGGCACAGGCGCTGTTGTTGCGCCGCGCGCAGGCCCGCCGCTCCAGGTGCACTGCATCGGTGACCAGAGCGCTGTTGCGCCGCGCGCGGGGGGCCGCCGGCATGGCGGGCGCTGGGTGGGGATCTCGTGCGCGCTGTTGCGCCGCGCGCGGGGGCCCGCCGCTCAAGCCCCCGCTGATCGTCGCAGGCTTTGGCTGGGTCGAGGCGGTGGTGCCCGGCTTCCCGGGAAGCCTGACCCTGGCGCGCCTGCACTGGTACGCGCCCACAGCGCCCGCTGACCAAGCCGAGCAGCACCGGGAGGCCGAGGCGAACGTCCTGGTGCCCTTGCTGGCGTAATAGGGACGGAAGGTGCTGGTGCTGGTGGACCGGGGCTTTGCGGGGCGGGAGTTCCTGAGCACCTTGCTGGACGGGCAGATGCGCTGGATCGTCCGCTGGCGCAAGGACTACCACCTGGTCGGACCCGCTGGCGCGGACGCCTCCGCCAGCCAGGTGCCCCAGCGGGTACGCAGCAAGGGAGCGGGCGAGGTCGCCCGCCCGGAGCCGCGCCAGACCCACCGCCTCGGGATGGCGGCGGTGCCGGTCCGGCTCGGCGGGCACGCGACGCCGGTGTGGCTGGTGGTCAGGCGCAAGGGGCACGAGAGGTGGTGGGGCTGAGGACCAAGGACGCAGGCACCCAGGCGACGATGCGGCTCGTGCTGGCCGCTGCGCACCGCTGGCAGGTCGAGGGGGCGGTTTGCGAGGGGCAGGCGGCGCTGAGCGCGGCGCGTGCGGGTGCGCCGCTGGGCCTCTGGCCAGAAGCGCTGGGCGATCGCCGCACTGGTCCACGCCCTCCGCCTGCCCCTCCTGGTGTTGGACGAGGGACTGCTCCGCCGCATCCTGCGCTGGTGTCAGCGCACCGGACGCAAGTGGCACGCCGTCGTCGCCCCGCTCTCTCGGCTGCGCCACGCCCTGGCCAAGCTCTGGCCACATCATCCCTCTACGCTCGCGTGGTCACCATAATTCGGGAGGTACCATTGGCGGGGAGAGCGGTCCGTCCTCCCATACGGCACTCCCTACCAGAGCCACCGACTCGCGCTATACTTAGAAGCGATTGTCTAGAAGCGCTTGTCGAGTCGACACCGGTTGCTTGATGACTGAGACGCCGATCCCAGCGCACACGCCGCAGGAGCTGATCCGCAACTTCTGTATCATCGCCCATATCGACCACGGGAAGTCTACGCTTGCCGACCGGCTGCTCGAGCTAACCAACACGCTAGCGCCCCGGCAGATGGTGGCCCAGGTGCTTGACCAGATGGAGCTCGAGCGTGAGAAGGGCATCACCATCAAGGCCAAGGCCGTCCGCATGCAGTATACCGCCCGCGACGGCCGCACGTACCAGCTCAACCTCATCGACACGCCGGGGCACGTGGATTTTACCTACGAGGTCTCGCGCGCCATGGCGGCCTGCGAGGGCGCCCTGCTGGTCATCGACGCGGCTCAGGGCATTGAGGCGCAGACCCTGGCGAACGTCTACCTGGCCCTGGAGCACGATCTGCATATCATTCCGGTGGTCAATAAGATCGACCTGCCGAACGCGCAGCCGGAGATGGTGTTGCGCGAGCTCGAGGAGGCTATCGGCCTGCCACGCGAAGAGGCCATCCTGGCCTCAGCCAAGGACGGCACCGGCGTGCCCGAGATCCTCGAGGCGATCGTGCGGCGCATCCCCCCTCCGGGTGGCCTGCGCCATCGCCCGCCACGCGCGCTCATCTTCGACTCGCACTACGATCCGTATAAGGGCGTAGTGGCCTACGTGCGCGTGGTGGACGGCACGCTCTCCACTGGCGACCGCCTGTTGATGATGGAGACCCGCACCACCGCCGAGGCGCTGGAGGTGGGCGTGTTCCGGCCGCAGCTTACCCCGGTGCCGTCGCTGGCTGCCGGCGAGGTAGGCTATATCGCGACCGGCCTGAAGAACGTGCGTGATTGCCAGGTGGGTGATACGATCACCCGCCTGGACGTGCCGGCCGAGGAGGCGCTGCCCGGCTACCGGCCGGCCAAGCCGATGGTGTTCGCCGGGCTCTATCCGGTCGATACCGGAGACTACCCGGCGCTGCGGGATGCCCTGGAGAAGCTTAAGCTCAACGATGCCTCGCTCGTATACGAGCCGGAGACCTCGGCCGCGCTGGGATTTGGCTTCCGGTGTGGCTTCCTGGGCCTCCTACACATGGAGATCGTGCGCGAGCGGCTGGAGCGAGAGTACGGCCTATCGCTCATCGCTACGGTGCCCAGCGTCGAGTACCAGGTCTATCTCAAGACGGGCGAGATGGTCGTGGTCGAAAACCCGGCGGACCTGCCGCCACCGGATCGCATCCAGCGCATTGAAGAGCCGTGGATGCACATCTCCATCATCACGCCTGCGTCCTATATTGGAGCGATGATGGAGCTGGTGACGAGCCGCCGCGGCGTCTTCACAAAGATGGAGTACATTGACGAGCAGCGCGTGCTGCTCCAGTACGATGTGCCGCTCGCCGAGATCCTGGTCGATTTCTATGACCAGCTCAAGTCGCGCAGCCAGGGGTACGCTTCGCTGGACTACCAGTTCGCCGAATACCGCCCAGGCGATCTGGTCAAGCTAGAGGTGCTGGTGCATGGCCAGCCGGTGGATGCGCTCTCGCTAATCGTGCACCGGGACAGCGCCTATTCGGTCGGCCGGGACCTGGTGCAGCGGCTGCGCGAGCTCATCCCGCGGCAGCTCTTCGAGGTGCCGGTCCAGGCGGCGGTGAACGGGCGTGTGATCGCCCGCGAGACCATTCGGGCGCTGCGCAAGGACGTGCTGGCGAAGTGTTACGGCGGTGATGTAACGCGCAAGCGCAAGCTCTTGGAGAAGCAGAAAGAGGGCAAGCAGCGCATGAAGCGCCTCGGCCAGGTCGAGATCCCGCAAGAGGCCTTCATGGCTCTGCTGAAGCTGGAGTGAAGGGACCCCACCCCGGCCCTCCCTGCCTGCAGGGAGGGCATGCCTTCTCCCTTCTCCACAGGCGGAGAGGGGCTGGTGGTGAGGTTATGATGGTTGCCTATGTATGACGGTTGCCTATGATTGAAGCTCGCGAGCTGACTAAGTACTACGGCCCCAAGCTGGCCATCCACAATGTTACCTTCAGGGTGGAGAAAGGGGAAATCCTTGGCTTGCTGGGTCCGAACGCGGCCGGCAAGACCACCACGATGCGCATTCTCACGGCCTACATGCCGCCCACCAGCGGGACGGCGAGGGTGGCAGGTTATGATGTGCTAGAGCAGTCGCTGGAGGTGCGGCGGCGCATTGGCTACCTGCCGGAGAACGTGCCGCTCTATCACGACCTGACCGTGCGGCAGTACCTGGAGTTTGTGGCGAAGGTCAAGGGCGTGGATGGCCGCGAGCGAGACCAGCATGTCGACGCGATCATGGATCGCGTGAACGTGCTCGACCGCGCCGACAGCCTGATCGGCAAGCTCTCCAAGGGCTACCGTCAGCGCGTTGGGCTGGCGCAGGCACTGGTGGGCAACCCGCCGGTGCTGATCCTCGACGAGCCGACCAGCGGCCTGGACCCGCGGCAGGTGATCGAGGTGCGGCAGCTCATCAAAGAGCTCGCCAGTGAGCACACGGTGATCTTGAGCACCCACATCCTGCCGGAAGTAAGTATGACCTGCCAGCGGGTGGTGATCATCAGCGATGGAACCGTGGTAGCCGAGGACACGCCCGAGGGACTGGCGCGGCGGCTGGCTGGCTCGGAGCGGATCACTGTCCACGTGCGCGGCCCGGCCGACCAGGTGCGGCGTGCGCTTGAGAGCCTCCCCGGCGTGCTTGCGGTGCACGATGGCGGCCGCGTGACCA
Source organism: Chloroflexota bacterium (assembly GCA_042408875.1). GTDB lineage: Bacteria > Chloroflexota > UBA11872 > JBHOQS01 > JBHOQS01 > JBHOQS01. Next base: position 165,273 of record JBHOQS010000002.1, on the reverse strand, counting down.
ACACTGTGCACGCCTTCGCGCTCGATAGCAAGGTCGGCTCGGATGTGCGTGAGCGGGTGGCCCAGGTCGTGGTCGGCAACGGCTGGGGCTTGCTCGAGCTGCATCGCGAGGCGATGAGCCTGGAGGAGATCTTCGTGCGGCTGACCACTACCGACGAGCCTGTGCGGGAGGAGCCAGCCCGTGTTCGGGAGGGAGTTGCGGGACGATGAGGGGCACGCTTGCCGTCATGCAGAAGGAGCTGACCACGTACTTTGCCTCCCCGCTGGCATACGTGGTCATTGCCGTTTTCCTGTGCGTGAGCGGAATCTTCTTCTCGCTGGGGCTGTTCTTTCTGCGTGAGGCATCGCTACGGAGTTTCCTGCCCAACCTCTCAGTGATTCTACTGATCATCGTGCCAGTGATCACCATGCGACTCTTCGCCGAAGAGCGCGGCAGCGGCACCATCGAGCTGCTGATGACCTATCCGATCACCGACACCCAGGTGGTGATCGGGAAGTTCCTGGCCGCGTTCATGCTCTACCTGGTGATGATCGGCTTCACACTCCTCTATGCGCTGATCGTGATGCTCTACGGCCGGCCGGAGCTCGGGCCCATCTTGAGCGGCTATCTGGGTGTGGCGCTGATGGGGGCGTGCTTTCTGGCCTTAGGGCTCTTCGCCTCCTCGCTGGCGCGCAGCCAGGTGGTCGCGGCAGTGTTTGCCTTCGGCCTGCTGCTCGTGCTGTGGATCGTGGACGCGGCCGCGAGTGCTCTCGCCACCGGGCCGGTTGGCACGGTGCTCACGTACCTGTCGCTGGTGCGCCATCTGGACGATCCCGTGAAGGGCGTGATCGATACGCGTGATCTGGTGTATTTCGCCAGCTTTATCGCCATCAGCCTCTTCCTCACCGTGCGCTCGGTGGAGAGCGCGCGCTGGAAGTAGAGCCGTTCCTGCACAACGCAAACGGCCACGTACGATGCACGTACTATGAACGATCGCACCAAACAGCTCATCCGACACATTGCGCTCGGCGCCGGTGTGCTAGGCGCCATACTGGTGCTCGCCGGAGTCGGCTGGTACACCGTCACGCGCGCTTTCGACTGGCCGCAGCGGGTGCTGGTCGGCGCTGGCGGTATCCTGCTGGTGCTGTACCTCTATGGATATCTAGAGGATCTCGGCGCCTTCGCGCGGACGCGCACCGCCCGCGCGGGGGCAAACACCGTGGTGATGACGTTGGCCTTCATCGGCATCGTCGTCATTCTCAACTGGCTGTCGTATCGCTACAACTGGCGCTGGGACCTCACCCGCGAGAAGGCGTACACGCTCTCGCCCCAGACGCGCGAGATCCTGCGCGGCCTGGATAAAGACATCCAGGTGCGGGCCTTCTACGTCGGCGGTGACCCGCTCGAACGCGACGCCCGGGACTTGCTGAAGGAGTACCAGCGGGCATCCTCTCATATCAAAGTCGAGTTCATCGACCCGGACCGCCAGCCAGGCCTCGCCGATCGGTACAACATCCGCATTTCTGGCACGACCGTGTTTGAGCTGGGGGACCGGCGGGAGACGGCCTCGATTGCGACCGAGCAAGAGTATACGAGCGCTATCCTGAAGCTGACCCGCGGCATCAGCAAGAAGATCTACTTCGTCGAAGGCCACGGCGAGCGCGCGATGGATGACATGGACCGGGCAGGGTTCTCGGGCGCCGCCGATCTGATGCGCAAGGAGAACTATACCGTCGAGAAGCTCCAGCTGCCTGCTGTGACGGCCATCCCTGACGACGCGGCGCTGCTGGTCATGCCGTCGCCACGCCAGCCGCTGGGTGAGCGTGAGCTGAGCGTGCTCAGGACCTACCTCCAAAACGGCGGGAAGCTCCTGTTGATGGTCGAGCCCGGCATCGAGACCGGGCTGAACGATATCCTGAGCGAGTATGGGATTAAGCTGGGCGACGGCTTCGTCGTCGAGACCGACCCGCAGGCGACGTTCTTTGGCGATCCCGTCTCACTCTACATCGGCGGCAGCGCGCGCGTCGGTGCACACCGGATCACCAACAACTTGATCCCCGTCGTGCTGGCCGGCGTACGCCCGCTGGAGGTGGCTGAACAGCAGCCGGAGGGCGTGAGTGTGACCCGACTGTTGCAATCGACGCCGCGCAGCTGGATCAAGGTGAGCCCGGGCGGCCAGCTTGATGAGACCCAGGACAAACGTGGCCCGGCCACGGTAGCCGTCGCTGTCTTCAAGGGCGAGGAGCAGCCGGTCGCGTCGTCGAACCCCGGCACGGCACAGGCATCTGGAGAAGGGAAGAAATCGACCAGTACGCGCCTGGTCGTCATTGGCGACGCCGACTTCGCCAGCAATATCCTGCTCCAGCAGAGCGGAGACCAGGACCTCCTCATGAACAGCGTGAACTGGCTCGCTGAGGAGGAGTCGTTGATCTCGATCCGCGCGCGCTCGCCCTCGCGGGAGCTCTTAAACCTCACTGCCGCGGATCAGACGACTATCTTGCTGCTGACAGTGGTGCTCATGCCCGGCACCATGCTGCTGCTGGCCCTGGTGAGGGCGCTGCAACGCCGTTGAGAGGGGATGAGAGGATCGAGCTGCCGAGGCATGAGATGACAGTGGCAGCAAGCAGCGCGGCACACCATGCTGGAGGCTTGGCTGAACAGAGGAGATGAACACCCGCACAACCATCATCCTCGTAGTGATCTTCCTGGTGTTGCTGGGCGCCGTGTATGTCACCGAGGGACGCAAGCCACCCCCGCCTCCTCGGGAAGGACCCCAGCCGCTGATGACCTTCAAAAAGACCGACGTGACGTGGTTGCAGGTCAAGTACCAGGGCGCCAGCGCAGTGTTCGAGCGTGACGGGGGCGCCTGGAAGGTGGTCGAGCGGCAGGGACAGCTCCCACCGCCGACCCCGACGCCTACCCTGCCAGCGGGTGTGACGGTCACGCCCACGCCTGAGACGCCTGATGTGCCGGGCAAGGTCTCGCTGGTGCTCGACCGGCTGCTCGAGCTGCGCTCGGAGCGCGTGGTGCTGCCGGAGCTCAGCGTGGACCCCAGTTACGGCCTGGACTCGCCCTCGTTCGAGGCGAGCGTGCGCGCCGGCCGGCAGGAGCTCAGCATCGCCGTGGGCAAGCTGAACCCGAGCGGCTTCTCGTATTATGTCCGCCGGAACGACAGGAAGGATGTGGTGCTGGCCTCCCGCACGTCGGTGGACAGCCTGACCCGCGCGGCAGTGGAGCTGCTGCGCGATGCGGCTGCAGTGAGCTGATCCGCCGCATGGCTCAGGCCGTGGTTCATGCCGTCTCAGTCCTGGTGGAGGTCGTCGCGCCGGTGCTGCTCATCGCCGCGGCGGGCTACGTGTTCGGCCGCCGGCGCGCCGTTGACCTGCGCTCGCTCTCCGCACTTGCGGTGTACCTCCTCTCGCCAGCGATCACGTTTAGCTCACTCTCGTCAAGCACGCTACCACGGCAGGAGATCGGCCGCATCGCGCTCTTCGTCGTGGTGCAGATGCTAGTGCTCGGCGGGCTCACGCTGGCGCCGGCGCTCGCCTGCCGCTGGGACCGCAGCACGCGCAACGCCTATCTGCTCTGCACCCTCTTCACGAACTCCGGGAACTTCGGGCTCCCGCTGGCGCAGTTCGCCTTCGGCAACACCGGTCTGGACATCGCCGTGATCTTCTTCGCTGTGCAGGGAATGCTCGGGAACACGCTCGCCGTCTTCCTGGCTTCGCAGAGCCGGCTGGGAGTGGCCGGTGCAGTCCGCAGCGTGGTACGCCTACCGATTACTTATGCGGTCGTGCTCGGGGTTACGGTGAACGTGCTTGGCGCGCACCCACCAGCGATGGTCCAAAAGGCAGTGCAGACGGTGGCGGGCGCAGCTGTGCCGATTATGCTGCTGCTCCTAGGCATCCAGCTCGCCCGGGTACAAGGCCTGTCAGACATTCGTAGGGCCGCCGCAGCCTCGGCTTTGCGGCTAGGGGTGGCGCCGCTCCTCGCCATTGCCACTGCGCAGGTCCTGGGCCTGCGCGGCCTGGTCCAGAGCGTGGCCATCCTTCAGGCGAGCATGCCCACCGCAGTCTCGGCCGCTCTGTGGGCCATCGAGTTCGACACGCGCCCGGCCTTCGTTACCAGCACAGTGCTCTTGAGCACCCTGGCCAGCATCGGCACGCTCACTGTGCTCCTGGTGCTCTTACGGGCATAGGTCTTGGCGCGCCGCCCCGGCAGGTATCCACACCATACACGCCACTGGCGCAAGTGGTATCTGTGGGGTACAGGCTATTCTGGGCACCGTGCACGCGTGCTGGCGCGAGGCGTGCACGGAGGAGGCGAGCCTGGTAGCTGGTTCGGGCACCGACACCTGAAGGGCGGCTTGCTGCGCCTCGAAGGTCATGGGAGTGGTCCCGATCGAGCGGCCGTCTGCGTGAACGGCCAGCGGCAGCTCTGCGGTCACGCGCACGCGCTGCGCCCGAAACGCCTGTCCCCGCGGGCGGGTGGGCAGGCGGTGACGGGCGATCCGCAGGGAATACCACAGCTGGGCTGGCACCGTCACGCCCTCGAAGACGCGCACAGTCAGGCGGCCGTCGTCCCAGCGCGCGTCGGGCGCCACGGCGAAGCCGGCGCCGTAGAAGGGGCCGTTGGCGATGGCGACGAGCGGGGTGCGCACGCGGATCCCACGCGCGTAGTCGAGATCGAGTGTCACGTCTACGGCGCGGAAGCGGGCCAGGCGGAGCAGCGCTGGGCGCACGGCCCTGATCCGTCGGGCCTTCAGGCGCTCCCCGAAGGGCATGACTGCTACGTCCAACCCGACACCGGCGACTTCGAGGAAGACCCGACCGTTCGCAAAGCCCGCGTCCATGGCCCGTGGCCGCGCCGAGGCGGGCCGCGGCGAGCGGGCTGGGAGGCAGTCCCAGCGCCCAGGCGATGTTATTGAATGTGCCAGCCGGCAGGATGCCCAGAGGGACGCCGGTGCCAATCAGACCAGCGGCGATGTCACCAGCGATGCCATCAGCGCCCCACACCAGGTAGAGGTCGTATCTGCTGGCCTCCTCAGCGATGCGCGGCGCCAGCGGCTCGTCCGGGCGGGTGTACAGCACTTCCGGCTGAATGCTTGCCTGGTCGAGCACAGCGATGACCTCCCCTCGCAAGGCCACTGAATAGCCACGCGCATGGATCGGGTCGACCACGAAACGCGCTCGACGCGTCACCCGGCCCTACTCTGCGCCTCCAGCGCTGAGAGATCAAGCAGAAAGCCACGTCCAACCTCGGCCCGCAGCAGCCGTGGGTTATCCGGATCGGCCTCCAGTTTTTCGCGCAGCCGCCGGATGTAGATGCGCAACAACTCCGGGCTGCCGTGGCCAGGCCCCCAGACCTGCTCGATGAGTTCGTCGGGCTGGACCGGCCGGCCGGCATCCTGCACCAGATAATCGAGGATTTTGTACTCGATGACGTCCAGCGGGATCGTCGTGCCACGCAGCCGGACCGCGTGGGTTGCCAGGTCCAGTTGCAGGCCGGCAGGCACAGGCTCGGGTGCGGCTGCCGGCGGCCGGCGGTGTTCGGCGCGCCGCAACACGGCCTGGACACGGCAACGAGCTGGCTCGTGCTAAACGGCTTCGTCGCATAGTCGTCCGCACCTAGCCGAAACGCTCCGACGACGTCTACATCCTCGCTGCGCACGGTCAGCATGATGATCAGAACATCCGAGACTGCGCGTATACGCCGGCACACTTCGAAGCCGTCCAGTCCCGGCGTATTGACGTCGAGCACGACCAGGTCGGGCTGCTCGCGCGCGAACATGTCGAGCGCCTGCACCCTATCGGTGGCAGTCACCACGTCGAACTGGTGGTGGCGCAGGACATACGAAACGACGTCCAGTAGGATCGACGTCGTCGTCCACGACCAGGACCTTCGCGCTCATGCAGTTTCTCCTGCCGGTCCAGCGGCAGCAAGCGCTGAGGCCCGCTCTTCCAGGAGTGCGGCACGCTCGCCTGCCGGGGCACCAGCCAGGGGCAGGGTGAACCACACGGTCGTACCGCGCTGGGGTGCGCTGTCCACACCCGCACGCCCTCCATGGGCTTCGACGATCGCTTTGACAATGGCCAGGCCAAGGCTGACTCCAGGCGTAAGCTGGCGCGCCATGGCGGCGCGGAAGTATGCTTCGAACAGGTGCGGCTGCTCCTCCGGGGGATGCCGGGGCCGTGGTCGGTCACCCTCACCTGTACCTGGCCATCGACCTCCTCGGCGGCAATGTAGATCGTATCACCTTCCGGCCCATACTTGTTGGCGTTGGAGAGCAGGTTCACCAGCACCTGCTGGATGCGGCATCCGTCGGCCAGCACCACAGGCGGTGGCTGTGGCAGATGGAGCTCGACTCGCTGCCGCCTGGTCTCCAGCAAGGACTGCACGCTTGCCACCTCGCTCAAGGGCGACGATGGTATCTCCGTCTGCATCGACCACAGCGACGAAGTCGCCTGAGCGGGTGCGCCGGACAGTCTGAACCAGCGATCCAAGCGTCGCGGCATCTTCAGCCACCAGCGATCGCTGAAGCGGCGGGCGCGCCGACAGCACCTCGGCCGTAATGCGCGCGTTCTCCAGCAGGTTCTGGTACCCACCTTGAACGAACTGGGTTGCCTGTTCCAGACGCGCCCGGGCCACCGACTCCGCGAGGTGGCGATGAGGCGCCAGGCCACCACGCCTGTGATGCTGACTGCAAAGAGCACCAGTGCCGCGGCGAAGAGTGTCAGCTTTGCCTGGAGGCTGAGGGCTTGAAGCCGGTGGGAGAGCCAGTCCAGCACCTGTATACTCCTGGCAGGACCATGCGCCACACGGGCCCGCCATCTGTTTTGGTATCACGCCTGGGTGCCCCTCCCGGTCCGGCTGTGCCTGCGCCGGCTGGCGCTCACAGCGCGGCGAGCTCGGGCATGACGCGGGTGGCAAAGAGCTCCAGCGAGCGGAACCACTTCTGCTCGTTCGGTGCCCAGTCATGGCCGATCATCAGGACGGTACCGAAGCCGCCTACCTCGTCGTGCAGGCTGCGCAGCCGTGCGGCGCACTCAGCGGGACTGCCGACGATCCATACATGTTCCAACAGATAGTCGACCGTGACCGCCTCGTCCGGCATTGCCTCGGGGGTGGGCTTGAAGATGCCCAGTCCTCGTGGGCCGCTGGCAACCAGCCGGAGCATGTACTCATCGTACGCGCGCGCCATTGCGCCCTCGCGAGCCTCGCGGCGCGCCTGCGCGCTGGTCTCGGCGACATAGATATCGCGGGCGATGCGCCAGGAGGTGCGTTCCACCTGCCGGCCGGCGCGCGCTGCCCCGGCGGCGTAGGCGGCCCAGTGGTCTCGCAGCGCCGAGGCCGGCAGAAAGTTCGTGCTCAGCGGGATCCAGCCGCGCTCGCCGGCCATACCCAGCCCCTCCGAGGACCGGTTGACGCCGGCAACGGCAAGGGGCGGATGCGGTTGCTGATACGGGCGCAGGAGCACGCCGGTCGCTGTCTCAGCACGGACGGCCGGCGCCTGCACATGCAGGAGTTCGCCCTCATACGTAAAGGGCTCGCCGGCCCAGATCTTTAGGATGATATCGAGGCACTCGCGCGTGTAGGTCCTGTTTTGCTCCGGGGTGAGGTTCAGGCCGAAGAGCTCACGGTCGGCCTGGATGCCGCCGGAGCCGAAGCCCACCATGAGACGGCCGCGCGCCAGGTGGTCGAGGCAGGCGAGGCGCAGGGCGACGTGGGCAGGGTGATGGAAGGGCAGCAGCACCACGCCGGTGCCCAGGCGGATGCGCTGCGTTGCTCCCAGAGCCCGGGCAATGAATAGGTCCGGTGCGGGGATGTTCTCCCAGACGCTGGTGAAGTGCTCGCCGATCCAGGCCTCGTCGTAGCCGAGCTGGTCAGCCACCTGCAACGTGCGCAGGTCGTACTCGTAAGCGTCGGCGACCGCCCGCTCCGGCGGATGGAGGGGCATCAGAAACAGGCCGTAGCGCATAGCTGTACTGCTCCTTGCAGCGCTCATCGCAACCAGAGGGAGGCGTCACGCTTTCGCGATTGCACCCAGCATACCCCAGTACAGCCAGCATGGCTAGCCGGCCGCCAGTGCTGCTCGTCGCTGTTAACCTAGTAGTTAGTTATAATGAGCGCTCGATGGATGCTATAGGCTGCTCGGGAGGATCTCTGGGATCGCTCGTGAACGAGTTCGGACAAGCTCGTCCTCGGTGCCCTGTGCGGAGCCGAATATATAAAATTTTAAATTAAAATAAAACCAGGGTACAACAGAGACAGGAGAGGTATAGTCATGATCAGCCGAGTTCTGACGCGCCGGCACCTGATGGCTTCGCTCATGAGCGCGTCCACAGGAGCACTGCTCGCCTGCGCCCGTGCCGGACAGCCCCAGCCGGCAGCCGAGCAGCCAGGCGCGCCAAAGCCGGCCGCCATTACCTTCTGGCACTGGGGCGACCCGGAGTATCGCGAGCGTGAGCTACGCGTTGCCGCAGCCTTCCAGGAGCGCTTCAGGCACCTGAGCGTGACAGTGGAGACGATCCAGTACGGAGACCTCGTACAGAAATTGCCCACCTCATTCGCCGGAGGCGCGCCACCAGACACGTTCGTGATGGACATGCAGTGGGTGCCGAACTACGGGCAGACAACCTGGGTCGTAGACCTGTACGAGCTGATCCGCAAGGATAAGTCGGCCTGGCTCCGCGAGGTACAGGCGGCCCCTATCGCCAAGCTTGCCTTCGAGATCATGAGTGCAAAGGGGATGTTGCTCGGGCTTCCCAGCGGTGCCGGGCCGAACCTGTACTTCTACAATGCAGACCTCTTCCGTAAAGAGGGACTGAAGACCCCATACGAACTCTGGAAAGAGGACCGCTGGACCTGGGAGGCGTTCGTCGAGGCAGCGAAGCGGCTCACCAAGCGCAGCGGCCCGCAGTGGGATGTCGCCGGGGCTGCGCCCGGCCTGCACCGCCTGTGGATGAACGCCAACGGCGGGCAGGAGTTCGACGACTGGCATGGTCCGAAACGGTGTCTCTATGACACGCCCGAGTCAATCGGTGCCCTGCAATTCTTGCAGGACCTGCGCCACCGTGATCGCGTCGTGCCGGTGAACTTCAACCAGGAAATCGGTATGAACGACACGCAGGCCTTCGTGGCCGGGAAAGTAGCGATGATGGCCCGCTGGACAAGCGGGATCGGGGTCTATAAGACCATCACGAGCCATACCTGGGGGATGGTCCCGTATCCGAAGTCGAAGACCTACGCCAACGACTATGCGACCAGCGGTCCGGCTATCGCCCGCGAAACACGCGCGCTTGAGGCGGCCTGGGAGTGGGTGAAGTTCCGCCAGGGTCCGGACGGTGGAGCCGTCCATGCCGAGGACGGCACGGGTGTTCCCTTCCACCCCGAGGTGCAAAAGGTTACCCTGCGCGTGCATCAAGCCATTCCGACCTTAGAGACGCCGGGCTTGAGCATCGAGCTTCTTAAGGCGGCGAAGCATAACTTCGTGCGCCTGGTCTCCAAGGACGAGGCGAAGATCCACAGCGAGCTGATCAATCCGGAGCTGAACAAGGTCTGGCGCGGAGAAGAGGGCGCAGCAGCCGCGGCACGGCGGATCGCGGCCCAGGTGAACGAGTTCCTCAAGGCGAACCCGCAGTAACGGGGCGCAGTCCCCCAGTGGCGGAGCCGGCGGCTGATCCCGGCGCAGGAAGCGGGCGAAGCCGGCGCCTTTCTGGCATCCAGCGCCACAGCGCCCGCGCCGCAGGCGGCAGCAAGGCGGCCAGCAGGCAAAAGCCTGCCAGGCTGGCCAGGCCGTAGGCGGCAAGCTGCGTCAGCGCCAGACCGGCCTCGAAGCTCGCCGGTCTGTACACGAACTCGACCACGTGCTCGCCAGGCGGCACCAGTACACCGCGGAAGATGAAGTCGGCGCGGTAGATCGGCACCGCGGCATCGTCGAGCCGCGCGCTCCAGCCGGGGTAGAAGATATCCGTAAAGAGCAGTACCGCAGGCTGTGCAGCCCGCACCGTCATGCGCACGTGCTGCGGAGCATACAGATCGAGGCGCACGTTGCCAGCGACGCTCACTGCCTCGGTGTAGTACGGGCTGTTAGAGACGACCGGCGGGCTCGTCTCCGGCGCGTGCGCCGGCAGGGCCACGTTCGCTGGTACATTCTCTAGAATCACTGTGCGCTCCGGGTCGAAGTCGCCCTCGGTCATCTGGGTCAAAATGATGTCGTTGAGTGCGTCGGGGTTCGGCGCCACCATGTTCACCGCCCGCGGCACCAGAAAGGCGCGCGGCAGCACAGCGCGGTTCTCATAGATCACCACCCGCTCGTCCCGGTAGACTTCCGTGTATTTCTCCAGCTCGCTGGCGGTGAACTGTGTTGCCTGCCACGTAGCCGAATCGAAGAGGCTCAGGCCATAGAGCTGAAACCGTGCTGCCGGATGGAGCGCCTTGACGCCGATACGGCTGATCACCATCGCCCGCGGGAGCGGCAGCTCAGCGAAGTAGAGATAGCGCTGGTACTCGCGCCCCTGGGCATCCCGCGAGCGGAACCCCTGCGCAACGCGAGCGCGCTCGTGCTGCGCCCGCGGGCGTACGTCCTCGCGCTCGATATCCTGCTCGGCCGTATGCACGCCAGCCAAGATAGGCAGCACGATGGCAGGCGAGCCGTCGGCGGGGTAGATCGCAACGTGCGCCACGCGCTCGCCCTGGGATACGGTGGCGCCGCGAGCGAGAGCGGAGATGACCCGCAGGCGGTCGGCCCGCACGCTGGGCACGCGGAACTCCATATTTGAGGCCGCGTTACCGGCGGACGCGCTCATCAGTGGCCGGATGGGATTATAAGAGGTCAGCTCGAAGCTCGGCGCTGGCGTGAAGACGTTGGGCTGCACCAGGAACCGCACGTTCAGCAGATCGAGGAGCCGGTTCTCGGTAAAGCGCACCCGTGCGATGTACTGGAGATGGCGGTCTTGCTGAAGGGAGCTGTAGCCGTCTGCCTCCTGGAGACCAACCGGCAGCAGGCGGTTGGGGCGGTCGGGTGTGCGGCCTGCGTTCAGGACACGGAAGAGACCCGGCTGCGTCGCCAGGAACTGCGCAGCAGGCGATGGCTCGCTCAGCTCACGTATGGAGATGAGCGGATGGAACCGCGCGCCGAACGTCAGCAGGTCCACGGCGATGAGCCCGAGGGCAAGCGCCTGCCATACAGGCTGCAACCGCGGCAGGAGCAGCCAGCAAAACACGACGAGCGTCCCGGCTACCAGGAGCGCAACCGGCAGCACCGCCAGCGGATTGCTTATATCCAGCGCCCGCTCAAGCCAGTGATAGGCGTATTCGGCCGTGACGCGGCCATCTATCCCGCGGGCGGAAAGCACGAGGCGGCGGATCAGCTCCACCGCGGCCTCCTTATCGGCGGCCAGCGCAGTGCTCGCCCGGTGCATCGCCAGCGGGCCCAGCAACGCCAGCACGTCCAGCAAGAGGGCGAGCAGGATAGCGCCGGCAAGCGCAGCGGCCGCGCCAGCCGCGGCCAGGCTGCGCGCGGCGAGCCGCCGCAGCCGACCTGTCATGCGCGCCAGGGCAGGCTGCTCCAGCGTCTCGGTCCTCTCGGTCGCCTGGAGGATGGTCGCCTGGAGCTGCGCGTGAGCCGACCGGCGACGGCTCAGCCAGGAGATGGCGTGGCCGGCCAGTACGGCGATCGACGCGTCCAGCAGGTAGGCGAAACGGCCAGGTGCTCGCAGATACGAAAAACCAGGTAGCTCCGCGAGCCTGCGGTGCAGGCCGAAGGGCGACTGGTCGCCTAAAGCCAGCATAGCGGAAAGCACAGCCAGCGCGGCGAAAAAGGAGACGTAGCGGTTGCGTACCGCCAGGATGGCGACGAGTGCCAGCAGCAGGGGAACAATCCCGGCGTACACGGTCGTCTCCCAGCGCGACCAAGCACCCCAGTACCGGCCGTGATCGACGAAGAGGTCTGGGAGCAGCAGCGTGGCCAGGTTGGCCGGTGGAAGTGAATACTGCGTGGCGAAGGTATACGAGACGCCATGCGCCCGCAGGGAGAAACGGCCGAGCTCGTAGAGCGGGAGGAGTTGCACCGCAGCAAGACCCAGCCCGCCGCCGACGATCACGGAGAGCAGCACGACCAGCAGGGCAGCCCGCCAGGTCACGTGCGCCAGCGCGAGGAGCAAAAGCGATCCAGCGCGGCGGAGCAGGCGCGCCGGCAATGCCACTGTACAAGCAAGCCTGCGCCCCGTCAGCGCCGCGCGTGCCGTGTGGGCACGCCATGCAGGCGGAATGGCGTTGCACGTCAGCCAGCAAAAGCCGCACCGGAGCAGCCGTACCGTCGCCCGCGTCAGCGGGGCGTGCTCGGCTCTGCGTCCGCCCCATACCCCTCCACCCACTGGCCCCACCACGACCCGGTAGAGCGCGTACAGGCCAGTAGCAAGCAGCGTCATCAGCACGACCTGCACGTGCACTGCCAGGGCCTGGCAGGCTAGGGCGAGTGCACCACCAACCATGAAGAGATAGCGCTGGGGGAATGGCTGGCGGAGTGCTCCTTCGACGCACAAGAGCACCAGCGGCAGCCACACCGCGCCCTGGCTGATATTCGTGTGGTGCATCTGGGCGATAGCGAAGCCACAGAGCATGAACACCAGCCCAGCGCCCAGCGCGCCAGTGCGCGTCATGCCGGTGATGCGGCCGTAGGCGTACATGAAGCAGCCGGCGAGCACGAAGCGCAGGACGCGCAGCCAGATGAATGCCACCTCGAACGGCAGGAGCTTCAACGCCACGATGTGGAGTGGATAGAGCGTACCGGCCTCACCGTCAGCGAAGAGGGGATAGCCACCGAACAGCTCCGGCGACCACAGCGGCAGGCGATCCTGGCGCAAGAACTGGGCCACCCGCTGCATCACAGGGTAGTAGAAATCCCGCGTGTCGTTCTCATAGAAGACCCGGCCACTCAAGAGGGAGTCGCGCAGCAAGATCAGCGCGGCAGCAACGAGGACAAGCACGCACACGAGGTCCCGCAGCGCCGGTGCCCGCACCGCGAGCGCTGCGGCGCGCAACAGGGGGGCGCAGGAGAAAGAGGCCCGCGCTGCCCATACCGGCCACGGCTGCGCCGCGCATGTTCCCGCGCCGGCGCGCTGCCGCGCTGTCCCAGGCCATACCAGGAGCACGCCCGCCCACCTCCCCGCAGGATGTACCGGCCTGCTCTTAACGAATTCTTAATCTGCCGGCGGCGTCATTGTACGCGATGCTGCGCCCGACAGCAAATCGAGGTGTTCGTCGGGGCAAGGGATCGATCCGCACACGTTACCCAGGGGCTCTTCGCCACGCATTCCCGGATGCGTTCCGGCGAGCCATGCGCTATGATGTGGCGCCGGTAGCTTGCGGTGCAAGGACCACCGCCCACGCTGCGTCTAAGACGAGCCGCAGGCGCCGATGGCAGATAGAGCACCCGGCGAGGGGAGCGAGGCATGAGCACAGGTTGCAGCCTGCGAACGGGTCTCCAGGTCCGCGGCCTTGCCGCGCTGGTGCTGGAGAATGAGCTGCTTGAGGTGACGGTGCTGGCGGGGCGGGGCACAGACATCATCAGCTTCGTCTACAAGCCGTCCCGTCTCAACCTGCTGTGGCGCTCGCGCACCGGTGTGCGTAACCCCGCCACCGATCTCCCGCCATCGCCTGATCCGGCATCGCCGTACATGGATTATTACCCTGGCGGCTGGCAGGAGATCTTCCCGAACGGCGGTGACCCGTGCGTCTACCGTGGCGCCGCCCTAGGGTTCCACGGCGATGTCTGCAAAGTAGCATGGGAGTATGAGGTCGAGCGGAACGATTCCAGTGCTGTACAGGTACGGTGCTGGACCCAGGCGGTGCGCATGCCGTTCCTGCTTGAAAAGCGGCTGCGGCTGGAGGCCGGCTCTCCCACGCTGGCGATCGAGGAACGCGCCATCAACGAGAGCGACGAGACGCTGGAGTGCATGTGGGGCCACCATCCCACCTTCGGGGCACCGTTCCTCTCCCCGGCCTGCCGGCTGACCGTGCCAGCGCGCGCTGTTGAGACCCATCCTGATCCCCTGCCCGGAAAACAGCGCCTGCCGCGTGGCCTGCGCGGTGAATGGCCAATCATCCCCGGCGCAGACGGCCAGCCGGTGGACCTGCGGCAGATGCCAGGGCCAGAGAGCCGGTCGAGCGACGTGTGCTACCTCACCGAGCTGGACGAGGGCTGGTACGCCCTGCACAACACGGAGAGCGGCCTCGGCTTCGCGCTGGCCTGGGACGCGCGGGTCTTCCCGCACATCTGGCTCTGGCAGGAGTGCTGCGGCACACGGGGATATCCCTGGTGGGGGCGCGAGTACGTCTGCGGCATCGAGCCGCATAGCAGCATTCCTGGCTGCGGCCTGCTCCGCGCCATCGAGCGCGGCACTGCCCTGCGCGTCGGGCCGCGGGCCACTGTAGAACAGCGTCTTCGGGCAACGGCCTTTCAGCGCTCGTCGCCTGTCGAGCGCGTCACGCCCGACGGTACAGTGGTCTTCAGTCCGTGAGACCGCTGCCCGCCAGGAGGTGGTGCGCTACGCCTGGTCGCCGCGAGACGGGGCCGCAGGAAGCAGGATAGCCAGCTCGTCGTGAGGGTGGCCTCGTAACGCGCCATCCAGACATCACAGCGGAGGAGCAAGTGAGCCATGGCAGGACGGCTCGAAGGAAAAGTAGCGGTGATCACTGGCGCGGCGCACGGGATCGGCCGGGCGGCCGCACTGCTCTTCGCCCGTGAGGGTGCAGCGGTCGTGGTGGCCGATCGAGATGTGGAAGCTGGTGGGGCGACGGCGGACGAGATTATCGATGCCGGTGGGCGAGCACTGTACGTCTACACTGACGTAGCCCAAGACGGCGACATCCATCGTGCCATCCATGAGGCAGAGCTTCGCTGGGGTGGGCTGGACATCCTGGTGAACAACGCTGCCATTGCGGTCGGGGCTGAAGTACACGAGACACCGCCGGAGCTGTGGCAGCGGATACAAGAAGTAAATCTCAATGGCGTGTACCGCGGCTGCCGTGATGGCGTGCGGGCGATGCTCCGGCGAGGCGGTGGCGCGATCGTCAACGTTGCCTCGGTCCAGGGTATGTTCGGCTTCCACGGCTGGGCTGCCTACGCAGCCAGCAAAGGCAGCGTCATCGCCCTGACCCGGCAGATGGCCGTGGATTATGCTGATCGCAACATCCGTGTAAACGCTGTCTGTCCCGGCCCAATTGAAACGGCTATCCTCGAGCGCGGCCAGCTTGAACGAGCTGCCCTGGGGCTATCTGCGCTCGACGCTGAGGAGGTCCGGCGGCGCGAGCGTGTGCCGCCGATGGGCCGCAGCGGCAGGCCTGAGGAGGTGGCTGCCTGCATTCTCTTCCTCGCGTCGGAGGAGGCATCGTATATCACCGGGCACTGCCTGGTCGTCGATGGCGGGCTGACAGCGGCTGGAGATTAAGCAGATGTCTGTGCCACTACGCGTTGTCATTCTCGAAGCCGCGCACTGGCATACCAGCATGTATGTCACCGGCCTGCACCAGGCTGGGGCGCGCGTCGTCGCGCTCTCTGACAGCACCAGCACGGCCGGTCCGGCGCTCGCTGCGGAGCTCGGCTGCCCGGCCCATGCCACGGCTGAGGAGGCGCTGGATGCAGCGAAGCCGGACTTCGTGATCGCCTTTGGCCGCCACGATCACATGCCGCGCCTCTGCCGGCTGCTGCTGGAGCGCGGCCTGCCGTTCTTGATGGAAAAGCCGCTCGGCCGCTCGGCCAGCGAGGTGCGCCCGCTCGCTGAGCTCGCCGAGCGGCTGCGGCCGTCCTTTGCCGCCGTCGCTCTGCCGCGGCGGCTCTCCACCTTCTATGGTGAGGTAGAGAGAGCCCGGCAAGCCGGCCGGCTCGGCCGGTTATGCCTGGTGCATGCCCGCATCGTCAACGGCTATCCGTCGCGGTATCCTCGCTGGAACTGCAGCTGGATGCTGGACCCGGCCCTCTCCGGCGGCGGGCCACTGCGCAATCTCGGCATCCACGGCATCGATCTCTTCAATGCCATCGTGCAGGAGCCGGTGGAGGTGGCCTGGGCGCAGCTCAGTCACCGTGTGTACGGGCTGGGCATCGAAGAGTACGCTGTCGTGGGCCTGCGCAGTGCCAGTGGCGTCACCGGCATCGTCGAGGCGGGCTACGTCTATCCGACCGACCTTGCTGGCGGCGATAGCGAGTGGCGGCTTGCAGCAGGCGATCTCTACATCAGCGAGACTGGCAGCACCCTCACTGTGGCCACCCCCGGCCGGCGCGTTGAGCAGGCGGTGGACCTGCCGGCGTCCTCCTATCCTGGCCTGGTGGTGGATACGCTGGCCCGTTTCCAGCGCGGCGAACCGCCGCTGGCCACCATCGCCGACTGTCTGGCTGCGGTCGAGCTGATCGATCAGGCATATGCGCTGGCCCGCCGCTAATGGGCGTGGCGGAGGTGCGTCTCGAGCTCCTGGCGGCTGCGGAACTCCTGGCCACACTGCACACAGCGCAGGTCCTGCGCACCGAGCTCTGGTCCGCCAGCCTGCCGCTCGATTTCATGATGAGCCTGGCGCTGGTGCGCCGTGAGCAGCTCACGGCTCTCGAACTCGGCGCCGCACTCTGCACACCGGTACTGTCCGATCTCTCGCATCGTGCGCTTCACCTCCTGCCGGCCTTCCGGCCCCTCCCCGGCATCCCGCCCGGCGACGAACTGCTCGCCCTGGGCACTGCCCGGTGTAGCAGAGCGCATGCCATGCGCTCATGCCGGGCGGCCAACCCGGCGCTGTCCCACGATGGCCCGGACCTGTGGAGCCACCCCTTCGGCGAAGCGGCGCAGTTGCTGCGTTGGAGCCTCCGCCGGCCAGAAGATGAAGGTGTCGATACCGTGGTCGAGCGCGAGGGAGCTGAGCTCCGCTACCCATTGTTCCACCGGGCCCTCAAACGGCCCCCCGGCCGCGCCATCGGTGATGCGCCCGCTGACGTTGTACAACCGCCTGATCGCGGCCGGGTTTCGACCGGCCGCCTGCGCAGCTGCGTCGATGCGCGCCTGCATCTCCGGAAGCTTCTCCGGCGGGGCATACGGCGCGGAGGGAACCCAGCCATCAGCGAGGCGGCCGGTGAGGGCTAGCATGCGCGGCCCGTACGCGCCCAGCCAGATGCTGATCGGGTGCGCCGGAACTGGCCCGGCGTGCACACCGCGCAGGGCGTAGTGCCGGCCATCGTAGCGCAGGCCGCGCCCGCCACTCCACATCAGCCGGATGACAGCGATGGCCTCCTCTAAGGCTGCCACTGCCTCGCCGGGCGTGCGCCGCGGCCCGCCCATGGCCCAGATGGCATCCCAGAAGGTGCCGGCGCCCAGGCCGAGCTCGAACCGTCCGCCGCTGATCAGGTCCAACGATGCCGCGGCCTTGGCGATCATCGCCGGAGAGCGCAGGGGCAGGTTCGCCACGTCCGGGAAAAGGCGCACCCGCGAGGTGCGCGCGGCGAGCGCTGCCAGGAGTGTGAAGGTGTCTAGAAAGCGGCGTTGATAGGGGTGATCCTGGACGCCGATGTAGTCCAGGCCGAGCCGGTCGGCAAGCTCAGCCTGCCTGAGCAGTTCCGGGTACTCATCGGCATTCGGGACGAGGAAGAAGCCGAACTCGACTGGCCTGCCATAGTCTGCCATGTAGTATCTCCTACTCGCTGCCCAGCACTGTAGCTGGCCCGGGCACGCTGCTGTGGCGAGGGAAGCCATTCCGAGCTGGTGGCCAGGCAGCGAGCAGCTCGCGTGCCAGGACTAGCGTGCCAGGACACGCTCGTCGCCGATGCGGCGGGTGATGCGCTGGGCGTCCAAGTACTCCATCAGCGCGAGCGCATACTTGCGCGAGGTGTTCAGCACGTCGCGCACCTGCGCCACGGTGGCCTTTCCCTCGCGACGGATGATCTCAGTCACCGTCGCCACAGCCTGCCGATAGGCCTCAGGCGTGAAGAGCACGTCGTGGCTGAGCCGCACGATGCGGCCGGCCTCGACCAGGGCACCGATCACCTCTTCGTCCAGGCCATAGCGGGCCTGGAGCTCGGCCAGGCCTGGCGGGCTGAAGGGGTCGGCGGCCAGCGCAGCCAGCGCGGCCTCCACTCGGCGGCCCAGCTCGCCATCGAAATGCACGGCGTGCTCCGGCAGCCGCACAGTCGTGCCGCTGTCGAGCAGCACACCGGCCTGCACGAGCCGGCTAAGCGCCTCAGCGAACGCCCGCGCGTTCAGCCGTGCGCGCATGCGCAACTCTTCTTTCGGCATGCCAGCGCGCAGTGGATACGTGCTGTGATAGCCCTGGAGCTCAGCTCGCAGCCTGGCGGCAAGTTCCTCCCACCCCTCAGCGGTGACGAGCGTCTGGCCTAGGGCGATCAGGCGGCCGGATTGCAGCAGGGCTGCCAGCGCCGGCTCAGCTACCTGGCGAGCCAGCCCGCTGGCCTCCAGCGCTGTGCGCTGCTCTACCGGCTCGCGGCGCCGCACAAGCCGGAGCAGCACCTCCTCGGGGTCGCCTTCTGCCAGCACCTGGAGCTCCTCTAGCACGTCGTCGCGGAAGCGGCGCCGTCGCACCGCCCCTACATGCACGACCTCACCGCCGCCGAGGGTCAGGCTGGGCGATGGCTGGCGGATAATGAAGAGATCACCCTTGGCAACAGCAACCGGCCCGGCCAGCCGGAGCTGCGCCCACCCGCTCTGGCCCGGCGCTAGCTCGTCGTGGTCGAGCAGGCGGACCTTGGCCGACAGCTCAGCCGTGCCCGTATGAAAGGTCACCTCGGCGGAGTTCGCCAGCGGCTTCGGCGCCGACTCCAGCAGGCGCAGGCGCACGTCGAGCACGCGCGCGACGCTTAGCCCGCCCGGGACCGTGAGCATATCGCCGCGCTGAAGCTGATCCGTATCGACACCGGCCAGGTTCACCGCCACACGGTTGCCCGGCGCGATGTGCTCGACCTTCTGCCGGTGCGACTGCAAGCCACGCACACGTACTCGCAGCCCGGCCGGCAGTACCTCGAGCTCCTGGCCAACGTGCAGTGAGCCATCGAGCAGGGTCCCAGTGACAACGGTCCCGAAGCCGCCGATGGAGAAGACCCGATCGATCGGCAGGCGCGGGCGCCCCACATCGCGCCTTGGCACAGTCTGGTCGAGCAGCCGGTCGAGCAGCGCGACCAGCTCGTCCAGCCCCTTGCCGGTCAGCGCCGAGACCGCCACCATCGGCGCACGCTCGAGCGTCGTGCCCAGCAGGACCTGGCGTGCATCCTCCTTGACGAGCTCTAGCCATTCCTCGTCCACCAGGTCTCGTTTCGTCAGCACAACGGCGCCGTTGCGCACGTGCAGGAGGTCGAGGATGGCCAGATGCTCGCGCGTCTGCGGCATCACCCCCTCGTCGGCGGCGATGACCAGCAGTGCGGCGTCGATGCCGCCGACACCAGCCAGCATGTTCTTGATGAAGCGCTCATGGCCGGGCACATCCACGATACTGATCTCCCGACCGCTCGGCAGCGTGAGCCAGGCGAAACCGAGATCGATCGTCATGCCGCGCACCTTCTCCTCCTGAAGGCGGTCGGGGTCGATCCCGGTGAGCGCCCGCACGAGGGTAGACTTGCCGTGGTCAACGTGTCCTGCAGTGCCGATGGTATACACTGTGCCCAGCGCTCCCTCGTTACGTCTATCTGGGAGCATAGCCGGGCGCTGTATGGTGCGTCAAGCTGTTTTCTCGCTCTTCCGCATTTCCTGGTTCCTGGCGTGACTACTGTGACCGAGGCAGGAATGGGCAATGCGTTGACAGCGTCGTTCCAGCGTGATACCCTGGCAGGGACGAAAGGAGGTGATGTGGAGAATGGGTAGTTCATCGGGCATGTGCTGGCCGGCGCTCATTCTCGCTGACCGCGGAGGGGTCTCCCGGTAGCGAGGAGCGTCGGCCTCAGTTCTCGACCACGTAGCGGGCGAAGCGTACGCTTCGCCCGTTGCCGTTGTATGGCGCAAATTATGGTGCAAATGGTGCAAATGGTGCTGCGTACTGCGTACCGTGTACTGCGTACTGCGTAAAACAGAGTAGTCTTTCAGGAGCAGCCGATGGCAGAGATGCTGCCCGATCTGCGTCCGTACCCCTACATCGAAGCGCTCTACCAGCGCCGTGCTGCGCTGCTGGCCTTTCGGGCTACGTCGCTCGCTGAGTGGCGGCTCTGGAGCGCTCGCCTGACTGCCACGCTGCTAGACCTGCTCGGTGGCTTCGACGATCCAGTCGGTGTACTGAAGCCGCAAGTGCTGGAACGGCAGGAGTTCGATGGCTACGTGCGGGAGAAGGTGCTCTATTGGACCCGTCCGCAGACGCCTGTGCCGGCGTGGCTGCTCATTCCCAGCGACCTGAAACCGGGGGAGCGGCGGCCGGCGCTCATCTGCCTGCACGGCCACGGCCGGGGCAAAGACGAGATTGTCGGGATCGCTGAAGATGGGACACAGCGCACCGAGCCGGGCGAGTACCAGCAGGACTTCGCCCTTCAGGCTGTTCGCCGCGGATACGTAGCCCTCGCCCCGGAGCAGTACGGCTTCGGCGAGCGCCGTGAGCCGGAAGACATCCAGCAGAGCGCGCGCAAGGCATCCTGTCGCAAGCTGTCCCTGGCTGCGCTCCTGCTGGGCCGGACCGTCTGCGGCATCCGCGTGTGGGATGCCATGCGTGCGGTGGATTACCTGGAGGGCCGGCCGGAGGTTAACCCAGCGCGTATCGGCTGTCTGGGCATCTCCGGCGGAGGCATGATCACGCTGTTCACTGCTGCTCTCGACACACGCATCAAGGCCGCGCTGGTCAGCGGCTACCTGAACTCCTTCCATGACAGCATAATGTCTATCAGCCACTGCGAGGACAATTACATCCCGGGCATCCTGAGGTACGCGGAGATGGCCGACATCGCCTGCCTCACTGCGCCGCGGCCGCTCTTCATCGAGAGCGGCACGGAAGACCACATCTTTCCGGTGGAGGCCACTCGCGCGGCAGTGGAGCAGGTGCGCCGTGCCTACAAGCTCCTGGGTGCGCCGGAGCGGCTCGGCTATGAGATCTTCGAGGGGAAGCACGAATTCTGTGGCCGCCAGGGCTTCCCGTTCCTGGATCGCTGGCTGCGGTAGCCGCCCCCACCACCTGGTCCCGCCGCCCTGACGCGTCAGGGCCAGAAGCTCCAAGGCGGGTCTCACGCCCGGCCCACTGCTGCCGTCGTCGGGCTGCCGGCGGTGGCGAGCTCGCGCACCTGCCGCACAATTGGAGGGAGCTCGCGCAGGACGTACTCGATCTCGTCCATGGTGTTCTCGTGGCCCACGGTGAGCCGGAGCTGCCCGCGCGCCCAGCTCTCTGGAATACCCATGGCACGCAGCACATGTGAGGTCTCGGTGGAGCCGGCAGTGCAGGCCGAGCCGCTGGAGGCGCAGATGCCCAGCACATCGAGGTTGAGCAGCACCGATTCGCCTTCGACGTGCTCAAAGCAGAAGCTGGCGCTGTTCGGCAGCCGCTCGGTCGGGTGGCCGGTCAGCATCGCTCCTTCACAGCTTGACAGCACGCCCTCGATCAGGCGATCGCGCAGCCGCCGCAGGTGCGCGATCTTTGCCTCGAAGTCGGTGTAGGCCAGCTGAAGGGCAGTGGCCAGGCCGACGATCCCCGGCACATTCTCGGTGCCGGCGCGCTCGTCGTGCTCCTGGCTGCCGCCGTGGATCAGCGGATCGATCTGGGTGCCGCGGCGAACGTAGAGCACACCAGTGCCCTTAGGGCCGTAGAATTTATGGCCCGACAGCGACAGCAGGTCCACACCCAGCCGCCGCACGTTGAGGTCTAGGGCGCCGCCCCCCTGCACGGCATCGGTGTGGAAGTATACGCCGCGCGCCCGGGCGATGCGCGCTAGCTCGGGGATCGGCTGGATCGTGCCGACCTCGTTGTTCGCCAGCATAATCGTAACCAGGATGGTCCGATCATCGATCGCCGCCTCCAGGTCGGCTGGATCGACCCGGCCGTAGCGATCTACGGGCAGGTAGGTCACACGGAAGCCATGGGCGCGCTCCAGGTACTCGCAGGTGTGCAGCACGGCGTGGTGCTCGACCTGGCTGGTGATGATGTGGTCGCCGCGGTGGCGGTTAGCGAAGGCTACGCCCTTGATCGCCTGGTTATCGCTCTCGGAGCCGCCGGCAGTGAAAATGATCTCGGTCGGGCGGGCGTGTAAGATCTGGGCGACCGTCTCGCGCGCCCACTCAACGGCGCGCCGCACCTCTTTCGCCGGCGTGTAGATGCTTGACGGGTTGTAAAAGCGCGCACTGAAGAATGGCTGCATCGCCTCTAAGACGCGGGGGTCCAGCGGCGTCGTGGCGGCATGGTCGAGGTAGATCATCGCCTGCTCCCGGCGCGCTCCCTGCGGGATGTGCGCCTGTCTTCCAGAGATACGCTATAATCTAGCCAGCATCCTGCTACGATAATAGCACGCCAAAGAGCCCTTCCGTAGCTGCGGGCAGCCGGGCGCCTGAGGACCGGCAATCCCCCGGCCAGCCGCAGCCTCCGGATCGTGGTCACCGCCCGAGTGCGCCGGGGAGCGGGCCGCGGTCGGCAGGCATCGAGGAGGAATCCGGTGACCTCGCCGATGGCATGGGCCGTTGTCTGCGCGCGGGGCATGTGCCTCGTGCAGCTGGCGCAACGGAACAGCGCGCACGTTCACGACGCTCACGAGGAGGTCACATCCCCATGGTCACCACGCCCGTCATCTCTGTGACAGGACTGCAGCTCGACGAGCGCCCCAAGGTGCCGCCGCAGTACCTGAAAATGAGCGAGCAGGAGCTCGACCAGCGTATTGCCGCCGCCAAGGAGGCGCTGGGCCGGCAGGTGGTCATCCTGGGCCACCACTACCAGCGGGACGAGATCATCAAGTTCGCCGACTTCCGGGGTGACTCGTACAAGCTCTCCCAACTCGCGGCCCAGCGTTCCGATGCCGAGTACATCGTCTTCTGCGGCGTGCACTTTATGGCCGAGACGGCCGATATCCTGAGCCAGCCGCACCAGATCGTCATCCTGCCGAACCTCGAGGCCGGCTGCTCCATGGCCGACATGGCCAATATCTACGACGTCGAGGACTGCTGGGACGCCCTCACGGAGATCAGCGATAAGCGCATCGTTCCCATCACCTACATGAACTCGGCGGCGAACCTGAAGGCCTTCGTGGGCCGCAACGACGGGGTTGTGTGTACTTCCTCGAATGCGCCGGGAGCAATGCGGTGGGCGTTCGAGCGCGGTGACCAGGTGCTGTTCTTCCCCGATCAGCACCTGGGGCGTAACACTGGCGTGAAGCTGGGCATCGGCCTGGACGAGATGATCGTCTGGGACCCTAACCAGCCCTTGGGTGGGAATACCCCTGAGGCTATCCGCGAGGCAAAGATTATTCTCTGGCGCGGGTGGTGCTCGGTGCACCAGCGGTTCACCGTGCAGCAGATCGAGTGGGCGCGCAAGAAGTATCCCGATATCAACGTGATCGTGCATCCGGAGTGCCGCTACGAGGTCGTGCAGGCGGCGGACGACAACGGCTCGACAGAGTACATCGTGAAAGTCATCAGCAATGCACCGCCTGGTACGAAGTGGGCTGTCGGCACAGAGATCAACCTGGTGAACCGCATCGCCAAGGAGCATCCCGACAAGCTGGTGTTCTGTCTCGATCCGATCGTGTGTCCCTGCTCGACCATGTATCGCATCCATCCAGCCTACCTCGCCTGGGTGATGGAAGCGCTGGTGCGCGGGGAGGTGATCAACCAGATCAAGGTGGACGACGAGACGGCGCGCTGGGCGAGGGTCGCGCTGGAGCGGATGCTGTCGATCCAGTGACCGAGCTGCAACGGACGCAGGGAACTGTCAGCGGAGTTGGAGAGTGGATTGAACAGATCGTGCAGCCGAGCATGCGGGTCATCGCTGTGCAATCCGTTCCCGCACATCCGCTGACTGCCTCCGCCTTGTTCACGGGCTCTCCCACGGCTCATGATGCCTTGCTGGGACGCGCATGTACAACCGTGTATACGACGTATATGACTATGTAATTATCGGCTCCGGCCTGGCCGGGCTCTTTGCCGCCCTTCTTGCCGCTGAGCACGGCACGGTCCTGCTGCTTACCAAAGAGACGCTTGAGCAGAGCAACACCTGGTTCGCCCAGGGTGGCATCGCCGCTGCGGTCTCGGAGCAGGACTCGCCTGAGCTTCACATGCAGGATACGCTCGCCGCCGGCGCCGGGCTGGCCGACCCGGCGGCGGTGCGTGTGCTGACCGAGGAAGGCCCCTGCTGTGTGGCCGAGCTACGGCGCCTAGGCGTCCCGTTCGACACACACGATGGAGCCGTCGCACTCGGCCTGGAGGGGGCGCACTCGGTGCCGCGGGTGCTGCACGCCGGTGGAGATGCTACCGGCGCTCGCATCGCGGCCACCCTCATGGCGCGGGTGCGCGAGACCCCGGCCATCACAGTAGCTGAGCACTGCTTTGTTACCGAGCTACTACTTGAGGCTGGCTGCGTGAGGGGGGTACGGGCGCTGGCTGGTGCAGACGGCAACGCCGGTGAGGTGACCTATCAGGCGCGGCACGTCGTGCTCGCCACGGGCGGGGCAGGGCAGCTTTACCTGCACACGAGCAATCCAGCGGTGGCCACGGCCGACGGTGTGGCACTGGCTTTCCGCGCCGGGGCTGCCGTCGGGGATATGGAGTTCTTCCAGTTCCACCCGACGGTGCTGGCGCTCGACGGCGTGCCGCGCTTTCTCATCTCGGAGGCAGTGCGCGGTGAAGGTGCTGTGCTCCTCAATGCATATGGCGAGCGGTTCATGCCGCGGTACCACGAGCGAGCCGAGCTGGCGCCCCGCGATGTGGTCGCCCGCGCTATCCTGGCTGAGATGGCGCGCACGGCCAGCCGCTGTGTGTACCTGGACATCACCCACCGGCCTGCGAGCTTCCTGCGCCGACGCTTCCCCACGATCTTTTCGTCCTGCGAGCGCTATGGCCTGAACATGGCGCGAGAGCGGCTCCCCGTTGCTCCAGCAGCGCACTACTTTATGGGTGGTGTGCGCACCAACCTGTGGGGCGAGACCAGCCTCCCAGGCCTGTACGCCTGTGGTGAGGTGGCCAACACTCGCGTGCACGGCGCGAACCGCCTGGCCTCGAACTCGCTGCTGGAGGCGCTCGTCTTCGCCCGCCGCATCGTGCAACGGACGCGTGGTGTGGCCGGCGCTGCTGAAGGCGTGAACCCCGAGATACGCCAGACAGTACCGCTGCCCGAGGCGCGCTCAGGGCCGCTGCCCGCACTGGCTGAACTCCAGCAGCTCATGTGGGAGCACGTGGGCATGATGCGGCACCGCAATGGACTGGAGGAAGCGCTGGCGCGGCTTGATGCCTGGTTAGGTGCGGCCGCCGCGACGCCACCTCGCACACGGCGTGAGCACGAGCTGGCCAACCTTCTGCTCACCGGCCGGCTGGTCGCCGCCGCCGCCCTCGTGCGCGAAGAAAGCCGTGGTGCTCACTACCGCACCGACTTCCCTGCCCCACGAGACGAATGGCGCCGCCACATCGTGCTGGTGCCTGCCGGAGCCTGAAGGTGCGCAGACCGCACCCCGGCCCTGCTCCGTGTGTGGAGCGGGGAGGGCGTGTGAGTACCTGCGGCCCCGGCTGTTGCAGCGCGTGCCGAGCTGTGCTATACCCCGGCTCGCATCCCGGGGATGGCTGGTGAAGGGAGCAGGCCTGAGGGCACCCCTGGCCGGTTGGGTGCACGGGCCTGGCAGGTATGCAGGTCTGGAGCGAGAGGAGGCGAATGCCATGCGCGCGGCAGTGCTGCACCGGCAACGTGAGCCGATGACGATCGAAGATGTCGAGCTCGACCCGCCCAAGGAAGGAGAGGTGCTGGTCAAAATCGTCGCCAGTGGGGTGTGCCATAGCTGCCTGCACGCAGCCGACGGCTCCTGGGCGAATGTACAGACGCCGATTGTGCTAGGGGACGAGGGTGCTGGCGTCGTTGAGGCCGTCGGGCCAGGTGTGCGGAACGTCCAGCCAGGTGATCATGTGATCCTGTCCTGGGCCCCGAACTGCGGGCGCTGTCATTACTGCGCCATCGGCCGCCCGGTGCTGTGCGAGCGCCGCGCTCCCGGCGCCGGTGTGCTGCTTGACGGCACGACGCGCCTGCGCCTGCGCGGCCAGCCGGTGTACCACTATGGCTACGTGGCTACCTTCGCCACTCACTCGGTCGTGCCGGAGTCAAGCGCGATCCCGATCCGCAAGGACATGCCCCTGGAGAAGGCAGCGCTGATTGGCTGCTCTGTGATGACCGGCACGGGAGCGGTGCTGAACACGGCGAAGGTGCCGGCTGGTGCGAGCATGGCTGTGTTCGGCGCAGGTGGTATTGGCCTGAACGTAGTCCAGGGCGGACGGATCGCCGGGGCGCACCCTATCATCGCTGTGGACGTGCGAGCGAATAAGCTGGAGTACGCGCAGGGCCTGGGCGCGTCACACGTGGTAGACGCCTCCCGCGAGGACCCGATTGAAGCGATCAAACGCATCACTGGACGCGGCGCCGACTATAGCTTCGTCGCGGTAGGCGATACGCGTGCCATCCAGCAGGCATTTGAGTGCCTGGCGCCGGGCGGGCTGTGCGTGGTGATCGGCCTGCCGCCCAGCGGCGAGACGGTGACGCTTGATCCCCGCCGCTTCGTCGGTGGCGAGCGGGCGATCACCGGGTCCAGTTACGGTAGCGCACGTACCTGGGCCGACTTCCCGCGTATGGTAGACCTCTACATGGCGGGCATCCTCAAGATCGACGAGCTGATCACGCGGCGCTACGCCCTGGACGAGGCGAACGAGGCATTCCGTGCCCTGGCCGCAGGAGAGGTAGCGCGCAGCATCCTGGTGATGTAGCAGCGCTCGTGGTGGGGCTTGGCGTAAGCCGCGCGGCATGCTATCCCTGGCCGTCGCGCAGCTCCGGGATCACCCACAGCGGGGGCTCGCCGCGGGCGACACGCTCGATGTTGGCGAAGGCGTTAGTGAAACGCCGTGGCCAGCTATCCCATGTGGGCCCGGCGCTGTGCGGGGTCAGCACTACGCGGTCGCTGTGCAGGAGCGGATGATCCGGCGGAGGCGGCTCCTGGGCCAGCGTATCCAGGCCCGCTCCCAGCAGCCGCCCGCGCTCTAGCGCCTCGATCAGCGCCGCCTCATCGACCAGCTCCCCGCGCGCGGTGTTGATCAGCACTGCGCCCGGCTTCATCAGCGCGAGCTCCCGGCGCCCGATGAGGCCCCGCGTGGCTGGACTGAGCGGCAGGTGCAGCGTGAGAATGTCTGCCTGCTGCAGCACCTCGTCAAACGGCGCGTAGCGCACGCCCAGCGCCCGCTCCTCTTCGGGTGTCCGGCGCAGCGGATCATAGTACAGGAGCCGAACGTCGAAGCTGCGCAGGCGCCTGGCCACCTCGCGGCCAATGTTGCCCAGGCCGAGGATGCCAACCGTCTTGCCGGCCAGCTCATACGTGCGCTCGGCACCGAGCGGAGCGCTGCGCCATCCTCCACGGCGCACCTGGCGGTCCATCTCAATCAGGCGGCGATAGACCGCCAGCATCAGCATCACCGCGTGCTCGGCAACTGAGATCGCATTCGCCCCGCCATTGGTCGCCACCGGGACACCAGCCGCCCGCGCTCGCTCGATCTCGATGCCATCATAGCCAGCGCTCAGAAGCTGGATCAGCTTCAGCCGGCCGGCACGGCGGTAGAAGTCCGGCGGCAGCTTTCTCACGAACCCGGCGAGGAAGTCGGCGCGCTCGACCTGGCTCAGTAACTCTGCCTCGACGCTCGAGGCGATCTCGAGCTCAAAGCCGGCCGGCAGCAGACGTTGTGCGATCTCCAGGACCTCGGGTGCCAAGGGGGTCAGAAGGATACGGGGCACTCCGCTTGCCTCCACCGTAGCTCACATCATCGCTGTCTTGTGCTGTTCTGTCTTGCGCTGTTCTGTTGTGTACCGCTTTGTACTGTATGAGCACGACCGTGCGTCAGCCTCCCCCGCTGCGGAGCAGCTCGGCCAGCCGGTCGGGGTAATCTGTGCCGATACTATCGGCACCTGCGGCTATGCACGCGCGCAGGCGCTCTGGCTCCTGCACACCCCACGGGCCAGCGGCTAGGCCGGCGGCATGGCATGCCTGGACCACCGCGGCGTTGAAGTGCTCGTTGCGTGGGCGCACCAAGTCGGCCATGACCGCTCGTGCCGCCGCGACGGGATCATCGAACGGGCGGCTGGACAAGATCGCTGTGGCGATGGAACGATCGAGCTCCTTGACGCGCTTGACATCCTGGTGATCAAAGGCCTGCACGATCACGGAGCCGGCCATGCCGGAGCGAGCCAGCAGTTCGACGAGCTTCGCTTCGATGGATGGATACGGGACACCGCCTGGGCCGTGCTTGATCTCGATCAGCAGTTCAGCGCGGCCGCGCGCCCACTCCAGCACTTCTTCGAGGGTCGGGATGCGCTGGCCTCGCCACTGTTCACCGTAGCGAACGCCCGCGTCCAGGCGCTTGAGCTCGGCCACGGTGTGCTCGACCACTGTCCCGCTACCATCGGTCGTGCGATCCACCCTGGCATCGTGGATCACCACTGGCACGCCGTCGCGGCTCAGGTGGATGTCGAGCTCTAAGATATCTGCGCCCAGTTCCAAGCCCTTCTCGAATGCGGCGAAGGTGTTCTCCGGCGCATGTCCCATGGCCCCGCGGTGGCCGATGATCCACGGCCGGCCGGGGCGTGCGGCAAAGAGCTTAGCCATTGGCGTTGATCTCCACCTCGCGGCCCGTGCGGGCGGACTCGTACATCGCCAGGATCACCTGCACTGCCCGGCGCGCCTCTTCGCCCGGCACCGCGGGCTCGCGGTTCTCCTTGATCGCGCGCACCATATCGCGGATCTGGGGGAAATGCGAGGACAGGCTGATCGCCATCGGATCGGTCGCCGCGCCTCTGCCAGTCGCGTTGCCGAAGCTTGCCAGCATCGCCTGCTCTTCTTCCTGCTCGCGCTCGCCGCGGATCTTCCAGACGACCAGCCGACTATCGGAGGTCATGATGCTGCCGTTCTCACCGTGGATGTTCAGATCGTTCGTCAGGCCGGGGTACGCGCTCGTCGTGCATGTGATCGTGCCGATCGCTCCGCAGGCGAAGCGCACGACGGCCACGGCAGCGTCTTCTGTTTCAATACGGTGGGTGTAGGTGCCCGTGCGGGCGAAGACGGCCGTGATCGGCCCGACCAGCCACTGGAGCAGGTCGATCGAATGGACGCCCTGGTTCATGCAGGCCCCGCCGCCGTCGTACTGCCAGGTCCCGCGCCAGCCCGGCGGGGAGCCACCGTCGTAGTACTCCTGCGTGCGATACCAGCGCAGCGACGTATCGGCCAGCACGATTTTGCCGAGCCGGCCGCTTTCGACCGTCTGTTTGATCTTCTGGCTGAGTGGCTCGAAGCGGCGCTGGAAGATGCACTGGAGCTTCACCCCCTGCTCGCGGCACACGCGGATGGCTTCGTCGATTTTGTCCAAGCGGACGTCCAACGGCTTTTCGCACACGACGTGCTTGCCCGCGCGAGCGCAGTCGATCACCATGTCGGCGTGCATCCCGCTGGGCGTCGCTATGCAGACGACATCCACGTCCGGATTGCGCAGCATCTCGCGGTAGTCCGTGTAGGTAGCTGTGACGCCGGTCCGCTCGGCGATCGCCACGAGGCGCGCGGTATCGATGCTGCACAGGGCGACGAGCTCGGCGCCTTCAGTCTGCGTGATAGCCCGCACGTGCGAGGCGCCGACGCCCAGGCCGATCACTCCAAAGCCGATGCTCTCCCTATCCCTCTTGCCCACCCCGTGACTCCCCTCGCGCACCGAACAGGGCTGGTTCCCACCGAACACTCCCACCGGGGAAACACGATCAACGTAGGCGGCCAGCGCGCAGCGACATTATTGGCTCGGCCGGGCGGCCCGTCAAGGCGGAGAGGGCGCCGCCTGGAGCGCTAGTGGTCAGCGATCCAGCGCACAGCCCAGAAGTAAGTGGTGAGCGCGCCGGCGAGCACGAGCAGGCTGCTGGCGTTATTGTGAATGCTATCGAGCAGGGCCAGATCGGTGAGATCCGGGCGGACATCGAAATTGAGAAAGCGAAGAATCACGATCAGCAGGAGCACGGCGAGGGTGGCACAGATGCCGAAAATCTTGTAGCGATCGTCCAGTCCTTGTTCACGAAGATACCGTACATAGATTACGAAGAGGACCATACCAGGTGGAGCGGCGCTGCCGAGCACGGCGTAGAGGAAGCAGGAACGCAGCAGGAGAAAGGTCCCTGCCAGGCTGTCGCCGGTCAGCGGCACGAACGACACTGCGATCATGGTCGAGAACACAGCAAGTACGGCGGCGATCCAGGCCCACTGCTTCATAAGCTGGACGACCACGCGCTCGCCCGGCGCACGCGACAGTCGCTGGT
Organism: Chloroflexota bacterium; assembly: GCA_042408875.1. Classification (GTDB taxonomy): domain Bacteria; phylum Chloroflexota; class UBA11872; order JBHOQS01; family JBHOQS01; genus JBHOQS01. The sequence goes on along the minus strand of JBHOQS010000002.1, from coordinate 134,832 downwards.
AGAGCCTGGGCGCTGCTGCGAAGGCGAGCATGAAGCCGCAAAAGGCAGCGATGCCGTTTAGCCCGACGTGTGCTAGCACCTCGTGCGCGGTGCTGTGGCCATATCGGACGGCGGTATACCAGCCTACCTCGGCCATGAGCAACGAGAAGATGCTGGCAGAAAAGAGAATAAAGTGGCGGTGGAGCGAGAGCGGGCGCACAATGCCATCCGGAGCGATGGCGCTGGCGGCGCTGCCCTCGGTGGACCGCACCTCCTGCAAGCCGAGAGTGCTGCCCGGCTGCGGTCCGGTGTCACGGCCAGCGAAGTCCATACGTCTCCCCGTCCCATCCGCGCAGCCGTTCACGGCCGCGACGGGCGAAAGTATAGCACAGTCGGGCGCGCCAGTCGCAAGCAGCGTAGCCAGACGGTCTGTTCAGCCGGGCGCGCCGCTGGAAGCGGCGCTAGCTCTCCAGGCCGGCTGCCATGCTAGAATGGCGAAGCGCACGCACTGCTCGCAGTGCGAGCAGGTCGCAGGGTGGAGAAGGGCTGCGCAGGTCCTGAACGCCACTGCAAGTGTAGAGTCTGCCTCGTCAGGCTCGTCAGGTTCATCGGGTCTATCTGGGTTCTCTCCAGGTGTATCGAGGTCTCGGGTGTATTAAGGAAGGAGCTGGTGTGAAGCAGGTAGACGACTGGCGGGTGCCGGTTGCGCAGTTTTCCACGAGCGGCATCAGTCCCGACGAGGTACGGGCGCGGCAGCAGCGCACGCGCGAGCTTGCTGCCGCGCGCGGTTTGGAGGCGGTCCTGGTGGTGGGCCGGTCGTTCTACGACCGGCCTGGCAACCTGGCGTACCTCACCAACCATTTCCCGCCGTTCCCGGCGTCGGTGTTCGCCGACGGGATGCGCGGGCTTGGCCACGGCTTTCTGGTCCTGCCTGTGGCCGGCGCGCCTGTGCTGCTGGCGGATGGGCGCGCCTACCGGAAGGACATGGTCGCTGTAGCCGAGATACGCGTGAGCAACGATCTCGTGGCCCCGCTGATCGATACGCTGGCTGACCTGGGGCTGGCGAGAAGTCGGGTGGGCGTGGCAGGCGAGGACATCCTGCCGGCTGTGGTGGCCCGCGAGCTCGCACGGGCGCTGCCGGAGCTCCACCTGGTGCCGGCTGACGATCTCCTGGCGCAGCAGCGCATGCGGAAGAGCACAGCGGAGGTGCGGCTGCTGTCCGAGGCGGCTGCACTGGCCGGTATCGGCCTCCAAGCGGCGCTTCGCCAGGTCCGTCCGGGCCGGAAGGAGTGGGACGTCTGTGCTGCGGGCACGGCAGCCGCGCTGGCAGCCGGCGCGGATTTCGTACGCTATCTGCGCGTGCATTCGGGACCGCTGGCCGGGCAGGGCTCCCGCTGGCCGCAGGCGACCGATCGGGTACTCCAGCCCGGCGATATGGTCACGCTGGACATCATCGGCGCCTGGTGGGGCTACCAGTTCGATGTGCTGCGTTCTACTACGGTCGGTGCGCCCGATGCCGCGCAGCGCCGCGTCCTCGATGCTGCGCTGCGCGCCACCGAGCGGGTGCTGGCGCGCGTGCGGCCCGGCGCCGTCGTAGACGAGCTCGTCGCGGTGGCGCTGCGCTCCCTGGCCGATGACGGCTTTGAGGCGTACGCCTCTGGCTTCGTCGGGCATGGCATCGGCCTGGAGACGGTCGAGGAGCCCTACCTTGTGCCGGGTGTCCGCCTGGAGCTCCAGGAGGGGATGGTGCTGTGCGTCGAGCCGGCTATCCGCATCCCAGACTGGGGCGGCGCTAGCATCGAGCAAGAGATCGTGGTCATGCGTGACGGCTTCGAGCTCTTGACCGACTTCCCGGCGCGCCTGTGGTGAGCTACTCTTGCCTCGAGCAGCGTGCGTCGCGCCTCGCCCTAGGACGCACTGGCGAGGAGATCGCTTTCGTGAGAATAGTGCGTGGGAATATGGAGAGTAAAAAAAATAATACAAATAATATAGAAATAATACAGTGGGTAATACAATATAGTTCGTGGGGATAGAGAGAAGCGAGGATGGATTGGAATTGAAGAGGTCAAACGGTGACCAGTGAGCAGAGCCTTCCGGAACCCAACGGTACAGCCCCCCAGCCATCGGCTGGGACCACTGAGCAAGAGGTGGCAAAGCCGCGGCCCGACTGGCGCGGGATGATCCTGTACTTCGACCACCGTCACGGCTTCAGCCTGTGGTACCCGCGTACCTGGCGGCGCTATTTCCCGCCGGCCGGCTCGCAGGCTGTGGTGATGGTCGGACCGAATGCGCATGATGGCATCCTAGTTGAGGTCTACACCCAGCCGCGTACGGTCGAGCGCGACGACCTGCCTGCGCTGGAGGGCGAGCTGGCCGAGGCGATTCGCTCGCTGCCCGAGGCGCAGGTGCTCGAGCAGCGCCAGCTCATCTTTAAGGATGCCATTGGTTTTGAGAAAGTGTATACCTTCCTCCATGCCGGCGAAGGCGCGGAGATGGGCGACGTACCCCAGGGCACGTGGAAGAAGTGGGTGCGGTTCCTGTTTAAGAGCGACAGGCAGTATACGCTCATCGCTCAGGCGGCAACTGTAGAAGATTTCGACCGACTTCGCCCGGACTTCGAGCGTGTCTTCGAAAGCGTCGAGCTGCTCGGGAGCTAAGATCTCAGCGGGAAAGGACGCTCAGGAGCTGGGGAGCACTAGGAGGGCATAGAGAGCGCCGAGCACCAGGCTAGGCCCGTAGGGCATGGTGTCTTTAATATGCTTCAGCCGCAATAGCAGCAGGGCAATAGCGATGATCCCGCCGGCGAGAAAGCCTGCCAGGAGGGCGGAGAGCACTGTGGGAAACCCGCTGGCCAGGCCGATCAGCACAGCCAGTTTGAGATCGCCCATGCCCATGGCGTCGGGATGGATGCGCCAGGCAACGGCAAGCAGCAGGGCGAAGATGGCGAGCGCGACCAGACCGCCGAGAAGGGCGCTGCGCAGGTCGATGCCGGTGGGCACGGGCAGAGCGGAGACCGCCACGACCGCGGCCATCGCCGGCAGGGTGACCTTATCCAGGATCAACCGGTGCTCGATGTCGATCACAAGGATGATCACGAGCACGACGATGTAGGGCAGGGCGAACAAGAGCCGCGCCTCACCGGCGAACCGCCAGCCGGCGGCGGCGAAGAGGGCGGCGGTGAACAGGCGGGTGCCCCACGCCAGCAGCAGCGACGGCGGGTGGGGCGGAGCCGCCGGAGGTAGGACGCGCGTCGCCCGCCACACTACCTCCCCTACGAGTAAGCCGGCGAGCGCCAGCAGCGCCACCTGCCCCCAGATCACGCTTACGCTCCCTTGCAGCCATTACACGTGAAGGCTATACGTGTGCCAGTGCCTCTGCAACCAGTGCCTCTGCAACCAGTGCCTGGCTACAACAGCAGAGGTATGTTCAGGAACAAATACAAATATAAGTTCGTGAGCTTACCCACTGCCCCGTCACCCCGGCCTACCCTCTGGCGGCAGGCTGGGGAGCGCGCTGAAGCGCCACAGCGCCGAGCGCCAGCGCCGCAACGACCGCCAGCGCGAGGCCTAGGGGCGGCACGAGCGCCGCAGTAACGATGATCAGGCTTGCCGCTACGTCCTCGGCCAGGCTGGCCAGCATGCCGCCCAGGCCGTACAGCTTCCCGATGAGCACTGGTCGAGCAGATGTCTTGAGTCCGTGCATGACCAGCGCGATGCTCAGCCCGGCCAGCGCCGCCGCAAGGCTGCCTGTGCCCAGCACCGTCTCCTGTGAGGCGAAGAGCAACGCCCCCACAGCCGGGCGCACGACCAGGCCGGCGCGGCTATACGCCGGCGTAAGTCGCGGCACCTTGTCGAGCATGGCATCGAGCGCCAAGAGCACAACGGCAGCCCCGAGCACCCACGTGTCGCTCAGGACTGTGAACGGCTCGCCCAGCCGGAGCAGCGGCGTCCAGCGCGCCAACACCCCGACGACCAAAAGCGCCACGTAGGCGTTAAGCCCGGCCGCCGCGGCCAGCGCTGCCGCGGCGGCCAGACCCGGCAACGGCTCCACCACCCTCCTCCTGGCTGCCGACTGTGCCCTCGTCGTGCCAGCGATGCTTCCATCTTACCTGCCGGCGCGAGTCTACGCCAAAACTGTGGCACACTGTACCCGCACCGGCGCTGCCAGGTGTGGTATAGTGCCGCAGGGACCTGCGGGATGTTTGCCGGACATCCTCCGCCACGCGGCTCGCGCCGCGCTGTGGCAGCCGTTGCCGTGATCGCGGCCGTTCAGCTCGGCATGTACCTGGGAGCCCGGACCCAAAGCTGGGCGCGCCGGCGCCTCATGCAGGCGCTCCCGCCACCTGAGCTGGAGCTCATTTCGGAGACAGTCGAGCGTGACAGCAGAGGAGCTATTGTCGTTCGTGGCGAGGTCGAGAATACTGGGATGCGCCCGGTGCGCGGCACGCTGGTGATCTGCACCTTTTACGACGAGAATGGAACGGTGCTGGAAACGCTTGTCACGCCGCTCTCCGTCTCGCCGCTTATGCCCCAGGCGATCGGACGGTTCGAGATGGTCTTCGCCGCCGAGCGCGCACCGCTGGTCAAGCGCTACAGCATTACGGTTCAGCCGGGGCAGTGACCACCAGGATGGCCCAGAAAGATAGTGAGAAATAAAAAAAGCAGAAGACGGCAGATGGAACAGGAGGAAGCTGTCGCGCTTATGGAGGATACACCCTACTGGGTTGCCTTCCATCGCATCCCTGGCATCGGGCCCGCCCGTTTTGCCCGGCTGGTCGAGCACTTCGGCTCGCTTCGCGCCGCCTGGGCGGCTCCGGCAGGTGAGCTGGCTGCATGCGGCCTTGAGCCGAAGAGCGTTGAGGGCATCGTGGCGGCACGCGTTTCGATCTCGCCCGAGGCGGAGTGGGAGCGCGTGTGGCGGCTCGGCGCCACGGTACTGACCTGGGCGTCGCCGGGGTATCCAGCACTGCTGCGCGAGATTGCGGCGGCCCCGCCAGTGCTCTACGTGAAGGGATCGCTGGCACCTGAAGATGCCTGGGCCGTTGCCGCCGTCGGCACGCGACGGGCCAGCGCCTACGGCCGTGAGGTAGCAGAGCGGCTCTGCACCGACCTGGCGCGCAGCGGGGTCACCATCGTGAGCGGCCTGGCCCGTGGCATTGACACGCACGCCCATCGCGCTGCGTTGGCTGCGGGCGGCCGCACGATCGCCGTGCTGGGCTCCGGCATCGATCTGATCTACCCCATTGAGAACACCAGCTTGGCAGAGGAGATCGCCGCACAGGGAGCCTTGCTGAGCGAGCTCCCACCGGGCAGCCCCCCGGCAGCAGAGAACTTTCCGTTGCGCAACCGGATCATCTCCGGGCTGAGCCTTGGCATCGTGCTGGTCGAGGCGCCGCTGGATAGTGGGGCGAGGATTACGTGCAGCTACGCGCTGGAGCAAAACCGAGAGGTTTTCGCGGTGCCGGGTAGTATCTTCGCGCGCAACACTCAGCTCCCTCACCGGCTCATCCAGGAGGGGGCCAAGCTTGTCACGTCCGCTGAGGACATCCTGGCCGAGCTGAACCTGGCGATGGCGCCGCAGCAGCAGGAGGTGGCGCGGACGCTGCCGGCGACGCTGGAAGAGACGGCCGTGCTGAACGCGCTGGCAGGCGAGCCCCACCATGTGGACGAGATCGGCCGCGCCTGCGGGCTGCCTGCCGCGACCGTCAGCGCGCTGCTCACTATGATGGAGCTCAAGGGCCTGGTCAAGCACCTGGGCGGCATGGTCTACGCTGCTGCCCGTTGATGCTGATGAGCAGCAGATGGCCGAGCAGCATCTGCAAGCTTAGGTGCTTACTCAGGCTCTTCTGGGATGATCAGGGCCAGGATCACGTAGAGAAGCAGGGCAACCGGGCCGGTCATCGGGAGCATCAGCACGCCCCCGACGACCCACAGCACGCGCACCACTGTCGGGTCCACGCCCAGGTACTCTCCAATCCCGCCAGCAACCCCAAACAGCATGCGGTTGCGCCGCGAGCGGTAGAGCCGCCGCACCGGCCGCTCGTTCATTCCGTGCACCTCTCCTTCCTTGCTTTCCTTTGCTTTCTTTAGTTATGTTTGCTTATCGCTTTGGCTTGGAGTACTCAGCGGGACGCGCCCTGCTGCTCGACATACTGCTGGGGGTTTTGATCGAACTCGCGCTTACAGCCTGCGCCGCAGAAGTAATACGTCTGCCCCTGATGCTCGCTGGTCAGCCCCTTCTGCCGGGCCTCCTGCTCGTCCACCTGCATGCCACAGACCGGGTCTTTGGCCATCGCCATGGCGCTTCCCTCCTCGCGAGAGCCATGCCAGCGACGTGTACAGCTGAGACCTGCACACGCCTGATCACCTGCGTCTTCTGCTCGGTCTCGAAGCGCAGGACGCTCGCTTAGCAGCAAGCGGCGTGCCAGGCCACGGCCCCAAAACAGTACCCGGCAAGGCCGGTTTAGTGTATAGTGAACTTGTCAACGCCGCTCCTCGACCGATAGAGCTCCTCAAACGTAGCTTCTCAAGTTATAATTCTGCGGTGGATTTCCTCTGTGGAGGTGGTGTAGAAGGTGGAATGAGCAGACAAAAGTAATAAGATAGGCTCGTGCAGCAGGATAGCAGGAGGCATCATGGATCGCACAGGAGAACGCATGACACGCATCGCCCGCGCAGAAGTGCAGCGCGGAGGAGAGGCCGGGCGGGTGACGCGCCGGACACTTCTGGAGGGCAGTAGCGCAGCGCTGGCGGGGACTGCGCTGGCTGCCTGTCGGCAGGCAGCACGGCCCGGCGCACAGGGCACAGAGCCGCCGAGGCTCCAGACCCCGGCGAAAGTGCGCATCATGGGCACCTTCGTCGATGAGCAGCAGGGCCGTGAGCTCTGGGAGCGCTGGAAGCGTGAGATCGCTGAACGGGAGCCCGGGCTTGAGGCCGAGTTCATCGTGCAACCGCGGGCGGACGTGCTGGATAAGCTCCTGGCACAGGTTGCCGCGGGCGACGCGCCGGATGTGACGCAAGGCACGACGATCGAATACGCCGTGCGCGGGCTGCTGGCCGACCTGACGCCGTTCATCCAGCGCGACCGCATCCTGGAGACCCGCCGGTACTTCAAGAAGCCGGTCGAGGCCGCGCAGTTCGGCGGCCGGTTCTGGGCCATGCCGGGCGGGCTGTCTGCCTACGTGTTCTGGACGAACTTCGATATGCTGCGCAACGCCGGGATCGAGCCGCCGCGCGATGGCAAGATGACTTTCGACGACTTCGTGCGGTTCTGTCGGGCGGTGACGCGCGACACCGACGGTGACGGCCGGATCGACCAGTGGGGCTACACAGCCGATAACTGGTTCAGCCGCATGCCTCCGCTGATCTGGGCGAACGGCGGGGATATGTTCGAGTACAACCGGACGTACAACCTCCTGACCAAGCCCACCTGGGACATGCCGCAGACGGTTGAGGCTATCCAGTGGCAGGCCGACCTGGTGGTGAGGCATCAGGTCTCGCCCAGGCCATCGGAGGTTGAAGCAGCCCAGCGCGTCGGAGCAAACCCCTTCCAGTTCGCTGGCGGGAAGGTGCTCTTCCAGTACGGCGGTGGGTGGCTCATCTCGACCTTCCGGCGCACGATTGGTGAGAACTTCCACTGGGCGGCGCTGCGCACTCCGGTCAGGCGGGCCGGCGACCCGCCGATGGAGATGGTGCCGGCGTTTCTGCGCGGGTCGATCCTGAAAGACACGAAGAACCGCGAGGCAGCCTGGCGTGCGCTCAAGTACATCTCCGGCCCGGAGGGTAACGAGGGCTATCGCATCTATGTTACCGACGAGCTCATCTTCGACACGCCCGAGGAGATCCAGCGCTATGTGTCACAGTCACCCACGGCGAACACGCAGCTCCTGGTGGACGCCGCGCGGGAGGCAGGCCAGCGGCCATTCTACAAGACCGAGGTGCGCGCCATCTACGGTTGGGCTTCAGAGATGGTCCCGGCGATGAATGAGGAGTTCGCGCCCATTTACGAGGGGGAGCGCAACGCGAAGGACGCAGTGAGCCGACTCCAGCCGCGCTTGCAGGCGACCATCGATAAAGGGAAGTCGATGGGCTTCGACCCTGACAAGCCCGAGATCAAGCTCGGCTGACGGCCTCCGCGCCCGATCTCGCGGGGAAGGCACATGTGCCTTCCCCGTTTTCTTTTCCTGCATCACACACGGCCGTGTTCGCCGTTCAGGACGGACCGAGGTCTTTGCGCGTCGTCCACGATCCGCCGTTCTCGGCGTTGACTGCGATGCAGAGCATTCCCTTCGGGAAGGGAAGATTCGCCGGTCATGCCCGGGCCGATGCGTCAGCCAGCCGTAGGAAGCTCTGCTCGCATCATTGCTCAGACATCGGCGACGCCGCCGTCGGCGTAATGCAGCCCCCGCCAGAGCTTCACACCCTGCCAGGGATGGCGCTCCAGGTACGCTTCGTCCAGCTCGATACCCAGGCCGGGTCTGGTGGGGAGCTCGATGCGCCCGTTGGCGGCCTTGAAGACCTCGCCGGCCTGGCACTCGTCGCGGGTGGGCGAGAGCGCGTACTCCAGGATCAGGAAATTGGGCATGCACGCCGCCGCGTGCACGCTGGCTGCAGTAGCGACCGGTCCGTTGGGGTTGTGCGGCGCGACGACGATATTGTACGTCTCGGCCATGGCGGCGATCTTGAGCAGCTCTTTGATCCCGCCACAGTGGCACACATCCGGCTGGATGACGTCCACGAGCTGGTTCTCGATCAGCTCACGAAATCCCCATTTCGTAAAGGCACGCTCGCCGGTCGCCAGATCCATGGCCAGCCCGGCGGCGCGAACGTTTTTCAGAGCCAGGATGTTATCCGGCGGCACGGGCTCTTCGTAAAAGAGCAGGTCGTACGGCTCGAGCGCCCGCCCGAGCCTGATGGCGACGCCCGGGCGGAAGCGTCCGTGGGCGTCGCACATCAGCTCCACGTCGTCGCCGACGGCTTTGCGCATCGCCTCGAAGGAACGCGCGGCGTCGCGCACGAGCTGCCGCTCGTCGACAATGCCCGAGCCGCCGCGGCCGCCGCCGGGCCCGGACTTGAAGGCCCGCCAGCCCTGCTCCATCAATTCCAGGGCGCGTTGCGGGGTGCCACAATGGGTGTAGCAAGGAATGTAAGTGCGCACTGCGCCGCCGAGGAGCTTGTACACTGGTTGGCCGTACGCCTTCCCCGTGATGTCCCAGAGCGCCTGCTCGATGGCGCTGAGAGCGCTGAGCACAGCAACGCCGGGGCGCCAGAAGCCATGCCGGTACATACGCTGCCAGAGGTAGTCGATGCGGGTGGGGTCTTCGCCCAGCACAAAGCCCTCGAGGTCCTTTACCGCTGCGGCGACTGTGCCCTGCTTCATCTCTAGCGTCCCTTCGCCCCAGCCGTGAATGCCCTCGTCGGTCAGCACCTTCACGAACACATACTCCCGCCCAGGGGATTCCATGATGTACGTCTTGAGCTCAACGACTTTCACTGGCGCTCCTCCGAAATCTATTCCAGGCGCTCGCGGCCGTTCTGCCGCTCAGCTTCGGGCCTGCATGATAGCCGGGCCAGGGCAGGAACACAACTTGTGCTGGGGAACGAGGCCCGAGGCCGGCAGCCAGCGTCAGCGGCAGTGCAGAGCTGCTTGCACCCGCGATGAAGAGGGGCCACAATCGTTCTCCAGGCAGGCCTATCACGCGGCCCAGCGTACTGCGAGAGAGCGGGGTGCAGATGACGCAGGTCTCGGACACAGGCGCGGGTCTGGAGACAGAAGGGGTCCAGGCCAGCGGCCCGGAGAGCGCTGCCGCTGCCACGCGCGCGCTGTTCGAACGCGTTGAGGCGCTCTGCCGGGCGGTCGAGCAGCAACGCTTCGCCGGGAGCCGGCCTGTGATTGTGCTGGATGCGGCCCTCTCCCTTGAGGAGCTCACCGCCCGCGTGCTGGCGGCTGAGCGCGTGAACGCCAATCTGCTCATTGGCGGCGTGCCGGTCAATCCGCTAGAGGACACTGCCGAGGAGATGGGCCGGCGGGCGCTGGTCAGCCTGTCGTACGGCAACTTCGGCGCCGCCCAGGCGCTGCTTGAGGAGGCAGCCGGGCGGACGCGCTTGCCCGAGCTCCAGCAACGCCTGACGCTCTGGCGCACCCTCGTGGACTTCCAACGCCGCTGCGTCATGACCGAGATCACCAGCCCGCTGCGCGGTACGCCGGAGCAACGCGTCCTGGAGCTGCTCGACCAGCTTGACCACCTGCCGCGGCCGGAGCGCGAGCATTACCGCGCTGAGGTGCGGCGCCTGGCTGGGCTGCGCGCCCGCGCGGCTGAGGATACCTCCCTCCAGACGATCTGGTGTCTAGTGCGGGCGCGGCGTGCGCTCGCTGAACAGGAAGACGTTCTAGCGATGGCCTGGCTTTACCGCGCCTACCGGCTCAACGCCGAACGCCTCGTGGGCGAGGCTGCTACGAACGAGTACCTGGCCGGCCTGCTGGAGCAGGCGCGCAGGGAGGTCTTGCGCGCCGCCGGCGAGATGGTGTCAGGCGGCGATGCGACCACGAGCGAGGGGGAGGATACGCCGCCCCGCGCGCATGACCTGTATGCCGCGCTGGCCAGCGCGCTCACTACGGCGCTGGGCCGGGACGTGCGTCGTGATACGGTCCTTTTCGCGATCACTGAGTATCAGGCGCTGCCGGAGGAGCACGAGCCGCAGGCAGCGCGCGACGAGGGCACAGCATGAGCTCAGTGCACCTCCCCGAGCTTACCTTCGAGCGGGAGGAGCTCAAAGACCTCTCCTTTCAGCTTGACCGTGAGTGGTTGGTCACGAACGGGATCGGCGGCTACGCCTCGTCCTCGCTCTGCTGCGCCAACACGCGGCGCTACCACGGGCTGCTCGTCGCCGCGTTGCACCCGCCGGCTGGCCGCACAGTGATGCTGGCGCGGCTTGACGAGGAACTCGAGGTCGCCGGTCGGCGAGTCCGGCTCGACACCGCGGAGTTCCATGATGGGACCGTCCATCCTGAGGGCTATCGGCTGCTGCAGCACTTCGCTCTGTATGGCACGGTGCCTGTGTGGACCTACAGTACGCCGGCCGGCATCCTGCGCAAAACACTCTGGATGCCGTACGGGCAAAACTGTACCCTGGTGCGCTATGAGCTGCTGGATACGTCTCACACCGCCGTGCTGCGGCTGACGCCCCTCGTCACCTGCCGCGATTACCACCATGAGACGCGTGGCGACCCCGGCTGGCGCATGGCGGTCACGCCCAGGTCCGGCGGGTGCACCGTCATCGCCTTTACCGGTGCGGTACCATTGCACCTTGACCTGGGCCCTGGTGGCACGTTTGTAGAAGCCCCCGACTGGTACTGGCGCTACCTGCATCGCCGCGAGCGCGAGCGCGGACTGGACTTCCTGGAAGACCTGTACCGGCCGGGTATGCTGACGATCTCCCTCGTGCCGGGGTATCCCGTAGTGCTACGTGCGGCCACCTGGCCGCCGAAGGAAGCGCCGCCGAGCGGCCGCGAATCACCCATGGACGAGTGGGCACGCGAGCACGAGCTCATCCAGTTGGCGCAGCTTCCGCTCCCAGAGCAGGCTGGCGTAGGTGGACGGCTGGTGCTAGCAGCGGACCAGTTCATCGTGCGCCGGACGCTGCCCGGCGAGCCAGTCGAAGGCCGGACGATCCTCGCCGGCTATCACTGGTTCACGGATTGGGGCCGCGACACGATGATTGCGCTGCCTGGGCTGTGCTTGTGCACGCGGCGCTTCGACGAGGCGCGGGCGATCCTGGCCACCTTCGCCCGCTTCGTAGATCGCGGCATGCTGCCCAATCGCTTCCCCGACGCGGGCGAGACGCCCGACTACAACACCGCCGACGCGACGTTATGGTACTTCGAAGCCCTGGCACGATACGAGCGCACCAGCGGGGATCGCTCGCTGGTGGCGCAGCTGTACCCGCTCTTGCTCGACATCATCGCCTGGCATCGTCGCGGCACCCGCTACGGCATTGGCATGGACCCGGCAGACGGCCTGCTCCATGCCGGCGAGCCGGGCACCCAGCTCACCTGGATGGACGTGAAGATCGGCGACTGGGTGGTGACGCCGCGCACCGGCAAGCCAGTCGAGATCAACGCCCTGTGGGTCAATGCTCTGGCACTCACAGCAGACTGGGCGCGCGCACAGGGGGACGAAGCGGCGGCCGCGGAGCTGGCCGAGCTGGCCGGGCGAGCCAGGGCCAGTTTCAATCGCCGCTTCTGGTACGCTGCCGGCGGCTACTGCTACGACGTCGTCGACGGTCCGGATGGGGATGATGCCAGCCTGCGCCCGAACCAGCTCATCGCTGCATCGCTGACCCACCCGGCGCTGGAGCCGCGCTACTGGGAGCCTATGCTGCGCCGCGTCCAGCAGGCGTTGCTCACGCCATACGGGCTACGGACGCTGGCTCCGGACGACCCGCGCTACCGCGGCGTCTATGCCGGCGACCAGTGGCAGCGCGATACGGCCTATCACCAGGGCACGGTCTGGCCGTGGCTCCTTGGCCCCTATGTCGACGTGGCGTTGCGGACCGGAGAGCGCCCGGAGGAGGTGCGGCGGGCGCTGCTGCCGCTGATGGAGCATCTGCGAGTGGCTGGCGTCGGGACCGTTAGCGAGGTGTACGACGGTGATCCACCGCACCGGCCCGGCGGGTGCATCGCTCAGGCCTGGAGCGTGGGTGAGCTCCTGCGCGCCTGGCTGCTGACAGGTGGCTCAGTGGCTGCGACGGAACGTTGACATGCAGGCAGGCATCGCCCACACTGATGGCGAGGATGCCGGCTGCATCCGCGCTCGGTAAGGAGTGACCGGTGCCCGTCTGGGCGCCACCAGGGGATGAAAACCTCTTTATCTTTATTTTATTATTTTAATTATTTTATCAAAGGGAGGGGGACTGTGAAGAGGGCGCTGATCGTCCAAGGCGGCTGGCCGGGCCATGAGCCCGCACTGGTGGCTGAGATCTTCCGCACCGCGCTGGCCGAGCTCGACTTCGCCGCCGAGGTATCAGATACACTCGATGCGTTTCTGTACAAGAACCTTACCGAACTCGACCTGATTGTCCCGATCTGGACCATGGGCAGGATCACGCGCGAGCAGCTTACGCCGGTGCTTCAGGCAGTGGAGCGCGGCGTCGGGCTGGCCGGCTGCCACGGGGGCATGTGTGACGCCTTCCGCGAGAGCACGGACTGGCAGTTCATGACCGGCGGCCAGTGGGTGGCCCATCCCGGCGGAGACGGCGTGCGTTATACCGTGCATATCGTCGAGCGCACGCACCCGATCACCGCCGGGATCGAGGACTTCGAAGTCTCCTCGGAGCAGTACTACATGCATGTGGACCCGGCGGTGAAGGTGCTGGCTACAACGCGCTTTCCGACGGTCGAAGGACCGCACAGCGCCAACGGCCCGGTGGACATGCCGGTAGTGTGGACCAAGATGTGGGGCCGCGGCCGCGTGTTCTACTGCTCCCTCGGGCATAAGGCGAATGTCGTGGCAATGGAGCCGGTACTCACGATCATGAAGCGTGGCTTCCTGTGGGCCGCGGAGGGGAAGGGATTCAAGGACGTGGCTGGCTAGCTTAGGCGGCCCATGCGACGTACGCCCTTGGACCTATGAAACTCCCCAGGAGACTGGCCCGGCGGCCCTAGCGCAGGGAGCTGTGATGTAAATATGTTAAACAGGGAACCGTAGAACTAAACACAGACCGCAGACCTGCGGGACTGCAACCAGGAGGTCGCAAGGCAGCAATGGCTGTGGATACGCACGACTGGCATGCGGCAGGCGCGAGGCCTGGTGCGCGCTCACGGCGCCGGCTGATCCGCGCCGGGGCCGCGGTGGCTACGGCTGCATATGTTGCCCCATCGATGCGCACGATCGAGGTGGCCGAGGCGGCGTGCAACGTCTCCTTCGGCCTCGACGTCGAAGTGGCTGGCTGCAAGGCATCGAACGGCCAGGTCTCCGGGCATATCCGGCTGGACAATTGCTTTCCGGCGCCCCTGCTGATTAAAGCGTTCAGTTCACCCTGTCCGTGGGGGGAAGTAATGTCAGTTACATCTTGGGCGGGAAGCAGGACCAGTCCTGTGAACTACTTCAGGTAGGCCAGACGGTGCCGGCGCGGGGCTGCGCAACGGTTCAGTTCACTGCCAGTATAAGTGGCAACGGCACAATCGTCGCTAGTGCTTTGGTATGTGGCACGCCGCAGGGGAGCACACAGCAATCCTGCGGGACCGGCGGCGCGCAGATTGGTGCTTGCCTAGCCTAGCGTAGAGGCAGGTTTCAACGCTCTTCCTGCGCGAGGCTCTGGACGGCACCGTTTCGAACCTACCCATGTTGCACTTCACCCGCGGAGTGAAATCTGTCCGGCACGCCGAACGTAGTTCGGTCGGTGATCGACACAACTACAGGCGGGTCACTGTGACCCGCCTGTAGTGATTCTTGCGCTGCTGAGATGGCGCAGGAGCGCTCAAGGGCTCCAGCAGCTTTGAACAGCCAGCCCTACCGAGCGCTCCTGCGGCGCCCGCGCCGGAATATCTCGCGGCTGGCCAGCCAGGCGACGATCCCGCCGCCGGCGAGCAGCGCCGCGACGGTGCTGGCGCTCCTACCCGTGCGCGGCAGGAGCGGAGCCGGTGGCTGCGCTGTCGAGCCCGGCCCTCCCTGCTGCGCGACCTGCCCTCCCGATGCCCTGGGTGGGAGCTGGGCGACCGGCGGCGCAGGTGTCGCGGTTGGAACAGGCGTGCGTTCAAGCTCCTGGCCGCGCACTGGCGGCGCCGGTGTCGCGGGCGGGGTAGCCGTGGCCGTCGGGACAACCGTAGGCGGCGGCGGCTGGAGCAGCGGCGCCAGCACCGTGATCACCGGGGCAGGAGTCGCCGTCGGCGGCACCGGCGTGGCGGTCGGCGGGACTGCCATCGGCGTCGGCGTGCGCGTCGGGGTCGCCGTGGGCGACTGGTTATCGTCTCCACCGCTAGGCTCGCGGGTCGCTGTCGGCGATGGAGTCGCTGTAGCGGTGGCCGTCGCAGTCGGCGTTGCCGTCGGGGTCAGGGTCGCGGTAGACGAAGGCGTTGCGGTGCCCAGCACACTCGTCGCGGTGGGCGACGCGGTTGGCGTCGCTGGCGTGGCCGTCGGGCTAGACGTTGGCGGAGGTGTCGGAGTAGGCGTCACCGGCGTGGCCGTCGGGCTCGGTGTAGCCGAGGGCGCCGGCGTGTTCGTTGCCGTAGCTGTCGGCACGTGGCAGGTCACCGTCACCGTCGCACTCGACGATTGACTGGTCTGCTGGATCGTCGCCGTATTCTTGTGCATCCCCTGGTCCTGATCGCAGGTGAACGTACGGGAGTAGGTCTGCTGGCCGCTCTCCGAGAAGGTCCATGTCTGGCCGTTTGTATCGTTCACTGTGACCGAGCCGTGCACCGCGGTTGGCTGTTCACCCAGTGGGGCAGCAAACGTTGCGATGACGACGAAGGACTGGCTTTCCTGAGAGGCGTGAATCTCGGCAACGTCCTTGTATAGTCCCCCGGGCTGGATATTGGCGGCTGGGATGTCTATGCGATAGGGGTAGCAAAAGCGCTCGCCCGCGGCTAGCGTCGCGTGTCCGGCGAGATCAACGGTAATCCTCGCAATAACCTGGTAGTTATCCAGTTTATTCGGGTCGGGGATGAAGCGTAGCTCGTCATTGATCTGGCTGATCGTGATCGGGCCTGACGTATTATTGCTCACGCAGATCTGTCCATCGACCCAGGCGCGCTGCGGGCCCGCAGTCTTCGTCAGCCTCACAGTGTATTGCACAGAGCCGCTCGAACCACGTATGAGATCTATGGTCGTAGGATTCGCCGTTTTTTTCAATAGTCCAGTTGAACTGTTGCTCCCAGTGGGTCTGCTCAGTTTTCTCGGCAGTAAGCGGTGGGGGCGCCGCCGTCGGTGTAGGTGTGGGAGCCTGTGCGAAAGCCTGATCAGGCAGGAAAAAGCTGGTTGAGAGATGCAGGAAACCAACGGCAAGCACACACACGGCTGCGCGCACTGCCCTGGTGTGTTCCTGGATCGCTGGCCACATACTCATCGATGTCCTCTCATGTCACCCGCACGTAACCCGAATGTCTTCCTACTCGCGAGCTACACACAGCACCTGCACGCTGAACATCGAGGGACATTTCAGGCCGGCGTTGTCACTGTGCAGGTCGGTGCAGAATAGGGCAAGATGTAAACCATGAGACAGGCAAGGAGGACACGTACGTTCACAACTTCTTGTCCTGCACGACGTCTTCTTACGTATTCCACATCACACAGCAGAGGTCCTCACGCTATTTATACTTATACGCGTCGTTATGCTGGATTCCTGTATAGCAACCAGCACGCACACGGTGGGGACAGTATATATGCCTGGTCTGAGATGTTCAAGTTGCTAGAGGCTGGCTTGACGGGCGATGCGCCTGGCCTACAATGGGAAGTCAAGGGAAGCCAGGGGAGAGGAAGGGCTGAAAAAAACGCGCCGCCCGCGTCCGGATCCCAGCCAGCGGGCGCCAGCGTTGCATGCGCGTTGCTCGGGAGAGACGCGTGCCTGATCGCGCACGGATCTTATATGAGCTCCAGCAGACGGATCACCAGCTGGTGGCGGATCGCCAGCGCCTTGCCGAGGTAGAGCGCGCCCTGACCGACGAGAGCCGCGTCGAGGCTGCTCAGGCCGAGGTAGCCCGCCTGGAGGCCGAGCTGCGACAGACCCAGATCAACCAGCATGAGCTGGAGGTGAGCGTTGCCGCGGCCGAGCAAGAGATCAAGCGGCTAAGCGACCTGCTGTACGGCGGGCGCGTGCGCAACGTGAAAGAGCTGCAAAGCCTCCAGCACGAGCTGGAGTACCAGCAGCGGCAGAAGAGCGAGTATGAGGACGGCGTGCTCGAGGCGATGGAGCGGATCGAGCAGCTGACCGCCGACCTTGGCCAGGCGCGGGTGGTGCTGGAACAGGCGCGCCGCCAACGGGAGCTCGAACGAACTGGCCTCGCAGCCGAGCGAGACCGGCTGGTCCAGGAGCTCACGGTCCTGGAGCAGCGGCGGTCCGCGCTGGCTTCCTCGGTTGAACCTGCGGTGCTGGCGACCTACGAGCGCCTAAAAGCGCGCACGGGCGGTACTCCGGTGGCGGAGGTGGTGCAGGGGCGCTGCTCTGGCTGCCGCCTGGTGCTCCCGGCGATGGATGTGCAGCGCGCTCGCCGCGGCCAGGAGCTCGTGCACTGCCAGAGCTGCGGGCGCATCCTGTACGTCGAGCGCTGAACGCAAGAGTAGACGTGGGCATCGTACGCACCTCGATCTCCATCGCCCGGCCGCCGGCAGTGGTGTTCGACTACGTGACTACGGCTGCGAACTGGCCGCGCTGGCATCCGTCATCGCTGGGTGTGAGTGGAGCGATAGATCATCAGGCGCAGCTCGGTGAGCAGATCATCGAGCGCTTCCGCGTCGCCGGTCGAGAAGGCGAGGCCACGTGGACCGTACAGGAGAGAGACGCCCCGCGGCGCTTCGTCATCACCAGCACAGTCGGCGCGGCCGGCGGCGGTACGGTCACCTACGTGCTGTCCGCAGAGGGTACAGGAACGCACTTCGAGCGGACGTTCTCCTATCGTGTGAACAGCCGCTTGCTCTCGCTGCTCGATTCGCTCCTGCTGCGACCGCGCATCGCCCGAGAATCGGCGATGGCGCTTCAACGTCTGAAGGCCGTGCTAGAGGGAAGCGTCTAGGGCCGTCAGCTCCCCTACAGTGCACACCCTGCATACGCACTGTCCCGGCCCTCGCTGCGGCGCCCTGTTGTCCCGAACACCAGCGGAGGTGGCCGGGCGACCACCTCCGCTGGTGTGACCCCGGGGTGATTGGGTGTGGCTACCGAGGATCGCTGCGACCGGGCCGGCGCACCAGCGCTATCCCCAGTCCTAGCAGCAGGGAGCCGAGGCTCAGCATCTGGGCCGCCACCGGGCTGCCGGTCCCCCCGCCGGTGACTGGCAGGAGCACGGTGGTCCCAGCCGGCCGCGCCGTCGCTGCTGGGGCCGCGGCAGCGGCCGGCACCTGAGCCACCGGGGCAGGCTGTGGCTGCTGCGGCGCTGGCTGCACAGGCACCTCCACAACGGCAGCTGGCGCGGTCTCAGGTGGAGCAGGCTCCTGGACTTCCACGTTCACCGTCGGGACCGCTGGTGGCGGTGGCAGCTCAGGCGGCAGCACCGTCACGACTGGCGCCGGCGTTGCGGTCGGCGTCGCAGTCGCTGTGGGCACAGCCGTTGGCGGAACGGCCGTTGCAGTCGGGGGCTGCGTCGGCGTGCGCGTCGGCGTTGGCTCTTGCCGGTCGTCGTTCGAAGAGGTCTGAGCCGATGTAGTCGCCGTCGGGCTGGGCGTGGAGGTCACCGTCGGCTCTAGGGTGTTCGTTGACACCGGCGTGTTTGTCGGCGGCACCGGAGTATTCGTCGGGACCGGGGTTTCAGTAGGAGCCGCCGTGTTCGTCGGCACCGGCGTGTTCGTGGCGACAGGAGTCTCTGTCAGGACTGGTGTGCTCGTCGGTGGCACCGGGGTGTTGGTAGCTGTCGGCGCCGGCGTGTCTGTAGGTACTGGCGTGCTCGTCGCCGTTGGAGTCGCGGTCGGCACCTCAGTTGGGGTATTGGTGGCCGTCGGGCTCGGCGTAAAGGTCGGCGTCTCGGTGGGAGTGTAGGTCGCCGTAGGCATATGTGTCGCCGTGGCAGTAGGCACAGGCGTCTCGGTCGGCGTGCTAGTCGGCGTCGCTGTCTCGGTGGGCAGCGGCGTATTCGTAGCTGTGGGGCTTGGCGTAGATGTCGCCGTCGCTGTCGGTGTCTCGGTCGGCGTACTCGTCGCCGTTGGCGTAGACGTTGCCGTGGCTGTGGGCGTATTCGTGGCCGTGGGGCTTGGCGTAGGAGGCGTCGGCGTGGCGGTGGGCGCGCTGGTGGCTGTGGCGGTTGGCACGGGCGTCTGGCAGGGAATCGTCACCGGGAAATACCAGTTCGGCCATTTACCTTCAGAGCCGGCAGACGCGGAGGCCTCGGAGCCTCCGTTCTGCTGCACTGCCGCGTGTGCCGCGACGTAGAACGTGCCGCACTTCGACGAGCCGAGCACCGACGTAAGCGCGATCGGGTCGAATTTGTGGGAAGTGGCGGGTGGGTTCAGTGTGGCTTTATATGGATACTTCCCCGGACTCTTCGGGAAATTGTCAAGCGAGGTGCCCAGCCACAGGTAAGCATTCGACATGGTCCACCCCGACGCGGTCAGACTGAACTCCACATACAGGTCATCGCCGTCACGGCTGACAATCACGCTGCCGATCGGCGTTGATTGGTTCGCGTACAGAGTCCCCGTCGCGAGCACCACCGGCGCAGCCAGGGCCGGCGCCGGTGCGCCGCTGCGGCCGACCGCCAGGCTCGCGGCCTGGCCGGCCAGGACAATTGCCAGGGCAATGAGTACTCTACACACCGGTAAGTACGTCCGCCCCCTCATCCGCCACCTCAGGTACTTCACGTGCCTGCCTCCACCCATGAGCTCTCTCGTCGTTGTCGTTGTTGTGCGGGCGCACACCTGTCGATGCTGACAGGTGTGCGCCACAGTCGGGACCGTCGGGTATGTTCACCCACCCTCCAGGGTAGGAGGTAAACCAGATAGCTGCCACGGCCTGCAGTGCAGTCCTCGTTACCCTTGAACCCCATCTCCAGTGGCCGCGTCAGGTGTGCAGCCATGCCCGGCGCCGGGACTGCAGTCCGCCGGGGAAAGCCAGGATTCCCTACAGTCCTAGGGCATGCGCTGCCAGGCGGCAGGAGGACATCGTTCAAGATCAGGTTTCCCTGCGGGCCTAGGGCATGCCGGGAGCTCAGATGGCGGCAAGCTCTCAGCACACTCTCATGCACCGGAGTATGCGATGCCGTATGATAGTGGCGGATCTCAGGACGGAGAATCGGGGTTGCGCTGGCTGAGGTCCAGGAGCTGCGCGTTCGCTGTGGACTTCACCACCAGCTACCAGCTGGCATGCTGCGGGATGACCTGAATGACGTCTCTCTCAGGGGAAGCCGTGCCGGGAACAGTAAGCCGTCGGACGTGGTTACGGGCACTCAGCGGTCTGCCGGCTGTTCTCTCGGCAGCATGCCGTTCGGGCGCCGCACTACCTGGGCAGGGGGAGCCGGCCAGGCAGCCCCAGGGCCTCGTGCGCTATATGGTCTGGGGCAATGCCTGGTCGAATACCATCGACCAGAAGGTCATCAGCGCCTTCATGGAGCGCCGTCCGGAGATCAAAGTCGAGCTGATTAACGAGGGCGGCAACCATCTGGAGAAAGTTATCAGCATGATCGCCGGCGGCGATCCGCCAGAGACTGTGATGATCGACGGCTACGACGTGCGCAGCATAGCCTCCCAGGGTATCATGATGGACCTCACCGCGCGTATTCATAAAGACATCAAGAAAGAAGAGTATTTTGAGGCGTGGTTTGACGAATTTGTGTATCGAGGCCGCTACTACTATTTCCCGAATGTCCGCGGGGGCGATGCTGCTTTTTACTTCAATAAGAGCCTGTTCGAACGCTACGGGCTGCCGCTGCCGCGCGAGGGCTGGACGTTCGAGAACCTGTTCCAGTACGCCCGTGCCATCACTGCGCCAGAGCAGGGGACCTGGGGTACGGTGCGGCAAACCGGGCTATGGTGGCCGTTTGTCTGGGCCTTCGGTGGCGAGCTCCTGGACCTGAGCAGCAATATCTGTCTCCTGGATCGCCCAGAGGCGATCGAGGCGATCCAGTGGATCGCCGACCTGGCGCACGTGCACCGTGTCGCGCCGCTGTCGCTGCCGAGCGGCGTCACGACGCAGCAGCTCTTCGTCAACGGTCGGCTTGGCCTGTATCACAACTGGTTTACTGACATCCCGCAGTACCGCGACCAGATCAAAGATTTCGAGTGGGATGTCGTCATCATGCCGGTCGGGAAGTCAGGCCGGCAGACTGGCCTCTATAAAGGGAACGGCATGATGATGCCGGAGAACAACAAGAATCCCGACGCTGGCTGGGAGTGGCTGAAGTTTCAGGGCTCCTACGACGGCATGCTCATCTACGCGCTGGAAGGTCGCTTCATCCCGTTTCACAAAAAAGCTGCCAACGATCCCAGGTTCATCAATTCTGGCAAGCCCCCGGCGAACATACGGGCGTTTCTTGACCAGCGCGTGCGCACGCTGCCGCTGATCCCGGAGTGGCGGCAGATCGAGCGAGAGGGCTGGAACCAGAGCCTGAAGAAAGTCTGGGAGGGGAGCGCCTCCGCCAAAGAGGTCCTCCCTGAGGCGGCGCGCCGGGTGAACGAGATCCTAGCGCGGCGGGAGAAGGGCTAGCATACCTGGCAGGCGCAGCTCCCACTGACGGCGGGATCACCAGCGCCGGCGGAAGCGGGCCAGCAGGATACGCCAGCGCCAGCGTAGCTCGCTCCAGGAGGGCAAGCGCGGCAGGCTCCAGCGGGAGCTACCGTGGAGGTCAATTACCCGGCCGCGCCAGCGCACCTCTTTGCGCTCGAAGAGGGGGTTGCCCCGGCGGATGGCGATGATGTAGTACGCCAGGAAGCATGCGCCGGCTGCTAGTCCCAGGTAGCCGCCCAGGAGGGGGGCGTAAGGGCGGAGCACGTTCGCCACGATCGCCAGCGCGACCGAGCCGGCCAGCAGGGCAGTGAGCAGGACCGAGCCAGGAGTGAGCCGCCAGGCCAGCGCGCGCAGCCAGCCCAGGGGATCGCCGGGGCCGCCGCGACCGGCACCGCTCTGGCGGCCGCGGCCGCCAGAGCCCCAGCCCGGCTGCTCTCGTTCGAGGCGCGCCAGGATCTCTTCGATCTCCTGCCGGTACCGCCGATCCACTGCTGCCCTACGCCTTTCCCGGAAGAGCTACTGGGATGGTTGGTCTTCTTCCCCGCACGCCTACGCCGGCACCGCAGCCGGCTCTGCCGCCACGACCGGCAGCGGGATACCACCCTCGTTCAGGGCGGCGCGGAACTGCCGGATCAGCGCGTGGCGCTTCGTGCGGGAGACGATATGGTCCCACGGCAGCGTCTCGCCCAGGCCGAACTCGCGGTGGGCGTAGAAGTAGATATCCAGGCCACACTCGCGCAGCGCCTGCTCCCACGCTTCCCACTTGAACTGGTCCGACCAGGCATCAAAGCGAGCACCGAGCTCCCACGCCCGGCGAATCGCCCGGCCGACGCGGCGGTCGCCTCGCGAAAGGATCGCCTCCAGCACGCTCTCGTTCGGATCGTTCCAGTGGAAGCGAATGTTCGGATGGCGCAGTCCCTCACGCAGGATACGCTGCTTCTCCATAATTGATTCACGGGTGTCCTGGCCGGCCCACTGGAACGGCGTGTGCGCTTTGGGCACGAAAGTGGAGACACCAACGTGCACCCGGGCCCGCTGGCCGTGGTACTCCCGCCCGGCCTCCAGCACCTTGTGCGCTAGCCGGACGATCCCACGCACGTCGTCCAGCGTCTCGGTGGGCAGCCCGATCATGAAGTAGAGCTTGATCTGCTGCCAGCCGTTGCTATAGGCTGTGCGCGCGGCGCGCATGATTTCTTCTTCGGAGACGCCCTTGTTGATCACCTCGCGCAGGCGCTCGGTGCCAGCCTCCGGGGCGAAGGTCATGCCGCCCTTGCGGCGATGGTGGATCAGCTCGGCGAGCTGTACGCTGAAGGCGTCCACCCGCGTGGACGGCAGCGAGATCGACATGAGATCGTCGCCGAACTTCTCGGAGAGCGCCCGGATGAGGTCGTTGATGCCGCGGTAGTCCGCACTGGAGAGCGAGAGCAACGCCAGCTCGTCGTAGCCGGTGTTCGCTAGGAGCTGCTCGGCCGCCTCTAGGATGTTCTTCGACGGCATCATACGCACCGGGCTGTAAATGAACATGGCCTGGCAAAAGCGGCAGCCGTGGACGCACCCGCGCATGATCTCGATCATGGCGCGGTCATGCACAGTCTCGATGAACGGCACGACCGGCTTGACCGGGATCGGCTTGCAGGTGAAGTCCACTCGTTGCCGCTCGACGAACGCCGGCACACCCGGCTCCGCCGGCCTGATGGCGTTGATCGTGCCGTCGGGGTTGTACGTCACCGTATAGAGCGACGGCACGTAGACGCCGGGGATCTGGGCGGCCTCACGCAGCAGTCGGGCGCGCTCGGGACGGCCTGCCGGCGACAGCGCCTTGTGGCGCCGATACAGCCGCAGGAACTCCAGCAGCGAGTCCTCCGCCTCACCCAGGATAAAGAGGTCGATGAAGTCGGCCATCGGCTCGGGGTTCAGCGAGCCTGAGCCGCCGGCGATGATCAGCGGATGCGTCTCTGTGCGCTCAGCCGAGGTCAGCGGGATGCCGGCCAGGTCCAGGACAGTCAGCGCATTGCTGAAAATCATCTCATAGGCCAGCGAGAAGCCGATGATGTCGAAGTCACCCAGTGGGTGGCGCGTCTCCAGGCTATAGAGCGGAACACCGTGCCGGCGGAGCTGCTGCTCCATGTCCGGCCAGGGTGCGTAGACCCGCTCGCAGCAGGCCCACTCCTCGGCGTTGATCAGATCGTACAGGATCTGAATGCCAAGGTTGGACATGCCGACCTCGTAGGCATCCGGGTAGCAGATCGCCATCGTCACGTCGAGACGGTCCCAGTCTTTCACGACGGCGTTCCACTCCCCGCCGGTGTAGCGCGCCGGCTTCTGCACGTGCGGCAGGATACGGTCGAGCGCCGCACTGATGCGGGCGGGTGTCCAGCGCGTGGCTGGCGCAGCGCCACTCACAGCGAGTGTGCAAGAAGCTTCGGTCATGCGCCTTCCCCCCTGGTGGTCATACGTCTGGCGGTGCAGGGGCACTGTCCCTAGGGACAGCGCGCCGAAAGGAGCGTCGTCTGGTAGAGCTCAACGCTATGACCGCAGACGTACAGCGTCTTTAACTTTCCCATTCACCGGCGCATGTGTCAAGGCCGGCGGGCCCGCGACAGGCGCAATGCGAGCCCGGGCACATCAGCATATACCAGATGGTGAAAACCTGAGCAGAAGATGAGCAGGGAATAGGCTTGGAAGTGAGCAGCGCGCTGGAGCATGCTAGGACCTGTCAGGCCGGCGGGGAGGTTCGGAGCCCTGCCTGGGACGCTGTCCCAGGAGCGCAGCAGGCCCAGGGGATGATGGGGACGGGACGGCGCGATGGCCGGCGGCTACGCCTGTTGCGCCACAGAATCAGCCTTCAGGCCCTATCCCGCCGCGCCGACGCGAGGCATGCTCTCCGGGTACGTTTGTTGTTCCGATATATCGATGTGCGCTATGCAGAAGCGGCAGATCGAGGATGGCGGGCAGAAGGCGTGCATCGACACGTGCGCTCGAGTGCGCTAAGGAGGGAGGTATGATCACCAAGCGCGGGTTCCTGCGTGCCGGAGCCTACGGCGCCGCAGGATTGGCCCTGGCGGTCCCGCCCGGGCCGGCGGACCGGGGCGATGCCGCCAGCCATCGCGAGGCGCCGCTGATTGCGATGGACCCCGAGGCGGACATCACCGATTTCTTTTTCTTTCGCAGTTACGAAAGCAGCAAGGACGACCGGGCGATCCTGATCATGGACGTCATTCCCGGCGAGGAGCCCAGCTCCGGTCCGAACTACTGGAACTTCGACCCGAACGTGCTGTACGCCATCAACATCGACAACGACCAGGACGGCAAGGCCGAGGACATCCGGTTTGAGTTCGAGTTCAGGACCGAGCCAGTGCGCGGGATCATCGATAACCTGAACCTGTTCCTGTCCTATGTAGCCCTGCCGCCGATCACTGCGCTCGATGGGGCAGGATCGGAGGGCCTGGGCCTGCGCCAGCGCTACAGGGTCACCATGGTGCGCGACGGCCACCGCACGGTCCTGGCCGACGGGCTGATCGCCGTGCCGTCAAACGTCGGGCCGCGCACGATGCCGAGCTATGAGACGAACCTGGCGCAGAAGGGCATTTATACCATCGACCAGGGCATCCGCGTGTTCGCCGGCCAGCGCGACGATCCTTTTTACATCGACCTCGGTGCAGTCTTCGATACACTTAACCTGCGCCGGAACCCGCCGTTGCTGAGCCCAGCCGAAGATGCGAACGACAGCGCCAACCCCTTCGGGGTGGACATGCTTTCCGGTTTCAATGTGCACACGATCGCGCTCGAAGTGCCGATCGCGCTGCTCACGAAGGATGGCAACGGGCCCGGCCAGACGGCGTTCCCGAAGCTAGGGGCCTACGGCAGCACCAGCCGCCGCACGGTGCGTGTGCTGCGCGGCGAGCGCGGCGAAGTGAACGAGGGGCGCTGGGTGCAGGTGCAGCGGCTGGCGAACCCGCTGGTGAACGAGGCCATCATCGGCACAGAGGACAAGGACCGTTGGAACGCGCTGGAGCCGCACGAGGAAGCGGAGTTCCTTGATTACTATCTCAACCCGCGGCTGGCAGTCGCGCTCGAGACCGTCTTCGGCGTCACGGCGGCCAAGACGAACCGCACCGATCTGCGCGATCTCCTGCTCACGTACGGGTCCGGCAGCGGCCGGCTCTCCGAGCTGTTGCGACTGGACGTGAGCGTAGCGCCGAAGAAGCTCTCCGACCAGAAGCGCCTGACCGTCCTGGCCGGCGACAACGCAGGCTGGCCGAACGGCCGGCGTCCGAAAGACGATGTCACCGACATCGCCGTGCGGGTGGTCGGCGGTCCGAACTACATCAACGCGCGGGCCGGCGACGGCGTCAATGTCAACGACCGCCCGCTGCCGGAGGCGTTCCCGTTCGTGTCCACGCCCTGGGACGGGCGCAACCGGGTACACACGAACCCGTAGGATACCCCACCCCGGCCCTCCCTGGGCACGGGGAGGCCCCTCTCCGCACGCGGAGAGGGGGCCGAGGTGAGGTGCCTGGGTACCTGACGGAGAGCACGGAATGACGCTCACACGACGCTTCAGCACAGCCTTCGTCCTTGCTGCGCTGCTGGCCACGCTCACCGGCGTGCTGCGGTGGACCCGCCCGCTGGCCGGCATGCTGCCTAGCCTGAGCCGCTCCGCGAGCGCGCCGTTGCCGGCTGCACACCCTGGCGAGCGCACGGACCGCCTGGTCGAGCGGCTCCAGCTGCGACTGCGTGAGCGCCCCTCCGACCAGCGCGCGTACGTCCAGCTCGGGTCGGCCTACCTCCAGAAAGCCCGCGAGACCGGCGATCCAACCTTCTACGCGAAAGCTGAGGAGGCCTTGGCGAAGGCGCTGGAACTCCAGAATGACGATTTCGAGGCCATGACTGCGCTGGGCGCCCTGGCGCTGGCCCGGCATCAGTTCCAGGAAGCGCTGACCTGGGGACAGAAAGCTATGGCAGTGCACCCCGGCCGTGCGGCGATCTACGGCGTCGCAGGAGATGCTTTGCTGGAGCTCGGCCGCTATGACGAGGCGGTGAGCACCATCCAGCGGATGGTGGACCTGCGCCCGGACCTGGCGTCGTATGCCCGCGTGGCGTATATCCGCGAGTTGCATGGCGACGTAGACGGGGCCGTCGCCGCCATGCGCGTGGCCATCGAGGCCGGCGCGCCGGGCACAGAAGCGGTGGCGTGGACGCAGGTCCAGCTGGCGAATCTCCTCCTCGGCCAGGGGCGCCTGGCCGAGGCAGAGACGGCCTATCGCCAGGCGCTGCGGAGCTATTCCGAGTACATGCCGGCACTGGCCGGGCTGGGGCGTGTGCGGGCGGCGCAGGGGCGGTATGAAGAAGCAGTTGCGCTGCTGCGCCGCGTGAGCGATGCCATGCCTCTACCGGAGTATGTCATCCTGCTGGGCGACGTCTACAGCGTCATCGGGCAGGCCGACGAGGCCGCGCGCCAGTACGCCCTCGTCCGGGCGATCGACCAGCTCCAACGCGCCAACGGTGTGGATACCGACCTGGAGATGGCCCTCTTTCACGCCGACCACGGCGTCGACCTGGAGGACGCCCTCATCCGTGCCCGCGAGCAGTACGGCCGGCGCCCCAGCGTCCACGCAGCCGACGTGCTGGCCTGGACGCTCCACCAGAATAGTCGCTGCGAGGAAGGGCAGGTCTATGCTGCTGAGGCGCTGCGGCTGGGCACCCGCGATGCGCTCATGCACTACCACGCCGGGATGCTGGCGCTGTGCGCGGGCGATCGTCAGGCAGCGCGCGCTCACCTGGAGCAGGCCCTGGCGATCAACCCCTCTTTCTCCATCAGGTATGCACCTGAAGCGCAACGCGCCCTTGCCGGCATCACGGATGGCGGACGATGAAGACCTACGTGAAGACGTTGCAGCAGACGCTGCCAAGATCGTTGCGCTGCCGCACGTCCCAGGGCGGCTGGTGGGGGCTCTGCGCCCTGGTCCCCATCGTGGC
The DNA here is from genome assembly GCA_042408875.1 of Chloroflexota bacterium. GTDB lineage: Bacteria > Chloroflexota > UBA11872 > JBHOQS01 > JBHOQS01 > JBHOQS01. The sequence goes on along the minus strand of JBHOQS010000002.1, from coordinate 107,512 downwards.
GCTGGCCCTCGCCCTGGCGCTGCCCCCGGCCGCAGCGGCCCACCCGCTGGGGAACTTCACTACGAACCGCTATAGCCGCCTGGAGTTCTGGCCAGATCACATCCGCATCCGGTACGTGCTCGATATGGCCGAGATCCCCACCTTCCAGGAGCTGGGAGCGCTCGACCGGGACCGCGACGGCCGTGTGAGCGAGGCAGAACTGGCAGCGTATGCTGAGGCGAAGGCGGCAGAGTTGGCCGCGCAGCTCTTTCTGGCGGTCGATGGGGCCCGCCTGGAGCTGAGCCGGGCCGGCACCGTCGAGGCCGCGCTCCTGCCCGGGCAGGGCGGGCTCCAGACCCTCCGCCTGGCGCTGTGGCTCGAGGCGCCGCTGCCGCCGCGCTCAGGTGATGCCGAGCGCCGCGCCGTTTACCGCGACGGGAACTATCCCGAGCGGCTGGGCTGGAAGGAGATCGTGGCGTACACGGGCGGCGGGAGCGCTGTGCTGACCTCGACCGTCCCAGCGGAGGACCGCAGTGACGAGCTACGCCGCTACCCGGAGGACATGCTGAGCAGCCCGCTGGACCGGCGAGAGGCGGCGGTGACCTTCCGGCCTGGCATCGGGACGGCCACCGGGGATACCGGCTCAACGCCGGTCCAGACCCGGCAGAGTGCAGCCGCCCGGGCGCGCGACCCGCTGGCCGAACTGATTGCCCTCCCCGAACTGAGCGCGACCGCGATCATTCTCGCGCTGTTCGCCGCGATGCTCTGGGGAGCGGGCCATGCGCTCTCCCCGGGGCACGGCAAGACCGTGGTGGCCGCGTATCTCGTGGGATCCCGCGGTACGGCGCGGCACGCGCTCCTGCTCGGGCTCACCGTCACTGTCACGCATACCGCAGCGGTGTACGCGCTGGGGCTGGTCACGCTTGGCGCATCGCATCTCGTCGCCCCGGAGAAACTCTATCCCTGGCTGAGCGTTCTATCGGGCATACTGGTGGCTGCCGTCGGTGCGTGGCTCTTCCAGGCGCGGCTGCGCGTCGCCCTGGCAACCAGGGCAGGGGGCGCGTGGTTCTCCGCTCAGCGAGAGGAAGAGACACGGCGCGTGCGCTTAGTGGATGGGACGCGAGGAACCTGTGTGCCCGGCCAGCCCCCGGCGCGTGCGCTGGCCGTGCCGGCACACCCGTATGACCGCAGGCATGTGCCTGATCGCGTGGATACGCCTCTGTGTGGAACGCCTCGAGATCACACGCCTCCAGCGCATCTGTTGGGAAAGAGCTTGCTTGCCTTGCCCATACATAGCCACGGAGACGGGCACGTGCACAACCACGAGCACGTGCACAGTCACGGCGGCCATGTCCACAGCCACCTGCCGCCGGGCGCGGATGGGTCGCCGGTGACATGGCGCAGCCTGCTGGCGCTCGGCGTCTCCGGTGGCCTCCTCCCTTGCCCGTCTGCGCTGGTCGTGCTGCTGGGGGCGATGGCGCTGCACCGGACGGGCCTGGGGCTGGCGCTGGTCGTGACGTTCAGCGCCGGTCTGGCCGCCACGTTGAGCGCCATCGGCTTGCTCTTCGTCTACGCGCGGGGCATGATAGAGCGGCTGCCAGGTCGCGCGCTGCCGGGGCGAACGCTGGTGCTACGCGTGGCGCCCCTCTTCAGCGCAGCGGTCATCACTCTGGCCGGCCTGACCCTCACCGGCCGGGCGCTGTGGCAGCTCGGTGTCCCCGGCCTGTGATGCTGTTCTCGCCCGCCCAGCGTCATGCACAATGGGCGGGCCCATCTGGCTGAGCGACGATCTGCACAGGCATGACCTCCTGGCTAAGGAGAGGTGGTGAGGAGAGAGGTGAAGAGAGAGGTATGGAAATCAGTGCGCTTTCGATCCTGGGGCTCGGCTTTGCGCTCGGCCTCAAGCACGCCCTGGAAGCCGACCACGTCGTGGCCGTTTCGACGATTGTGAGCGAGCGCCGCTCCCTGATCGGCTCATCGCTCGTCGGCGCGCTGTGGGGCGCCGGACACACCGCGGCTTTGCTGATCGCTGGAGCTGTCGTACTCCTGCTGCGCTTGCAGATCCCTGAGCAGCTCGCGCTCGGGTTCGAGTTCTGCGTCGGCCTCATGCTGGTCGTGCTCGGGGGCAATCTACTCTGGAAGCTCCGCCGCGGCGGGCACCTGCACTTGCATGCGCATGCCCACGCCGGCAGGGTGCACGTTCATCCGCACATCCACCGTCCGGACGAAGTGCAGGACGAGCGGTCGCACCACGGCTGGGGGCTGCAAGGGCGGCCGTTCGTGGTGGGCCTCGTGCACGGGATGGCCGGCAGCGCCGCGCTGATGCTGCTGGTCCTGAGCAGCATCCCCTCGCCGTGGCTGGGGGTTCTTTACATTCTCGTCTTCGGCGTCGGCTCAATCGGTGGCATGCTGGCTATGAGCGCAGCGATCAGCCTGCCCCTAGTTTTTACAGCGCAGCGGTTTCATCGTGCGAACGCGCTGCTACGCCTTACTGCTGGCCTGGCCAGCGTTACTCTGGGCCTCGTGCTCATGTGGGAGATCGGGTTCCACGAGGGGCTGCTGCGGCTGTAGCCCGGAAAGAACGCCGCCTCTCGACCAGTGGTCCAGGAGCTCGAGGAAGGCCTGCACGGCGCGGGGCCGGTAGCCGTCGGCCGGCATGACGAGATGAAACACACGCTCTAGCGCTAGCTCCGGCGTCTCCACGGCGACGAGCTGGCCGGCCTGAAGCTCTCCGGCGACCGTGTAGCGCGAGACAAAGGCGACGCCGAGGCCGGCCATGACTGCGCGCTTGATCGCCTCGGTATTGCCCAATTCCATGACCACGTGCGGGGCCAGGTTGTGCGCATGCAGTGCCCGCTCCACCAGGGCACGGGTGCCGGAGCCGGGCTCACGCTGGATCAGCGCCACGCCCGCAAGCTCCTCGATCCCGATGCGGCCCCGGCGAGCCCAGGGGTGGGCGGGCGACACGATCAGGACTAGCCGGTCGGTGAGGAACGGCTCCACGAGGACACCGTCTGGCTCGACCTCGGCTTCTACCAGGCCCAGCGGGAGCTCGCCACGACGCACGCGCGCGGCAATCTCCGCCGTCGTGCTGATATCCAGGGTGATACGCAGGCCCGGGTAGCGCCGGGCGAAGGCGCCAAGCACCGCTGGCAGGACGTAGATGCCGATGGTAGTGCTGGCACCCAGGCGAAGTTGTCCGCGCTCGAGCGCCTTCACCTCGTCCACAGCGCGCGCCGCGTCCGCCAGGAGATTGAAGACCCGCTCGGCGAAGGTGAACAGCACCTCACCCTCAGGGGTAAGAAAGACGCGGCGGTGGCGCACGACGAACAGGCGCGCGCCGAGGTGCCGCTCTAGCCGGCGCACGTGTCCGCTCACCGCCGGCTGCGTTAACGCCAGCTCCTCCGCCGCACGCGTGAAACTCCGGCGCCGCGCCACCTCATGAAACGTGCGGAGCTCATCGAGCAGGGCAAAGAGCGAAGCCCGGCTGTCTGGAACCATCGCCTAAGATTATACATCGCCTCGAAAATCGCTATTTGTGAAATCGTTCACAGGGACGTAGAGTTGAGGAGGCGCCACCGGCCTAGCCATGCGGTACGGCGCAGCGCTCACGGGGAGGCACCTGCCGAGATGACCAGCGCCCGCCTTCGACAACTTCATGCAGCATATGCATCTCCGCCGGCTGCGGCCTGGCCGCGCGGTATGACGGCACAAGCGCCGTCCCACTGGACGGTGGTGGCGACGGTATGCGTGGGCGCCACGATGGCCGCGCTCGACGCCAGCATCGTCAACGTGGCGATGCCCACGCTGCGCACCGAATTCCGGCGGCCGGTGGCGGAGGTGGAATGGGTGGCGCTGGCCTACCTGCTGGTGCTAGCGAGCTTGCTCACCGTCTTCGGCCGGCTGGGCGACCTGCTCGGGCGCGGTCGGATCTACGTCACGGGCTTCGCCTTGTTCGGGCTGGCCTCGGCCGTATGTGGCCTGGCGCCATCGCTTGGTGCGCTCATCGCTGCCCGCGCGGTGCAAGCGGTCGGGGCGAGCATGATGCAGAGCAACAGCATCGCTCTGATCACCGCGGCTACGCCGCCGCAGCAGCGCGGCCGGGCAATCGGCGTGCAGGGCGCGGCGCAGGCGACCGGGCTGGCCATTGGGCCGGTGGCCGGCGGCTGGCTGCTCAGCCACGCCGGCTGGCAGTGGCTGTTCTATGTCAACGTCCCTATCGCGCTGCTGGGCATTGTGCTCGGGTTGCGCTTCCTGCCCCTGCGTCGGGCCCAGCAGGAGCGGCTGCGCTTCGACTACCTTGGAGCGGCGCTCTTCGCCGTGGCGGCCTTTGCCGGGCTGCTGGCGCTCAGCCAGGGCGGCGAGTGGGGCTGGCGTAGCGGCGCGACCATCGTGGCCGGGCTGGCCACCCTGGCAGCCCTAGCTGGCTTTGTCTGGCGCGAGCAACGCACGGCCGAGCCGTTGGTGGACCTGCGGCTGTTTACCCAGCCTACGATCGCCCTAGGGAACTTCACGGGCCTGCTCTCGTACCTGTTGCTGTACGGCACGCTCTTCCTCGTGCCCTTCCTCCTGGAGGATCAGCGTGGCCTAGAGCCGCAGGCCGTCGGCCTGCTGCTTGCGCCAGTGCCTCTAGGGCTGAGCCTGGCTGCGCCGTTGGGCGGCTGGCTCTCCGATCGCCTAGGCCCGCGGGCGCTCACAGCGACTGGTATGGCGCTGGGCGCGCTGGCGGTAGCGGCGCTAGCGTTCCAGGGTGGGCATTCGCCGCTGCTGCTGGCCGTGGAGCTCGCCTTGCTCGGCACCGGCATGGGTCTGTTCACACCGCCCAACAACAGCTCGGTCATGGGTGCGGCGCCGCCTGGTGCGTTGAGCGTGGTCGGAGGCCTGCTGAACCTCACCCGCAGCCTCGGTATGAGCCTGGGCGTGGCGCTGGCCGGCACACTGCTCACCGCTCGTCTAGCTGCCTACACCGGCGCCCTGGACGCCGCGTCCGCACACGCGGCAGCGTATCGGGACAGCTTGCTGGCCCTGGCCGGCCTGGCAGCCCTGGCCGCGCTGCTGTCGCTCTTTCGCACCGGCGGAGCAGGCGGGACCGGTACGCCGGCGGGGCGTGAGGAGCGGCGCGAGGCGCTAGCGGCAAGCATGGCTGAATAGAGGCGCCGGGCCTCGCCATGTCGGTCCGACATGGCGAGGCCGCGGCTACTTGCGGCTGAAAGCCTCGTCAGAGGCCTTCTGAATGTTCTCCTGAGCGATGCGCAGCCCCTCGGCCACGCCCACCTTGCCGTCCCAGATGTCGTTCAGCGGGCCGGTAAAGAGCGGCGTGAACTGTGTCCAGGGGATGATCTCGTGCGCCGGAATGGGCAGCGTCGCCAGGATCGACTCCCGCAGGTTGCGGCGGCCCGGCGGAGGGCCAGCCTTGTCCGGGTTCGTATAGACCTCCAGCGCCGAGTCCGTCCGTGCCGGCACCTCGGCGAAGTCCACCGCCACCTGGTCCTGGATCTCCTTGGTGCTGAGGAAGGTCATCCAGGCCCAGGCCTGTTCGACTGCCTTCGATTGCTCGGTCATGACCAGGCCGCGCAGGTTGGCCATGCTGCCGGTCTTGCCCGTCTTCGGCGCCTTCGGAATGAACGTTACGTCCCACTCCAGGCCCTGGGCCTGGGACAGCGGCTTGAAATTCCAGTCACCGTTAGTTGTCATAGAATATTTATTATTGATCAGGCCAGTGACATTATTGCCGGCCTGGTTGGCCTGCTCGCGGGTGGGCGAGACCTGGCTCTTGTAGATCAAGTCCACCAGGAACTGCGTCGCCTCGATCACCTGTGGTGAAGCCAGCGTACAACGGCGTCCATCCTGGTCCCACATTGAACCGCCGTTGGCAGTAACGAAGTTGTACCAGCCGACCTCGATGCTGTTCAATACCAGGAACCCCCAGCGGACTACCTCACCCCCCTCACGGCGCGTCAGCCTCGCCGCGTAGTCGGCCAGCATGTTCCAGTCCCACCGGTCGCCGAGCTGGGATGGCGGCGTCAGCCCTACCTCCCGCAGGTGTGCCAGGTTATAGGCGTTCGCAATCGTGCTGTAGTCGAATGGAATGCCATGTAACTTCCCGCGCAGCGTGTACCAGTCCACGAACGCCTTGAGCATCTGCTGCTGATCACGCCCCCAGGTGCGATCCTTACTCGCCAGCGGTGTCAGGTCTTTGATCGCGCCCTGGTTGAAGTATGGCCGGTTGTTCACACTATTCATGAAGAACACATCAGGCGGGTTGCCAGCAGCGATGCTGGCGGGGATCTTGTCCCAGTAGCCGGCCGGGCTGTCTACCTCGACTTTTATGTGCGGGAACTTCTGCATGAACTTCTCTGCGTAGCTCACGAAACTGGGGTGGTAGTTATTCGTGGCTACCTGAATGCCGCCCCAGTGCCAGTACAGCACCGTGCCTGGCTTCAGCGCGGCCTGCTGCTCCCCGGTTGTCCCCGGGGCGCTAGGCTGGCGGCATGCAGCCAGAGCAGTGCCACCGAGTAACGCACTGGCAAAGGTTCCGGACAGGAAAAACCCGCGCCGAGAGATCATGCTGCACTCCTCCGGTATCCTGTCATCCATATCGTACCGCGTCGGCTCTACCGTGTCGGATCATACATGCCGTCGCAGATCACGCGGCATCTGGGCCACGCACGCGGCAACACACACGAATGCCTGCACGCAGGAAGAGAACGCCCTCGCACCTCCCATGATAGGCTGCACAACAGAGCACGTCAATTGCATCTCTGCACCTTTTGGTGCTGCCCCACATTCGTGCACCGCGTCCAGGAGGCTGCACGGCAGAGCACGTCAATTGCATCCCTCCACCCCGTGCGACGGTCGCCATGCTTCGCGACACAGTGTATAGACCGCTGGAGCCAGCCATGAGCTACCGCGATGCTCACTCAGGGCGCTCCTCGATGCGTATCCTGCGCGGCCTCGAGAAGCCACCGCTGGTGGGCGTGCAGCACTCCACCAGGATAGGCACTGCCTGGCCCATCCGCTACCATTACCATTATCATGTCATGTATAGTGGTGCACCGCGTCGATGAGCACGACGCGGTGTGTCCTCTTCGGTCCTAGACCTTGTCTCGGGAATGGGTTGAGGCTGCACTCTATCATGTGTTTCGATTTTCGTGCAAGTTTTTCAGACGTAGTCTTCTTCAGTTTCTGGCTTTCGCACGTGCCGCCAGCGCAGTTCGCTCCGTTCTGGGATCTGGTGTGCCGCTGCCTGAAGCCGGGCGGCCGCGTCTTCTTCATTGACTCCCTGTCCAGCTCCACCGGGCCGGTCCGTGAGCCGTGGCAGGCTGGCCTTGACGGCTACACACAGCGCCGGCGCCTGAACGACGGGCGCGAGTTCACCATCGTGAAGGTCTACTACTGCCCGGCCGACCTTACTGGCCGGCTGCAGGCGTTGGGCTGGGGCGCCGAGGTGAGAGCAACTCCCAACTATTTTATTTACGGACACGCCATTGCGCAGTGAGAGCGCCCCTGGTAGAGAGCCCCCTTCGTCGAGCCGTGCATAAAGGAGAACGCCAGTGGAAAGCAATCCGGTGCTCCGGCGCCTGGGCCTCGGTCCGCAGGATCGCGCGGTGATCGTCCACGCCGATGACATCGGCATGTGTCACGCCACGCTGCCGGCCATCGAAGAGCTCTTTCAGGCTGGACTGGTCTCGTCGGCGTCGGTGATGGTGCCCTGCCCATGGTTCCCGGCGGCCGCTGGCTTCTGTCGCCAGCATCCCGATCTTGATATAGGCGTCCATCTCACCATCACCAGTGAGTGGGCGAGCTACCGCTGGGGACCGCTTTCGACGCGCGACCAGGCGACAGGCTTGCTTGATGACGAGGGATATTTCTTTCGCAAGAACGCTGATGTGCAGGCACGAGCCGAGCCGTCAGCCGTCGCCGCTGAGCTTGCGGCGCAGCTCGACCGCGCCCTGGCAGCAGGCATCGACGTGACCCATATCGATACGCACATGGGCACCGTGGTCCATCCGCGATTCCTGCAGGCGTATAGAGATCTAGCTCTGCAGCACCGGCTCCCGCTCTTCCTGCCCAGGCCAGCTCCAGCGGCAGCTATAGCCGCTCGCCGGCAGATGCCCGCTCAATCTGCGCTAGAAGCCATGCTTCCCATCGTGCAGGAGCTTGAAGAGCGCGGTGTACCCCTCTTCGACCACTTCACGGCGCTGCCCCTCTCCGATGCCTCTGAGCGCATCGAGCGGGCGCGCCGAGTCTTCGACGCCCTCCCGCCTGGGCTGTCTGTCTTCATCCTCCACCCGGCGCAGGACACTCCAGAGCTACGCGCCATCTGCCCGGACTGGCCAGCGCGGGTAGCGGACTACCAGGCCTTCATGAGCGAGGAGCTCCAGCGGCATGTGCGCGCGGCGGGCATTCATGTGATTGGATACAAGGCACTGCGGGAGATGGTCCGCACTGCGTGAGCGCCCGTTGCTGAACGCTTACATGTCCAGCGGCGGGCGCCGTCGGTGCCACTCGGTCGCCTGCTCGTAGGCCCAGGCAAAGCGCAGCACCGCCACCTCATCGAAGGCGCGTCCGATGACCTGCATGCTCAGCGGCAGGCCCTCGGCGGAGAAGCCACATGGCACTGCACAGGCGGGCAGTCCGGTGAGATTGATCGGCGCGGTGAAGCGAGTGAGCACCCGGGGATCACGGAAATCTGCCGCAGGCGGCGCCGGAACAGCCGTGGTCGGCGTCACGAGGACGTCGACATCCCGCAACGCTTCTGCAAAGCCCTGCGAGATCAGGCGGCGGACGCGCTGACCATCCACGTACTGCACGCCCGGGATCGCCAGCGCGGCCAGCAGCCGGTCCCGCACGTCCTCGCCGTAGTCATCCAGGCGCTCCCGCAGCCAGCGCAGATGGACTGAGAGGGCCTCCGGCAGGATGACGGACTCAATGACATCGAGCGCATAGTCGATATATGGCAGGTCCACCTCAACACGGCGTGCGCCCAGGCGCTCGAGCTCGACCAAGGCGGCGTCGACTGCCGCTTCCACATCAGGCGAGAGCTCAGTGAAAAAGTACTGCCGCGGCACACCGAAGCTGCGACCGCGGACACCGTCTCGCAGGCCGGCGCGGAAGTCCGGCACCGGGGCGCGGGACGAGGCCGGGTCTGCCGGGTCGTGGCCGGCGATGGCCTGAAGCACCAGCGCGGCGTCCTCCACCGTGCGGGTCATCGGCCCGGCATGGTCGAGGGACCATGCCAGCGGGAGCACTCCAGCGCGGCTCACCCGGCCGTAGGTCGGCTTCAGGCCAACGATGCCGCACAGCGCCGCTGGGATGCGGATGGAGCCACCGGTATCGCTGCCCAGGGAGGCCGAGCCCATGCCAGCAGCAACCGCTGCACCCGAGCCACCGCTCGATCCGCCCGGCACGCGGTCGGGCGCCCAGGGGTTCCGCACCGGCCCGAAGTGCGGGTTCGCGCTGGTGACCCCGAAGGCGAACTCGTGCAGGTTCGTCTTGCCCACGAGCACCGCGCCTGCCTCACGCAGCCGCCGCGCCACCGTACAATCCTGCTGCGGCACGCGATCCGCCAGGATCTTCGCGCCGCCAGTCGTGCGCACGCCAGCAGTGTCGTAGAGGTCTTTCAGGGAGATCGGCAGCCCGTGCAGCGACCCGCGGCTCTGTCCGGCAGCCAGCTCTTGCTCGGCGCGGGCGGCGTCCTGCTCGGCCTGCTCTCGCATCACAGTGAGGAAGGCGTTCACGCGTGGGTTCAGCCGCTCGATACGTGCCAGCACTGCAGCGGTGAGCTCGCGGGGCGAGACCGCGCGGCGCTGCACCAGCGCCGACTGCTCGCTCAGGCTCAGCCAGCACAGTTCATCGGCGTTCATCGGTCACCTCTAGCCCAGTGGGGCGCTCAGGCGCTCCTCTTTGTAGGACGGCTCCTTCTGGGAGAACTCTTTCTGAGAGGGGAGCAAACGTGACCACAGGCTCAGCGCCATCCAGAGCAAGCTCGCGCAGGCGGGCCCCGGCCTGCGTGGCTCGCAGCGCACGCCACTCCAGCCTGCGCAGGCTGTCGGCGTCGATGCTGATGCCCTGCAAGGCAGCTGCCTGCTGGAGCAGGCGGAGCACCGGCTGGGCAGCGCTCTCAGCGCTCTGCTCAGACATGGAACACCTCACGTAACACTTCACTGCACTGCTTCACTGAGCACAGAGCCATTGTGGCTTCGCACTGGCCGGCGAGATGGTACACTTCCTGGCGCAAGAGTGCAACGAGCCGCTACGGTTCGTCGCACGCTGAAGTTCACCCCTCTTAATCAGCTCTACGTAGTACCTGTAGTACGCAGGACGCATTACACCAGGATCGGGGGGCCGGCCGGGACAAGGCACGCCGGGCTGTCGTTCCTGGGGGAGTTCACCGCGCGCGACACCGGGTACGCCCGCATCGCCTGCGCCGGATACGGCCGCAGGAGCGGCTGGAGCACGGCCGGGTCCTGCACCGACGGATCGAGCCACAGCGCATAATCAGTGGGCGACACGATCACCGGCATGCGCGGGTGGAGTTGCCGCACCAGCTCGTTCGCCTCCGTGGTCAAGATAGTGAAGGTGTCCAGGGGTGGGCCGCCCTCCGGCGGCAGCCACCGCTCCCACAGGCCGGCGAGGGCGAACGGCTGCTCGTCGGCCAGATGGACCCAGTACGGCGTCGTACCGTCCGCAGCGCGCCGCCACTCATAGAAGCCGTCAGCGGGGATGAGGCAGCGGCGCGCTCGGAAGGCAGCGCGGAAGGCCGGCAGCCGGTGCGCCGTTTCAGCGCGGGCGTTGATGGTCCGGTACCCGAGCGCGGGCTCCCGGGCCCAGGCGGGGAGCAGGCCCCAGCGAAGTAGCACCGCCTCGTGGGCACCCCAAGGGCCGCGGAGGGCCAGGACCTGTTGGCCGGGGGCGATGTTGTAGCGGGGCCGGACCTCCAGCGGCAGCTCACGCAGCTGGAAGTGCTCGCGAATGGTGCGCTCGGAAAGCCGGTTCGTAAAGCGGCCACACATCGCACGCTCCCTCATCCTGCGGAAGTGCATGCGGGTCTCGCACGCCCTCGCCGGCCAGGCCCCGGCTTGGCGTGGACGTACCCGATAAAGCCTGCCCGCCGATCCTGCCCATCTGTACCGTACCTCTGTATCGTACCACACAGCGCGGCCCGGCACTGGGACCGCGCGTCGCACTGCTCGCTGGCGTGCGGGAACACCTCAATGGAACCCGACAGAGCCGGCCGGAGTGGCCGCCCCGGCGGCCGTGCTGTACTCGCATAATAGTAGCGAATTTGGTCCATTTTCATACGCAGGGGCTATTAGCGCGCATATTATAGACAGCAGGGCGCGTTCATCACACTGCAGCCTCGATCGATACAAAATCGCGCTGCGTCAGCGGAAGGGCTACCTGTGATCTAGAGAGGCACACCAGGCTGTGGAGAACGCAGATGACAACATCGGGCGGGACCCGGCAGTGACTGCCTGAGGTGCCCGGTGCCGCCTCGGCCGGCCGGCATGGCTGGGCCACGCGATCCCAGGGCAATGCTCTAGTCAAAATTATGTCAAATTCCAAAGTTATGGAGGAACAAGGGTGTTTATGTGGCAAGGAGCAGGTAGAATTGCCAGGCTTGTCTGGCTGATGGCACTGCTGCTCAGCCTGACGGTCGCGCCGGGCCACGGGGCAGGCGTAGCCCAGGCAGCGCTGGCGCCAGGGACAGTGGTGGCTTTGCAGGGTACGCTACATTTGTGGATTGCCGGCGAGGACGGCCTGCTGCACTGGGCCGGGGACACACGCGCCCTAGCCGGCCGGACGATCAACTGGGCCAGCCGGTTCAGCCTCACGCTTGAGCAGCTCCGCGCCCAGCCGCGCGGGGATCCCTGGTTGTCTGCCGGGCTGCTCAAGGATGGCGACCCCATCTACCTGGTGAAGTGGGAGACCGACTGGCCGCAGCCGAAGTTGCTGCATATCCAATCCATCCAGGACGTAGAGCTCTTCGGTATCACCGCGGCCAACTACGGCCGGTTCGTACTTGACCGTGCCACCTGGGAGCAACGCTACGGCTTTCGGGTCGATGGGCTAGTGCGGGAAGAGCTACCCCCGGCTACCATGGGGCTGGAGTGGTTCCGGCAGACCCCCTTCCAGGTTGAGGGCCAGACCTTCTACTGGGTACCCGCCTGGCAGTGGCAGGCGCAGGACACGCGGCTGGTGTCAGGCCTCGTGCTGGTGAATACCTTCGTTTCAGCGTGGCGTGAGACCGTCGCGCCGCTCCTAGCCATACGGGGTACGCGCATTGAGTGGGGCAGCCTGCCGGCTGACATCGGCGGGCTCTACCGTCCGCGGGAGAACCGCATTGTCGTGAACCAGGCGCTGCAGCGAGACTCGCTGGGCGTGCTCGCCGCGGTGCTCGCCCACGAGACACTCCACGCCGTCGCCCCACCCGTGGCTGATGCAGCAGACTGCCTCGAGCAGGAGATCTACGCCTTCACCTTGCAGGCATTGACCTGGTACGACTTGCCGGCGCACTATCGTTCGAGCAGCGAGTATGGACGCTGGAACGACCTACTGGTCCTCGCCCTGGCCAGGCGCTCGATCCGTGAGCTGGTGGTCACCAGCACCGGCTATCAGGTGCAGTGCCTGGGCCGGGAACTGCCCGACCTTTAAACCCCGCAGCGGCAGCCGGCAAGACCTGGGTCGAGAGGCGCGGCGCCTCTACCCCTGCAAGGCTGCCAACGCCGCGGTCGCATGCTCGACCAGCAGCTCGCCCGCGCCCGGGGCAGGGAGAGCCGAGCGGGCGGCCCAGGTTTCATAGCCGCCCTCGTGGAACGCCTTCGTGGTGGGCACATAGCCGATATAGTCATTCGCCAGCTCTGCGAGCAGCGTGGGTGCAAAGGGTGACCGCGCCTTGATGGCCAGCCCCAGCTCAACGAAGATCTCACCCGGGAGGGCGACGATCGCGGCCTCACCCACGCGCAGCGCCTGCACCTCGGTCTGGATATGTTCCGGCATCGCGGCCAGGTGTAGCACCTCAAGCGCGTACTGCCGCAACTGCCCGTCGGGGATCGGCTGGCCGGTAACCCAGCTAAACGGGCCCTCGGAGGGGATACCACCGGCGCGGGGACGCTCGGGCGGGTTCGCCAGGATACGGCGGGCGAGCTCAACGTCTAGCGCCGTCTGTCTGCGGCGCGGCAGCACGGGCCAGCGTTGCACGGCGCCCAGTACAGCCTCTTCGGTGAGTGCCATGCGTGCCAGGAGCGCAGCCACGTCATCGGCCAGGATGGCAGCCACGCGCGCTGCCTCGCGGTGTCCAGCAAGCTGGTGTGGATTAGCGACGTCTATGGCGTTAATGTCCCCGCTGCACCCGTTGAAGAAGATGGTCTGGAAGTCGCGGCCGTAGCGCTCCTGCATGTGCCGGGCGAAGTGGCCGAAGTAGTCTGCCGAGACTTCGGTGGCGCTATCGACGCCCACGTAGTGCAGGGCGAAGCTGACCGCTATGGCAATCGGCCGGTCGTCCAGCGCTTCGGCGTACAGGACTCCGATCTCTGGATCGATCGGGCCGGCAGGGCGCACGATATCCGGGTTGCCGCGCCCAGGGTTCATGCGCACCGTGCCGTCACGCATGTGATAGCGGCGATTGAAGCTCACACGGGGCTCGTGCCCGACAGCCCAGCCGAGCCGCGCCGGCTGGGTCCGTGCTGCGGCGAGCGCCACCGCTGCAGCGATGCGCTCCGGCAACTCCGCCGTGTACGCAGGATCCGGCTCGGCACCCAGCAGCCCGGTTGTGGCCGGCGCAGAGTGCGTGTGCGTGCAGGCAATCAGGACATGCCCGGGCGGGATGCCGCAGCGGGCTTCGATGAGCCGCCGCGCCTGGGCGACGAGGTGCCCCGGAATGCAGATCAGGTCGAGGCTGACCAGTGCCAGGCGCACCGCTCCGTTGTCGAGTACCAGCGCATGGGCATACAGATCGTCGTGGATAGCCGCGGCCACACGCCTGGTGAACGATCCTGCCAGCTCCACCCCGAGAGGAGGCGTGGTAGCGACGGCGGCAGCACCGGCACGGATCGGACCGTGCAGGGGCTGCGTACGTGCAGACATGGGGAGTACTCCTCGATGTACGTCGGTCGTTTCTGCTATATCACTGCTCAGCCGGGCTCTCCCTGACTGGCTAGAGATAATGCCGCGTGCAGCGTACTTTTGCAAGGTCCTGGAGCACCATAAGCCCGAGGCAAGGTCGTGGCGGGCTGTCGTGCTCGGTTCTGCTTGGCGTAGGCAGGCGTCGCTGGCTACAATGTCAGGCAGAACCCACCTGGCCTGTTCGTGAAAGTGAAATACTGCGGGGCCAGCGCCCCGAGGTGAAAGGAGCAGTTCGTTGGTACGGGTTATCCTGACGCAGGACGTGCCGAACCTGGGGCACGCCGGGGATGTCAAGGACGTTTCGCCCGGCTATGCGCGGAACTATCTCTTGCCGCGCAAGCTCGCAATAGAGGCTACGCCGGGCAATCTCAAGCAGTGGGAGCAGCGTAGGCAGGCACTGCAGCGGCAGGCAGCGCAGGCTCGAGCCAGTGCCGCGGCGCTGGCGGAGAAGCTGGCGCAGACTACAGTGCGCGTCCCGGTGCGGGTGGGCGAAATGGGCCGTCTATTCGGCTCGGTGACGGCTCAGGATATTGCGAACGCCCTGGCCGAGCAGGCAGCGCTCGAGATCGACCGCCACGCCATTGCCCTTGAAGAGCCTCTTCGCACCCTCGGCACGCATGAGGTCTCGGTTCGCCTGGGTGCAGGTATCACCAGCAAGCTGACCGTCGAGGTCGTCCCGGAAGGTGAAGTGTAGGGTTTGGCAGCGGTGTACCCTGCGAGGTGGGCACCGCTGGGGCCTGCGGCTTTGTGTGGATCTTGCTGCGGAGGCGCCTGCGTTAGGCGCCTCCAGCGCGTTCGGGAGGAGCGCACTGCACCGTTAGGAGCAGGCCCTCGTTCTACTCACGCTGTATGCGCGCTGGGTCGCGCGCCGGCAGGCATCCGGTTGAAGCCTGATAGGAGTGGCCGATGGCACTGGACCGTGCAGCGATAAGTAATACGCAGGGCATGCTGCCGCCCCAGAACATCGAGGCTGAGCAGTCGGTGCTGGGCAGCCTGCTGATCGACCGCGACGCGATCATCAAGGTCGCCCAGTTCCTGAAGCCGGAGGACTTCTACCGCGAAGCGCACCGGATCATCTATGCAGCGGCGCTCGACCTGTTCGAGCGCAAGGAGCCGACCGACTTCGTCACGCTGTCCGATGAGCTTCGCCGGCGCGGCAAACTCGATGAGGTAGGAGGCGCCGCGTACCTCACCGCGCTGATCAACACCGTGCCCACGGCCGTGCACGTCGAGTACTACGGCCGCATCGTCGAGCGCTGCGCGCTGCTGCGCCGGCTGATCCACGCGGCCGGGGAGATTGCTGCGCTCGCCTATCAGGAGCAGGACGCCGATGTAGCGATCGACCGCTCCGAGCAGCTCCTATACCAGCTCGTGCAGCGCCACCGCGCCCAGGAGTTCGTGCCGATCCGCGAGGTGCTGAAAGACTACTTCGACCAGATCGACTGGATCCACCAGCACCGCGGCACGGTGATCGGCGTGCCCACCGGCTTCCGGGCGCTCGACGAGCTGACCGGCGGCCTCCAGCGCTCTGACCTGATCATCGTGGCGGGCCGTCCAAGCATGGGCAAGACTGCATTCGTCCTCAATATCGCCCGCAACGCCGCGGTCGAGCACCACGTCCCTACCGCTATCTTCAGCCTGGAGATGTCCCGCGAGCAGCTCGTGCAGCGGCTGCTGTGCATTCAGGCGCATATCGATCTGCACCGGCTGCGCACCGGCAATATCCAGGACGAGGAATGGACACGCATTGCCAAGGCCATCGGCATCCTGTCGGAGGCGCCCATTTTTATCGACGACACTGCCGGCATTCCGATCATGGAGCTGCGCACGAAGGCGCGGCGGCTCCAGGCCGAGGAAAACATCGGCCTGATCATCATCGACTATCTCCAGCTCATGCAAGGCCGCAACGTTGAGAACCGCGTGCAAGAGATCTCCGAGATCTCCCGGTCGCTCAAGTCGCTCGCCCGCGAGCTGAACGTGCCGGTGGTGGCTCTCTCACAGCTCTCCCGCCAGGTTGAGCAGCGCAACGACCATATTCCGAAGCTCTCCGACCTGCGGGAGAGCGGATCGATCGAGCAAGATGCGGACGTCGTGATGTTCATCTACCGGGACGAGATGTACGACGCCAACTCGCCCAAGCGCGGCATCGCCGATATTATCATTGCAAAGCATCGTAACGGGCCGGTCGATCAGGTGCCGCTACGCTTCTACGCTAACCTCAACGTCTTCGACGACCAGCCAGTGGCGAGACGCTACGAGTAGCCTGTCTCAGGGACGTCTGTTTTGCTGGGTACCCCCTGCGCTCGCGCTCGTTGCCGAGTATGTGTAGCGACAAGCGCTGTAGGGGCGCACTGGGCTGGAATACCTGCCGACGGGGCGGCGCGACTGGATAGAGCGCTTGCTGCGCGAGGTAGTGAAGCCAGACGGCTGAGCATCGGCGCGTTCACAGAAGAGTGTGTCGAATAGCGCATCGGGCTGTATCACGCGACATGCCATACCCCACGTCGCATGTCCTCGTTTTTCTGCCGGCGGAGATGCAGCGATGATCCGCGACCCGGTGCGTGACCAGGAGCCGGTGCTGCGGGAGATCGTGGCGCGGCTGGTCACAGCGCTTCAACCAGCACGCATGTACCTCTTCGGCTCACGAGCACGGGGGATGCCGGACTCGATAGCGAGTACGACCTCGTGATCCTGGCCGATCGCCCCGCTGAGCCTCGGTACCGCCTCGCGCAAAAGGCTTTTCGAGCTCTGCGGGGAGTTCCAGCTGCCGTGGACGTCGTGGTCTGGGACTGCGCAACATTTGAGGCCCGCCTGCACCTGAAGGGGTCCTTCGCGGTAGCGGCTGTGCGCGAGGGGGTTGCTCCATGTCGCATGATCCTGCGAAGGTGGCTGAGTGTCGCGCGTGGCTGGGCGCGCCGGGGCCGATCTCGACTCAGCCGCTATCTTGCTCGGCCCAGCTCGCCCGCGCCCGGACACTGCGCTCTTCCACTGCCAGCAGGCAGTCGAGAAGGCGTGGAAAGCACTCCTATTCTGGCACGATATGCCGTTTCATAAGACTCACGACCTTGCTGTGCTTGGGCGGCAGAGAGAATTCTTGCGTAGCTTTGATGTCCTCCAGCGCATCTCCAATGAGATAATTTCGCATCTCCAAGTTGAGATAATAGGTTGACAATTTGAGATAATAGGTTGAGATAAGATAATAAGCACAGGCAGTACGAGTACGGTTCCCCAGAAGTTTCGGCTCGGAGGTTGGTCGCATAGGAACGAAGGCACAGCTGCTGTCCAGAAACGAAAGCGATGTCTGCGCAGTCACATGGTCGGTGGTGAAGGCCATGAGCACAGTGAACTGGGCTCACGACTTCGAGTAGGCACTGCGTCAGGCGGAGCGGCAGGGGAAACTGGTCTTCCTCGACTTCTACTCCCCTATGTGAGGCGGCTGCCAAGCGCTGAGTACCGTGACGTACCCTGAAGCGGTGGTAGCCGAGGCGCTCAACACGTATTTCGTGCCTCTGCACGTGAATGTGACCGAGGAGAGCGCCAACCCCCTGATCGAGCGCTACCGTCAGGCCTGGACTCCGGACCTGCGGGTGCTGGGTCCGGATGGCTTTGAGTACGACCACTGGTATGGGTATCTGCCTCCCTTCGAGTTTCTCCCCCAGCTCCATGTGGCCCGCGCCCATGCCCGTCTGCGCATGGGCGACTTTGCCCGCGCCGCAGCAATCTACGAGGAAGTGCTCAACCGCTTCCCGACCGGCGCCGTCGCGCCTGAGGCGCAGTACTTCCTCGGCGTCGCGCGTTATCGAGAGAGCCATGAGGGCCAGGAGCTGAGGCGCCAGTGGCGCCGCCTGCGGGAGGTCTATCCGCACAGCATCTGGCGGGTGAAGCAGTACTTCACCGAGCCTGTCCCGCAGCCGGCTTCTGCTGCGACGCGCGCCGCCTGATACGGCCCTGGTCGGCTCAGCCTGACCAGGCGGCTTGCGCCGGGGCCGCGCCAGCCCGTACCATAGAAGCCACGGGCTCTATGGCGCGGCCCCGGCGTACGCGCTAGGGCTGGCACGTTGCTGCCCGTAACTGACCTGCACCAGAGACAAGAGATCTATAGGTGCTGCAGAGAGGGAGGCGCATGGCCGTTCTTGTTGATGTCACCGGCCACCACTTCGACGTGACCGATGAGATCCGCCGGTACGCCGAACGTAAGCTCGGGCGCCTGGACCGGTTCCTGCCCGCGCTCACCGAGCTCGATGTCGAGATCACCCACGAGCCGCATGTGCGCGAGAGTGCTCAGCGGTTCGTTGCAGAAGCAACTGCCTCGGTCCACGGCGCGATCTTGCGTGCTGAGGAGCACGGCACGTCACCGCAGGCCGCGATCGATGCAGTGACCGATACCTTGGAGCGCCAGATCGAACGCTTCAAGAGCCGCCTGTATGTCAACATGGGGCGCTACGAGAGCCGTCGTGAGCAGCTCGCCCGGGCGGCCGAGCAGGCCGCGGCGGCCACAGCTGGGCCAGCTGCCGGCGAGGAAGGCGAGCCTGCCGAGCTTGTGCGAATCAAGCGCTTCGCCGTGAAGCCGATGCTCACTGAAGAGGCCATCGAACAAATGGAGCTGCTGGGCCATAGCTTCTTTGTGTTCCTGAATGCGCGCACCAGTGCTATCAACGTGGTCTACCGGCGGGCCGACGGCGGCTATGGCCTGCTCGTGCCCGAGGTCGGGTGAGCCGGCATGAGTGACGCGCTCGTCGCGGCTACGCCAGCTCCGGCGGCAGGGCCCGATGCCGACGCCCTCATGCCGGACCATCGCCCGCCGATTAGCCTGGTTGTTCTCGCCGGAGGCTGGGGCCAGAGCGCGCCTGAGCAGATGCTCGCCTGTGCCTGTCGGGCGGCCATTCTCGATCTGCTGGAGCTGGCCCTGGCATCGCCCTTCATCGAGCGCGCCGTCCTGGGCGTAGATGACCCGGCGTTCGCCGAGCAGGTGCACGATCTCTTTCCCAGACGGGTAGTCGTGGAGCTCACCGGGCAACCGTTTCATTTTGGGAGCGCCTTACTCAACCTGCTGCGGCGCTATGAGATCGAGCGGCCGCTGTACTTCGGTGCGGGCAGCGGCGCGCTGCTGACGGCTCAGGAGCTGGACGAAGCGTGTCGCGTCCTGCTCCAGGCTGACTATGCCCTGGTGACGAACAATCTCTATTCCTGCGATTTCCTGGGCTGGGTGCCGGCCCGTGCGCTGGAGCAGATCGAGCTGCCCGACCATCGCGACAACAATCTGGCCTGGCTGCTCCGCCGCCAGGCTGGCCTGCCGGCCACGGTGCTGTCGCGCTCGCCGGGCACGATGCTCGATCTGGACACCCCTACGGACCTGATGGTGCTCGCCTTGCACCCCCAGGCGAAGCGGCATGCGCTGGCAGCGCTGGCGGAGATGGCGCTTGATACTTCGCGACTGCACGCCACGTTCGATGTAGTGACCGATCCCATGAGTGATATCCTGGTGGCCGGGCGGGTGAACTCCTACGTCTGGCAGCACCTTGAGACCGATGTGGCCGCGCGCGTGCGCGTGCTCTCCGAGGAGCGCGGCATGGAAGCAGCCGGCCGGCACGAGCGCGGGGAGGTGCGTTCGCTGCTGGGCTATCATCTGGAAGCCGTCGGGCCTGAGCGCTTCTTCGAAGAGCTGGCCACCCTCTGTCGCGCCGCCTTCATCGACAGCCGCGTCCTGTTTCACCACCTGCGGCTGCATGTCTCGCCAGCCGATCGCTTCTATTCTGATCTCGGGCAGCCGGACCTGATCGCCGACCCCTACGTAGCCCGCTTTACCCGAGCGGCGCTAGAGGCGCCTATTCCAGTTATCCTGGGCGGGCACTCGCTGGTCACCGGGGGGCTCTGGGCGCTGGTCGACGCGGCCTGGCAAGAGCGCGATGCCCGCCTGGGACGGTTCCAGTATGCAGCGGGGCCGGCGGGCGCCCCGGCGTAGAGGTCGAGGCTATGTCGAGCCCTGTGGAGCCGGAGCGCCTGCCGACCGGTAAGCTGCCTGCTGCGCTGCTACGCCAGCTCCTTGGCGAGATTGAGGTGCGCGACCCGCGGGTGCTGGTCGGCGCGCGGGTCGGTGAAGACGCTGCCGTGCTGGACTACGGCGACCGGCTGTTGGTAGCGAAGACCGACCCCATCACCTTCGCGACTGAGCTGATCGGCTGGTACGCCGTGACGATTAACGCCAATGACATCGCGGTGCGCGGGGCACGGCCGCTGTGGTTCCTGGCTACGGTGCTGCTGGCTCAGCATTCCAGCCCTGAGCAGGCGCGCGCGATCTTCCGACAGATCGAGACGGCCTGTCGCGATCTCGGCGTGTCTCTGGTGGGCGGACACACGGAGATCACCTACGGCCTTGACCGTCCCATTGTGGTGGGCTGCATGCTGGGCGAGGTGGAACGCGACCGGCTGGTCACGACCGGGGGCGCCAGGCCGGGCGATGTGCTTGTGCTGACGAAGGGCATTGCTATCGAGGGCACGGCTGTGCTGGCGCGCGAGGCAGCCGGCCGGCTGCAGGAACTCGGTCTTGCGCCGGATGTCATCGCCCGCGCTGCAAACTACCTCTTTGAGCCCGGCATCAGCGTCGTGCGCGATGCCCAGGTGGCTCTCGGGGCTGCGCCGGTGCACGCCATGCACGATCCCACTGAAGGTGGGCTGGCTACGGCGCTGGCGGAGCTCGCCGAGGCATCGGGGTGCGGTATACGTGTGTACGCCGAGGCGATTCCGGTGCTCCCTGAGTGTGACACCATCTGCCGTGCGCTGGAGCTCAATCCCCTGGGGCTGCTTGCTTCCGGCGCCTTGCTCCTGGCCGTTGACCACCGGCATGTCCCGGCAGTGCTCGCCGCGCTGGCGGGCGCGGGCATTCCCGCCGCGGCGATCGGCGAGGTGACGCCTGCACAGGCCGAGCTGACGATCGTGTATGAGGAAGATGCGTACCCCCTGCCCGTCTTCGAGCGGGATGAGCTGGCGCGCTGGCTGGACGAACAGGGCTAAGGCACCTGATTGCTTCCAGCAGGAGGTTTCCTTGCGGTGACGATCCGGGCCGGGGCAAAGAAAAGGAAAAACGGCCTTGATCGGGTGACGTCAATCATGCCGCAGGCGCGCAAGGTACGGGAGTACTCGCTGCTGTGCACCATGTCCAGAACCGCCAGGTAGCCGCCCGGCCGAAGCACACGCACCATCTCTCGAAGTGCCTGCTCGCGGCCGGCCCGGCCGGGGATATTATGGAGCACTAAGCTCGAAAGGACCACGTCGAAAGTATTGTCCTTGAAGGGAAGCTGCCTGGCATCGCCGTCTCGGATATCGATACGCTCAGCGACACCCTCGGCGCGGGCGTTGGCCCAGGCAGCCTCCGGCCGGTTCCCCGACTGGTCAGAAGTCCGCCAGATATCCACGCCGATAGCTTTGCCCGTGGTCAGCCGCTTCGCCGCAGCGATCACCACCAGGCCACGACCGCAGCCTACGTCCAGGACCAGCTCATCGCCGCGCCAGGGGATTGCCGCAAGCATGCGTTCCACAGCGCGACCCTTGCCGACCTTGCTGCTCCAGAGCATACCGGCAACTGTCACGAGGCATGAGAGCCCACCCCACAGGCCCCAGTTCAGCACAAGGTCGGCCAGAGCGGGATGGACTGGGCGGAGCCATAGGAAGAGCATGATGCCTGCGATGATGCCGAGCATACCACCAAGGGCAAGCCACCCGACGACCTGTGGGCTGTCAATGCCGTAGTCAGGGCGTGGCGGCCGTTCGCCGGCGTGGCCGGGCGATGGGAAAGGGAGAGGCAGGCTCATAGATGCTTCCTCCTCGGCCGGCCCAGCACTCATCCGCCCTCACTCGACGGTCACGCTTTTGGCCAGGTTGCGCGGCTGGTCCACGTCGCAGCCGCGACGGACGGCGATGTAATATGCGAGGAGCTGTAGCGGCAGCGTCGCCAGCACCGGCTGCAGCAGCCACGGCACGTCCGGCAGCCAGAGCACATGGTCGGCCTCCTGGGCGAGCACGACGTCGCCCTCCGTCGCCAGCGCGATGACCGTCCCGCCGCGCGCCTTGACTTGCTGAATATTGCTGAGCATTTTGTCATACGTTGCATCCCTGGGCGCAATGGCCACGACCGGCATTTCCTCGTCGATCAGGGCGATGGGACCGTGCTTCATCTCACCCGCCGGGTAGCCCTCAGCGTGAATGTACGAGATTTCTTTCAGTTTAAGGGCGCCCTCCAGGGCGATGGGGTACTCGATGCCGCGGCCGAGGTAGAGGAAATGCCGGCGCTTGTGATAGCGCTCAGCCAGGCGCTCGAGCTCGGCGACCGGGGCGTTCGCCAGGTAGGTCCCAACGAGTTCAGGAAGGCGCAGCAATTCGTGGAGATGGCGGCTAAGCTCCTCGTCGGAGAGTGTGCCGCGCGCGGCGGCCATGCGCAGGGCCAGGAGGGCTAGGCAGGCGAGCTGGGCAGTAAAAGCCTTGGTCGAGCAGACACCGATTTCAGGTCCAGCGTGGGTGTAGATCAGCCCGTCGGCGATACGCGTGGCCTGGCTGCCCAGCACGTTGACGACTGCCAGCACGGTGAGCCCCAGCCGCCGCGCCAGCTCCATCGAGACGAGCGTGTCAACGGTCTCGCCCGACTGCGTCACCGCGACCAGGGCAGCGTTTCTGACCACCGGCGGCTCACGGTAGCGGAATTCAGAGGCGTAGTCTACCTCGACCGGCACGCGCGCCAGCTTCTCGATGAGGAACTTGCCCACCAGGCAGGCGTGCCAGGCTGTGCCGCAGGCCACCAGGTACAACCGCTCCAGGAGGCGCAGGTGGCGTGAGTCCAGGTTCAGTTCCTCCAGGTGCACCTGCGGCGGGTCCAGGCTGATACGCCCGCCCAGACAGTTCGCCAGCGAGCGCCCCTGCTCGTGGATCTCTTTGAGCATGAAGTGGCGGTAGCCATCCTTGGCCGCGGCCATGGGATCATAGGGGACTGTGCGCGGCTCTTTGGCGACCGGCTTCCCCTCGAAGGTAAAGACGCGCACGTCCCGGGTAGTGACACAGGCGAGCTCGCGGTCGTCGAGGAAGAGCATGCGGTGTGTATATTCGAGGATCGCCGGCATGTCCGAGGCGATGAAGTTCTCGCCCTCGCCTATGCCGATGACGATGCCCCCGGCATGGCCGAGCCGCGCCGTCACCAGCAGGTCGGGCGCAAGCGTACTCATGACCACGATAGCGGCGGCACCGCGCAGCCGCAGCAATGCGGCGCGCGTGGCCTGCTCGAGTGAGGCCCCGCCGGCCAGGCCCTCCTCCACCAGGTGGGCGATCACCTCGGTGTCGGTTTCAGACCGGAAGCAGTGGCCGCGGGCAGCAAGCTCAGCGCGCAGCTCTTGATAATTCTCGACGATGCCATTGTGCACGACGACAGTGCGGCTGGTGCAATCGCCGTGCGGATGGGCGTTTTCTTCGCAGGGGCGTCCGTGCGTTGCCCAGCGTGTGTGTCCCACGGCAAGCTCACCGTGGAGAGGGGCGGCGGCCAGGGCAGCGGCCAGCCGCTCGAGCTTCCCGGCCGAGCGCCGCACCTGCAGACAGACAGTGCCGTCGGGCTGCCGGGCCAGCACTGCTACGCCGGCTGAATCGTAGCCACGGTACTCCAGCCGCTTCAGTCCGTCCACTGCAACAGCGGCAGCGTTGCGAGCGCCGCTGCCAGCGTACCCGATGATGCCACACATACGCTGTACCCGTTGCCAGGTCCCCTTTAGTGGCCAGCGGGGCTGGGATCGGTTCTCCGCGCAAGAAACGGTAGAGGCAGGCCGCGGTTGCTCGCTCTTCCCGAGGGAAAAGCTGGAAGTAAAAAAAGCGTACCCCTTCGGCACAAGCGCCGAAGGGGTACTGCGACCGGGCGCCCCTGGCGCCACGAAGTAGGTACGTGTGATATATGCCCCTACCGCTTCTCTGCCAGGATCTTATTGCACTTGTCGGTGGCTTCTTGGAGCGCCTGGCGCGGAGCCTTGTTATCCTTCTTGAACTGGCCGGACAGGATGTAGTCGAACAGCTCTTGCATCACGTCGCGGATCTCCTGCCAGCCATCCACATTCGGCTCGCCCTTGCCGTATGGCAACAAGTCGAACGGCACCTTGTTGCGCGGCTCCTTGGCCCAGAACTCCTTGAGCACCTGGGTCTCCGCCGCCGACTTACGCACCGGCAGATAGCCCGACTGCGTCGCCCACCAGGCAGTCTGGTCCCGATCAGTGAACCACTTGATGAACTCCCAGGCGCCGCGCTGGCGCTCGGGCGTGCTCTTGAAGATATTGATGTTCCCACCCCACAGCACCGTGGCTTTGGGCGAGGTCGTGCTAAGCTGTGGGATCAGTGCCGTCCCCCACTTGAACTTGTCGCCCACCAGCGGCGGGATATAGCCCAGCCCGGTGCTCGACTCGAGCATAATGGCGAAGTTGCCGGCAGCAAACTCGGCGTCGGACGTGCTGCGCGGCGGTGGCAGGAAGGCGTATGGCTGCATGTTCGCCATCCATTCGATGCTATCCACACCCGGCTTCTCCATGAACAGCACCTTCGTCTGGTCATCGGAGAGCAACTTCCCGCCGCGCGTGTAGATCATGCCATCAAACCGTGAGAGGTCCACGTAGCCCCGATAGGCGAACTGATCGGGCTTCCCATCGCCGTCCTTGTCTTTCGTGAGCTTCGGGGCCATCGCCAGAAACTCGTCCCAGGTTTCAGGTGGCTTGTTGAAGCCGGCTTCCTTGAGCATGTCTTCGTTGTAATGCATCACGAGCATGCTCTTGGTGAAGGGGAATTGCAGTAGCTTGTTATCGTACGCCTTGAAGCGTAGCGACTCGAGCATGCCGGGGAAGAAGTCGTTGAGGTCAACCTTATCGACCCGCACGTAGTCATCCAGCGCGACGACCGCCTTCGCGCGCATATACTCGGGGATGAAGCTCTCATAGGATGGCGCCAGATCAGGCGTCGCTCCCGCTGCCACTGCCGCGCGCACCGCGCGGAAGAGCTCCGTGTAGTTCCCTTTGTAGTCGGCCTTGACCTTGATGTTCGGCTTGGCGGCGTTAAAGTCGTTCACAAGCTTTAGGAATGCCTTGCCCACCGGGGTGTTCTCGTTGATCACGTGCCAGAGCTGTACCTCGACCGGACCGGTGAGCTGGACCTCTGCCTCGGACTTCGGCGCGGGCTTCTGGGCGGGCTGGGCGCAGGCAGCCAGCAGCGGCGTCCCCGCTGCAGCCACGCTCAGCACGATCGCTTTTCGCCGGCTCAGACCCATCTTCCTACCTCCTCATTCGTCAATATACGCTTGACCATGATAGATCTTAGATAGATCTTACTATAAATTTTATAAGTTTTATTAAAGATTTTATTAGCTTTATTTAAGGAGGCCGTGCCAGCAACAGCGGCGACCTCATCCGCGCAGGCCGGTACGCGTGATCCCCTCGATAAAGTAGCGTTGGGCGAAGAAGAACAGCACGACTACAGGCAAGATGACCATTGCCGCTGCGGCCATCAGCAGGTCAAAGCGCGTAGAAACCTCCGTAGTAAAAGAATTCAGCCCGACCATGACCATGCGGAGCTCCGCCCGCGAGGCGACCAGCAGCGGCCACAGAAAGCTGTTGTAGCTGCCGATGAAGCTAAGCAAAGCCACTGTGATCAGCGCCGGGCGCGCCAGAGGCAGGACGACGTACCAGATGGTCTGGAGGTGGCTGGCGCCATCCAGCATCGCGGCCTCAAACAGGTCCTGAGGCAGCGTGCGGAAGAACTGGCGCAGCAGGAAAATGCCGAAGACCCCGGCCAGGAACGGCACGATCAAGGCCTGATATGTGTTGATCCACCGCAGCCGCTGGATCAGCACATAGTTGGGAATCACAATCACCTCCTCCGGGACCATCAGCGTGGCAAGAAGGAGAAAAAACACCAGTGGCTTGGCGAAGAAGCGCAACCGGGCAAAGGCGTAGGCTGCCAGGACAGAGGTCGCCAGGTTGCCGAGCGCCACCGCTGTGCTGACGAAAAAGGAATTGAAGAAATACCGCGGCCAGGGAGCCGTACGCCATGCCTCAGCATAGTTCTCGAAATGCCACACTTTGGGCAAGAGCGTGGGCGGAAACGCCCCGGCTTCGGCGCGATCTTTGAACGAGGTCAACACCATCCAGACGAACGGGAACACGGCGATCAGCAAGCCAGCCGAGAGCAGGAGATGAAGCGCGACCTGCGCCCCGAGCCGGCGCCAGCGCGTGGCTCCCAGCGCGACGGCCAGGCGCGCTGCTGGGCGGGTGACGTACGGCGCAGCAAGTGGACGTGTGATCTGGGCATCACTCATAGTGCACTCGCCGCTCCACTACATAGAAGTTTAGCAGCGTCAACGCCAGGATGATGGCAAACAGAATGAAAGCCGCTGCGGAGCCACGGCCGACGTAGCCGCCGACGTAGAACTGCTTGAAGATGTAGATTGTGGCTGTGGTGGTCGCACCGCGCGGGCCGCCCACCGGCGGAGCCATCTGATAGATCTGGTTAAACGCCTGGAACGCGCCAATCGTCGAAACGATGAGCAAGAAGAACGTCGTCGGAGACAGCAGCGGCCAGGTAATGTGGCGGAAGAGCTGCCACGCCGAGGCGCCGTCGATGCGGGCAGCATCGTACAGCTCCCGCGGGATGTTGCTCAGTCCGGCCAGGAACACCACCATGTGAAAGCCGGTGTAGTGCCAGATAGTCATCACGATGATGGCGAACATGGCGAGGCTCGGCCCCGCGGCCCATGCAGGTACCTGGATCCCCAGCCACTCGCCGAACAGCCGCAACACCCCGGTCTCTTCTTGCATCCAGCGCTGGGTCGGCAGGCCAAGCGACTTCAGCACCCAGTTGAAGACGCCGACCTGCGGATGGTACATCCAGCTCCACACTACGGCTGCCGCCAGCGTTGACGTGACGTAAGGCAAGAAGTAGCCCGTGCGATACAGCCCTTGCAGCCAGGCGCTGCGGAAGAGCAGCACTGCCAGCAGCAGGCCCAGGGCCATCTCTGCCGGCACCGCCCCGAGGACGTAGTACACGCTCACCAGCAGGGAGCGGTGGAACTCGCTGTTCTGAAGAAGGTACAGGTAGTTACCCAGACCGACGAAGCGCTCGGGGACCAGGCTCCAGCGATGCAGGCTGATGTAGAAGGCGAAGAAAACCGGCGCCAGCTTGAAGACGACGATGATAACCAGCGCCGGAAGGAGAAAAGTGTACGCCAGTGCCGTCTCGCGCCAGAACCGCCGCCGCGCTGCCTGGCTGGAGACTGCCTCTGGGATCACCAGGTGCTTGAGCCGCGCTCCGACCGTACTCACCGCAGGCGCACGCCCATTGTTCGCTCCCCTGGGCGGCCCCCAGTGCGCCCGCCAGACGCGCTGCCTGGGCGGACGAAGCTGCCGAGGCCCGTCCCTCCCCTGCTCCATGTGGATTATAGCAGACCTTGCCACCTGGGATGTGCTACCATGTGTGCCGCGTGAGCACTCCCACACGCTCACGCGCCGTGACCAGCCTGAGCACCTCGGCGGAGGAGGGTGAATGACGGACGTAGTCGTACCAGGCGCGGATCGCTTAACCGTCGGCTATATCGGCCTCGGCATGATGGGCAAGCCAATGGCTCGCAACATTCTGAAAGCCGGCTTCCGGCTCACCGTGTGGAACCGTACGCGCGCTCGCACGGAAGACCTCGCTGCCGAAGGCGCAGCGGTAGCGGACTCGCCGCGCGACCTGGCCGCACGGGTTGCTATCGTGTGCTCCTGTGTGACCGGCCCGCGCGATGTCGAAGCGCTCTACCTCGGGCCGGAGGGCGTGCTCGAAGGGGCCCGCCCCGGGGCGATCCTCATTGATATGAGCACGATCGATCCCGAGACGCACCGGCGTATCGCCGCGGCTGCGGCCCAGCGGGGCGCCGCGTATCTCGATGCGCCGGTGAGCGGAGGCGTGACGGGCGCCCGCAATGCCACGCTGGCCATTATGGTGGGCGGCGATAAGGCAGCCTACGAGCGAGCGCTGCCGGTGTTGCGGGCGATGGGGCAGCATATCTACTACGTCGGCCCGAGCGGGAGCGGCGCTATTGTCAAGCTGGTTAATAACATGATCTCAGCGATCAACGCTGTGGCCGCCTTAGAGGGCATGGTGCTCGGCACCAAGGCCGGCATTGATCCAGCGCTGCTGCACGAGATCCTGATGAACTCCTCAGCGAACAGTCGCGCCCTGGCCAGCATGAAGGAATCCACGCTGCGCGGTGACTTTGAGCCCGGCTTTACGATCGACAACATGGAGAAGGACATTACCCTAGCGAGCCAGCTCGCTCGTGAAGTCGGGGTGCCTCTCCTCGGCGCAGCCATCGCTGCATATTACCTGCGTACTGCCCAGGCGCTGGGGCTTGGCGGGAAGAATACTACCGCGCAGATCCTGCCGCTCGAGCGCGTCTGTGGCGTGGAGGTGCGGGCGCGCGGCTCCTAGGGTGGCTCAGGCGTTCGCTGTCTCGGCGACGGCGCGCAGCATGCGGATGTTCTCAGCGATCGGCAGGCCGTTGCCGAAGACAGCGGAGCCGGCGACCAGCACCGTAGCGCCGGCCCGGGCAACCGGGCCGGCGGTGTCACGGTTGATGCCGCCGTCGACCGCAAGCTCGACGTGGCCAAGCCCGCGCTCGTCCAGCATGCGCCGTAGCCGGGCGATGCGGGCGAGGCTGGTAGGGATGAAGCTCTGACCACCCCAGCCCGGGTTGACGCTCATCACCAGCACCACATCAACGTCGGCCAGGACCTCCTCCAGACTGACCAGCGGCGTGGCCGGGTTGAGCGTCACGCCTGGGCGAGCGCCGAGCTCGCGGATCATCTGGATGGTGCGATGGAGGTGCGGGCATGCCTCCACGTGCACGGTCAGGATGTGCGCGCCGGCGTGCACGAAGTCGGCCAGAAAGCGCTCAGGCTCCTCGACCATCAGGTGGACGTCGAGCAGTGCGCCGAACTCTGCGGCGAGGGGATGTAGCGCCTGCACCACATGCGGGCCCATGGAGATGTTCGGCACGAAGTGCCCGTCCATGACATCGATGTGGATCCAGTCGGCGCCGGCTTCCAGGGCCTGGCGCACCTGCTCGCCCAGGCGGCTAAAGTCGGCCGATAGAATGGAAGGCGCGATCTTCATCGGGCGGCGCCGCCTCCTTCAGTCCGGCGCAGGTGGCGCAACCCCGCGTGGCCGGCCACGATGACGTCTGTCGCCAGACCGATGAACAGACCGTGCTCAACGATGCCAGCCCGCGCCGCCAGGCGTTGGGCCAGCGCAGCGGGGTTCGCGAGGGGGCCCAGGTGGCAGTCCAGGAGCAGGTTGCCCTGGTCTGTACGCACTGGTGCACCATCGGGGCCGCGACGTATCTCCACGCGGGCGCCCAGCGACTCCAGGTACAGGACCTGGGTGCGCAAGCCGAAGGGCACGACCTCGACCGGGACGGCCCGGTAGGTGCCCAGAGCAGGCGAGAGCTTGCTTTCGTCTACCACGATGATCTCGCGGCGGCTCGCCTGCGCCACGATCTTCTCGCGCAACAGCGCGCCACCGCCGCCCTTGATCAGGTTGAGCTGGGAATCTACCTCGTCGGCGCCATCAATCGTGAGATCGAGCCAGGGGTGCTCGTCGAGCGTGGTCAAGGGAATACCGAGCCGGCGTGCCTCGTCCGCCACCGCAGCCGAGCACGGCACACCTAGGATGTCGTGCAGGGCGCCGTCGGCAAGCAACTGGGCGATGCGCACCAGGGCGAAATGGGCTGTGGTCCCCGCGCCGAGGCCAAGCACCATGCCCGGCCGGATGAACTCGACCGCCTTCTCGGCAGCCTGTCGTTTCAGCTCGGTGCGCGCGTCAGCGCTGAACAGTTCCGGCATTGAATCCCTCGCTCACCTGATGATACTGTGTGGGACACAGAGGCTCAACCGCCGTGCAGTCTCGCGGCGGGCAGGCAGCCACCTAGGCGAAGCCCAGTATATCTCGTCGTGGTCGGCGCCCTAACGACTGGAGGTTCTGCACTGTATGAGTGATCGCCCGAACATCCTGCTGATCACCAGCGACCAGCAGCACGCCAGCACGCTCGGCGTAGTGAACCCGCGGATCAAGACGCCCGCGCTCGACCGCCTTGCCATCGAGGGCACGCGCTTCACCCGCGCCTACTGCCCTAATCCGGTATGCTCACCCAGCCGATCGAGCATCATCACCGGCCTCTATCCCTCCGTCCATGGCTGCTGGACGATCGGGGTTAAGCTGCCCGAAGATGTTCCCACGATCGGCCAGATGCTCTCGGCGGCCGGCTACGCCACCGGCTTGATCGGCAAGGCGCACTTCCAGCCGCTCGCCTCGACGCCCGAGAGCCCTTCGCTGGAGTGTCAGCCGGTTCTGCGCGACCTGGACTTCTGGCGCGGCTTCTGGGGGCCGTGGTACGGCTTCGAACATATCGAACTCTGCCGTAACCACGCGGACGAGTCCCACGCTGGCCAGCACTATGCTATCTGGATGGAGGAGCACGGCCTCGCCAACTGGCGTGACTACTTCCGCCCGTGGCCGCCTGATCCCAGCAAGCAGCGACGGCAGCACGTCTGGGAGCTGCCGGAGCGCTACCACTATAATTGCTGGATCGCTGAGCGCTCGATCGCGTTCATCGAGCGGGCGCAGGCTGCCGGCAGGCCTTTCTTCCTATGGGCGAGCTTCCCAGATCCGCACCCACCCTACCTGGTGCCCGAGCCATGGGCGTCGATGTACGACCCGGCCGAGATGGAGCCGGGCGTGGTAGTGCCCGGCGAGCACGACCGGAACCCGCCCCACTTCCGCAAGACCCAGGAAGCGCATCCCGACTTCTCGATGTACCGCGAGACGCCGTTCGCTAACCATGGTTTCCAGTCGCACCTGCGGGATCGCGAGCGGCTGAAGAAAGACATGGCAGTGTACTACGGCATGGTGAGTTTCATGGACCGCGAGATCGGGCGCATCCTGGACTGTCTGGACCGGCTAGGACTAGCCGAGAACACGCTGGTCGTGTTCACCACAGACCACGGACACTTCCTGGGGCAGCACGGCCTGGTGGCGAAAGGAGCGTTCCACTACGAGGACCTCCTGCGGCTGCCGTTCCTCGTGCGCTGGCCTGGGCAGGTGCCGGCCGGGCGCACCAGCGAGGCGCTCCAGAGCCTGGTCGATCTGGCGCCGACCTTCCTGGCCGCGGCCGGGTTGCCTGTGCCGGGCGCGATGCAAGGGGTGAACCAGCTTCCGGTCTGGCAGGGCACGCTCGAAGCAGCCCGTGACCACGTGATCGTAGAAAATCGCCACCAGCCGACAGCGGTGCACCTGCGCACCTACATCGACCGGCGGTACAAGATCACGGTCTACCGCGACCAGCCCTATGGCGAGCTGTTCGACCTGGACGAGGATCCATGCGAGGTGCACAACCTGTGGGATGAGCCAGCGGCCGCGGCGCTCAAGCTGCGGCTCCTGCATGCTTTCGTGAATGCGGAGCTCAAGCGCGAGCCGATGCGGATGCCGCGCATCGCCTCTGCGTGAGCATGCTGGGGCTGGTCTGCCATGGTGCTGTTAGGCATTGATCTAGGCACGTCCGCCTGCAAGGCGGCGCTCTACGCGGCAGATGGCGCGCTGCTGGCCGCCGGATCGGCACCGCTGGCAGTAGCGCGGCCGCAGCCTGGCTGGGCTGAGCAAGAGCCGGAGGCGATGTGGCGCGCCGCCTGCCTGGCCATCGACACCGTCCTGCGCATGGCAGCGGTGCAGCCCAGCGAGGTGCAAGCCGTGTGCGCCTGCGGCCATTCGCCGACGCTTATCCTGCTTGATGCGGCGGGCCAGCCGGTGCGCCCGGCGATCATCTGGCAGGACACGCGGGCCGCTGCGGAGGCGCAGGAGTTGGCCAGCGCAGCGGGTGCGCGGTGGGCTGAGCTCCTGGGCACGCACTTTCCGGTCTCACCCACCCTGGCCCCGGCGCGGCTTCTCTGGCTGCTGCGCCATGAGCCCGACGCGCTCCGTCGCGCCCGTATCGCCCTGGAACCCAAGGACTACCTGCACTACCGGCTCACCGGCAGGCGGACCAGCGATCGCTGGTCCGCCAAGGGCCTGGTGCATATGGCGACCGGCGCACCGATCCGGTTCTGGCAGGAGCTATTCGGACTGCCGCAGACGCTGGCACCACCGATCGCCGAGCCGCATGAGCCGATCGGAGTAGTGACAGCCGAAGCCGCGAGGCAGACCGGTCTGGCAGCGGGCACGCCGGTGGCGTGCGGCTGGACCGACGGCCTGGCCGGCATGCTCGGCACGGGCGCCTTTAGGGGAGAGGGCAGCGGCTATCTGATCTCTGGCACTTCCGAGGTCGCCGGCGCTGTGATCGCGGGCGACCCGCGCGGCGACCCGCGGCTGTTGGAGGTCCCGGCGCCGCACGGGCGGCTGGCGATCTTCGGGCCGACGCAATGCAGCGGCGCAGCGCTGACCTGGTATACTGGATGTTTCCTGGGAGGCGACACCGCGCATGCCCTGGAGCTCGCTGCCGCAAGCCCGCCAGGGGCGGGCGGCCTTGTCTTTCTGCCGTACCTCGAAGGTGAGCGCGCTCCCATCTGGGATGTCCTGGCGCGCGGTCTCTTTTTCGGCATCTCCCTAGCCCATGGGCCGGGTGACTTCGTGCGCGCTATCCTTGAGGGAGTTGCTGCTGCCGTGCGCCACGTCTTCGACACCGTTGAGGAGACGGCAGGCGTGCGTCTCGAGCATGTACGTCTCGCCGGTGGCGGCACACGGGCGACTCTATGGAACGAGATCAAGGCGGACATGCTGGGCCGGCCGTTGCTGCTGTTTTCCGGTGAGCCCGGCACCCTGGGCGCTGCGCTGCTGGCTGGCGTTGCTGCTGGTGTATGGCCTGATCTGCTAGCAGCCAGCGCGATCGTCCAGCCCACCGGGCGCATCGAGCCGCGCCCGGCGATCCAGGCGCGCTACGAGCAGCTTTACGACCTCTACCGCGCGCTCTATCCACGCCTGCGCGAGCTCTATCGGGCGCTGCCGGCGCTGGCTGCCGACCTGCCCGACGCCTGATATAATCCAGAGGGAACTTGAGTACAACAGTCATTTACCCAACTTTCGGCTGGTTGAACCAGTCAGAGGGGAGCGTACAGCATGAGCGATGACATTGCCAGCCGGGGCTATGCGAATCCCGATGTGCTGGTCTCGACGCAGTGGGTAGCCGACCACCTGAACGATCCGGCGGTGCGTATCGTTGAGTCGGACGAGGACCCGCTGCTCTATGCCGCAGGCCATATTCCCGGGGCAGTCCAGGTCGACTGGGCCAGGGACCTGAACGACCCGCTCCGCCGTGACTACCTCGACCGCGAGCGCTTCGAGCAGCTCATGTCGCGGCTCGGTATCGCCAATGACACCACTGTGGTGTTCTACGGGGACAAAAACAACTGGTGGGCGACGTATGCGTACTGGGTCTTCCAGTTGTTCGGACACACCAGGGCGAAGATCATGGATGGCGGGCGCCTGAAGTGGGAACGGGAAGGCCGCCCCCTGACGCGAGAGGTGCCGAGCTATCCGCCAGCGCAGTACCGCGCCCCGGAGCGGGACGACACGCGAATCCGCGCCTTCCGCGACCAGGTGATGAAGCATATCGAGGCGCGGCTGCCGCTGGTGGACGTGCGTAGCCCGCAGGAGTACACCGGCGAGCGGCTGCACATGCCTGAATACCCGAACGAGGGTGCGCTGCGCGGCGGCCATATCCCCGGGGCAAAGAATGTGCCGTGGGCGCGCGCAGTCAATCCGGAGGACGGGACCTTCAAGTCCGCCGAGGAGCTACGCAAGATCTATCTCGAAGAGCAGGGCCTCCAGCCGGACGACGATGTGATCGTCTACTGCCGCATCGGCGAGCGCTCCAGCCATACCTGGTTCGTGCTGACCAACCTGCTCGGCTTCGAGAAGGTGCGTAACTACGACGGCTCGTGGACGGAGTGGGGCAACCTGGTGGGCGCGCCGATCGAGCGCTGATCACGTAGGAATGGCATGTGCTAGGTGGCGGCCGGCCGCCACCTAGCGGCTCCAGACTGCGTCTGGCGTGACCTGAGGGCGTACCCTGAGTGAGCGTGTAAGCGTGTAACTTGAGATAGAGCACAGTTTCATGGCACAGTATCCGAGAAAGCTCCAGGAGCTCCTGGAGGATTTCGAGTCAATCGTTGACCGCAATGAGCGGGTCGAGATGCTGATCGATTTCGCCGACCGGTTCACCGAAGTGCCGCCGCGCATTGCGACGCGGCCCTTCCCGGAGGACCACCGCGTGCCGCACTGCGAGTCTGAGGCGTACGTGTGGGCTGAGGAGCTTCCGGATGGTACGCTGAAGTACTACTTCGCGGTGGAGAACCCGCAAGGACTCTCCGCGAAGGCACTCTCGGCCATCCTGGACGAGACGCTCTCCGGCGCGCCGCTGGAGCAGGTTGTCCAGGTCCCTGAAGATATCGTCTATCGCATCTTCGGCCGCGAGCTCTCCATGGGCAAAGGCCTGGGCCTGACCGGCATCCTGGGAATGGCCAAAGGCTTTGCCATCCGGCAGCTCCGGCAGCGCGGCCGGCAGCCGCTTCTCGCTGAGTGAGCCTGCGGGTGGGTAGGAGCCTCACTTCCCTTGAGCCTGCGCTCCTGCCCAGGGGATCCATTGCGGCATGATATCTGTGCCCGGCGTACTGGCCAGTACGCCGGGCACAGGAGTTCTGGAGCCCTACGCCCTACGTCGAAACGGTTCGACGAGAGCCGCACCGAAGTCGCCTGTGCTGGCGCAGACCCTGCGCTGCCGTCCCCAGGGTGAGGCACACCCTGGGGCAACGCGCGAGGTGCAGCGCAGCCCCTCGTGAGGTACCGATGCGCGTCAAAGAAGCGAAAGCGCTGGCGCGCCAGTGGGTGCTCGAAGAGGGCCAGCACCTCGCGGGCTTCTATGGCGCGTACGTGGCCGGGTCGGTGAGCTGGCTGACGGACGACGCCGACCTCCCAGCAACATCCGACCTGACGTCCACGTCGTACTTGAGGAGCCTGGCTCGCTCAAGCTAGGCAAGTTCGTCTATCACGGTGTGCTGCTTGAGGTATCGTACATACCGCGCGCTGCTCTCTCCTCGCCGGAAGCTGTGCTGGGCCACTACCACCTGGCCGGCGCCTTCCGGACGCCCGGCGTCATCCTGGATCCATCGGGAGATCTGGCTGCACTCCAGGCGGCGGTGGCGCGAGAGTATGCGCAGCGCCGCTGGGTACGCGCACGGTGCGAGCATGCCATGGCGGCAGTACGCAACATTGCGCAGTCGCTTGATGCCGCCGCGCCGTTGCACGACCAGGTGACCGCGTGTGTCTTTGCGGCCGGTGTCACCACCCACGTGGTGTTGGTCGCGGGGCTGAAAAATCCTACGGTGCGGCGGCGCTACGCGGCGGTCCGCGAGCTCCTCGCGGAGTACGGGCAGCTGGACTTCCACGAACGGCTCCTCGGGCTGCTCGGCTGCGCTGCAATGGATCAGCAGCAGGTGGAGCGGCACCTCAACGCGATGACGACCGCGT
Organism: Chloroflexota bacterium; assembly: GCA_042408875.1. GTDB lineage: Bacteria > Chloroflexota > UBA11872 > JBHOQS01 > JBHOQS01 > JBHOQS01. The sequence goes on along the minus strand of JBHOQS010000002.1, from coordinate 71,851 downwards.
TCGACGCCGCAAGTATCGTGCGCAAGACACCCTACCGGTTTGGGTCCGACATCAGTGACGCGGCCCGACCGCTGTCCATTGATGGCAGCCGCGAGCTGATCGAGCACGGCCTGCACCGCGAGGCAGTTTTCTGGATCGCCGCCACCTATTCCCGCTGCCGGCACATCTTCGCTACGGACGCCCCAGAGCTGCTGGCGCGGTTTGATCGCGGCTATCAAGAGCTGCTCGCTGGCCTCGGTCTTGAGTCGTTCGCGGAGCGGCGCCTGCGCTGCCAGGAGATCGAAGCCTTCCTGCCGCACCTCTGGGAGGTCGCAGAGGAGATCCTGGCGGCTAATCCCGCCATCGAAGACTGAGCCCGCCGCTAGAGATCAGTTCTCTCTGGGCCTGGCTATGGGCAGGCTCGGCTGTCATAGGTTCAGTCGTGGGTTCGGCTTAACAAAGCTGCTGTAGCCCTTCCGGCGGTGCTGTACGACCGGCTTCTCTCGCGAAAACATGGCGCGTGAAAACATGGCACACCCTACACCGCTGTCTCTCCCTGCACAGCCGGGCTAAGTATGCTAGAGTGCATGCGGGAGAGAAGACAGCGCCAGTTGAGCGGAGGGTGCTACAGATGGCTGCGCAAGGACCGCACGGCAGGCAGTTCGAGGCGTACCGGCCAGTGGTGATGGCGCGTAACGGGATGGTGTGCTCGGGCCACCCGCTGGCGTCCCAGGCCGGTATCTCGGTCTTGCAGCGCGGTGGGAATGCCGTCGATGCCGCGATCGCCACCGCCGCAGCACTCAATGTGGTGGAGCCAAACATGTCCGGTATCGGTGGCGACGGCTTCATCATGATCTACTGGAAGCAGAGCGGTACAGTCCAGGTAGTGAACGCCACGGGCGCTGCCCCGGCTGCGGCCACGCTCGAGGCGTATCGTGATGGCATCCCCATGAAAGGCATCCGCAGCGTGTCGGTGCCGGGGTTGCTGGCCGGCTGGCTGGAGGCGCACGCCCGCTACGGCGTGCTGACGCTGGAGCAGGTACTCGAGCCGGCGATCGGCCTGGCGTACGACGGCTTCCCGGTGAGCCACCGTCTGGCCGAGGGGATTGCCGCCGAGGCCAGCCTGCGCGAGTTCCCGTCGTCGCGCGCCATCTTTACCCGCGATGGCCGGCCGCTGGAGTCGGGCGAGTTGCTGGTACAGCGCGATCTCGCCGAGACCTTTCGGCGCATCGCCGCGGGCGGGACCGAGGAGTTCTACCGTGGCGAGACCGCCCGCAAGATCGTCGCCTGCAGCGAGCGTTACGGCGGGCTTTTGACTCTGGAAGACCTTGCTGCCTGTCGCGCCGTCTGGCAGGAGCCGATCAGCACGACCTACCGCGGCCATACCGTGTACGAGGCCCCGCCGAACTCGAGCGGCCACGTACTGCTCCAGGAGCTGAACTTGATCGAAGGGTTCGACCTGCACAGTCTTGGGTGCAACACCGCGGCCAGCATCCACCTGATGGTGGAGGCGAAGAAGCTGGCCTTCGCCGACCGCGAGGAGTACCTGGCCGACCCGGATTTCGTGGATGTGCCGATCGTTGGGCTACTCTCCAAGGCGTACGCCCGCGAGCGGGCACGTCTGATCAATCCCGAGCGCGCCGCGCCGCCCGGCGCCGTCCGACCCGGCGACCCTGGCGCCTTCCAGCCCCACGGCCGCCCGGCCATCGCCCGCGCCAGCCGACGCGCCGGTGCGCCCCGTGAGGACACGACCTGCTTCGTCGTGGCTGACCGCTGGGGCAACGCAGTGTGCCAACTCCAGAGCTTGCAGTCCGGCTTCGGCTCCGGGCTGGTCGCCGATGGCACAGGGGTGCTGCTGAACAACCGCATGACCTACTGGCACCTCGACTCGCAGCACGTCGACTGCCTGGAGCCCGGCAAGCGCGTGCGCCACACGATGAACCCGGTGATGGTCTTCCAGGGTGACCGCCTCTTCTTGGCGTTGGGCACACCGGGGGCAGATACCCAGGTGCAGACGAATCTCCAGCTCATCACGCATATCCTCGATTTCGGGATGACGCCTGTGGAGGCGGTGGAGGCGCCGCGCTGGCGGCACATCCAGAGCCCGATGGAGTCCACCGTGCCGCACACGGCCGAGGATGCGCTGAACCTAGAGGCGCGCTTCTCCGAAGACACGGCCCGCGGCCTGGTGCTGCGCGGCCATCCAGTGCGGATTATTGGGCCCTGGGCTGCGGTCGGCAGCGCCATGGTCATCCAGGTCGATCCAGCGACGGGGGCATACTGGGGCGCTGCCGACCCGCGCCGGGATGGCTATGCGATCGGGTGGTAAAGAGGGCCCTCACCCCCGGCCCTCTCCCGCGCTGCGGGAGAGGGGAGAAGAGCCGAGGGCCGGATAGACATGAGCTAGCTTGTGACATGGCCGCGCAGCAGGAAAGTGTCAGCTGTCGCCTTGCTGCGCGGCCTGAAAGGCAAGCAAAGACAGGCGATGTCGCGCCTGCCCGGCGTGACTGGCACAGGCCTGAGCTCTGGTCTCCCCCTGGAGGGGCTGTAGGGGCGAATAGGGTCGCCCCGCCGGAGCAGCTCGGCGAGCGGCCTCTGGTCTCTCCCTGTAAGGGGGAATGATTATTCGCCTCTCCAAATCCTAGTCCGGCGAGAGGGTGGGAGGCGGGCTCTTACCCCAGGCTGGCGCCGCCGTCTACTTCAAGGACCTGGCCAGTGACCCAGGCTGACTCGTCGGAGGCGAAGTAGAGCGCGGCGTAGGCGACATCAGCCGGGTGAGCCAGACGGACCAGCGTTGCCGGTGGGGGATCGAAGTCTGCCGCCCCGCGGGAGCCGCCGATGCTCCCAGGGCAGATGCAGTTTACCCGGATGCCATGTGGCCGATACTCCCGCGCCAGACGGCGGCAGAGCTCGATCAGGCCAGCTTTCGCGGCGCTATACCCGGCGTTGGCGTGCAGGCGCACGTGCTGCGCTGCTGAAGCATGAATGATCGAGCCGCTGCCCTGCCGCAGCATCGCTGGCAGCACTGCCCGCGAGACCAGAAAGGCGCAGCCCAGGTTAATGCGTACCAGGTATTCCCAGTCCTCATCGCTGGTCTCGTGTGGCGGGACGCCCGAGGCCGCCGCGTCGCCCAGATTGTTGTACAGCACGTCGATGCGGCCAAAGGCGTCCAGCGCCGCAGCGGCCATCGCTTCAGCACCGGCACGCGTGGAGAGGTCGGCAGTGACCACGTGCGCCTCGCCCCCACGGGCGCGGATCTCTCCGGCCAGCTCCTCCAGCGGCTCGCGCCGCCGCGCGACCAGCAGCACCCGCGCTCCCTCGCGGGCGAAGAGCGCCGGCACAGCGCGCCCCATCCCGCCGCCTGCCCCGGCGACGATCGCTGTCTTGCCCTGTAACCGCATCTCTGGTCCTCACTGCATCAGCGCCGCGCCCTGCTTGAGCAGCTCGTCAACCGACGGCTTGATCTCGCGCAGCTTCTGCGCCGCCGGGGCTTTACCAGTGACGATATCGGAGAGCGCTGGGCCAACATACTTGCTCCACAGCTCGCTCCACTTGGGATGATGATAATAGTGCCGCCTGATGGCGAAGTCCAGTCCCTCCAGTGGCGGCTTGATGTTCTTCTTCCACTCGGCGATGCGCTTGTTATAGCGCGCGTCCAGCTCCTTGAACAGCGGCAGCTCCCAGCCAAGCTCGACGCCGGGGATGGTGCCCTCTGGCCCGCTGATGTGATGCAGCCAAGTGAAAGCCTCTTCCGGATACTTTGTAGCCTGGTTCATCACCCAGGCACTGTACCAGAACATCACTTTGACGTCCTTCCCCTCGGCGTGCGGCCAGGGTGCCTGGTCCCAGTCAAAGGTATCGCGCACATCCTGCGTGCGATAGGTGAGCTGCGAGACGAGGGTCCAGGCCATGCCCAGCGTGCCGTTTACGAAATTGAAGGCGCGGCTTTCCTCCGGCGTCGGCGCCACGCGATGCACCAGCCGCAGGTCGGCCAGCCACTGCCAGGCGCGCACCGCCGGCTCCTCATGCCACAGAAACTCGTCCCATTTGTCTGACAAGGTGCGGCCGCCGAACGACTCCACCAGACTGAACGGATTGCCGCTGCCGTAGGACACGTCGATGCCGTACTGCGTGACGGCATCGCCACTGCGCTTGGTCAGGCGCCGGGTGTAGTCCAGCACACGCTCGAAAGTCCAGTCCTTGTACGCCGCATCGCGGTAGCCGATGGTCGGCGCCGGGATGCCTTCTCGCTCGAGGAGGGTCTTGTTCAGGAACATCGAGCTCATGTCGCCGCCCATAGGCGTGCCGTAGAGCTTGCCGCGGTAGCGGGCGCCGTCAATGATCCACTTCTTCAGGTCGGGACGGCTCATCCAGGAGTCTTTGAATTTCTTAAACCAGGGGTCGAGCTCAGCGATCTGGCCGCCCTCCATGAAGGGGAACACATCCGACCAGCCCAGGCGGAAGACATCGGGGCCAACGCCCCCGGCGAGCTGGGCCAGGACCTTTTCCTTGTACTCCCCGCTGGGGAAGTTGGCCATCTCCACCGTGATGCCGGAATCCGGATGCTTCTGCATCCAGATATCGATGCGCTCCTGCTCACGGAACTTGCCGTAGTCGTCGGTGGCCCAGGAGCTCCATATCAGTGTCACCTGCTGCTTGGGTCCAGCGCTCTGCTGGGGCCGCTGCTGGCGGGGCTGGCAGGCAGCCAGCGCGGCAGGCGCGGCCAGCGACCAGCGCAGCAGGCTGCGGCGGGTTAGCGACCCGTACGGGGCAGAGGAGATTCTCACCATCTCAGCACCTCCAGGAACAGCAGATCCAGGAACAGCATGGGAGACCAATCAGAGTGCCTTCGAAGAGTATACGCTTTTCTTGCTCTTTGTGTTCTCCTCAAATCAAATTACTCAAAACTTTAAATTCTATTCTGCGTCTCTCTGTTCCACACCCTGCGATCTCTCCGTCGTGCGATCCGGTAGAGGGTGATCAGATCCCTCCCGGCGCCGGTTCCAGCACAACGAAGGTGCGATCTTCATGCGGGCCAGCGAAGAAATCGCGCAAGCGCTCGCTGAGCTGCCGCTGCTCCGGCGACGCCCGAAACGCGGCCAGCGCCGCCTCCTCATCCCAGAAGCTCAGGATACGCCAGTACCGGAACGCCTCATCATGCAGCACATAGACCTCGCGACAGCCCGCGCGGTGGTACAGCGGGATAGCCTGGCCGCGCAGCAGCCGGGTAAGGACATCGCGATAGCGCGGGTCGGTCTGCCAGGCAACGATGCGAGCGAGCATGACGGAGCGAAGCCCTCACTCTCGGTTTCTGCCCCCGCGCTCGCAGCGCGGGAGCAGAAAGTGTCTCCTCAGGTCCACGTCCTTGACAGCCTGGTGTACTGTCGGTACAGTCGACAGCACAACGATGGCTAGGCGACGGCGACCCCGCTCGATGCGCGAGTGGGCTGAGAAGCATCCACGGCTCTACTTGGCCGCGACCAGCCTCTTCCTGTTTGTGTCGGCCCTGATCCTGACGCTGATCGGCATCCAGCTCCTGGAGTGGCTGCTCACGCCGACGCGGCGGTGAAGTCCTGCCGGGTCAGGCGCAGGTCGGTGCGCTCCTGGAGCTGCCGAAGCAACGTACGGACCGGCGGTGTCCACCGTGGCGACGGTGTGATGCTAAAGTCTCCTCTGGTCGTTGCGACGGTGAGTACCTCGTACGGAGCGCCGTGCTGATCCGGGTACCGTGCCAGGGTCAAGCCGGTGATCTCACGCCAGCCTGCGCGTAGCTCCCGCGTGGGCGTCTGGTAGACGACACCGTCCGCCGTCAGCAACACCCGCGCGTCCTGGTAGACACCCAGCAGCTGAAGCAGCAGCGGCAGGGCGATCCCCAGGACGACCTGGAGCGCACCCACCACCATGACCGGCGCCAGTGCGAGCATGCTGTCGCCCCCGGCGTACAGCGCGGTGGAGAGCCCCAGCAGTGCCGCGCCCCCTAGGGCCAGCGCCAGGCTCAGGCGGAGGCGGATGGCCCCTTGCCTGAGCTCGAACACCGTTACGCCGGGCGGCACAGGTGTCTGGAGATAGCCGCCACGCCCGGTGAACGGCTGCCACAGCCGTAGCCGCGCCACGGCGTCACGCTGTGCCATCGCTCCCCATCCGGTTTTGTTTCGTTCCTGGATTTTCCCGCTGCGTGAGGTGCAGTGGCCGCCACATTCCACTGCGACCAGTGTAGCACAGATGAGAAGCGCTGGTATGCGTTCGCTCAGGTAGGGCAGCGGCTCGTACCGGCTCTCAGCCCCCTGAAGCGCGCCGGAAGGCAGAGCAGGCGGAACGAAGAGACGCCTGCGCTACCCTTGTTCATTGTGCAGCAGTATGAATCAAGACGCCAAGGCAGGAGCGGCACATGCGCCGCGCCCGGCTCGGCACACGCAGGGAGATCCAGAAGAGAAGGAAGAGGAAGAGAAGGAAGAAGGAAAGGAAAACGGGCACCCCGGGCAGGATTCGAACCCGCGACCTCTTGATCCGAAGTCAAGCGCTCTGATCCGCTGAGCTACCGGGGCGTGTGCACCACCGTAGCCTTAGTGTAGCCGGACGCAGGAAGGTGCGTCAAGCCGCACAGGCCTGGCGGCGTTTGAGCCGGCCAGTGGGCTGTGCTAGTATGCCCGCCAGGAGCAACACGACCCCACACAGGAGGCGTGACGTGGCACAGGATACCATTCGCATCGGCATCGTGGGCGCTGGCGGCATCGTGCGCCAGCGCCACATCCCGGGCCTGCGCAAGATACCGGGCGTGGAGATCATGGCTGTCTGCAACTCGACTCCTGAGTCGACCGCCCGGGCCGCGCAGGAGCTCGGCATCCCGCGTCAGTTCACCAACTGGCGTGACCTCGTGGAGTGGGACGGCATCGATACCGTCCTCATCGGTACCCAGCCGTACATGCACCGGGAGATCACCTGCGCCGCGCTGGCAGCCGGCAAACACGTGTTCTGCCAGGCGCGTATGGCCATGGACTACGCCGATGCCAAGCGCATGTTCGAGTGCGCTCAGCAGTCGGACCGCACGACGATGTTGTGCCCGCCCCCGCACTGGATGTACGGCGACCGCGTGATGCAGCGGCTGCTCCGCGAGGGGTTCGTCGGCCGGCCACTGAACGTCGTTGTGCGGTCATACGCACCGACCTATGCTGACCCGAACACGCCGCTGCACTGGCGGCAGATCGGCCGTATCTCCGGGCTGAACACCCTGGACGTCGGCATGTGCATCGAAGTGATCCACCGCTGGCTGGGCTACGCGCGGCAGGTCACAGCGCAGGCGCTGACGTTCTATCCGGAGCGTCCCACCGCCGACGGCGGCCGCGCGCCCGTTGATCGCCCTGATACCGTCTCGGCCGTGGCGACCATGGAGAACGGCGCCCTGGCGACCTTCCTGTGGAGTGGCGTGGCCCGGCACGCCGGCAAGAATTTCATCGAAATCTACGGCAGCGATGGCACCCTGCGGTACGAGATCGCCAATCCCACCGATCCGGGCACCATCTTCGGCGCGCGGGCCGACGAGGCTGGACTGCGCGAGATCCCCATCCCGCCGGAGGAAGCGCGGCCCTGGACGGTCGAGGAGGATTTCATCCAGGCAATCCGTGAAGGGCGGTCGGGCTCGCCCTCGTTCTGGGACGGGCTCAAGTACATGGAGATGACCGAAGCGATCTTCCGCTCGGTGGAGCTGGGCAAAGCCATTGACCTGCCGTTCGAGCCGATCCAGCCGTGATGCCGTATGAACGAGCGTACGTCTCCTGAGCCCGGCCGGCCGTCGCAGCCGCCGAACGAGGAGCCTGTCGTGCTCATGCAGGGCCGGCCGGTACGCCTCTCCGAGGCCCTCCGGGAATATGCGCGCCCGCTGCTAGAGCTGGCCACCTCGGAGGAAGAGGCCGAGCGGGCGATGGCTGTGGCCGTCATCTGCTGGAACGCCGCAGATCTGCCGGAGGCGCAGCAGCAGGAATTCCTGCGCCGCCTTGAGGCGCAAGGTACGCTTCCTCCCGACGTGCTCGCCGACTTCACCCGCGAGTTCGAACGGATGAAGGCGCGCAAGCGCGCGCTGTTCGGGTGACGTCTCCCTCGGGGCGCGGTGCAGCGAGCACGGCCCGCGCCCCGGTGCCCGCGCCCCATGAAGCCTGCTTCTCGTCTGCTCCCTCCTGTCCGGTCAGCAGAAGATCGGGGTTTTCCCTGATGCGCTGTCCTGCTACACCCGAGTAGGATGGGATTGTTGATTTTGTGGAGCACTATTTACAACTAGACCGCCAGGCAAACAATCGCTCCTGGCGACGAAAGGCGCGCGACCTCAATGAGCCATTTCAGCCCTGACGATACCCCACGACAGGTCCTCGTACGCGTCAGAGAGCTTGCGCCGCTGGGGTGGGAGGAGGTGGAACGCCGGGAGGGCGCCCTCGCAGTAGCCAAACTCCGCCTTGCCGGCGTGTATGACGATCGCCAGGATGGCTTCTTCATGCTGCGCCTGCGCCTGCCGGGTGGCCGGCTGACGTGGGAACAGGCGGTCGTGATTGGCGAGATCGCGCGACGGTACACGGCCAAGCCATCGCCTGCCCTGGAGGGACCCGACCGCTTCATCGAATTCACTACCCGGCAGGACATTCAGCTTCACTGGCTGCGCTTTGAGGCGCTGCCGGAGGTGTGGCAGCGCCTCGAGAGCGCTGGCCTCACCTCATTGCAAGCCTGTGGCGACACCGCACGCAACGTCACGAGCTGTCCGGTGGCGGGCATCGATCCGGGAGAGGTGGTTGATGCTACCCCGATTGTACAGGAGGTCAACCAGTATTTGCTCGACCACCCGGACGTGAGTGCCTTTCTCCCGCGTAAGTTCAAGATCGCCATCACAGGGTGCCCAACCGATTGCGTGTTCGCGCGTATCCAGGACCTGGCTTTCACTCCGGCGCGGCGCAACGGGGCACCAGGTTTCCACGTGTGGGTCGGCGGCGGTTTGAGCGATTACCCCCGGCTCGCGTCGCCGCTGGATCTATTTGTGCCTTCCGAGCGCGTGCTTGACGTGGTCCTTGCCACGCTGCGTCTCTACTGCGAGCTGGGCGACTATACCCATAAGGCCGTGAACCGCTTTCGCGCGCTGGTCCACGCCCTGGGGCCGGCCCGGTTGCAAGAAGAGCTGCTGGCCCGGCTGCCTGCTAACCTCCCCCCGGCTGGTCAGGACTGTTCGACCTGGCAGGCCTGCGACCACGTAGGTATCCGCCCGCAGCGGCAGGATGGGCTCAACTATGTAGGGCTGAGCGTGCCGGTGGGACGCCTCTCGGGTGATGAACTCATCGAAATTGCGCGTCTGGCCCGCGACTATGGCGATGGTGAACTGCGGATTACCCAGCGCCAGAACATGATCCTGACAGGTGTGACGGCTGGCCGGCTGCAAGCGCTGCTCGAGCAGCCGCTGCTGGGGCGTTACTCGCCCTCCCCGCACCCCGGCGAGCGAGCGGTGGTGGCCTGCACGAGCGCACCGTTCTGCAAGTTCGGCATTTTCAACGTGAAGGCCAAAGGATTGGAGTCGATCCAGTTTCTGCAAGCGAACCTGTCGTCGCGTGCTCAGGCGCGACTCGAGGGGCTGCGCCTGCATCTGAGCGGCTGCAAGGCGGCGTGCGCACAGATCCATGTCGGGCATGTCGGCCTGCGAGCGACGCTTGGTAAAGATGAGGAGTCGTACTTCGAGGCCTTCGACGTTGCTGTCGGTGGAGCCCCCGGACAAGGCCGGCTGGCACGCTGGGTCGCGCTCGAGGTCCCTGTCTCAGAGGCGTTTCGCGGTATTGCGAGGCTACTAGAGACTTACGCGGCGGAAGCGCCCAAAGACGAGCCGCTGGAGGAGTACCTCGCACGGCTGCCTGCCGCGCGCCTGGCCGCCTTTTTCGGAAAGGTCGTGCCGCACGGGAGAGAGCCGGTGCAGCAGCCCGGCCACGAGGAATAAACGGAGAGATCGAGCCTGCAATGGTAGCGATGGTAGCGAGAGATGTACGGAGTGACCCCAGCCGCGATATACGCGATCAGGTCGCGGCTGAGGGCGGGATTGAAGAGCCCCTGGAGAAGATCTGGTTTCACAAGACCGCCGCGGCAGTGATCGACGCAGGGCGCTGCGTGCGCTGCGGCTCCTGCATTGCGGCGTGCCCCTCGGGCTCTATCGACATTGCCACCGACAGGCTACCCACCCTGGTGCGGATGTGCACCGGGTGTTCATCCTGCTGGGACTTCTGTCCGATGGCCGGCCTGCGAGCCGAGCGTTTGCAGAAGCTGTGGATAGCGGACCATACCAAGGCTGCACCGCCGGAAGTGCCTGACGGTGTCGGTCCGGTCCTAGCGGCGTACGCCGCGCGGGCGCGTGAGCGCTCGCCCGGCGCGCAAGACGGCGGTGTTGTCACCGCTTTACTCGCGAAGCTCCTCGAGCGTGGCTACATCGATGGGGCCCTGGTTACTGAAAAGGCGGGACCGCTCAGCGGCCGCACCGTGCTGGCGACGACGCCTGCGGCAGTGCGGTCAGCTGCCGGCAGCGTCTACGAGCAGACGTTTGTCTTGGCCGCGCTGGCCAGGCCTCTTCCGCCTAGGATCACGGAAATCGCCCTTGTTGGGACCCCGTGCCAGATCACCGGGCTGCGCGCGTTGCAGCGCTTCCCGTGGCGCTACCGGCAGGCGCCGGTAGCACAGGTCAAGCTCGCCATCGGCCTCTTCTGCACCCGCTCGTTCGACGCACAGCGGCTGTCCCTCGTTTTGTTGCGGTCTGGGGTTGATCTGCAGCGGGTGGCCAAGGTGGACATCCGGGGAGGACAGTTCCGTGTGTACGATGCCCAGGGTGAGCTCCTGTTCGAGAGCAAGGTAAGCGCGCTGCATCGCGCGGCCTTACGCGGTTGCAATGAGTGCGCCGACTTTACTGCGGTGCTGGCCGATATCGCGGTCGGCAATGTCGGGAGCCCGCAGGGCTATACCACGGTCCTGGTCCGCACAGAGCGTGGCGCCGAAGCCTGGGCGCAGGTTGCTCCTGTGTTCGAAGCTACACCGCTGTCAGACCTCTCCGAGGTCGTTGCACTCGCTGAACGCAATCGCGCTCGCGCCCAGCGCGCCCTGCAACGGCCGTACGATCCTGACGAGCCGCTGTGGATCTCGTATAGCGAGCATCTAGCGCATTATCTCGACACCGAGGCAGCGCCGGTGGCTCCGCCGGCACATCGCAGCCACCACTATACTGTGGCCTGTTAGCGCCCGCCGGTGGAGGCGCAGCCGCTTGCTCTGCTGACGGTACAACTGGCACACGGCTGTGCGAGCTATGGTTGACATCCCCCAGACGTTGCCCTACGCTCTCTTACGCTGGAAGTCCGCTGGATGCCGGACGCTCGCGCTGGCACCGGGCAACTTCAGGAAACGCACGGGAAGTGAGAGGTATCGAGTCGATGGACCCACTCGCTCGCTGGCGGGATCGCCATTCCTGGCGCATCCCCGGACGGATCGCCTTTGTGAATGCTCCACGCATTGACCCTGACGACATTACGCATCGCCTCCTGCTCGACGCCGGGCTCGAACTCGTGGCCACACCGCTCCTCGATGGCGATGGCAGGGTGACGGCCCTGGCAGCGGACGCCGACGTGGTAGTCGGTGGACAGCGTCTGGGACGCGACATTTTCGCCCAGCTCCGGCGTTGCCGGCTCCTGCTGCGGCCGTACGTTGGCTACGACGATATCGACATTGCTGCTGCCACTGCCGAGGGCATCTTGGTCGCCAATGTCCCGGATGCCTTTATTGAAGAAGTGGCGAATCATACGATGGCGCTGATCCTGGCGGCCAACCGCAAGCTGCTGCCGGCCGATCGCTATGTCCGCAGCGGGGAGTGGGCGGCGCGCCGTGGCCGGCCCGACTGGCTGCGGCCGATCCACAGGCTGTCTGTGCTGACGCTGGGCTTCGTCGGCTTCGGCAATATCGCCCGGCTCGTCGCCGAGCGGGCCCGTCCCTTTGGCTTCCGCATGCTGGCGTACGATCCGTATGTCCCAGGCGAGGCCGGCGAGCCCTATGGGGTGCAGCTTGTTCCCATAGAGCAAGTGCTGCGCGAGGCTGACATCGTGACCGTGCACACATTCCTGTCGCCTGAGACGCGCCATCTACTGAACGCCGAGCGGTTGGCGCTGATGAAGCCGGGCGCGTACCTGATAAACCCCTCGCGCGGCCCGGTGGTAGACGAGCAGGCGCTCGTCGAGGCACTTGCGAGCGGGCGGCTGGCCGGAGCCGCCCTGGATGTGATGGAGATCGAGCCGCTGCCAGCAGAGAGTCCGCTCTGCCAGATGGCAAACGTGCTTCTCACGCCGCACATCGCCGCGTATTCTGAGGAAGGACAGCGCCGTGCCCGAGAGCGCGTCGCGGAGATCGCCCGTCCGGTGGCGCTGGGCAAGCTGCCGGAGCGGAAGGTCGTGGTGAACAAAGAGCTGTACGATCAGATTGTCGCGCTGCTAGGGGAGACAGCTGTCAGCGGATTATAAGCACAGATTGCACGGATGGTGGCGGGACAGCGCCGTACTGTACACGGCGATCTGGGAGGCCAGGCGGCGACAGTTGCCAGCAGGTCGGCGGGGAAATCGCATCGCGAGCAATGGCGAGGTTGTGAGCCCATGCGCTGGTCGCATTGCGGGGCTGGCGATCGAGTTAGCCGGCCTTGCTCCCCCCAACGCTCGCTGTAGAACCGACGCTGAACCTTTGGAGTGCTATCCACTGGAGTGCCATCCACCTACGAAATCCGTGTAATCCGTTTCGCTAATCCGTTGACTGCCTCCGCTGCCTAGGACGGCAGCTTTCCATAGCGGCACGGCGCTGCCCCGCCACCATCCGTGCAATCCGTTTATGTAATCCGCTGACAGCCGCCTCTGTTGCTAGCCCTCACAAAACAGAAGGGCAGGGCTGACTACGGCCCTGCCCTTCTGTTATAGCCTGACGAGGACAGGACACGACCGAAGCCGTGTCCTGTCGGGTGTGAACTAGTACTCCGGTGGCGTCGCAGCCGGGGCCTTCTCCTTCTCCGGAATGTCCGTGACGAGCGCCTCGGTGGTCAGGATCATCGCCGCGATCGAGGCCGCGTTCTCCAGCGCCGAGCGAGTGACCTTAGCCGGGTCGATGATCCCTGCCGCCACCAGGTCCTCGTACTCGTTGGTCATCACGTTGTACCCGATGTTCGGGTTGCCCTTCTCCTGCTGGAGGCGGCGCACCGTCTGCACGACCACCGAGCCATCGGCACCGGCGTTCTCGGCGATCTGGCGCATCGGCTCCTCGAGCGCCCGGCGCAGGATCTGCACACCGGTCCACTCGTCGCCCTCGGCCTTCACGCTGTCGAGCGCCTTCACCGCATTCAGCAGGGCCACGCCGCCGCCGGGCACGATGCCCTCCTCAACCGCCGCACGGGTCGCCGACAGGGCGTCCTCGACGCGGTGCTTGCGCTCCTTGAGCTCCACTTCCGTAGCCGCGCCGACCTTGATCACCGCCACGCCGCCGGACAGCTTGGCCAGGCGCTCCTGCAGCTTCTCGCGGTCGTAGTCCGAGGTGGTCTCCTCGATCTGCGACTTGATCTGCTTGATGCGCGCCTGGATGGCCTCAGGCGAGCCATGGCCCTCGATAATGGTGGTCTCGTCCTTGTTCGCCACCACACGGCGGGCGCGACCCAGATCCTCGAGGCGCACGTTCTCCAGCTTGCGGCCTAGCTCGTCGCTGATCACCTGGCCGCCGGTCAGCACAGCAATGTCGCGTAGCATCTCCTTGCGCCGATCACCGAAGCCCGGCGCCTTGACGGCCAGGCAGTTCAGCGTGCCGCGCAGCTTGTTCACCACCAGCGTCGCCAGCGCCTCGCCCTCGACATCCTCGGCAATCAGCACGAAGTTCTTGTTGCCTGTCTGAAGCAGCTTCTCCAGCACCGGCACAATGTCGGCGATCGCCGAGATCTTCTTGTCCGTGATCAGGATGTAGGGATCCTCGATCTCGGCCTCCATGCGCTCCGCGTTCGTGACGAAGTACGGCGAGATGTAGCCGCGGTCGAAGTTCATGCCTTCGACGTACTCGGTCTCATAGCGGATGCCCTTCGACTCCTCGACCGTGATCACGCCGTCCTTGCCGACCTTGTCCATTACCTCAGCGATCAGGTCGCCAATCTCCGTGTCGGCAGCGGAGATCGAAGCGACATGGGCGATCTGGTCGCGGCCCTCGACACTCTTGGCCATGGCCTTGATCTCGGCCACGACGGCTTCGGTCGCCTTCTCAATACCGCGCTTCAGCAGCATCGGGTTGGCGCCGGCCGCCACGTTCTTCAGGCCCTCGTTCACGATCGACTGCGCCAGGACGGTGGCTGTAGTCGTGCCATCGCCGGCGACGTCGTTCGTCTTGGTGGCAGCTTCCTTCAGGAGCTGCGCGCCCATGTCTTCGAACGGATCCTCAAGCTCGATTTCCTTCGCTACGGTCACGCCGTCGTGCGTTACGGTCGGCGCGCCGAACTTCTTGTCCAGGGCGACATTGCGCCCCTTCGGCCCAAGCGTGCTCTTGACGGCTTCGGCCAGAATGTCGATACCCTTCTTCAAGGCTCGCCTGGCTTCGTCGTCGAAGATGAGCTGCTTCGCCATAGGTCGAATCCTCCTAATCTCGCGCTCTCTGATGCTCCGTGAGTTCCAGAAGCGATCCGTCTACGATCACTGCTCTTCGCAGGTTCAGCAGGGTATCTAATCGGTTGCCACAGGTATTATAGCGCGTCAGTCCAGGGCAGCCAGCCATACCGCTGCTTGACTGCCGACGCTGGATGCCTACTCTTCCTTGACTACTGCGAGCACATCAGCTTCGCGCAGGATCACGAACTCCTCGCCGTCCAGCTTGATCTCAGTGCCGGCGTACTTGGCATAGAGGACAGTGTCGCCGACCTTCACCTCCATCGGCACGCGCTCACCGTTCTCCAGGAGCCGGCCTGTGCCCACCGCCACGACGGTGCCCTCGGACGGCTTGTCCTGCGCCGTATCGGGGAGGAAGATACCGGTCTTGGTCTTCTCTTCCCGGGTGCGGGGCTTGACCACGACGCGGTCCCCGAGCGGTTGGATCTTTTCTGCCATACTATCGACCTCCCTTGGCAGTGCAGTCTGATACATTCGGATCATACACCCGGTCTGCGCTAGAGATGAAACATGCTACGCGACTCCTGACGCCACACATCCGGGCACCGTCTGGCGTGCGGCCGTTGGAAGCGGGTGCTGGGGCATCGCCTCCTCCGGACACGCTACGCCGCGGCAAGCCAGCCGTAGCTGCTCCGCGTGCAGTGCCACATGGTCGCAGGTGCATGGTCCCCTACCCTGCGCAGCCGGTACAGCAATACAGCTTACCCTGCGCCAGCGCCAGCGTCCAATCGATCTCGATGGCGAGATCGATGGCGCTCGGTGGCGCAGTTCGCGCTGGGTGGCACGCCGTGCACGGCGGGGCCCTGCCTGCTCCCGGATTGGCCGACAGTGCACCTAACCTGCTCGCGCCGCGCCCCAGCGCACTCACGAGGCCCTCGGCACCGGAGCGTCATCTGCAGCGAATGGTAGCGAAACTGGTGTTAGAAGTCCATTAGAGCAGCGTTAGAGTTGCATTAGAGGGTCCGAAGGAGAGAGCCAGAGGGCGACCGCCGGCTCGCCTCGCGCTCAGGAGCCGCTTGCCAGTGTTGCTGGGGCCATCCGAGCACGGCGGTTACGTTCGACGAGTTCCTGGAACAGGTCCAGCACGTCGCGGGTCATCCGCCGGGCGTTAAAGTGCTCTTTGACGGCGCGGCGGCCAGCCGCTCCCATGGCCCGCGCGCGCTCGGGATGGCTCCACAGCAGCCGAAGCTGCGTGGCCATGTGGCCTGTGTCGTGGGGACGGTACAGCAGGCCGGCTGGATCGCCATAGCGCTCCTGGCTCCAGAGCAGGATCTCCGGCGGCGCGCCCAGGTCGGGTGCAACCACCGGCAGCCCGGCAGCCATAGCCTCACAGATCACCAGGCCGAAGGGCTCTGATTTGAGGAACGTAGCCAGGAACGCGTTGCTGGTGCGCAGCAGGGCGACCTTGTCCTCCTTGGTCGGCACCAGGCCGATCAGGTCCACATACTCACCCAGGTCCATCATGGCGATCTTCGCCTCGATGGTAGCGCGGTAGTGGCTGCCCAGAATGGAGTCCCCAGCGATACGCAGCCGCGCCGGTACGCCCTCGTCCCGCAGGATACGCAGCGCGTGCAGCGCCAGGTCTGCCCCTTTCTCGACGTCGATCCGGCTCAGCCACATGATCACGAACTCGCCGTCGCCGGGGGAGCAATAGCGCTCGGTGCGCCTGCGGGCTTCATCGTCCGACATGTCGTAGGTCTCGTCGTCCACGATGCCGTAGTGGATCACCCGTGTGCGCGGCACCAGCTCGGGCAGATCGCGAGCGATATTCTCCCGCAGGTTGGCGTACGACCCTGAGATCACGGCGTCGAGCCGGCCGGCATACGTCCGGATGAGTGAGACCAGATCGATTCCCATGCGCTGGGCGATCTCATACCCCTGTGCCGCGCTGACCAGGGGCACGCCGAGGTCTTCGATATGACCGAAGAGCCCGACCATGCTGAGCTCGCAGCCATACTCGATGTCCGGCTGAAATTCACGACGGACGCGGTTGATGCGTGCGATGTCCTCGGGACGCGGATGGAACACGATCCGTTCGAAGACTGCTTTCGCATCGACCTGCGGCGCCAGGCTGGCGGCCGCCGGAGCCCCGGCGCTACATCGCAGCTCGCGTGGGTCAGTGCTGGCGATGCGGTGCGCGGCGATACGGCGCAGCGCCCAGCGCAAGGGTGGGGGCTGCTCCTCAAACATGTAGTCGGCGACGTTAAACGCCGAGAACACGTAGCCCAGCTCGTTCAGTGCCACCTCGTCGTTGAGTGGCGGAGCCACACCAACGAATGGCAGCACCTCACAGCCGAATTCACGCAGATACTTCACCAACATGACGGACTGCTGGGTCAGCCCGCCATACCAGAGCTGTCCCGTCAAGCCAAAGAAGATGCGCAGTGGCCGATCCACAGTGCCCCTCCATCAGGCCGTGCTCGACACCCCGTTGTGCCGTTGCTTCGCTCGTGGGCGCAGCGACCGTCGCATGCTTCGCATGTGGAGCGTGCACGCGTTTCGCCTGCAACGCAAGAAAGGGGCCACGACCAGATCGCGCTGCGCCCAAGCGGCCGTCCACCGGCCACCACGTTCAGGTGAGCTCAAACTCCTCGCGAAAGCGTCGAGCGCTCCGTTCGCTCCAGCCGTGCTGACCGACCAGCGGAACGAAACGAACAGAGCTCAGGTAGCTTCGTGAGACTCTGCCATGTCGCTTGCGCAGCAGCACAAGCGACTGCTGGTACATGCTGCCAACCGGTATGACGAGCCGGCCGCCATCGCTCAACTGCTCGACCAGCGGCGCCGGCACACTCGGCGCGGCAGCGGTGACCACGATCGCATCGTAGGGAGCCAGGGCAGGCCAGCCCTGCGTACCATCGGCTACCTCGACCTGCACGTTGTCGTAGCCGAGGCTCTGCAGCAGCGCGCGGGCACGTTCAGCCAGGAGAGGCGAGCGCTCTACGGTGATGACCTGCCGGCTCAGCAGGGCGAGCACCGCGGCCTGGTAGCCTGAGCCGGTGCCCACCTCCAGCACATTCTCGTCCCCGTGAAGGTCCAGCGCCTCGGTCATGACTGCGACCACCTGGGGCTGGGAGATGCTCTGTCCCTCGGCAATGGGCAACGGCTCGTCATTGTAGGCCTGTGCGCGCAGCTCAGAGGGCACGAACAACTCGCGGCGAACGCGCGCCATGGCTTCAAGCACGCGTTCGTCCCGAATGCCCTCTCGACGGAGCTTCCGCACGAGCTCCAGCTGGGCTCTCGCGAAATCCGGCGTAGCTGTATCCACAGGCGCTGCGCTCCCTTCTGCCCGTGCGCCTGGCTCCCCGCCGCACGATGCATACCCTTCCCATCAAGAGGATACCCCAGGCTCCAGGCGGGTGTCTAGCTCGCTGCCATGATACTGCCTCCAGGGCATACCACCCTCAGGCATACGTCGTGCGAATTTTGACGCTGTGCGCGCCGGGAAATTAAGATGGTTCCAGGCAGTGCACTGTTCGTGCTGGAGCTCTGGGCTCGGTACGATGAACGGATCGGAGAGAGGAAAGCTGTGCATGCCCGAACGTACGGCCCGACAGCGCACCCCCGAGGGGCCGGCTCCTGCCCGCCGCCCGTTCGGTGAGCCGGCGGAGGAGCGGCGCCGGCTACCTGCGGGTGGCGATGACGCTCTGCCGGCCCTGCTCACGGAGGGGCGGCAGGCGCCAGGGCGCTACGCCTTCCTGGCCGTCCTGGTGGTATCGGTGGCGGCTTTCTTCGCCGTCTTCGAAGCCGCGCGCGGCATCGAGCCGGCGCTCCGCCGGCTGGAAACTGCCGTACGTGGTCCGTCGCTGGAGCGTGCAGCGCCTGCGCTGGCGACGTCACCGGCCCAGCAGGCAACGCCGGCGACGCAGCAGGCGGCCAGGCCGGCCGCGACGCCTGCCCAGCAGGCAACGGCTCCCGCGACGACACTGGCGGCTGCGTCCAGGGCCACACCGACGGCAACGGCGGTAGCGGAGCGCACCCACGTCGTAGAGGCCGGGGATACCCTTTGGAGCCTGGCGCAGCGCTACGATAGCACGGTCGAGGCGATCGTGGCCGCCAATAACCTGCCTGACCGCTCAGCGACGCTCCGGATCGGTCAGACTCTGGTGATCCCGCGCAGCCGTGGGTGAGCCTTGCGCCGCGGTTGCTTGACAACGGTGCAGGCGGTTGGGTACGTATAGGTTCTAGAGGTAGCACAACCGTATGCGGATGCTGCCTCGGGAAGCACCAGGCAGGATCAGTACGTACCATGCCTCGACCGCTTCGCTTTGGGTTCAATCCACGGCTGCTGCCGACCAGTCGGCCGGCGATGGCCAAGCAGCTCGCCCAGGCCATCCATGTGGCCACACAGCTCGGCTTCGAGGTCATCGAGCTGACCCTCACTGAGCCGATGTACGAGCTCGGGCTGCGCACCGTGTTCGGCGGTGAACTGCTCGAGCTGATGCAGACCGCGCCGCTCCAGTTCCATCTCCATCTGTTCTACGGACATGATGGCCCGGATGAGGTCGGCATCAGCGATACCAATGCCCTGGCGCGCTCGCGCTATCTGCGGCGGCTCACCCAGGTGATCGAATACTTCGAGGCGAACCGGCCGATCCGGCTGTATGTGATCCACTCCGGCGCGCGCACGGTCAGCTTCGAGTCGCACCTGGAGTCGCTTCTGAAGAGCTACGACGTGATCCAGACGATGTTCCCGGGCATCCTCGTGGCGATCGAGACGGGCCGGCCCGGCAGCGTGCTGGAGAGCCCGTTTGACTTCATCACGTTCCTTGAGGCGTGCCCGTGGGCGCCGTTTGTGTTCGATCCAGCCCTAGCCTATCAGACTGTGTACTGCAACCGGGAGCTGTTCACGCAGTACCTGCGCGCGCTGAGCAAGTTCACCGACCGGCTGGTGGAGATCCACTGGAGCAATACCGCGCCCGGGCTGCAAACGGACCGGCCGCTCCACATCCCCCTCGAGGGGGGCATCGACTTCGAGCTGGTGATGACGCTCGTGGGGCGCAACCCCGCGACGTATCACGTGCTGGAGACGGTGGCCACCAGCCCGGCGGCGCTGGCCAGGGACCGGCGTGTCCTACTTGCAGCGGCGGTGGTGTAGTTGTGTGCTGCGGGCGGATCGCCCGGCGCGCCTCTGGTCCGTCCCTTCGTTCGCTCTGGGGGCGCTCGTTTCGTATAGTCGTGCACCGATTGGTTCCCCCTGGGTGCTTCGCTTAAGTCCACAGCACTCGTCCCTGATCTCCAAGCCTCTATTGCGCTCCCGGCCGGACGCGGCGCTCCGTTGACAGACTTCTGGTCACGCGCTAGGCTGTGGCCGCGCGCGCAATAGTAGGGAGGACCATACGGGCGACCATGAGGACTATTTCTTGAAGGTAAGGCTCTTTAAGGTAAAGAAGGTAAAGAAGGAAAGAGATGGAAGGAGGCACGGTGCTTCGAGGAGTGGGTGGACTGTCTCGACGCACACTGGTGCGTGCGGCCATCGCCGGGCCGCTTCTGGCAGCGTGCCGGAGCAGCCAACCGGCGGCGCAGGCTCCACAGGTACAAAAGCCCCCGGTGACCATCACGTTTGCTGCTCACGGTGACCAGAGTTGGCAGGAATTCTGGAACAAGGTCGTTGGCCGCTTCAATGCGCGTGGCGGGCGCATTACCGCCGAGTTCCACAGCGAGCCTGATCCCTGGAACAAATACGTGGTGCTGATGGCCGGCGGCACCATGTACGATACGTTCCGCAACGAGGAGAAGCGGCTGCCAGAGTTTGTGAGCAGCAGTGCGCTCCTGGACCTCACCGATTTCGCCCGCAAGGACAAGGAAGCAAACAAAGAGGACTTTCCGCCGACGGTATGGGACGAGTTCTTCTGGAACGGCCGGATGTACGGCTTCGGCCATGACCTCTCGCCGGCAGTGATCTTCTACAACCGTCGGTTGTTCCGGGAGCGCGGGCTGCCGTTGCCGCCGTCACGCTGGGGCGATCCTTCTTGGAACTGGTCCGTGTTTGTCGAGCGCCTGAAGCAGCTCAGCAGCCAGACCGGGAGCGGGCCGCGCTTCGGGCTGGCCGGCAACACCTGGTGGGTCTACCAGCACCCCTGGGTCTGGGCCAACGGCGGCAGCATCGTCAGCCCTGATCAGAAGACCGTCGTGATCGACCAGCCCGCCACCGTCGAGGCGCTGGAGTATTACGCCAATCTGCGCTTTGTCCATGGCGTGCTGGCGCACGGCTCTGCCGAGCTGCCGCAGGGCGCGGCGCGGGCCTTCGAAGAGAGCCAGGTGGCGATGTACATCGACAACACGTCGTATACCATCCGTATGCGCCAGCTCCAGGATCAGTTTGACTGGGAGATGGCGCCCTATCCCACTGGCAAGGCCGGCGCCTTCACGCGGGTGCCGAACAACCTGTGCAGCGCCTGGGTAGGGACGAAGTATCCGGAGGAGTCCTGGGAGTTCCTGAAGTTCATGGCGAGCAAGGAGGCCACCTGGGATGCCCGCGGGGTGCCCAGCCGTATCTCCGCGGCGAACTCGCAAGAGTTCCTGACCCGCACGGCGAACCAGAACTGGAGGCTCTTGCGTGACGCTGCGCTGGCGCGCAAGTCGGAGGTGCTCAGCCCCTACTTCAACTACTTCGACCGCACACTCAACGCCGCCTGGGGCGAGGTGCTGAACGGCCAGCGCCCGGTCAAAGAGATGGTCACTGAGCTGCGGCCGCGACTCCAGCGTATCTTGAATGGTGAGGAGCGAGGCTGATGGCATCACTCTATGACAAAATCTTTGCTCTCGAGGCGTGCGCGGCTATTGCCAACTCGATGGGCGATATCACCGAGGGGATGAGTTGGCAGGCGATCGAGGAAAAGTACGGCTTCCTCGACCGGCTGCTGCCGCAGGACAAGCCCGAGCGCATCCGCAAGCAGCCGTGGGGGCCGGATTTCCATTACAAGGCGCACCATCGCCCACCGGGAATGACCGAGGACGGCATGGAACGCCACCGCCTGATGGTCACGGCGATCATCGAGAAGCAGGGGCGGGTCACGGTCAACGACCTGGCCCGCGTGTGGGTGCGCGACATCGATCCCGACAAGTTCGGCTACCTGCTCGGGCCCCAGGATCAGGTGATCTACCTCAGTCTGAAGGCTGGTATTCCCCCGACCGAGGTCGGCCGCTACGCTGCGTGGCCCGGCTTCATCGGCACCAGCAAGATGATCGTGCCGGTCGGGATCATCAACGCCTGCAATCCGCGCCAGGCTGCGCTCGACGCCCGCGATGTGGGTCGCCTGAAGGATGTGGAGGGCCGGCCAGGCAACTATGCGATCGACGTGGCTGCCGCCATCGCCGCCGGGGTAGCCGAAGGGCTCAAGCCCGGCGCCACCCCGCAGGACGTGATTGACGCAGCTCTGGCCCAGCTCTCGCCGCAGCCGCTGGCCGAGGTGCAGCAGGGCCTTCAGTGGGCCAGAGAGACCGGGGACTGGCATGCTCTGCGGCCACTCTACGCCGAGCGCTACAAAGGGCGGCCTATCTCCGACGCCGTAGAGATGCTCTCGTCAGCGCTGGCTGTCTTCTCGCTGACCGGCGCTGATCCCAAAGAAACGATCCTGCGCTGCGTCAACTTTGGGCGAGATTGCGACTGTCGCGCCTATATCTGTAGCGCCTTCGCCGCAGCGCTGGCTGGTCCGGCGAACCTGCCGCAGGAGTGGATCGATACCATCGAAGAAGAGCTGAAGACTGATCCCTATACGGTCTCGCGGCGCTCGCTGCGGGAGAGCGCCGAGGGGCTGTACCGTGCGGTCTTGCACGAGCTCGAACGCGCTCGTGCACACGTGCGGCTGGTGGAGCAGGCGCTGGCCTGAGGCCAGGCGCCGGGAGGGAGCACGATGCCTACAGCACTGAGTCCAGCGCAGCGTTCGGCAGTGCTAGCACTGCTGCGTGGGGAGCAGACGGCTGAGCAGCTCTGCGTTGCGCATGGCATCAATCGTGAGGCCCTCTACGCGTGGCGTGACGCCTATCTGCAGCGGAAACTGCCGCCATCCAGCGGGACGGTCACCGCGCCGGTGCAGGCGCAGGTGGAAATCATCCGTGATCGGTGGGGTATTCCGCACATCTTCGCTGAGCGCGCCTGGGATCTCTTCTTCGGCTATGGCTTCGCTGTGGCCCAGGATCGCTTGTGGCAGATGGACTACCGCCGCCGCGCGGCGTACGGGACGCTCGCTGAAGTGCTGGGGCGCGCCGGGCTCGCGGAGGACCGACGCAGCCGCATCCTGGGCTTCCGGCAGATCGCCGAGCGCGAGTGGGAGGTGATCTCTGCGGAGGCGCGCGAGGCGTTGGAGGGCTACGCCGCCGGGGTGAACGCGGCGATTGCCCAGTTCGGCGATGAGCTGCCCCTGGAGTTCGACATCCTGGACTACCGGCCGCAGCCCTGGACCCCGCTGGACACGCTCACGATTAGCCGCTGGTATATGTGGCAGTTCAGTGGCCGCATCGAGGGCATTGTGCTGGCTGAGGCGGCGCTGCGCTACCTGCCGCCGGAGCTGGCCGAGGCGTACCTGTCGCTGGAGCACGGCGACGTGTACATCGTGCCGGCCGAGGAGCACCTGGCCCGCCTGGCCGCCGAACCCCTCGTGGAACGCCCGGCCGGCAGTAACCAATGGGCGATCGGCCCGACGAAGTCAGCCACCGGGAATGCGATCCTGGCTTCTGACGGCCATGTGCCGTTCAGCCAGCCCTCGGCCCGCTATGAAGTACATCTCTGCGGGGCCGGCTACGATTGCATCGGCATCGCTACGCCGGGTGAGCTCCCACTCGGCAACGGCCGGAACCGGCACGTGTCCTGGGGACTGACCAACAACGTCAGCTCGGTGCGCGACCTTTATGTCGAGGAGGTGCATCCGCAGGACCCCTCGCTCTATCGAGAGGGCGATGCCTGGGTGCCGTTCGAGGTGCGTGAAGAGATCATCCATGTGCGTGGCGAAGAGCCGGTGCGGCTGATGGTACGCTCGACTGTGCGCGGCCCGATCGTGAACGACCTTATCCCTAGCGTAGACCCGGCCGGTGATCCTCCGTTATCGCTTCGCTGGATCTGTCAGGAACCCGGCGACCCACTGACGGTGAGCCTACAGGCTATGCGCGCTCGCAGTGTCGAAGAGTTCCGCGCGGTGCAGGCCGGGTGGCCGGGTGGTGGCCAGAACCCGGGCTTCGCCGATGCGGCGGGGCACATCGGCTACCAGATGCGCGGCCGTATCCCGGTGCGCGGGCGCATCACGCGCGGCTACCGGCGCGCCAACGATCCGGCTGACCGCTGGCAGGGCTACATTCCGTTCCATCTGCTGCCGGGGCATATCGACCCCCCGCGGGGCTGGATCGGCTCGGCCAACAATCCGCCGGCGCCCTCCACGCCGCAGGCGCCGCTGTATGGCGCGTACGCCGATGGCTACCGCATGCTGCGGATCCACTACTGGCTCGACCAGCCACGGCGCTACACGCGGGAGGACATGGCGGCCATGCAGATGGACGACTACAACGGCCGCGCCGCCGAGGTCTGCCCGGCACTGGTGGAGCTGCTCCAGCCCGCCTCTGGCCGCGTGGCGCAGGCGCTTGACCTCTTGCGCCGCTGGGACTATCGCTTCAGCCTCGATAGCATAGCAGCCAGTATCTTCCAGGTCTTCTGGCTGCGCTGGACGCGCCGTGTGGCCGCAGCGCGCTTCCCCGCGCATCTGGTCGGCCTAGCCGCTGGTGGAGCAAACTTCCTCGCGCACAGCCTGCTTACCGACGGCGACCGCTACGGCTGGCTCAAGGGGCGCAGTGTCCAAGACGAAGCGCGGCAGGCCCTGGAAGAGGCCCTGGACTGGCTGGCGCAGCGGCTCGGGCCCGACATGAGCCGCTGGACCTGGGGCGAGCTCCACCCCCTCACCCTGCGCCACCCGCTCTCGTCGCGCTCGCCGGAGCTGGCGGCGGTGCTGGACATCGGGCCAGCGCCCTGCCCCGGTAGCACCGGCTGCCTCAACCAGAACGGCTTCGCCGAACGCGAGTGGCTGGAGACCGTCTCCGGGCCGCACTATCGCTTCCTGGCTGACATGGCTGAGCCTGACCGTGCCTGGGGCGTGAACACCGCGGGCAACTCTGGCCACCCGGCCAGCCCGCACTACGCTGACCAGTTCCAGGACTGGCTGGCTGGCCGCCACCATCCACTGCTGATGGACCGCGACGACATCGTGGCCGGGGCGGAGGGCGCGCTGGCTCTGGTGCCGGCAGGGTGAAGGCCTGAGGAGCAGCTCTCATCCACTGTTAGGCACGGATTTCCGGAGACTCGCCAGCGTCCTCAAGGATCTGTCGGTACAGCGTGGGTGAGAGCTCGAGACGAGCAGCAAGAGACCGTACGATCACGGAGTCGCGGGGGCTTCCTCGCGCAGCCAGCCGCCGATAACAGCCGCGCTCTGGGGCGCTCCTGGACGTATCGGGGCGTTAGAGTAGATCTCGGCTGCGACCTGCGGTGGGATCCACACCTCCCCAAATAGCTCCAAATAGCTCATGGAAAAGTTGGAGCAGCCCTGCCCGCGCGAAGAGAATAAGCGGACTGGCATCTGCAACAACAGCCAACGGCGTTTCGCTCCGTGGCGAGCTATCGTTTCAGACCGCCTAGCGTTTGGGACCTAGCGTTTGGGAATGAGGAGTCGCTCGATGGTCTCATTGGCAAAGCGAGCGTACTCGGCGGTGCCCAGCCTGAGCTGGCGGAACTCGTCGTACTTCGGGGTCAGCTCCCTGGTCACGTCGGGCCAGCCGGGGTACTTCAGCATGCCCGATGCAGACGGGATCGTGTTCTGCACCTGGAGCAGGAACGCCTTGGGATCAATGCCGGTCTCCCGCAGACGCTCCTTCTGCACCAGGTCGGACGCGCCCGGTTTTAGCAGTGGCGAGACCGAATGTCCGGCCGCGAGCGGGTAGCGGCCGCCGTTCTCCGGCTTGATCAGCCAGCGGAACAGCTCCCACACGGCATCCTGGTGCTTGACCGCGCCCATATGCAGCGCGTGCGGCCACATGCGAGCGGAGATGTTCTTGCCGGGACCGGAGTATGGGATTGTCGCCAGCGCCCAGCGGAACGGCGCCTGCTGTTGGCTCCAGATCACGCACACCCCGGCCATAGCGATCTTGCCGGTCAGGAAGAGATGCGTGCCCCGCGGCAGCGACGCCGTCAAGCTGGCCTGCTCCTCAGCGTTAGGCTGCACCTTGTAGCGATGCAGTAAGTCAAGGAAGTACTGGAGCCCGCGACGGAACTCTGGCGTATCCATCTGGGCCTTTTTCTTGCTATCGTCCCAGGCCGGCATGCCGAAGTACGTGCCATCCGTGACCCCACCGATGTTGAAGCAGTTCAGCGCGCCGCTGAATCCCCAGCTATTCGGTGGGCTCGTCAGCTTCTGGGCTACCTCAAGAAAGGCGTCCATATTCCAGCTCTTATCGTCGGGGTTCACCGGCGGATACTTCACTCCGGCGGTGTCAAACAGGTCGAGGTTGTAGGCCAGCGCATCGGCTGACACGCTCACCGGGAGGCCGTAGATCTTGCCGTCGAGGCTCATTACCTCGACGCTGCGCGGGATGAACGTCTGAGCCGGATCGATCTTGTCCTTGGCGTAAAAGGGACCGAGTTCGATGATTGCTCCGGCTTCCGCCAGGTCGGTCCATGTTCCCCAGTCGTTCTCGACGAAGCTGTACGGATCACCGGCCGCATGGCGCGTGACGAGCTGCGGCTTGAGGTCGATGCCACCGACAAGCTCGACCTGGATATGGGGGAACTCTTTGGTGAAGTCGGCATAGAGCTCCTCGCGCAGCTTGAAGAGGCGATCGTCCGGCGGCCGGCGCACTGGATGCACCAGCTTGGCCGGCGCCGCCGACGCCTTCGGCGCGGTCGTAGTCCCGGCCTGCTGCCGGCAAGCAGCCGAGCTCAGCGCCAGCAGGGGAAAGAGCGCGGCAGCGCCGAGTGCGCTGCGGCGGGTCAGAGCGGTCGTATTCAATGCGTGCATCTCCACACCTCGCATATGTTTGCTCTTCCCGGACCCATCCTCATGGGCCGGCGGCGAGAGCCGCCACACCATATCTTCTGGTACGGATGTTTCTGTGCGTGCCCCACATGCACACCGGCGCCTGAGAGCAACCCACCACTTTCTACTTTACTTTTTGCTACTTTTACTTTTTGTTACTTCTTTTCAAGAGCAAGTCAAGTCAAGAGCAAGTCAAGTATAGAAAACCGGCACCATTGGTGCCATGCTCGCGGTGCACAGAGCCCGCCTGGCGCACCATTGTGCAGGCTGTCCGGGACTGTACGCATGAGCGAGACGCTGCTACTCACTGCTCACGTCGAGCTGCCTGCCAGTGGTAGAGCGCCACCGGCGCTGGCTCATCACTTACGCGCCCAACTGGGCGAGCTCCAGGTTCACCCGCTGCGTGACCGCGTCCAGAGCGTCCTTGGGAGAGAGCTGGCCCTTGCGCACCAGGTCTACTGCGGCGATAAGCTCGTCCCACAGGCGTTGAGCAGCCGGCATGATAGGCCGGTAGCGTGCGATAGGCAGCAGGTCGAGGAACACCTTCACGCGGGGATTGCGCGCCTGTTCCTGCCAGAACGTGCTCGCCGCCACGTTCACGCGCACCGGCAGGTTGAACGTGGTCTGGGTCCACAGCAGCTCTCCCTCATCCCCGCCCATAAACTTAATGAAGTGCCAGGCGGCCTCGACCTGCTTCGCGCCGCGCGGGATGATGTAGCCAAAGCCCCCGGCCCACGTGCTCGTCGTGCTCCGGCCGGGCGCGGGCGGAAGTGGCATCACCGCGTAGTCGATCTGTGGCGCCAGGCGTGCCAGGTCCTGCGTAAGGGTTTGCGTAGTGTGGAAAAAGCTGACCAGCTCCCCGATGAACGCCCCGCCCTGGACGGTGCTAAACGTGGCCTCGAATGCGCGCAGGCGCTCGTCCCCGTAGCGGCGGGCGTACCCGGCCAGCCACTCCATGGCCTCGATGTTGCGCGGGTGGTTGGCCGTGCATCTTCGGGTCTGGTCATCGTAAAACTCCCCGCCGAAGAGCCAGCCCCAGGTATAGAAGTGGCTGTTGCCGATCCACGGAATAAAGCCCACGCGAGTATAGCGGTCGGCATCCTGGCGGGTGAGCCGCAGCGCCTGCTCATCTAGTTCGGCCAGGGTACGGGGAGGCCGGTCGGGATCGAGCCCGGCATCGCGCAGGTGGGCCCGGTTGTAGTACAGTGCGCGGATGCCGGTCTGATAGGGCAGGGCGTACAGTTCGCCCTTGTAGCCGGCCTCTGCCCAGGCGAAGGGGTAGTACTCGCGCTCGGTGATCCCGTCGCGGCGTGCCAGCCGTGACAACGGCGTGAAGGTGTCCTTGATCGCAAATGAGGCGATCATGAAGCGGTCGAACGTCGCGGCGTCCGGTGGCGCGCCGGAGGCGATGGCGGTAATCGTCTTCTCAGGTACGTTCTGCACATATGGCGCCACGGCGGTCGTCACGGTGACGCCGGGGTTGAGCGCCTGGTAGCGCTCGAGCATGGCCGTCTGCGCCTGGAGCGCCGCTCCAGCTGCTGCGGAGCTCCAGTACTCAATCGAGCGCGGGACCGGCAGGACCGGGGCCGCGGCCTCCTGAGGCTGCTGGCGTGGCAGCCCTGTGCGGCAGCTCAGCAGCGTAGCTGTGGCACCGAACCCTAGCGACCGCAGCCAGGCCCGTCGGGTGGGCCGCGTCGTGTAAGTACTCGGCGTGTTCATCTGGTTTGTCCCTTACCGCTGGTTATTAAATCTAGTATCTCTCCCTTGCTGTGCCTTCTGCTCCCCAGCCTGCCATGGTGGGTCCACCAGTATGCTAGGCGCCTGTGCCTGAGGCGTCAAGACAGAGATGCCCGGCTGTTGCAAAGACCCGTATGTCGGTGCATAGTATGCGTGCGGCTAGGAGCGCGTTCGCCTCCGCCCCGGCCCGGCGAGTCGTGGCGCTTCGTCACCTCAGGCAGAGATCCCTATGCCTCGGTGAAGATTGCGAGACAAAAGTGCGAGGCGAGAGCAAGGAGAATGATGCAATGCCGGTCAAGACCCATCACATTGCAATTGACCCGTCCAAGCCGCTGGCTGCGCAGCCGGAGACGGGACACAACCGCTGGCATGAGGCGGTCACGCCTGTGGTTGAGGCGGATCCAGGCGACATTGTCGTCCTCGAGACTCGCGATGCTTTTGACGGGCAACTTAGCCCGGCGTCAACTAGCGCCGACGCCGGGCAGCTCAGGCTCGGCGTGGTGCACCCGCTGACTGGACCGGTGTTCGTGAAGGGGGCGCAGCCCGGGGATTTGCTGGAAATCAAGCTGATGGCCATCGATTGTGATCCGTGGGACAACTGGGGCTACACGGTAGAGGTGCCCGGCTTTGGCTTCTTGCGAGATCTTTTTCCCGAACCGTACACCGTCCACTGGCATCTCTTCGGCGACTATGCGGAGTCCCCGCAGTTACCCGGCGTGCGCATCCGGCGAAATCCCTTCCCCGGCATCATCGGCGTGGCACCCTCTGCGGAACTCCGCCGGCAGGTAGCCCAGCGCGAGGCCGATCTGGCGCAGCGCGGTGGGTTTGTGCTGCTGCCCTCGCCTGAAGATGCCGTGCCGTCAAGCGGCCCGGTCGCCGAAGAAGGGCTGCGTACCATCCCGCCACGAGAGACGGCCGGCAACATCGATATCAAGCAGCTCACCCCGGGTGTGAGCATGCTGATCCCTGTGTATGTCGAAGGGGCGCTGGTCTCAGCCGGGGACGTCCATTTCGCGCAAGGGGACTGCGAGGCCTGCGGAACAGCGATCGAGATCCGTTCGGCGTTGCACCTGCGTTTCCGCCTCCACAAAGGTGAGGCGGCCCGACGCAATATCCGCAGCATCCAGTTCTTCCGTGACGAGTACTTTGCTCAGCCCGATCTGGCATCGCCGCGACGGTTCTATGCCACCACCGGCATGTCGGTGCGCCCGGATGGCGTGAACGAATCTGAGGACGCCACGCTGGCGGCGCGTAACGCGCTGCTCAGCATGATCGACTACCTGGGCACGCGCGGGTATGACCGGCAGCAGGCCTACGCGCTGTGCAGCGTGGCGGTGGACCTGCGGATCAGCCAGCTCGTCGATGTGCCGAACTTCATCGTCACTGCCTTGCTGCCGCTTGATATCTTCGTCGGGTAGATGTTCATCGGTAGATGTTCATCGGTTCATCGGGTAGATGGAGGAGAAGCAGTAGGGATACTGTGCTCGGTTGCCCTACTGACCCGGCACATACCACTCGAGGAGTACCGTGATGCGCACGATTGGCATCGGCTCTCACGCGCTTTCGCGCAATCTCTCACGGCGCACTCTTCTTGCATCCACGGGCGCGCTCTCGCCGCTCCTGGTAGCTACGGCGGCCTGCCTGCGCCGCGCCGGCCCGGGGACTCCCGCGGAGCAGCCGGCATTCAAGGTCGGCAGCCGCCCGGTGGAGCTGCGACTGCACGTGCGTTCCGGCGCTGAGCAGGATACCCTGGAAGAACGGCTGCCCATCTTCGAGCAGCAATTCAAGGGGGTGACGGTTAAGGTCGAGGACTTCCCGGGCGGAGAGTACCAGGTAAAGATCGTGGCACTCTTCGCCGGCAATGCCTTGGGTGACGTGCTCTGGGGTGGCAATGCCCAAAGCCAGTCGCTCCTCTGGGCACATATGGGCGCGCTGCGAGCCGTCGATGACCTGGTGCGCGCCGATAAGCTTGATCTGGGCCAGTATTACAAGGCGTCCGTGGACGGTGGCAAGCTCGACGGCAAGCTCTACGGCCTGCCGTTCAAGCTCCATCCGAGCTTCTGCATTCTCTACCACAATGCCTCGGCAGTGCGCGAAGCCGGTGCTATGCCACCTGAGGCGACTACGACGTGGGAGCAGCTCATTGAGCTAGGCAAGCGGCTGCAGCGCAGTGAGGGCGGCCAGGTGGTACGCTGGGGGCTGCTCATCCCCGCCGGCAGTCAGCCGATGCAATTCTTCGCCTGCTGGGCGCGCTCCTGGGGCACCGAAGTCTACAGCGAGGATGGGAAGAAGGCCCTGCTCGATGACCCGCGCTCCCAACAGGCTATGCAGTTCATCCATGACCTGATGTTCAAGCATCAGGTCTCGCCCACGCCTGAGCAGCTCAGTAAGCTTGGTGGCACCGACAATGCCTTCCTCGCCGGCAGCATCGGCCTGTTCCAGGGGGCGTCGTCTCAGAAGGGGCTGCTGCCGCGCGTCCAGGGCAAGTTCGAGATGTCGAACTCGCTCATGCCGAAGGGCCCTGCAGGCGTGCGGGGCAGCATCGCAATCAGCGACTACATTCATGTCAGCACCCAGTCGAAGTTCGTGCCAGAAGGCTGGGAGCTCACGAAATTCCTGACCGACAAAGAGACCGGCATTCGTCTCGGTGAAGGACGCGGCGGGGCGTCTGGCACCTGCGGTGCGCGGCCGGATGTCTACCGCAGTGAGCGGCTCCTGGCAAACCCGCTGCACCGGGTTGTGGCTGATGCGGTGGACCAGGTGATGCCGTTTCGCAACGCCTGGAACTTCCGTGGCGCTGAAGCCGAGCGGGCTATGTACACCAAGCTGAATGAACTGTGGAACGGCACAGCGGCACCTACTACCGCCTTCTTCAAGGACCTGAACGCCCTGGTACAGGTCGTGCTCGATCAGCCACGATAGTGGCTTGCGCAGAAAAGCCCGACATTCGTCGCGCTTGTAACAGATATTTTGCATGTGTGACAGGCAGACGGTACACTCTAACCACTACGATCTTGCGCCGCCAATCCCGCTGCACAGCGGCGCGCGAGGCTGCGCTCATTGATGTCACCGCGACAGGCTGGCTCTTGCTCAGTCACGGCAGGCGTATGGCGGCTGGGATGGACGATTCTCCAGGTCCTACTCGTGCTGGCGCTGGCCGGCGGGGCTGCCACGTTCGTGCTGGTTGGCCTCGGTCAGGTGCCTGATGAGCCGGCCTGCCGCTGGGCATGGCACGTTCGCTGGGTGTATCATGCCCCGCCTGTCCTGCCGGCAGCCTTCTGCGGTATCTCCCGCGGGTTCTATACCCTGGTGGGGGGGCTCTGTGGCGTCGGGGCGTTCCTAGTGGCAAAGCGGCTGGTGATGCATGCCAGAGATTGACGTACGGGCGTACGGCTCGTACCCTCGATCGTGCGGGTTGCGCGACGTATCAGGCCGGGCCCCGCACGATAGGACGGGCAGGCGCGGAAAGGAGCACATGGCGTGGCGGATCGAGACGAGGTACAGGTGGCACGCTGGGGAGCGATCAAAGAGCGCGTCGGCGCGTACCTCCGCGAGCTGCGCACGGGTGGAGCACAGCGACGGTCACAGCCTGAGCTGAGCCAGGCGCGACTCTCCGGCGATCTAGAAGACCTGGGCTACCACGTCACGCAGAGCATGATCTCCCGCTATGAGCAGGGGCAGCTCGATGCGCCGTTGACGCTGGAACGGCTGGTCGGCTGGGCGCTGTGCTGTGCTTCTCTGTCCAGCCCAGCGTTCCGGGAGCTGCTGGCGCTGGCCGGCTACTACCTGCCGTGGAGCGAGGAAGACCTGCGTAACTTCGATGCTATGCTGCGCCATTACCGGACGCTGCCACTGCCTGACCAGATCGTCTTCCGGCGCAAGCTCTTGTGGCACATCTTGGGGATGCGTGCGGATGAAGAGGCTGCGGACCGGTAAGGAGCAGGGCCGGGGTCCCGGCATGGAGCTCCACGATGAGCCGAAGTGCTGTCCCTGAACCCCAGAAAACTGTTGCCGCTATCACCGAGCGGCTGCGCCACTACGCTGCTGCGCGCGGGGAGCTGAATCTATCTGGTGCCGCCGACCCTGACGCCGCGCGGGCGTGGCTGGTCCGTCGCACCCTGGAGGAGATGGGCGTGCGCTGTGAGGACTCGCCAGCGCTCCAGAACCTCAAGGGGTTTCTGATCGCTTCGCCACGCGGCACAGAGATCGTCCTCTCAGCGCAGCTTCCGGATAGCCAGAAGCTGTACCTCTACGCGCATCTGCTCGCCCATGCGGTGCTGGACCATCTGGATGGTGCCTTTGCCGCGCGGTTTGAATATGTGGAGGGTCGCGAGCCGGCGCATCTGTCGGCGCGCGAGCGCCAGGAGGAGATGATTGCCGACGCCATTGCCCGGGCGATTATTAAGGGCCGGCTCGATCTGGCACCGCGCTTTGCCTACGACCCCACGGCCCGCCGTCGCTCCCCGCTGGCGGCATCTAGTCTGCCTGGCCTGGGCCGGCAGCTCCTCTTGACGATCATCCATCACACGAGCATGTTGCTATACTGGCGCTCGCCGCGGTACCGCTGTCTACGGGCGCGGCCGCTGGTGAGCCGCCTCGCCGGGTATGTCAACGAGGTGCTTGGCGGTGAGCCGGTCGCCGTAGCCTAGCTACGCTCGCTACTCTGTTCGCCTGCGCCGTCCCAGGCCTATCTCGAGAAGCACGATCGCACCCAGGCCGATGAGGGCGTGCACCCAGCGCACGCCCTCAGGCGCAGTGGCCCTCGCCAGGAGCAGGAGGCCGATGAAGAATGCGATGCCGCCTGCAACCACACCGAGCCAGCGGAGCTGCGCACGCTGGTCCTGTCCCGGCCCAGGCATGCGCAGAGTCAGCGCGAGCATCAGCAAAACTGTGACCAGGCCCAGGAGAAGGTGGAGGGCTCGCACGAGCGGCAGGCGAGCGTCCGGCGCCAGCAGCATGGCGGCGCCCACGAGGACGAGGAGCAGCGCAGACAGGCGTAGCACAGGCTTTACCCACATGGGCTAGCTCTCTAGCTCCTGTGTCGGGATAGCACTCTGGCAGCGCCGTGAGCGGTGGCGCAGGCTGCCGGGCCGGGCATGCTCTCTGTACAGGCATGGCTCGGCGCCCGTGCCAGAGTGCGCGCACCGGTAGCATACCCGGCTCCTGGCAGCGGCCGCAAGCCGCCTTGGGTGGCCGCTGCGCCTGCTGGTATAATGCTTGTGAAAGAACGCGCAAAGCTTGGCGGTAGGCGGCGCGCGCCGGGAGTCAAGGGGTCTGCATCAGCGGAGGATGACAGGTCGATGAGGAAGTTTCGTGCACTCATAGTTGCAGGTGCGCTGGCGGCCGGTGCCGTCCTGACGGCATGTGGTGGTGGCGGTGGCGGAGGTGGCGCAGCGCAGGAGTTAACCGTCACCTCGGTGACTGGCTTTAAGTTCGAGCCGAACTCGTGGACGGTTAAGGCGAACCAGCCGGTGAAGGTGACACACATCAACAAAGATCAGGTAGTCCACGACTGGGTGGTGGACGGCATCGATGGGAGCGTCAAGGTCGAGGCAGCTCCTGGGAAGACGGCGACCAAGACCTTCACGCCCAAGAAGACGGGTACATTCCAGGTCTATTGTGCACAGCCCGGCCACAAGGAAGCCGGGATGGTGGGCACGCTGACGGTGCAGTAAGCACAACACAGATACGACCCTCTTCTGGCCTCCCGGCTCGTCGTGCCGGCGTTGCACTCTCGACAGCGCAGGGGCGCCTGGCTGCGCCCCTGTTGTGCAGCAGCCGATCTCCCTCACTCGCACGTTGCGTCGGCCGCAACAATGCGCTACAGTGTCCTGTGTTGTGCCAGCCTGCTACGCTGCGTGGAGCACCCCCATGACGACTCTTGGCTGGGGCATCATTGGCTGTAGCGATATTGCTGCCAAGCGGTTCGTTCCTGCGGTCAGCCAGATCGAGGAGGCTCGCTTGGTCGCTGTGCTCAGCCGTGATCTCGCCCGCGCACAGCAATTCGCCGCCCGCCACGGCATTGAGCGTGCCTACGGTGACCGTGCGGAGTTTCTGCGCGACCCGCAGGTTGACGCAGTGTATGTGGCCAGTCCGCCCTACCGGCATTGCGCCGAGGTGCTGGCCTGCGCCGAGGCAGGCAAACACGTCTTGTGTGAGAAGCCGCTGGCGCTCAATGGCGAGGAATGTCGGCGCATGGTGGATGCCTGCCGGCGCAACGGGGTGCGCCTGGCGGTGGCCTATCCCCGGCGCTACTATCCCAAAGTGCAGAAGGCGCGCACACTCCTGGAGGCGGGCGTTATCGGCCAGCCTGTCGCGGCCCGGGTGTTTCTGGCCGGCTGGTACAACCCAGACCCGAGCGAGATCAAGGCGTGGCGGCTGGTCAGGGCGCTTGCCGGGGGCGGTCCGCTCATGGATGTGGGCAGCCACCGCCTCGACCTGCTGGCCTATCTCCTCGGGGAGCCGGTAGACGCGCTGGCGCTGGCCGACCGGCTGGTGCACCGCTACGAGGTCGAGGACTCTGCCGCGCTGCTGCTGCGCTTTCGGAGCAACGACCATCTGGTGCAGGTGAGCGCGGCCTTCCACTGGAACCTGCCGGCCGGGCGCGACGAATTCGAACTCTTCGGCACCCAGGGAAGCATCTCGCTCTCTCCCGTCGATGGCCCTGAGCTGGTGCTGCGTGTGGGGAAAGAGGAGCAGCGCGTCTCGATCCCACCAGCCGCCAATGTCCAGCTTCCGCTGGTGCAGGACTTCACACGCCGCGTGCTGGCTGGGCAGGATGCGCGCTTTCCCGGCGAGGAAGGGATGAAGGCCTCGCTCATCATCGATGCGGCGTACGAGTCAGCGCGCACCGGCAGGCGGATTGAGATCCCCCCTGCGCCGCCGGTACCGACGTAAGCCCCTTCGCGGGCCGGGGACCACAGCTACCTCGTGCGGATCAGCGTGCGGCTTCCTCCAGCCGGGAAATTCCTGACGCAGGCAGCGCACCCTCGAGCTCCAGCAGCAGCCGCTTCATCTCCAGTCCCCAGCCGTAGCCGGTGAGCGAGCCCGACGCGCCCACCACGCGATGACAGGGCAGGATCGGCGCCAAGGGATTATGCCGCATAGCCTGGCCAACAGCCCGTGCTGCCCGGGGCGACCCCACCCGGCGAGCGAGTTCGCCGTAGCTTGTGACCTGCCCGCGGGGCACGCGTGCCAGCAGCTCGAGCACGCGGCGTCGGAACGGTGGCTGGCGCGTCAGGTCCAGCGGCACGTCGAAGGTTACCGGCCGCCCGGCGTAATAGTCGCGTAGTTGCTGTGCAGCGCGCCGCAGCGTCCCATCAGGCAGCGTTTCGGCATCGGAGATACGCTCGAGAGAGAGCCGCTGTGCCGCAGCCGCCTCCTTCACAGCGCGCTCCGCATCGGCTCGCGCAGGCATCGGGCGGGTGGTCGCCGCGATGCCCCGCTCCGTGGCGAGCAGACCGACCCAGCCAAGATGGGTGCAGACGATGGTTCCAGTGGCTGACTGATCCCTGGTCTCTTCAGACATACTCCCGGCAACCCTCCCCGGCAGCAGGCACACCGTGCAAGGGAGCGCCACGCGGACCGGCCCTGCGAGAACACCTCATCCCACGTTCCCCCATTGCACGCGGCCACGCGGCCCTGCGGAAGTGTTGTGCTCCGGCGACGCCAGCCAGGCGGCCACTGCGGTGCCGAGCTCACGCACGCGCACCTGCCTCACCAGGCATCTGGGCAGGGCGTGCAAGAACTCGCGTCCATAGCTCTTGGTCACCACGCGCGGGTCAAGTAGCACGACCACGCCGCGGTCTGTGCTGCTGCGGATGAGCCGCCCGAACCCCTGCCGCAGGCGTAGTACAGCCTGGGGCAGACTGTACTCATAGAACGGGCTGCGCCTGCGTTCGCTGCGCGCGGCGAAGATGGGGTCGGTGGGCACGCTGAAGGGCAACTTGACGATGACGAGGCAGGAGAGCGCCTCACCGACGACGTCGATGCCTTCCCAGAAGCTGCTGGTGCCCAGCACAATCACGTCGCGATTATGGCGCAGCCGCGCCACCAGGGCGTCGCGCGGGCCGTCGATCCCTTGCGCCAGGACGTAGATCCCCTCGGGGCGTAGCGCCTCTGCCAGCCGCCGGCGCGCTGCGCGCAAGGAGGCGTGCGAGGTGAAGAGTGCTAGAGTACGCCCTCGCATGGCGCGGCAGACGGCCAGGAGCGCCTCCTCGGCCGTCTGCTGGAAGTCGGGGAGCGTCGGATCAGGCATGTCTGTCGCTACACACACCAGAGCCTGGCTGCGGTAGTCGAAGGGCGACTCCAGGGCGAGGGCCGGCGTATCCGGCGGGAGCCCGAGCTCGGACAGGAAGTACTCGAAGCGACCGCCCGTAGAGAGTGTGGCTGAGGTCAGTATAACGGTCTCGCGCGGGGCAAAGAGCTTCTCGGCCAGCAACGGCCCGACATCAAGCGGCGCGGCGCACAATGCCGACGACGCGCCATCGCTCTCGGCCCAGTACACCTCGGCGCTGGACGGCCGCTCAACGACAGTGCCCGTGCGCTCCAGGATTTCCTCCAGGGCGCGCGAGGCGCGCACGATCTCGCCGGCTGCATCCTCAGCGGCCTCTCCAGCCTCGTCTATCAGCGGCTCGACTAGGTCGAACAGGCTGCGCAGCTCGCGATTCGTCGCGGCCAGGGCTGTCCCCAGTACCTGCCAGGCCTGTGCGAGCTCCGACCACTCCGACCGGCGGCGCAGCTCAGCCGTGACCCGCGCCTGCGTGAGCTCTCGAGCACCGGCACGGCTGCGCGAGCTGGCCTGGCTAACTGCTCCAGCGATGGCGGCCACCTGGCCGAAGAACGGCTCGGCGGCCCGGCGCGCTTCGAGCAGGCGACGGCGTACCTCCGCGACCCTGGCTCGTACATCGTCGCTGCGGAAGACAGTTGCAATCCACGACAGCGTCCCTGAGGCCCCGTCTTCGCCGCCACGGCCCAGCAGCTCATCGCAGAAGCGCAGGAAGGCGCGGTGCTCCAGGCGGAAGCTGAAGGCCGAGGTTGCCTCTTCAGCAAGATGGTGCGCCTCGTCTACGATCAGATGCTCATATTCGGGCAGCACGCGGCCGTTCTGCGCCAGATCAGCCAGCAAGAGAGCGTGGTTCACCACGATGAGATGTGCCGCTTCGGCGCGCGCACGGGCGCGGTGCACATAGCAGGGGCCGTCAGGCCCGAAGCGGCAGCGCCGGCCGGCGCAGGTGCCGATCTGCGCTGCCACCGCTGCCCAGCGGGCCTCATCGCCGTCCTCGAAGGCCAGCTCATCGCGATCTCCTGTCTCGGTCGCTTCCAGCCAGACGAGCAGCTTGGCAATGAAGCGCGCTGTCGCCGGGTCGGCGCCTGCCTCGGTGCGCAGGCGCATGAGGCGCTGGCGGCACAGGTAGTTGGCCCGCCCTTTGAGCAGCACGGCCATGAAAGGAGCCGGCAGCGCGCCGTGGAGCTGTGGGATGTCTTTACTGATGAGCTGTGCCTGAAGGTTCTTGGTATTCGTCGAAACGACCACGCGCCGGCTATTGCGCGTGGCGAACAGGAGCGCAGGCACCAAATAGGCCAGGCTCTTGCCTGTGCCAGTTCCTGCCTCCACTACCAGGGTAGACGCGTGATTGAACGCGCGGGCCACCGCCTCGGCCATGGCGAGCTGGGAGGGCCGCTCCTCGTAGCCTGGGAGGCGGCTGGCCAAGCTACCACTTGGGCTAAAAATCTGCTTGAGCTCAGCAATGCGGACGCGCTTGATCTCACGGACAGGTTGGAGCGGGGAAACGGCGAGCGGACGCGGCCGGGGTGCGCTGGGTCGCTCGCTGGAGAACGCCCGCCGCGCCTGCTCGCGTAGCGCCAGCTCCAGGAAAAGCCGCCCTGCCCAGCCGCGCAGACCAGGGAGCTGCAGCACGGCCTCAAGCGTGTGGGGTTGAAGGGCAAGCGAGCGGCGAAAGAGCGCCAGTGCCAGCGCCTGCGTGTGGTCGAGCTGGCGCTGAGGAGCCTGGAGCTCGGGGAGAGCCGGCGCCGGCAGGCCGAAGGCGCGAAACGCCGACCCAGGGTCACTGCTGCGCACCTGCGCACTCAGCACCGCCGCGAGCTCCAGCAGGGATACCACGCGGGCCTGGGCTCCCAGGGCGCTGCTCCCGGCGAGCTCACCAGGCGCAAGGCTCACTAGCAACGCGCCAGGAGCGACGGCTGCCGGGAGCGGCAGGTCCTGCTGCCCAGGAACAGTGTCCCAGCGCCATTCCCCACGGGCCGCGCCGGTGGCGTCGAAGGCGCGGCCCCAGATGCTCCGGGGCTCCGATCCATGGGCGCCGCCGGCAGGCAGCGCAGCCAGGGCGAGGAAGAGGAGGGGTGTGCTGCTCACGCTGGCTCCTGGTGGGGACTGGGATCGGGAGACTGGCGCGCGAGCTCGGCCAGACGTGGCAACGCCTGACGCAGCGCGCGTGCACGGTGGCTGATACAGTTCTTCTCTTCTAGAGAGAGTTCCGCCATGCTGCGGCCGAGTTCGACGACGAGGAACACCGGATCGTAGCCGAAGCCGCCTGTCCCGCGCGGTGTGTCCAAAATGCGCCCTTCAACGGTGCCGTGAAAGGTCTCTACCTGCACCGTGCCATCCGGCGCAGGCACCGCCAGGGCGACGACGCTGTGGAAGCGCGCCGCGCGCTGCTCCGGCGGCACGCCCTCCAGACGGCGCAGGAGCCAGGCGATGCGGTCGGGATCGCTCGCTCCCTCGCCAGCGGCGCGCCTGGAATGCGCGCCTGGCGCCCCGCCTAGCGCGTCGACCTCCAACCCGGAGTCGTCGGCAAGGGCAGGCAGCCCGGTCGCCAGCGCAACCGCTCGGGCCTTCTGGATGGCGTTCTCTTCGAATGTACGGCCGGTTTCAGGCACCTCCGGTACATTCGGAAACGCCGCCAGCGAGCGCAGGCGCACAGCGCTGCCGAGCTCGGCCAGGATCGCTGTGACCTCGCGAAGCTTCCCGGGGTTACGGGTGGCGATGACCAGTTCCATATCTTCTGAATCTTCTGACCAGCCGCGCGGTAGCGTGACCCGGCTGTATTATTTGTATTTGGGAGCTTGATTGGCAGTCTCAGCGAGTTCTAAGCCCGCGTCCACTGCGCGAGCCAGCAAAGCTCCGTATGCGTGAAGCCTTCGTAAGTGTAGCACAGGGGCTCGCCGAGCAGGAGGGGAGCGCCTATCCTTGGGTCCGCAGGCCAGCCAGGATTGCCTGCACCTCAGCGCTGCTCACGCCAAACCGGCGCAGCACGTAGCGCGTCATCTCCAGCGCCAGCTCTTGCTCACCGAGGACGACCTCATCCACACCCATTTCGCGCAGGGCGTGCCATTCGCTGTGGCTATGGGTACGAGCGATGATCGAAAGCTGCGGGTTGATGCGCCGGGCGTAGCCAACGATCTGGCGCGTGGCCAGCGGATCCGGGATAGCGATGATGAGCAGCCGCGCGTGGGCGAGGTGCACTCGCTCTAGAAGAAGCGGGTTCGCGGCATCACCCCAGAGCGCTGCGACCCCGCGCTGGCGCAGCTCTTCGACAACCCGGCGGTTCTGCTCGATGACCACGTAGGAGAATCTGCGCCGCTCCAGCGCCCGGGCAATCAGGCTGCCCACGCGCCCGTAGCCGCACAGCACGGCGTGCCCGCGTAGCTGGCTGCCGGCGGCCTTCTCCGAGGACAGGACAAGCTTACCAGCACGCTGGCCAGCCAGGGTCCAGAGCCCCTGCCACTGGCTCAGCCAGGCTTCAAGAAGCCCCAGAGCGCGGAACATGAAAGGATTAAGCGTGATTGACAGGAGCGCGCCTGCGATAATCAGGCCGTAGCCGTCCTCTGGCAGGAGACGAAAGGCAAGGCCGAGCTCTGCCACAACGAAGGAAAACTCGCCGATCTGAGAGACACTGGCAGCCAGGATCAGCGCGGTGCGCACGGGGTACGCCAGGGCGAGCACGAGCAGAGCAGCTAGCAGCGCTTTTCCCAGCATGATGATCCCCAGGAGCGAGAGAACCTGCAGCGGCGCCTGCAGCAGAATCCTAGGATCAAAGAGCATGCCGACCGACACGAAGAACAGCACGGCAAAGGCATGGCTGAACGGCAGCGCCTCAGCAGCGACCTGATGGCTCAGATCGGACTCGCTGACCACCACGCCGGCCAGAAATGCCGCCAGGGCAAGGGAGACCCCGAAGAGGACCGTAGAGCCGACGGCGATGCCGAGCGCCATAGCTAGTACGGACAGAATAAAGAGCTCGCGCGAGCCGGTACGGGCTACCTGAACCAGCACCCAGGGAACGGCCCTGGCACCCACAAACAGCATCAGGAGAATGAAAAGAACGGTCTTGCCGAGCGCCATGCTGAGCGTCGGCAGAAGCCCGGCAAGACCGGCGGGCTGGGTGCCGATGAGGCCGCCGGAACGGACGGTACTGCCCAGCAGCATAGCAAGGGAGGGTAGCAATACCAGTACCAGAACAGTGCGCAAGTCCTCAACAATCAGCCAGCCCACGGTGATCCGGCCGTGGATCGTGTCGAGGAGATCGCGCTGCTGCAACGCCCGCAGAGCTACGACCGTGCTGGCTACAGAGATGGCCAGGCCGAAAACGAGAGCGGTTTCCAGGCGCCATCCCCATAGGCGGCCTAGCGCCGTGCCCAGCGCCGTGCCCAGCACGCCATGCGCCAGCGCGCCGGGGAGTGCGACGGCACGCACTGCGAGCAGGTCACGCAGGGAGAACACGACGCCCACGTTGAACATGAGCAGGATCACGCCGATCTCGGCCAGGGCGCGAGCGCTGGCCGCATCTGCCACAAAGCCGGGCGTGTGGGGGCCCACGGCGATCCCTGCCAGCATATATCCCACGATTGCTGGCAGGCGTAGGCGCACGGCCAGGAACCCACCGAGGAAGGCCGCGACGAGCGCTACAGCCACGTTAACCAGGAGCTCGGGAAGATGCATCGCTACCTGTGGTCCTAACCTAGCATTGCATGCGTGCGCGACGCTCTAGGACACGTAGCGGCGGTGTTCGAACGGCGCGGGTGACGCGGGACATCGCATGAGTACCGGCGTTGGACCGGCTGGTGTGGCGCAGGCACCGGCCGGTCGCAGCATCCAAAGCCGGCACATGTACGGTCGCGTGGCCCTAGTATTAGTATAGCGTAGGACCGCCCGCCACCGGGCGTGACACCCGCCCGCGGCCCTGGTACAATGGCTAATGTCGGGTGCGGGTAGCGCTCGACACTGTTTCTCCGTGTTGTCTGCGCTTCACAGCCCTGCGATCGTTCAAGCATTACCTGGCCGGCAGCCATCCAGGCCCGTGTGAACACCTATAACAGGGCAGGAGCGGCCGTGCCAGGCGGTGTGCGAAGCAGTTCTGTGCGGCATGAGGTGCGAACGAATGTCTGACTCGGATCCAGAACGTAGTCGCCTGTTCGTGCAACTTGCCGCACGGAACGGGAGGCTGCGGTCACGCCCTGAGTAGCCGGTGCTTCCTCTGGTGGAATGGCCCGCTCCCCGCGCCGTGCGGCGCATGGGGTCGTGCTACCACTTGTGCCAGACCACCAGGAGGGATGCTCCGTGGCTACCGAGCAGCTTGATCTTGAGGCTCTCCAGACCGCGCTGGAGACTGCGCTGAAGGAGCGCCGCCGCGAGGCCGTGCGCGCGGTGCTCCGCCAGATACCGCCTGACGATGCGGCAGAGCTTCTCATTGCCCTTCCTCCACCCGACCTGGCGACAGCCGTTGCCCTCCTAGGTACGGAAGCCCTCGCTCATCTCCTCAAGCATACCCCTGCGGTCACGGCCGCGCGCCTGCTGGACAAGCTGGGCCGTGCCCAGGCGGCTGACGTGCTGGAGGAGATGGACCCGGACGACGCCACCGATGTGGTGGAAGAGCTCGATCCGTCCGAGGCGGAGGCCATCCTGGTCGAGATGGAGCCGGCCGAGGCTGAGGAGATTCGCGAGCTCCTGCAGTACCCACCGCATTCCGTCGGCGGCCGCATGACGCCGGAGTTCGTCGCTATCACCCCGAACCTGACCGTGGACGAGGCACTTGCCGTGCTGCGCCGCGTTGCGGCAGAGGCAGAGACGATCTACTACGTCTACGTCGTCGATGCGCAGGATCGCTTGCTCGGCGTGCTGAGCATGCGTGACCTGGTGCTGGCTCGCCCCGGCGCGCGAGTACGAGACGTCATGGTGC
Organism: Chloroflexota bacterium; assembly: GCA_042408875.1. Taxonomy (GTDB): domain Bacteria; phylum Chloroflexota; class UBA11872; order JBHOQS01; family JBHOQS01; genus JBHOQS01. Next base: position 29,266 of record JBHOQS010000002.1, on the reverse strand, counting down.
GCGATCCCATCAAGGTGCGGGCCACCGACGACCAGGAAGTAGCGGCACGCTTGCTAGCAGAGCACCGCTTTCTGGCGATCCCGGTCGTAGATGAGCAGGACCGGCTGATCGGCATCATCACTGCGGACGATGCCCTGGACATCGTCGAGCACGAGGCGACCGAGGACATCGAGCAGTTGGGCGGCTCGCAGCCCCTGGAGCAGCCGTACCTCAGCGCTAGCCCGCTGCATCTTGCTAGAAAGCGCATCGGCTGGCTCCTGCTCCTGTTTCTGGCTGAGGCATATACCGGCACGGTGCTGCGCCATTTCGAAGACGAGCTCCAGCGGGTGGTCGCGCTGGCGTTCTTTATTCCCCTCCTCATCGGGACCGGTGGCAATACCGGCTCACAGACAGTGACCACGGTGATCCGGGCCATGGCAGTCGGCGAGGTGACCGAGCGCGACTTCTTCCGCGTGTGGCGGAAGGAGGTCACCACGGCGCTGCTGCTCGCCTCTGTTATGGCCATGGCCACCTTTGTACGTGCGTGGACGCTTGGGGCCACGCACGTCGGTCTGGTCGTCGCCCTGGCTGCGGCGGCCATCGTGGTGTGGGCGGCCACTGTGGCGGGCATGCTGCCGCTGATCTTGCGCCGCCTGCGCATCGACCCGGCGGTGGTATCGGCGCCATTAATTACCACCCTGGTGGATGGTACTGGGCTGGTAATCTATTTCGAGATCGCGCGCGTCCTGCTCAAGCTGTGAACGGCGCGCTGAGCCGAGGCCGCCGGCCTCGGCTCACACCTGGGGCAGCGCGGCCAGCGCGCGGTCGATCTCCTCCTGGGGGTACTGATAGTCCTCCAGCTTGCCCGCCAGGTAGGCGTCATAGGCGGACAGGTCGAAGTAGCCGTGGCCGCTCAGATTGAACAGGATCGTGCGCGAGCGGCCCTCCTCGCGGCAGCGGATCGCCTCGTCGATCGCTGCCTTGACCGCGTGGGCGGCCTCGGGGGCCGGCACGATCCCCTCGAGGCGGGCGAACTGCACCGCTGCCTGGAAGACGGGGGTCTGTGGGTAGGCCGCTGCCTCTAGCACACCGTCATGGTAAAGCTGGCACACCAGCGGCGCGTCGCCATGGTAGCGCAGCCCGCCAGCGTGAATACGTGGCGGCACAAACGTATGCCCAAGCGTATACATTTTGACCAGCGGCGTAAGCTCGGCTGTATCTCCGAAGTCGTAGACGTAGCGGCCGCGGGTGAGGGTCGGGCAGGCCGTTGGCTCGACGGCTAGGGCGCGCAGGTGTGGCGTTTTGCCGGTGAGCTTGTCCATCACGAAGGGGAAGGCGATGCCGGCGAAGTTCGAGCCGCCCCCGATGCAGCCGATGACGAGGTCTGGCCAGTCGCCGGCCTGCTCCATCTGCTTGCGCGCCTCCAGGCCGATCACCGTCTGGTGCAGGAGCACGTGGTTCAGCACCGAGCCCAGGCTATACTTGGTGTCGTCGTGCGTGGCCGCATCCTCCACAGCCTCGGAGATGGCGATGCCGAGCGAGCCAGGGGATTCGGGGTCCTGCGCCAGGATCTTACGCCCTGACTGGGTCCGGTCCGTTGGGCTGGCATAGACGGTGGCCCCGTAGACCTCCATAATTGAGCGCCGGTAAGGCTTCTGGTGATAGCTCACCTTGACCATGTAGACCGTGCACTCGAGGTCAAAGAAGCGGCAGGCCATGGCTAGGGCGCTACCCCACTGTCCGGCACCGGTCTCGGTGGTCAGGCGGCGAGTGCCCTCCTGCTTGTTGTAGTAGGCCTGGGCGACCGCAGTGTTCGGCTTGTGGCTGCCCACCGGACTCACGCCCTCGTACTTGTAGTAGATCTTGGCCGGGGTGTCGAGCGCCTGCTCCAGGCGCCGCGCCCGGTAGAGCGGTGTGGGTCGCCACAGACGATAGACCTCACGCACCGGCTCGGGGATCTCAATCCAGCGTGCAGTGCTGACCTCCTGCTGGATCAGGCTCATCGGGAAGAGGGGCGCCAGATCAGCTGGGCCGAGCGGCTGCTTCGTACCGGGATGGAGCGGGGGAGGCGGGGGAGCCGGCATATCCGCAAGGATGTTGTACCAGTGGGTGGGCAGATCGCTCTCGGCGAGCAGGAATTTTGTCTGTGTCATGGCTGTCTCGTCCCCTGCACACATATCTGGCCACTGAGGCGCTCGTCGGGCATCCAGGCGAGATAAGGCACCCGCCTTACCGGGTCCGGCCCACGGAGGGACCGGGCTGCTGGGGCGCAAAGCATTCTACCGCGCACAGTGATGCTGCGGCAAACCGGGAGCTGCGTGTTATGCTGGGACGCGAAGAGAGCTGGAGTGGCCAGGCCGCGTGCCGGCCTGGTATACCTCACGCGCCAGGAGGGAGAGATGCCGCGACCAGAGGAGCTCCGCTGGGAGGTGCTTGAGCACACGGCAGACATCGGCATCGTGGCGTATGGCCGCGATCTCCCGGAGCTCTTTGCTGCCGCCGCAACAGGCTTGAGCGCCTTAATGGTCGATCTAAGCATGGTCGAGGAGCGGCTCTCACGCCTGATCGACGTGCCGGCAACGATCCCCGGTGACTACGCCGGGCTGCTAGTGGACTGGCTCAGCGAGCTCGTATATCTCTTCGACGCCGAGCATCTGATTTTCCGCCGCTACGAGGTCGAACGGGTGAGCGACGAAGGGGTGCGCGCCACCGCCTTCGGCGAGCCGGTAGACCCGCAGCGCCACGTGCTCGGCACCGGCATCAAAGCCGTTACCTACCATGCTCTCGAGGTCGCCCAGCAGCCCGACGGCACCTGGCGGGCGCAGGTGATCTTCGATGTGTGAAGAGAGAATACGTACTACGTAAATGCGTAGAAAAGAAGCTCCACCTAAACTTGCTCTTCTGATCGAGGCATCGCCCTGGAATTGGACAACAGGGCAGAGCTTACGCAGTAATCTCCGCCAGCACCTGCTCGAGGATGTCGGCTCCCAGCATGGCCTCCTCGTGGGTGATCACCAGCGGCGGCGCGATGCGGAGCACATTCCCGTAGAAGCCGATCGGTGCGATCAGCAGCAGGCCGCGGCGGTAGCAGCGCTCCACGATTTCCCTGGCCGTCTCGGGATCGGGCTCGCGAGAGCCCTTGTCCTTCACGATCTCCAGGCCGAGCACCAGGCCCATCCCGCGGGCCTCGCCCAGCACGCGAGAGCGCGCCTCCATAGCCTTGCAGCGCTCCAGCAGCGCGGCCCCCACGCGGGCAGCGTTCTCCACCAGACCTTCCTCTTCGATGATCTCGATGTTCGCCAGCGCTACTCGTGCGCAGAAGGCATTGCCGCCGTGCGTGCTGGATATCGAGCCGGGCGTGAGCAGGTCCATGACACGAGACTCGCCGACCACGGCCGAGACCGGCACCGAGCTCGAGATCCCCTTGCCCAAGCAGAGTAGGTTCGGCCGGATGCCATAGTGCTCGAAGCCGAACATCTTGCCAGTGCGCCCGAACGACGCCTGCACCTCATCGATGATAAGCAACGCGTCATGCTCCTGGCACCAGCGCTCTAGCCGCTGGAACCACTCCAGGGGCGGGATGATCGAGCCGGCGGCACCCTGGTAGGTCTCCACCAGCACTGCAGCGATGCGCTTCTCGCTTTCGGTCTCGATGACCCACTCGAAGAAATCAAAACACTGCATAGTGCAGGCCGGCTGGCTGCGGCACCACGGGCAGCGGTAGCGATACGGGAAGGGCGCGAACACCACACCCGGCAGGAAGGGGCCGAAGTCGCGCACGCCGGGACTAGCGCGCTTACCGTTGAGTGAGAGCGCGCCGTAGGTCCGGCCGTGAAACCCACCGTGGAAGGCGACGATCTCGTACCTGCCGCGCTCGGCGCCGTACTTGCGAGCCATCTTCACCGCTGCCTCAACGGCCTCGGCGCCGGTGGTCAGAATGATCGCCTTGTCCAGGTTTGGCGGGGTGATCTCCACGAGCTTGCGTGCCAGGGCAGGCCGCCACTCGTTCGCAAAGTCGTAGCAGTTGGTGACAAGGCCAGCCTGCTCGCGCATGGCTGCCACCAGCTTCGGGTGGGCATGCCCCACGTTGGTCACCAGCACACCCGAAGTGAAATCGAGAAAGACGTTTCCATCAACATCCTCGATCCAGACGCGCTCGCCGCGTCTCCAGACGATGGGAACCTCTTCGCTCATCGAGCGCGGCTCATAGCGCTGGGAGTCGGCCAGGTAGCGCTGGGCATTAGGGCCGGGCAGTGCGGTCTTGATGATCGGTCGCATGCTGTCCTCTCAGACTGTGGCTTCGGCCAGAGCCTCGGCCGTGGCTTCGGCACGCCCCAGTATGGCAGAGCCAGCCCCGACGTTCAATGTGCCGGGTTGCCCGGGCTTTCCAACAGCTCGCGCAGGGCATACATGTAGTACGTCGTCGCGGCCTTGAGCTTCTGCCAGCCGAACGGCCCGCGCGTGCCGAAGTGTGTCTCGATCGAAAAGACCCCCTGGTATCCGTCCTCGCGCAGGCGGCGGATGATCTCTGGCCAAGGCATCACACCATGTCCTAGCAGCGCATGCCGCCGCGGCGGAGACTCCTGGCCAGGAGGCACAGGTGGCGCGGCGCGCTCCTTGACATGCACGTTGCGCACCAGCCCGCGCACTTGCTCGTAGCCGTCGGGGAAGATCGGCTCGTCCCACGTCCAGCCATTTGCCACGTCCCAAGCGACAGCCAGGGCCGGACTGCCCACGGCATCGATGATCAGGCGGATTTCAGAGCAGGTACCGCTGTGTGTACTATGCTCCGGTTCGAGCGCCAGGTACACTTCCTCTGCCTCGGCCTGACGTGCAGCGATCCCGAGTCGCTCGGCGATCTCCGGCAGACGCTGCCGCGTATGCTCGCGCACGCGCACGTTTGAGCGATCGTCGTTCCAGAAGGGGAAGATGCGGATCACGTTCGTTCCAAAGAAGTGTGCCATGGCGATGAGGTTATCCAGGTAGCCGAGGTGCACGGCATATGCCTCATCGGTCATGTCGCACTTGCCAAACGGCGACTGGATGCAGCCCATCTGAAGCGCATAGCGCTGCATGATCTCAGCCATGCGCTGCCAGTCGCTGCGATCCATCACCGCGCAGCTCTTGCCCCAGGCGTTGCGGATATCCACGTAGCGTAATCCGGCCTCGTGCGCCGTGCAGCATGCCTCTTCGAAATCCTGCGAGATCTCATCGGTGAACACAGAGGCATCGAACATAGCGGTTCCTTCGCTCCTGTGGTATGTCTTACACCGCTAGTTCCCATAAATGTTCGGCGCGCTTGACCACCGTGCGCTCGTCAAGCTTCTCGAAGCCGCGGCGCAGGTAGCCCTCGAGCGAGCAGCCCTCCAACACGCGGATCTCCTGCTCATAGGGCGGCGGGATAACGAACGGCTCGATCTCCCGCACGCGCCGCACCGCCTCGGCCGCGCCCAGCCTGATGAGCTCGCGCGCCCGCTGCGGAGACAAGTGCAGGGCCAGTTCAATACCCAGCCCGATCTTCGTCTCCACGCCCACAATATCCGGCACCAGTGCCTGTGCCTCGGCCACAGCCTTATCATCGCCGGAGATGAAAATCGTCGGCACACTGAAGCTGCCGGCCAGCGCGGCGCGGCAGCCGAACTCCCCGTAGGGCACGCCGTTGATTTTGTAGTACTCGACCGTGCGTGAGGAGTAGGTGTGGCACAGTGGTGCGTTGGGCGTGCCGGCCATGGCGTGCTGTCCCACGAACAGCAGCCCGTCGAAGCTCTCGTCCAGGTAGTATGGTGGCCGGATCGGCCCGCGGCTGATTAGCCGTGCCTGGGGGTGGAACTCCAGAATATCGATGCCGCCCGTGCCGTGGCCATCCCAGACGATGATGTCGGCGTCCGGATCGACGTCCAGAATGCCGTCGATTGCCGCGTTGACCTCCCAGGTGAGGAGTTTCATCGCCAGCGGCTTGCCCGGCGCATCGGGCTCACGGGTCTGGTCCCAGCGCGAGACCATCGCCGCGCCTTCCAGATCGGTCAGGATGTAAAATTTCATCGCTCTCTACCCTCACGCGTAGCTGGTGTTCTGGAAAGAGAGTGCCCTGGTTCCAGCACGCAATCACTCGCTCAACGGGAGCCCGAACAGGACCCAGCCCGGCCGTGCCGGATCGGCGCTGAGCTGAGCCGGCACAAAGCCGCGCCGACCGGTCAGTGCCTGGGTGATCGCCCATTTGCTCAGGTTCTGCACTCGCTCCATCTGCATGATCTCGTCGAGCGAGAAGTAGCCTGCGCCGGTGACCTCCGCGCCGTCGCAGCGCGGCTCGCCCTCCAGCGGCTCTAGACGGAACATGATGTAGACATTCGTGCTCGGTCCCCCGACGGAGCCGCCGAGGGAATGGCGGAAGCCCAGCACGTCGAGGACGCGCGCTTTCACCCCGGCCTCCTCGTACACCTCACGTTCAACGGCATCGATGACCGTCTCGTCGTGTTCGGCGTAGCCGCCCGGAATCTGCCACCAGCCGCGGCCCGGCTCCAGGCCACGGCGGATCAGCAGTGCCTTGCCATCACGGATGACCACGCCGCCGACGCCGATGGAGAACTCTCCGAAGAAGATGTAGTTACAGGTAGGACAGGACGGCCGGTCCCGGCCGCCGTTCGAAACGAGGATGAGCTCTGTGGCGCAATGCGGGCAGAATTTCATCGGAGCCCTCACCCTCCCCTCCCCCTGGCAGCCCAGTAGAGGGAGGTTTACTTATGACCGTCCGGCCGCGGCGCGGCCCTTCTCCAGTGCGGAGAGATCGCGGCCGGGGCCGGGCATCAGGAATTGGAAACCATCTTTGATACGCTGCTCGATGTTGGCAGCGTTCGCTTGCGGTGAGCCATATGGCACGCCGTAGCGGCGGCAGACCGCCACCGCCTCCTGCACCGCTGCCTCGACCTCCGGTGTGCGCACGCCGCGGTAGCCCATCGACACCGAGAGGTCGCTCTCGCTGATCAAGATAAGCCCCGGCTTCTTCACCTCTGCCAGGATGCGCGGCAGGTTTACGATGGCCTGCTCCGTCTCGCATTGCAGCACCGGCAAGATCTCGCCCTGGGGATCGAGCGGCCAGACATCGGCTCGCTCGAAATATTCCGGCTGGGTGAGGCCCCAGTAGCGCATCGCGTTGCCGGGCGCATGGCCGCGCCGCCCGACCGGCTCGGCATCGGCAGCGCCCTTCGCCTGCACGTAGCGGGACGCCTGCAAGGCGTGCCAGGCATCCTCCACGGTATTGATCATGGGGAAAACGATGCCGTAGACGCCGATGTCGAGCACCTGCTTGATGATCCACTCGCTGTGCTCCCGGCCGTTCACCGGGATACGTACGAAAGGCACCACCGCCGGCGCCAGCGTGCCGCTCTCCACGATCTGGCGGCGGTTCAGCATGAACTGTAGTGAGAGGCGCAGGTCGCCGAGGTCGAAGGGATTATGCTCGAGCTCATAGACCACGAAATCGTACGGCGAGGTGGAGATCCACACCGCGTCAGGGATCGATCCGGCGGGCATGAAGCAGCCGAAGGCGACCTGTCCGCGCTCGAGCAGGCCAATGACTTTATTCAGGCGGCCGATCTCCATGGCGCACTCCTTACCGGTGCAGTACAAGTCGCAGTGCCGTGACAGTGCCGTCCGCCGCGAGGAACTCGCCGGCACTGCCGGCCGGGCTGACAGTATAGCAGGCCGGAACGCGCTGTGCTCGCCCTGAAACCTGTCAGTCCGGCCCGAGGGAGACGTGTGGTTCAGCGTCTGCCACGATACCCTGGCGCACGCGGCAGGGTCACTGTATTGCCTGACTGTCAGGGAGTTGACAGGTACCTGCGGACCACTATGTTCCACTGGAACGACTTCTTCCGGCCGATGATCTACCTGAGCTCTGCCAGTAAATGGACCATCGCGCTGGCGCTGCGTAACTTCGTGACGGCCTATGGTGGCACGCCATGGAACCTGCTCATGGCGGCCTCAATCGTCGCGCTTCTTCCGACGCTCCTTATCTTCTTCGTAGCGCAGCGCTACTTCATTCAGGGCATCGTCGTCAGTGGGGTGAAGGGGTAGTCCACGTGCGGGAAGGCACAAATGAGCCAGTGAACACGCAGCATCTGCCTGTAGGGAAGACCGGAAGATTAGAAAAGGAGTAGTTGTATGTCTGCTCTGGTCACACGACGAATCCTTATCGGCAGCGCTACGCTGGGGATCGCCAGCGGGATGCTGGCGGCCTGCGCGCCCGGCGGTGGAGCCGCCCGGCCCGGTGGGGAGGGTGAGCGAGAGCTAAGCGGTGAGGTGAAGTGGCTCGTGCGCGCTAGCCCGGCGGAGAACAAGGGCCAGGAAGAAGTGTTCGAGCCGATGATTAAGCAAAAGTACCCGAAGCTTAAGATCGAGCGGATTGTGGTACAGGGTGCTGACTATATCCCGAAGCTGAATACGATGGCCGCGGCCGGCGACCCGCCCGAGATCTGGGGCTTCGGGGGCAACTATATCGACTACTGGGCGCGCGGCCTACCGGAAGACCTCACTCCCTATATTACGCGCGACAAGTGGAACGTCGATGAGTACTTCCAGCCAGGGCTGATGAATATCTACAAGATCAATGGCAAGTACTACGGGCTGTCGCAGCTCACGACGTTTGGCACGCTGCTGTTTTACAACAAGAAACTCCTAGATGAAGCCGGTCTGAAATATCCGCCGGTGGACTGGGAAGATACGTCCTGGACCACCGACAGGATGCTCGAATACGCGCAGAAGCTGACGAAGAACCCAGGCACGCCGGATGCGGTGTATGGGATCAACTGGGGACCTTGGATGCCCCATGGTGGTGCCTATGTCTTCGGCGGTGATGCGTACCTGCCTGAGCATTACACTGAGTTCATTGCCCAAAAAACGCAGCTTGACAGTGAGGCGTCGCTGGCAGCGCATGAGTTCCGCCAGGATCTCATCTGGAAGTACCGCGTTATGCCCAGCCCAGCCGATATCCAGGCTGTAGCAGCCCTGGGCGATATCTTCAAGACCGGCCGTGTAGCTATGGTGAAGACCGGCGGCTGGGGCTTCTGGGTGTATAGCGATATCACCGCCTTCAAGTGGGGCGTGGCAGCCATCCCGCGGAATAGGTCAAACAAGAATAACAACTACAACGACTTCTGGATCATGGGCCGCCAGGCCAAGAACAAGGCGGGCGCGTGGGCGGTGATGCGTATCCTCACGAGCGAGGAAGCCACAAAGGCGTATAGCCAGCTCACCGGAACGCCGCCGACGCCGCGCGCGGTGCTCGATGCCTGGCTGGAAAAAGTTTCACAATGGACCGGTATGACGCGCGATGAGCTGCGTAAGGTGACCACCGGTGCCATTGACCCGAAGCGCTCGCAGGAGAGCGTTGATCACCTCTTCCTGCAGTTCCCGCGCATCAACACCACCTACAACCAGGAGGCGGATGCCATCTGGCTGAACAAAGGGCCGGCGCGGCAGCTCATTCCGGATATCAAGAAGCGCCTGGATGAGGTGGTGCTGGATATCTACAACCAGTTCAAGGGACGACTGCCGAAGTAGCCCGAAGTAGCCGCCCGGCGCCGACCCGCCAGCGCTCGTGTCCGCTCCCCGGTGGGCTCACGCTTCACGATCCACCGGGGAGCGTGCTCTCTGGCCCCACATTACCACGCCTCCGTCCTAGCCGACCTGGCCGACCCTCTGCACGCCCTAACTTATGTGAACTCATGCCGGCGCGGAAATTGCAGTGCACGCGCCCTGGCTGCTCTTGGGGCACAGGCTGCCAGGGCCGAAGCCCGTGCCTAGGGGTGCAGTATGTGGAGATCTATGTTTATATTATTTCTTCTCTTCTTCTCTTTGTTCTACATGTATCACAGAGGCGCATAGCTTCGGCATGCGTAGCGACCGGCGTACTCCTGCGTCTCTGCCGGCAGACGTACCGCTCGTATATAGGGCTACGATCATTCGCATACGCGACGGGCGCGCTCCGGCTCTGGCCCACGCGCTGGCCCGGGCGGTGCAACTTCTCCCTCCTGCACTCCTTGCCGTATTCGCGTACCGGCACCGCTGGATCGCAGAAGACGCCTTCATTGACTTCCGTATAGTGCAGAACCTATTGTCGGGATGGGGACCGCTCTACAATCCTGGCGAGCGAGTCGAGCGGGCTTCATCCTGGCGGTGCTCATCGCTGCGGTACCTAAGATAGCACGACGGTACATCGCCACGCCAGCGCTTGCAGGTTTGCTGGCTGTGCCAACCCGATCACGCTCCCCGATTACGCGGCGATGGTCTGGGTGCAGGACGGCCAGATGCTCCGCCAGCGCGTCGAGAGCCTCGGCGGGGGAGGCTCCCCGGTAGCGCGCACACTGCTGCTCGACAGCCGGCCTGTCTGCCTGAGCGATGCTCCAGCGATGCAGCGGTACAGCTGCGGCGAGCAGCCAGACCAGCCTCGCGAGTTCCCGCTCGCGCCAGGCGTCGAGCAGCACGCTCACCTTGCTGTCATCCGGCGCAACATCGGCCTCGGGGGCTACGCAGCGGGGCCACGTGTCCACGTCATCGATTGGTACGGGCTTGCCGACCCGCTGGCGGCGCGTTTGCGCCTAAAACAGCGCGGGCGGCCAGGACACGAGAAGGCACTGCCGAACGAGGGGGCGATCGCCTGCTTCGCCGTGGCGGACGTGCCGGTGGAGGATCCCGCTCGGGTGGCGGCAGCGCGGGCTGTGCTGGCGTGTGGTGACCTGGCTGAGCTGCAGCGCGCCGTCGTGGAGGGCCGGCTGACCCCGCAGCGTTTCCTCGCGAACATGCGGCTGTTCTGGCGATTGACCCGTCTGCGCATCCCGGCCGACCCACCTGGGGCCAGCGCGAACTGTGCCGGCGGAGCTAGGATCGTTCCCTGGCCACAGGCTCCGCTCCTGGCTTTCTTGTATTTTATTTTTTTATTTATTTTTATTTTCTCTACTCTCGGCCTTGCTTGTTTGGAGCAACATCATGCTGGCTGCATCAGGTATACTGGGTAGGCCAGATGGTTGCCCTTGCTCCGCCCTCGCAACCGGCTCGCCATACCGAACGCTCACTCCCGCCTGTAGCCCGTGCACGCCGCGACGCTGCTGGCGCTTTGCTGATCCTCGCGCCTGTGGCGCTGCTGGCGGTGCTGGCCTACGGACGCCGCTGGGTGACCGAGGACGCTTTCCTCGACGTACGAGTTGTGCAGCACCTACTGGCCGGGTACGGGCCGGTGTTCAACGTGGGCGAGCGAGTCGAGGCGTATACCAGCCCGCTCTGGATCGCCCTGCTGGCGTTATGGGGGCTGACCGGCCAGCCGATCGAGATCGGCGCGGTGACGCTGGGGCTGCTGTGCTCGGCCGGCGGAGTTCTCGCTGCCGAGGCAGGCGCGCTGGCGCTGGCTGAACGGCTGTGGCACCTCGATGGCGGGCCACGTATGAGATGGTTGGCGCTCCCGCTCGGCGCAGCAGTGATCGCTGCGCTGCCGCCGATGTGGGATTTCGCTACGTCGGGGCTGGAGACCGGGCTCGTTTTCGGCTGGCTCGGGCTTGCCTACTGGCTGCTTGTGCACGCCATGACATCCTGCCCCGCAGGTGGTCAGGCTCGCCCGGCGACGTCTCGCCAGGTGGTTGCGGCAGCGGTAGCCGGCCTGGGACCGCTGGTCCGCCCGGACCTGGCCCTCTTCAGCGCGAGCTTCCTCGCTGCACTGCTGCTCCAGCACCTGTTCGTCGCAGGCCGCCGGGAGATGTTCACAGCCGGGCTGCGCCTGGCGCTGGCCGGGGGCGTGCTGCCGCTGGTATACCAGGTCTTCCGGATGGGGTACTTTGCTGCGCTGGTGCCGAACCCAGCGCTGGCGAAAGAAGCCGGTCTGGCGAATTGGCCGCAAGGCTGGACGTATGCCGCCGACCTGGTGCAGCCATACCTGTTGTACGTTCCGCTGGTCCTGCTCTTGAGTTGGTGGCTGGTGCTGGTCGGCCGTGCCGGCGGCCGTCGTGATCAGGCAAGCCTGTTGCTCCTGATCGCGCCAGTGGCTGCGGGGCTGCTTCATGGCCTTTATGTCATCCGCATCGGCGGGGACTTCATGCACGGACGGTTGCTGCTGCCGGGCCTGTTTGGCCTGTGCCTGCCGGTGGCCGCGACGTGGCTCCCTGCGCCGGGGCTGGGCGCGCGGGCTGGGCTTGCCGGCTGGCTGGCCGCCACGCCGGTGCTGGCCTGGGCGGTGGTCTGTGCGCTGTGGCTGCGGATCCCGTATGCCGCAAAGATCACCCCGCACGGCATCGCCGACGAGCGCGGCTGGTACGTGCGCCAGTCGCGGCACTCTCACCCGGTCACCGCTGCCGACTACAGACAGATGGCGTTCGCGGTGGATGGCCGGACGCTGCGGGCGCGGCTGGGAACTTCGCCGGCACTCAGCGCTGGCCCGGCAGGCCCGTATTACCGCGTGCTGCTCCTGGACACGGGCGACGAGGAATACTCGCGCTTGCCACCCCAGCTCGTCATGACCTTCCCGCTGCGGCACACTGTCCACCCGGCGATCATCCTGGTGGCCGAGCGCTGGAACATCGGGCTCGCTGGCGTGGTCGCTGGACCCCAGGTGCATTTTGTGGATCGTCGTGGTCTGACCGACCCCCTGGCTGCGCGCCTGCGCCTCACCCGGCGCGCCAGGCCCGGCCACGAGAAGTCGCTGCCCAACGCCTGGATCATCGCCCGCTTCGTTGATCCGGAGAAAGAGCCCGCCCTCTCCGCGAGCGTGGCGGCGGCGCGGCGTGCCCTGGGATGCGGCGATCTGGCCCAGCTCCTACACGCCGTCGAAGAGCCGCTCACTCCGCAGCGCTTCGTCGACAATGTGCGCCTCTCCTGGCGGCTGACTCGCCTGCGCCTGGCGGCCGATCCGGTCGTGGCAGCGCTTGAGCTGTGCGGGGAAGACTAAGCTCATGCCGGGCCCGTGGCTCACGCCCGTTCCAGCACGAGGCTTATTCGGGGAAGTGGCGGGAAGAGGAAGACACCAGCGCGCAACTGCCGCACCCGCGTGAAGCCGGCCGTGCGCCCGAGCCCGGCGAGCGCTGCCTCGCCACGCAGCGCATAAATACGTGGCGCACGCAGCACATGGCGAGCAACCCAGAGATACAGGGGTGCCAGCCGGACATAGGGTGGCGGAGCGAACTCCCAGAGGAGCAGGCGGCCGCCTGGGCGCAGCACGCGGTGGACTTCGCGTAGCAGGGCACGTACGTCCTGCCCCGGCAGGTGCTTGAGCAGGTGTGAGCAGAGCACGGCGTCGAACGTCCCGGCGCGAAACGGCAGGGCAGTTGCTGAGGCCTGGAGCACGAAGAGGTCACGATCAAGGCCGCACTGCCGGAGCGCGCGCTGGGCCAGCCGCACCATGACGGTGGAGACATCGATGCCACAGCTTCCAGCTGCAAGCATGGCACGCGTCCGCAGCCAGATGAGCAGGCTCATCTGCCCGCAGCCAAGATCGAGGACCCGTTCACCCGGCTTCAGCGGGAGGAGCTCCGGGAGCCGGTCAACCGGGGTGTTGATGAGCCGCACGCGTTCTGGAGCAAACAGCCAGCGCAGGAAGGCTGCGCGCGGGTTTGTGCCACCAAGCCAGCGGTCATAGCCACTGCCGCCGGCCGTGCTCAGGAGGCGCTCAGGTTCGGCGCCGACCCGTCCTCGGGCATCTCGGCCACGACCCAGTCGCCGCGCGGGTACTGCCGCTTCGCCTGCACGAGGGCACGCTCGGCCTCCTCGCGGCTGGAGAACCCCAGCGTTGGCGTGCCGGGGTTGAACCACTCGCGCAGCCGCCGGCTCCAGACACCCCACTGGCGTGCAACCGTCTGTGCGCTCATGGCTTCTCGTCTGTGTCCTCCTGCTGCGTAAACTCCATCGCCTGGCGGCGTAACGCCACCAACGCATCGCTGAAGCGCACGGGGTACTGCGGCGCGTTGCGCAACGCGCGGTACTGCTCCGGCAGCTCACGCAGGTTCTGCTCGGCCAGCTCCCGGATCTCGGAGAGGGGCGGTAGACTGCCGGGCAGGATCTCTCCATCGCGCACGACCGGCTTGAGCAGCCGCCGGCTGCCTGGTGGACGCGGCTCCCAGTCAAGCTGCACGATGTCTTCCTCGAAGCTGCCGATGCGGTAGACTTCTTTCTTGCCCGGCCACGTGCTCTTCTCGCCGGCCAGCTTGATGCGCGGCTGCGCCGTGCCGTGCTCATCCACGTAGAGCACTTCCTTGTAGACCCCGCCGAGCGCGCCGCTCGCCACGCCGTGCTCGATCGAGCCGGCACCTACGCCCAGGCTCGTGCCAACACCGAAGCCATCGACCGGCGCCCCCTGCTCCAGCAGCTCAGCGATGGCGAACTCGTCGAGATCGCCACTCAGCAGGATGCGCACATGGTCAAGCCCGGCCTGGTCGAGCACCCTGCGCACATATTTGGCGTCTTCTAGCAGGTCGCCGGAGTCAAGCCGCACAGCCGCCAGCGTGTGGCCATGCGACTCCTGGTAGCGCTGAGCCACGTCCACTGCTATGTGGATGGCGCGGCGGGGGTCGTACGTGTCGAGGAGCAGGGTATAACGATTAAAGCTCTCGGCGACCGCGGCAAACGCCTCCTCTTCGCTGTCGAAGAGCTGCACCAGCGCATGCGGGATCGTGCCGGTGGCCTGGAGGCGATACTCGAACGCCGCGGCCAGGAACGACGTCGAGGCGCACCCGCCGATGTATGACGAGCGGGTGACCACGAATGGCTCCTGGGCGCGGCGGAAGGCGAACTCAGCCACGCGCCGTCCCTGCGCGGCCCACACCACTCGCGAGGCCTTCGTGGCGATGAGCGTGGCCAGGTTGATGGCATTGAGCAGCCCGGACTCGATGAGGAGCGCCTCGCGAAAGGGAGCGGTCACGCGCAGCAGCGGCTCGTTCGGGAAGGCGACCGTGCCCTCCGGCATGGCCAAGACCTCGCCGGTGAAGCGGATGCGGCGCAACTCATCTAGAAAACCCGGGTCATAGTCGCGAACCTGCGCCAGAAAGCGAATATCCTCTTCGGTGTAGTGGAAGTCGCGCACGAACTCAAGAGCCGTCTCCAGGCCAGCGACGAGTAGATAGGCTCCACCGAACGGTGCGCGCCGAACATAGAGATCGAACGTCGTTTGCCCGTTCTTCTCCGCCCGCCAGCTCACATAGGCAGCGTCAGGGTGGTACATGTCGGTCATCAGGCCGGGATGGATCGCATTCCCGCGCTGGCCTGCCCGGGCGAGCGCTGTCGAAATCCTGCCAATCGTCACGCGCGCATCCTCCTGGGCGGTACGCTGGACATCTTACCGGCCTGGGCCCTCCTGAGCCGGCGAGCCTTGCTCGCGCATGGCCTGCTTAATCTGCTCGGCGATATCGGGCGGGAACCAGGCGTCGATGGTGTGCTCAAGCTCGTGTGCGAGCAGCAGGTGGTAATGGGCCTGCCACTCCTCCCGTGTGATAATGCCGCGGCTGATCAGTAGCTCCGCCAGCGCCTGAAACTGGAGGTAGCCGGTAATCGCCTGTCCCGCCACCGCCACTGCCAGCCGCCCCAGCGGCCCTAACTCCTGAAGCTCCGGCGCGCTCTCATCCATGCGTCTGCTCCGCCGTGGGTGCTACTCCCCGCGAAACTCCGGCTTGCGTTTCTCCAGGAACGCGGCCATGCCTTCGGCGCGATCACGCGTGGTAAAGCAGAAGGCAAAGAGACCCACCTCCAGGGCGGCGGCCGCCTCACGGGGGAGCTGGCCGGCCAGGACCATCGCCCGCTTGGCGCTCTGCACGGCCAGCGGCGCCTGCGCGGCGATCTGGCGGGCAAGAGTCAGCGCCTGAGGCATGAGCTGGTCCGGCTCGACCACGGCATTGACCAGCCCCAGGCGGAGCGCCTCCTGGGCATCGACCAGCCTGCCGGTGAAGATCAGCTCGCGCGCCGGCCCCGGACCGGTCACGCGCGACAGGCGAAACGTCGCGCCCCACCCTGGCAGGACTCCGAGTCCGACCTCCGGCTGCCCTAGGCGGGCGGTGCTGGCCGCGATGCGGAGGTCACAGGCCAGCGCCAGCTCACATCCGCCGCCGAGCGCATACCCGTTGATAGCAGCGATGACCGGCTGCGGAAGATCCTCGATGAGGGCCATGACGCGGTGGCCCAGCTCAGCGTACGCTCGTGCCTCCTGGGGGCTCTTCACCGCCATGGCGCGAATGTCCGCGCCCGCCGAGAACGCCTGGGTGCCCGCGCCGGTAAGGATCACTGCACGCACTGTGCGGTCCTGGCCCAGCTCCCGGAGCCATTCACCGAGCTGCTCGAGCATCTGCTCGCTCAAGGCATTTCGCGCGGCCGGGCGGTCGAGCGTCAGCACTGCGACGGGCCCATCGCGTGTGAGCAGGACCTCTCCATCGGATCCGGCTCCTCGTCGTGACGCAGCGGGTTCTTCTGCCATGGCTGGCTCTCCCTGCCGCCCAGGCACGAATACTGCCGGGCGGCGGCTTGGTTGGATTATACACAACTACCCTGCGGCGGGCTCCAGCGTCGCGACGTTCTCGATATGCTGGGTCTGCGGGAACATATCGATCGGCTGTACCTCCACCAGCGAGAAGCCAGCCGCAAGCAGTCGCTTCAGATCGCGTGCCAGCGTCGCGGGCTCACAGGAGACGTAGACCACCCGCCGGGGGCGTAGCCGCGCCAGCGCATCCAGCACCTCAGGCCGGCAGCCCGGACGCGCCGGATCAAGCACCACGGCATCGACGGGCTCCTCGAAGGAGGCCAGCACCTGCTCGGCCTTCCCCTCGATGAACTCCACGTTGTCCAGGTCGCGGGTATTGTGCTGAGCATCCTGGAGCGCGGCGTGGCTCTCCTCGATGCCAATGACCCGTCGCGCAAAGGGCGCCAGCAGCGCAGAGAACGTCCCCACGCCGCAGTACGCGTCGATCACCCGCTCATCCCCGTGCAGCGCCAGGCGGTCGAGCACCACGAGCGAGAGCACCTCTGCCTGTGAGTGCAGCCCATCCGGGCGCAGCACCGGGCTGGGGCGATGCAGCACGCCCGCTACCGGGCGGGGATCAGGTTTCGTGTTCACCTGGAAGAAGGATGCGGCCGAGATGCGAAAGCGCCGGCCGAGCACCTCTTCTTCGAAGTAGGGCTGGCCGGTCTCGATGACGTGTTCGATCTCCGGCACCCGCGGCTGGATCAGAAACTCTCCGGCACGGATGCCATAGCGCACCGCCACCTGGTGCAGCCCTCGGACGCGGCCTTGGAGCAGAGCGAGTACCTGGTTGATGAAGGGATGCATCAGCAGGCAGGCGTCAATGCGCATCGGGCGGCGGCTATGCGCCAGTGTAAAGCCGAGAAAGCCGTCTCGTGTGACGGAGAAGCGTGCATGGTTACGGTAGTGCCACGGGTCGGCCATGCCAACCACCGGACGCACCAGGTCGTTGAGCTGGGCGCGCTCGAGCCCGGTCAGCGCAAGGATCGAGAGGAGCTGCTCACGCTTCAGCCGGAGCTGGTGCTCGTACCGTGCGTGCTGCCACTGGCAACCGCCACAATCGCCGAAGTAGGAGCACGGAGGAGCCACCCGCTCCGGCGCGGGCTGGAGCACCTCTAGCAGCCGGGCAAACGCCTCGGTCTGGCCGTGCTTATACACTCGAGCGCGCACGCGCTCTCCGGGCAGCGCGCCAAGCACGGCGACTTGCAGGTCACCGTAGTGGCCGATACCCTCCCCCGAAGGCGCAAGCTCTTCGATGTCCAGGATAATCGCTGGGATCGTGTCAGTGAACCGAGCCATAGATGCCTAGTTCGCGTCTTCGCTCTTGTGTCTATGTCGTGGTCCGTATCTTTAGTTCGTAATTTTTAATTTTAATTTTTTAGGGAGACGGCGAGCCCGGGGGCGTGGCCGGATCTCCCTCCACAATTCTCGCACGCGGCGCAGGGGCACATCGCTACGCTGGTCCCGGCCGGCATGCACTTGCCAGGGGAGCCTGATTGCCAGCAAGGCCGCTGCCGCGCCAGCCGCGTCAATCAACACGTCCACTGGCTGGGGATGCCGGCCCGGTACGAGTGCCTGGTGGAGTTCATCCGAGACAGCGTACAGCGTGGCGATGACG
The DNA here is from genome assembly GCA_042408875.1 of Chloroflexota bacterium. Taxonomy (GTDB): domain Bacteria; phylum Chloroflexota; class UBA11872; order JBHOQS01; family JBHOQS01; genus JBHOQS01. Next base: position 11,192 of record JBHOQS010000002.1, on the reverse strand, counting down.
AAGGCGGCCAGCGCAGGGCCGCGCGCGCTGCGCCATCCCGCCGGGGAAAGGGCCCGCAGCCACAGGAGTGCGAGCACGCCGTACTCAGCGACGTGCGCGGCCTTCTTGAGCAGCAGATCTAGCAGCGGCTGCGGTGCGCTGGGGAGCTGAGAGCGCGAGGACAGGGCGAAAATCACGGCCATCCAGAGCAGCGGCGGCCCCCACCGCCACAGCCATGCGGCGCGGCTGCCCGGCCGGCGCACAGCAGGCGGCGCAGCTAGCGAGTGGATGGGACGAGGGCGCACGCGTCGTGGTCCTCGAGGCGGCGGTCACTCGGCGGGAGCTACAGCAGCGATCCCGCGCTCAGAGCTGCATCACCTGCACCAGCTCACGCACGGCAGCGGCGGAGCGATGGAGCGCGGCCAGTTCCTCTGGCGTCAGCTTGAGCTGTACGATCTCTTCGACGCCACGGGCACCGAGCTTCACCGGCACGCCGACGAACACGCCGTCGATGCCGTACTCGCCTTGCAGGTACACCGAGCAGGGCAGGATCTTATGCTTGTCGAGCAGGATGGCCTCCACCATCTCGACCACAGCGGCGGACGGCGCGTAGAACGCGCTGCCGGTCTTCAGCAGGTTCACGATCTCTGCACCGCCATCGCGCGTGCGCTGCACCAGACGCTCGATAGTCTCTGGCGGCAGGAGCTCGGGAAGCGGCACCCCGGCGACGGTAGTATAGCGGGGCAGCGGTACCATCGTGTCGCCATGCCCGCCCAGCACGTAGGCCTCTACGTTCTCGACGGAGACGCCCAGCTCCATAGCCACGAACGTGCGGAAGCGCGCGCTGTCGAGCACGCCCGACTCACCGATCACCCGCTCGCGCGGAAAGCCGCTTACTTTGTACGCAAGCTGCGCCATCGCATCAAGCGGGTTCGTAACCATCAGGATGATGCTGTCTGGCGAGAGCGGCGCGGCTGCCTCGACCACGCTGCGCACGATGCGCATGTTGGTCAGCACCAAGTCGTCCCGTGACATACCAGGGCGGCGCGCCACCCCTGAGGTGATCACGATGATGTCCGAGCCGGCGGTCTCGTCATAGCCGTTAGTGCCGATGACCTTGGCGTCGAAGCCGACGACCGGGCCGGATTCCATGAGATCCAGCGCCTTGCCCTGAGGCAGCCCCTCTACGATATCCACGAGGACAACATCGGCCAGGTTCTTCTCAGCGATGCGCTGCGCCACCGAGCCGCCGACATTCCCGGCGCCGACCACCGTCACTTTCTTCCGCATGCGTCGCTCCACCTATGAGAGTAGGCTGAGAGTAGGCCGCTCGCCCGCCGCACCGGTGCGGCGGGCCTCTGCCGCGACGCGGCGTCCTGTGTGCCGGCCCAAAGGATAGCACTTCGTTTTGAGGGGCGTCAAACATCACGCCCGCTGCAGAGACGAGGCGGGGAGCACACGCTGGCCCTTTCCAGCGGGAGGGGCAGGGTCCGGTAGCGCAACCCGTCCGGGGCTTCCAGGCGGTAGGGCGCTGCGCGCGGGTCCACGTCGAAGACCAGCGCCGTGTCAACACGCTGTCCGGCGGAGAGCAGCCCAGCCGGTGGGTCCAGGCGGTATGCGGCCACATAGTCGTGGGTGACGCTCTGGCTCAGCGTGTAGCTCCGCTCGGCAGAGTCGAGTAGCCGCAGGGACGGCAGGGCGTCGTCCGGTCCCCCTAGATGGACGTATCGCAGGGTCACAATGACGAAGATTCCCAGGGCATCCCAGCGACCCAGCCGCGTTTCTGTTTCCACAGCGCGCAGCTCGATACGCCACCGCGCCCCCCGCACGGACGATACCTCAACCAGCGGAGCAGCGCCGGATGGGAGAGCTGTGGCAGGCGTGGGTGTGGAGCCCGACGGTGGCGCCAGGGTGGCCCGTATGACCGGTTGGCCTGTCGCCGGGCGATCTGTCCCGGCTCCAGGCAGTGGCGCACGGAGCGACACCGGCGCCAGCGCAGCCACCAGCAGGGCCAGTCCCAGGGCAGCCAGGGCCAGGGCGCGCTGGTGAGGAGCCGTCCGTGTCCACAGGTGACGGAGAAGAGCCAGACCTGCCGGTCTGGGCGCTTCATCGCTTGCAGGCGCTGCGTCCTGCTCAGGCGCAGGAGCGGCACTGACCAGAAAATCCACGGTGACCCAGGCCTCACCACCGCTGGTGCGCAGGTGCACGCGTCCCTCGTAGCTGCGGCCCGGCGCAAGCTGGGCAGCCGACCCACGGAGCACGAGGGTGACGGCGTTGCTGGTAAAGATGGCTGGCTGCACGCTGAGCCACGGTACGGTGCTGTACGCCTCGCCGTGGAGCTGTCCCCCGCCGCGGTTCTCTAGCTCAACGGTCGCGGTGGCTTCTCCGCCCGCTGGAGCCGGGCCCATGGCCAGCAACGCCGGGTGCACGTGCAGCACCGGCGGCCGTTCGCCGACCACGAGGGAGACAGGGACCACGCAGCGCGCGTTGCCTGCCTCGACCACGACATGGCCCTGGTATGCCGTATGGGCGCGCAGCCCCGCGGTGTGGGCGACCACCCGAAGCTCGGCTACGGGACCGTCGAACGCGTCGGGCTCGACATGCAGCCAAGCCGGGCCGGCCACAGCCCGGCCGCGCCACGGTCCGTCCCCGCGCACCAGCACGCGTAGCGTAGCGCGCACGGGCTCCTCCGGTGCCACCTGCCCGAAACTCAGCGTGGCTGGCTGCACTTCGATCGTGGGGACGTCGGGTCGGGCAGCCGGCCGGACCGGCTCGCCGGGGTACCGGCGGGTCCGACCATTCGACGCGCGGGCGGCATCGTAGGCGCGGCGCTTCTGGGGGTCCGAGAGCACCTCGTAGGCGAGGTTGATCTGACGCATGCGTTCGGCGGCATCCGGACGGCGGCTCACGTCAGGATGATATAGCCGCGCCAGACGCCGGTAGGCCGCCTCGATCACCTCGGGCTCGGCTTTGGGATGAACCTGTAAGATCTCGTAATAGTCAGGTAGCTCTGCCATGGCGGTGCGCCGGCACGCAGGCGTGCCCAGTAGGAGTATCGGCAGGTCACACCGCCCGGCGCAGGGTTAGACAGATCGAAGAACCCTAGAGCCCTCCGCGCCTTCAGACGTTATTGATGAGCCACTATTGCTATTGCCGGAAGAGAGGCAGGCTCCCGAAGTCGCCGCCCAGCACCCTTTGCGGCGGCGTGCCCAGCCAGTCGCGCAGCACCGACGCGTAGACCGTGCGGAAATCGACCGTCATCTTGAGGTCGCCGTTCTCCAGGTCGGTGAGGCTGGGGTAGGTGGAATGCAGGCCGCCGACGACGGGATGGCCTAGCAGGAACATCGGTGCGGCTGCGCCGTGGTCGGTGCCCAGCGAGCCGTTCTCCTTGACCCGACGGCCGAACTCGGAGAAGGCCAGTACCACGACGCGATCAGCCTTGCCCTTCTCCTCAAGGTCTTTCATGAATGCGTCAAGAGCATCGGAGACCTGCTTGAGCAGGTTGGCGTGCGTGTTCTTCTGATTGGCGTGAGTGTCGAACCCACCGGTCGAGACGTAGAAGATCCGCGTGCCCATGTCGGCGGCGATCATCTGGGCCACGCTCTTGAGATTATTCGCCAGTGTGCTGGTGGGGTACTGTACAGCCGTCTGATAAGACCGCGACAGCTTCTTGAGTTCCTCGGAACTCACCAACGCTTCCTTCCCTACACGGCGCAGGAACTCCTCGTATTCGCGGCGGCACGTCGGCGCGGCGTAGCAGGCATCGAAGGCTTCGAGCTGGTGCGCGCGGTCGTCGGGATAGCGGCGGTCGGTCTGAAACTCGTAGGCGGCCAGGTTCGAGATGGCCGGTACCAGGGAGTGCTCGGTCCAGAACGAGCGGGGCAGGCTCTCGCCAATAGTGAGTGCCTCGAGCGCACCGGGACCACCATTCGCTGCACGAGCTGGACGATCTTCGCCGCAGCAATTGGCGTCAAGGTAGCGGCCTAGCCAGCCGCTCGGCTCGTAGGCATCCGGCCGCGCAGTTTGCCAGATCTCCATCGAACGGAAGTGCGAGCGGTTCGGGTTCGGGTAGCCGACGCCCTGCACGATGGCAAACTGACCCGCATCGAAGCGGGCCTTGAGCGCTGCCATGCTCGGATGCAGGCCCACATACTCCGAGACCGGCAGCACCTCCGGCTCAGGGATCGCCAGAGTGGGGCGTGCGGCGCGATAGGCCGGGTCGGCGTATGGGATGACGGTGTTCAGGCCGTCGTTCCCCCCGCCGAGCTGAAGCACGATGAGGATATTAGCGCCTGTCGGGGTCGATATGCTGGCCTCGGCGGTATGCTGTGCTGTGATGGTGAGGAACGTCGGCGCGGTAAGGCCGAACGCGACCAGCGCACCCCCTTTGAACAGGCCACGTCGAGTGAATGGCATTGTCTCCTCCGCCTGACGATGTCAGTTCAACTGGTATCCCGGCAACGACATGATGAGATGGATTAGGCCACGGACCTTGAGGTCGATGAAGCGGGCGTCGAGTGAGAAGGACAGCGGTGTGCCGTTGTCGTTGACCCGCAGATAAGCAACCAGGGCACGGCGCACATGGTCGGCTGCATCCCCGTCCAGAAAGCGCTGCAAGAAGTAGTCAACCACCTGTTCGGCTGAGCCCGGTCGGCGTGTGAGGAGCTCATCCCGCAGCGTGGCAAATCCCTCCCGCCCGCGGGTCGTGATGAGCCGGTTCGCCAGGTTGAAGCGCTCAAGCAGCGTGGAAGTAGTGATCCACGCTGGGCCACCATCCCAGCCCTTGACCGTCGGCGGATTGTACAGGTCCTGGCCCATGCGCCGGGCGATGGCGGGCGCGTCGCGCGGGAGGGCAGCGATGCCAAGCGCCTTCACCGCACCGATGATGAGCTCGATCGGGCTTTTGATCAGGGCGTGGAAGGCGCGCTCGGAACGAAATTCCGGTGAACGCAGGATCGCTTCCACGAGCGCACGCACGTCATAGCCGCTGCGCAGATACACCTCGGCGAACCGTTCGATCGTGTCCGGTGCCGGATTATCGTACACAAAGAAACGGAACAGTTTTGACGCTAGCCGCCGCGCGGTGGCTGGATGGCCAACGAGCATGTCGATGACGTCGTCGCCGTTCCAGTTGCCGGTGCGGTCAAGCACGGTCTTGGGACCGTTATCATGCTGGGCAGCGTCGAAGAAAAACTGGTCGTCTTTCACGAACCAGCCGGTGAAGGCGCGGGCGGCTTCTTTGACATCCTGCTCGGAATAGTTTCCGATGCCAAGTGTAAACAGCTCCATCAGCTCGCGGGCGTAGTTCTCGTTCGGGCTGCGCTTGCGGTTCGTATTGGAGTCGAGCCAGCGCAGCATCGCCGGATCCCGCGAGATACCGCGTAGGATCTCACGGTAGTTCCCTAGCGCGTGGTCACGGAAGAACTGGTTCTGCCGCACCATGTAGCCGACGTTATTGACCTTCGAGTTCGCAGTCGCAAAATGCCCATGCCAGAACAGGGTCATCTTCTCCTGGAGCGGCCGCTTGGTAGTCGCCATGCGGTACATCCAGAGCAGGCGCTGGTCTTCGATCTTGGTGAGATCCAGGTCCAGGTCGAAGGCGAGCTTGTCAATATCAATGTCCTCGGCGACCTGCTCGTAGTGCACCAGACGGTCCACAGCGCGATCAAAACCGAGGGCACTGTACTCTTCAAGTTCTGCTTCGCTTGCGCCGAACCCGGCACGGCGCAGCAAGTGTCTGATCAGCGTGCGCTGGCTCAGCTCAGGCATAGGGCATACCCTCGCAACAGCTCTTTATCTGGCACGATCATTTGGGATCGTCCTGAACCCCAAGCTTTGCGGCAAGAGCTCCTCTCACCAATAATAGCTTCAGCGTAGCAAGTGGAGGTTAAGACAGGGTAAAACGGCAGGTGGACAGTCCGTTAGGCTCCCCAGCCCTACGCATGCGTATGGTCTCCCAGGGGAGGGACCGTGACTCCGAACGGTCCGAGCGGTGGCGCAAGCCACGGGCCGCGGGCCCGGCGCCTTCATGCGCCAGGCTCGCAGCCTTGGTCTCGAAGCAGCCCTGCCTCGAGAAGGGGCGAGGACGATCGAGATAGAGATGGGAAGGGAAAAGGCCTGTGCGCCAGAGGCGCGACCCCTTCACGCATCGTGCGCGAGCCTATGTCTCTTCCACCTTGATGACGTGGCTGGGGATGCCATCGGCTTTCGGTACGGTGATGCGCAGCATGCCGCCCTCGAGACGGGCCTGGATATGGTGCGGGTCGATCGCCGTGGGAAAGGTGAACACCCGCGCCAGGGGCTGCCGTGAGAGCTCTTGTATAAGGTATGTGCGTCCCGGCTCGGTAGCGGGGCTGCGCGGCTGGAGCTCGACCGTGAGCATGTCCCCGCTGACCGTGACTTTGATCTCGTCTGCCCTCAGCCCAGGCACGGGGATCTCCACGACGTACGCCGTGCCGCCGGGCGGCTCATAGACGTCTGCTGATAGGCGCGGCGGTGGGAGTAGCGGCCGCGATAGCGCTTCCGCTAGGCGGCCGAGCGCTTCACGCAGCGCAGCGTGCTCCTGTGAGAGCTGGGAAGTATCCTTCGCCATGCAGCTATCCTCCTTACAGGATTTATCGTTAAATCTACAACCTCTTAGCCCCTATTATACTATCGTATATTTAATAGTCTTTTAAGTATAAATAGTATTATATGGTATTATATAATAATAGTAGAGCAAGAATCGAGTTTTGAAGCGTCTCTCCAAATCCAACCTTTCCGGGCGCTGTCTATTGTGCTGAGAGCGCCCTCGAGCACACGTGAGGAGCGTGGTGCTGCATACGGTCTTGCCGTACGCCAGCGTGCCGCTTGTCCTGCGGCTCAATAGTACTCAATAGTAGTCAGAAGAGGACTCCATCATTCATTATTCATTTATTTGTTTTTAATTATCGCACATGGACGGACTCGGCCTGGCGCGTCCCGTCGTGCTCGGCAGCTGCTAGGTGTACGTTGAGCTGAACGCCCCGAAACAAGAGCCAGAAGAGCGTTGTTGCCAGGGCATACAATGCGCCAGTGAGCAGGAAGGCGACAGTATAGCCCCTGTGGCGCAAGGATAGCGCATCGAAGCCAGGAAGTGGCCAGTGCGCTAGCAGCACGCCGCCAGCCAGGCTGCCGGCGGCATAGCTGAGACCCCAGCTTACCATCAGAGCGGCGTTGGCGCGGGCACGCCACGCCGGGGCAACCACATCCATGGAGAAGGCGCTGATGATCGGGCCAGCGGCGTTGACCAGGGCTGCGCGCGCCATGTACAGGGCAGCCGCCACGGGCAGGCTGCCCGTGAGGCCAAGCGCCCACAGGAACGGCACGGACGCTAGCCGTGCCAGCACCACCGCAGCGACCGCGCCCAGAGAGCCAGCCAGCAGCGGCGCAGCCAGAGCGCCCGCGGCAGTAACGAGTGTCCCACCGGCACGCACCAGGCCCACGATCGCGGCATCCGCACCGAGCCGCTCGACCAGAAAGACGTTCAAGAACGGGATGGAGAGCCCGGCGCCGAAGCCCATCAACGCGCTGGTGAGGCTGAGCTTGGCAATGACGCTGGCGGCCTCGCCCCGCAGGGCAGCGCTGAGCCTGCCGGTCACCACCCTGAGCGTGCCGCCAAAGCCTGCGGGAGCAGGCGGTACTCCGGCGGACCTGCGCTCGGAGGGATGCGGCCGGATCAGCCAGAGTGGAATGATCGAGGTGGCAGCGATGAGACTCACTGCGAGGAGAGCGAGGCGGTACGCGCCAGCGCGGTCGAGCGCTGGCCAGAGCACTGCCGCAGGCTGTACCAGCATGCCGGCCAACACCCCACCTACGGCGCTGGCGGCGACGAACAGGGCATCGCTGACACCAAAGAGGTGCGTCCGGTCTTCAGGTGTCGAGCTGCTGTAGAGCAGCGGCATCTGTGCTACCGAGGCCACGGCGACGGCCACTGAGGCCACAGCAGCGCCGGCCAGGAGGAGCCATGCGGCAGTGGCCACGTACTGCACCAGCATGGCCGCGCCCAGCACGACCATGCCGCCCAGCATGGCCGGGCGAGCGCCTAGGCGGTCGCTCAGCCAGCCCGCGGGCAAGGCCGCCAGCCCGCCGGCCAGCGCGCCCACGAACAGGAGCAGTCCGAGGAAGTCCTCCCGGAAGCCCAGCGCAATAATGTAGAGGTTATAGAGCGTGCCCACCGCGCCGGCGCCGATCGCGCCGAGCGTCCAGCTCGCCAGGAGCAGGCGAGCATCGCGGCTGAAGCCAGCGACGGTCGCCGCGTAGCTCCTGAGAGCGCTCAGCAGGCACGTCCACGCCTGGCGCATCATGCCCTGAGCAAGATGCGCCGGGTGGTACACTGCCCGATTGCGTTCGAGGAGCAGTCCCCGGCGGGAGCCACGTGTCCGCACGGCCCGTCACGCGCAACGCACGCTGCTAGCCCTTCACTACCCCGATCGGCCGCACACGCGCCACCGGCCGCGAGATGCCTGCCTTAGCGCACACCTCGACCACGTCGGCCACGTCCTTGTAGGCCGCAGAGGCTTCTTCAGCAAGCAGAGCCGGGTTCTGCACCCGCACCGTAATCCCCCGCTTGCGCAGCTCCTCGATGAGGTCTACGCCGCGCAGCGCCTTCTTGGCTCCGGCGCGGCTCATCACGCGGCCGGCGCCGTGGCAAGTGGAGCCAAAGCTCTCCTGCATCGCCCGCTCGGTGCCAACACATACGTAGGAGTAGCGGCCCATATCGCCTGGGATCAGCACTGGCTGGCCAACGTGGCGGTACTGCTCGGGGATCTCTGGATGGCCGGCCGGGAAGGCCCGCGTGGCGCCCTTGCGGTGCACGACTACCCGCTCGCGCTTGCCGTCGATCTCGTACTCCTCGATCTTGGCGATGTTGTGCGAGACGTCATAGACCACGCGCATGCCCAGGCGAGCCGGTGACACGCCGAACACCTTGGAGAACGACTCGCGGATCCAGTGCGTGATCACCTCGCGGTTGGCCCAGGCGAAGTTAGCCCCCGCCTGCATGGCCCCCCAGTATCGCTCGCCCTCGGGTGAGCCAAACGGCGCGCAGGCGAGCTGGCGGTCGGGCAGCCGGATGCTGTACTTCTGCAGTGCCTGCTCCATCACGCGCAGGTAGTCCTGGCAGATCTGGTGGCCGCAGCCACGCGAGCCACAATGCACGAAGACCACGACCTGGCCCACCTGGTTCAGGCCGAACGCCTCTGCTGCCTGCGGATCGTAGATCTCGTCGACGACCTGCACCTCCAGGAAGTGGTTGCCTGAGCCGAGCGTGCCCAGCTCCGGAGCGCCACGCTGCTTGGCGCGCTGGCTCACCACGTCGGGGTCGGCACCCTTGAAGCTGCCGCCTTCCTCGATAACCTTCAGGTCCTCAGGATCGCCCATGCCCTGCTCGACCACCCACGGCGCCCCTTTCTGGAGCACCTTGTCGATCTCGCTGCCCTTCAGCTTCAGGCGGCCCTCCGAGCCCACGCCAGAGGGCACGTTGCGGAAGAGCTCAGTGGTGAGCTGGTCGATCTTCGGCTTCACCTCCTCGACTTTGAGGTCGGTGCGGATGAGACGCACGCCGCAGGAGATGTCAAAGCCGATCCCCCCGGGCGAGATCACGCCGTCGTCGACGCGGAACGCTGCCACGCCACCCACCGGGAAGCCATAGCCCCAGTGGATGTCCGGCATGGCCAGGGCGCGGCCGACGATACCCGGCATGGTGGCGACATTGGCGAGCTGCTCGAGCGCCTGGTCGGCCTTGATGCTCTTGAGCAGCTTCTCGTCAGCGTAGACCAGCGCCGGCACGCGCATGCCCGGCTTATAAGTCTGCGGGATCTCCCAGCGATAGTCGTCGATCTTGCGCAGTGGACCGTGCCACTCGGTACTCATCGTCGTGCTCCTTCACGGGTGGCATGTCACCAGTGCCCAGGTGACATCTGGCTAGCACACGCGAGCGGGATGCGAGAAAACCACGCCAGCGCCCTGCATCGTCTGGCGCGTCTCTTGCAGGCGTTTATTCGTCTATTGCTACATGCTATATCATACCGCCCTTGGGCCTCGTTGCGCTGGGGCAACCGGTCAGCTCTTGCGGAGTCGCACGGCCGGGTGAGAGGATGCAACTGATGCGCTTCGCACACCTGCTCGCCTTCCTAGCTATCTTGGCGGTGCTCCCGATCGCCGGGCCAGCTGGCCCGGCGGGCGCGCAGACGCCGGGCACGCCTGCGCTTACTGTTGCGCCATCGCAGGCGGCCTCGGGCGAGCGCGTCACCCTCCAGGGCACCGGCTGGCCTCCTGGCGCAACGCTGGTAGCACGCCTGTACGAGGCCGGCAACACAGCTGGACCGGGCGCCGACATGGCCGGCGCTTTCCAGGCTGACGCCGCTGGCCGGTTCTCCGTCCAGGTCGTGGTGCCCTCCACGCTGTTCAGCGGCATGAATCGCGGGAATCTCCTTGTGGTGCCGGGGAGCTACACCATCGTGGTGCGCGGCGGCCCCGACCTCATGGCCGCCGCGCCGTTCAGCGTGGGAGCACCGGCCAGCGCCGGGCTGCTGTGGGGCGAGGTGTGGATCGACTATAACGCCAGCAGCCAGCGCGACAGCGGCGACCGGAGCCCCGGCGAGTTCGCCCTCGTCACGATCGTCGGGCCTGATCCCAGTCCAGTGGACCGTCTCGCCCGGACCGACGCGCGTGGCCGGTTCGCCGTCCTCTCGCTCCAACCCGGCGCCTATCAGCTCGTTGCGACGGCGCGCCTGCAAGGTGTTGAGCTACGCGCCACAGCAGCGGTCAGCGTCCAGGCAGGGCAGGCAGCCCGGGCTGATCTTCTGCTCAGGCCAGCTCCACTCGACCCTACCCGCTCGCAGTGCTTTACCGAGACCGGCTACTGCATCGACTATGATGCCTTCTGGGCCTACTTCCTGGCGCGGGGTGGAGTGGACACCTTTGGCTTTCCTGTCAGTCGCACCTTCACGTTCCTGGGCTGCACCACCCAATTCTTCCAGCGCCAGCCCCTGCAGCAGTGTGGGAGCGGCCCCGTGCAGACGATGAACCTGCTGGACCCCGATCTCATGCCTTACACCCAGATCAACTTTTCGGTCTTCCCGGCGCACGATCCGGCGATCGCCACCCAGGCGCCCCCGCCGACCACGCCCAACTACGGCGTGGCGGTGCTGGAGTATCTCCAGCGCACTGCTCCCGACAGCTTCGAGGGGCTG
>JBHOQS010000001.1:0-127485 GCA_042408875.1 Chloroflexota bacterium | reverse complement strand
GGCCGGGGCGCCAGGAGCGCCTGGAGCACCGGCCGGACGTGCTGCTGCTGCCGGCCGCGCGCCTGTCGCAGCAGCGCCAGCCGGGCGCGCGGCCGGCGCAGGCCGGGGCGGCTCCGGCACCGTCGGCACATGCATCGGCCGTCGCTTCATGCCGCGGGCCAGCTCGACGAGCTGATCCTTGTCGAACAGCAGGTCTTTCCGGTCGTACACGGAAAGCTCAAACGAATGCGTCATCTCGTTTGCGTCGAACGGGCACACCTCGACGCAGATCGCGCAGTAGATACAGCGGGAGAAGTCGATGTAGTACTCATCGACGATAGCCCGCTTGTTTGTCTTCGTGCCAGTGTATTTCTTCGCGGTCAGCGTGATACAGTTCACCGGACACGCCCGGGCGCAGATATTGCAGCCTACGCAGACGATCTCGTCCGCCTCGTCGTCCCAAAGCAAGCCCGGCGGCCCTTTAAACCGCTCAGCCAGGGCCGGCCGTTCCAGGGGGTACTTCAGCGTCACTGGCGGCCGGAAGAACGTCCGCAGTGTGGTCACCAGGCCTTCGAGGACCCCTCGCACGGTTCCCTCCTCATGTGCATGCGCCCCGGCAATCCGCCCTGGCTGGCATGGCACGCGTGCCACGCCAGCGCCGCAGGAGCTCCGAGGCAGCGCCCTTGCCGTGGGGCTCAGCTCCGCGCCACAGCGGGGGCAGTGGCTGGGGCCGGCTGCCTAACCCGACTGCGCAACTGATACCACAGCCACGCTGCCCCCAGCGAGACCACCAGCCCGGCGATCAGCGCCCCCCAGCCGTACATCTCGTAAAAGCCCGTTAGGAACACATTCAGGAACGACAGCGGTAACAGCACTTTCCAGGCAAACGCCATGAGCTGGTCAACGCGCAGGCGCGGCCATGCCGCTCGTGCCCAGAAGATAAACGTCACTACCGCAAACGTCTTCAGCAGCATCCAAAACAGGTGGAACGGCGTCTCAAAGCCAGGGATCACCGGGCCCTCCCAGCCGTCGAGGTACATGATGGCCATGAGCAAGCCGATGGCGAAGACGTGGGCATACTCGGTCAGGAAGAAGATGGACCAGCGGAAGCCGCTGTACTCGATCAACGGCCCCCCGACGACCTCTGACTCGGCGATGGGAATATCAAACGGGATCCGGCTCGTCTCTGCCATACCGGCAAGTAGGAAGATCACAAAGCCAATCGGCTGGAGAAAGAGGTACCACACGGTCTGCCGCTCGACTATCTCGCGCAGGTCGAGCGTGCCGGCCAGCATGGCCACGGCCAGAATCGAGAACGCCATCGGCAGCTCATAGCTCACGAGCTGCGCTACCGAACGCAGGCCGCCGAAGAGGGCGTACTTGTTGATTGACCCCCAGCCGGCCATCAGCATGCCGACCACCGACACCGACGAGACCGAGAAGAAAAAGAGCAGGCCCAGGTTCAGATTACGCAGCACCAGGTCTCGGGTGAAAGGGATGGTCACAAATACCACGAACGTCGGCACGAACACCACCGCCGGGGCCAGGTTGAACACCAGGCGGTCGGCTGAGGCCGGACGGACGTCTTCCTTCAGCAAGAGCTTGAGTGCGTCAGCAAGCGTTTGCAGCAGGCCATGCGGACCGACATGGTACGGGCCGAGGCGCATCTGCATGCGGCCGAGCAGCTTGCGCTCATACCAGATCAGGAACAGTACGGCCACGGACACGATCACCGTGAGCAGGACTGCCCCGATGGTGACCAGGATGCCTTGCACCAGCACTTCCGGCATCGTGTGTCTCCTCTGTCGCTGCGGCGTTCTCCTGCGCCGTTAGCGGTCCACGTCGCCGAGCACGATGTCGATCGAGCCGATAATGATGGGTGCATCGGCCAAGAACGCGCCCGGCAGCACATGCTCCATCGCGGCCAGGTTGCTGAACGACGGCGCGCGGATCTTGACCCGGTACGGCTTGTCGCTACCCCCGCGGCTCACCAGGTGGATGCCGTACTCGCCCCGCGGCGCCTCGGTGCGCAGGTAGACCTCACCGGCCGGCGGGCGGAATGCCTTGGGCATGCGGGCCATGATCGGCCCGCCGGGAAAGTCCTTGAGCGCCTGCTCGATGATGCGCACCGACTGACGCATCTCCTCGATGCGCAGGATATAGCGGTCATAGGAGTCGCCGTTCGTGCCGACCGGGATATCAAACTCAAAGCGGTCGTAGAGCATGTACGGCTCAGTCCGCCGGATATCAATCGGCACGCCCGACGCCCGCAGCATCGGTCCCGACACGCCCAGCGCGATAGCATCCTCAGCTGACAGCACCCCCACGCCTTTCGTGCGTGAAAGGAAGATCTCGTTGGCAGAGAGCAGCCGGTCGCAGTCGTCGATCCCCTGCTTGATGTAGTCGAGTGTCTGGCGGCAGCGCTCCACGAACCCCTCAGGCACGTCTTCCTTCAAGCCACCCACACGGAAGTATTGCGGAAAGAAGCGGCCGCCGGAGACGTACTCGAAGAACTGGAGGATCACCTCGCGCACACGGAAGCCGTACATGAAGGGGGTGATGGCGCCGGCATCGATGCCGAAGGCGCCATAGAAGACCAGATGGCTGGCGATGCGGTTCAACTCACACATGATCGTGCGCACATACTGCGCCCGCTCCGGCACCTCAATGCCAGCCAGCTTCTCCGCCGCCATCACGAACGACAGGTCATCGTTCCACGGCGCAAGGTAGTCGGTGCGCTCAATCTGGCTGATCCCCTGGCGATAGTCCAGGTACTCGCACAGCTTCTCCTTGCCGCGATGCAGGTATCCAATGTCGAACTGGGCGCGCACGATCCGCTCGCCGTCGAGGTGCAGGATCACCCGCAGCACGCCATGCGTGCTCGGATGCTGCGGCCCCATATTGAGCTCCATCTCCATCGTCTGGAGATCGCGCTCGGGCACCGGCTCTTCGAGCCGCGCGGGAAGCGTCTGCGGGGTATCGATCACATCGGCCATTGCTACACGTGCTCCTTGAACCGTGGCCGAAGGGCTATTCGGCGGCCTCCTCCTCGAGCTGCTCAGCGCCGGCCTTGCGCACGGGCGGTGACTGCGGCTCGCGGATAGGGAAATCCTTACGCAGGACCGGGCCAGGGAAGTCCGCCTGAAGCAGGAGCGGCTTGAGGTTCGGGTGCCCCTCGAAGCGGATAGCGAACATCTCGGCCTGTTCTCGCTCGTGCCAGTCCACGCCGCGCCACACCGAGACCAGTGAGGGCACCGCACCGCCGTCCCGCGGGCAGCGCACCTTCAATGCCGCCTTCTGGCTCAGCTCCGGTGAGTAGAGCCAATACGTCACCTCGATCTCGCCCTGGTCCGGATAGTCCACCGCGGCAACGCAGCGCGGGTAGGTCATGCGCAGTTTCGGATGGTCGCGCAGGCGCAGCGCGGCCTCGACCAGCTGCTGCGGTGGTACAGTGACGACGGCCTCGTCATAAGAGATCGCCGTCGTGGCATCGAGGCCCTGGAGGGCCTCTTTGATGGCCGCCTCGACCTCGGCAGCCGGCACGAGCCTGGCAGGCTGCACCCGGAGCATGCGCACGCCGCTGGGCGTCACGGTCTCGGCGATGATCTTCACGTTGACGGCCATATCAGGACTTGACCTCCGTCAGTTGCTCGGCCAGGTCCCTGGCGCGCTCGGGTGCCGGCTTCTCGATCGAGAGCATCGGCTGCTTATCCAGGAGCTCATCTTCGACGACCTTCACTGCGCGCCCGCGCCAGCGTCCCTCGCGGCCCTCCCGCATGATCTTCTCCTGAAGCGTCAGCAGGCCGTGCAGCAGCGCCTCAGGCCGCGGCGGGCACCCAGAGACGTAGACGTCCACGGGAATCACCTCGTCGACGCCCAGCACCACGTTGGGATAGCGGTAGAACGGTCCTCCGCTGGTGGCGCAGACGCCCATGGAGATCACCCATTTCGGGTTGGGCATCTGCTCATAGAGACGCTTAACCACCTCCGCCATCTTATAGTTCACCGTACCAGCCACGATCATCACGTCTGACTGTCGCGGGCTGGGCCAGGTAACCACGCCGAAGCGGTCGAAGTCGTGATGGGCCATATAAGTGGCGATCATCTCGATAGCGCAGCAGGCGATGCCAAACTGCATCGGCCACAGGCTCGACTTGCGCGCCCAGCTAAACAGCGTGTCCGTCGTGGTCAGGAGCACATGATGCCCCAGCTTCGAGTACAAGTTGGTGAACTGCTGCGGCTGCGGCGCCGCGCCAATCTTCTCGAGCTGGCGCTTCTCGACCGTTGCCTCCCACTCCCTGAGGCGCTGGCGCATCAGCGCCTCTTCTTCCTGGTGACGGCGCCTTACCTCCATTGCAGTACCCCCTTTCTCCAGGCATACACCAGCCCGAAGAACAGGATCAGAATAAACACCAGCATCTCGTAGAATGCCAGCGCGCCCAGGTCCTTAAAGATCACCGCCCATGGAAAGAGGAAGACTACCTCGACGTCAAAGATCACAAACAGGATGGTATACAGGTAGTACCGGACGTACATCTGCGTCCAGTACGCGCCGACAGGCAGGCTGCCGCACTCGTACGTCAGCGCCTTGCCGGGCGATGGCAGGCGTGGCGCCACGATGTTGGCGATGAGCAGGTTGACGAACACGAACGCGGCGCCAACGAGGGTCGCCACCAAGACCGCGAAGTAGTCGATCCCGTAACTGATCGGCACAGCGGCGTCTCCAGACGGCGGTGTGGGCGCGCAGAATAGACGGGCACCTCCCTTCTGCGCCACGAAGATTGTACTCCCAGATCCGCTGCTTTGCAACGTGAAATGATTCACGAAGTCCGGAGGGGGATGCCCGTGGCGCGACGATGCTTGGGGATCTCGCCGGCCCCTCCCCGCGAGGGAGGGGGCTTCAGGCAGCGTACACGGCGGGAAGAGCACGGCTGAGCCGGCAGTGATCCCGCACCCAGTGGAGCGGCACTCCCCAAGCGCAGCCTGCCGCTCTCACACAGCCGAGGAGGAAGGGCCCTGAATAAAAACGCCGCCCTGCGCAGGGCGGCGTGTGCTGTCCAGGCAGAGCTGGGCTGAGAAGCGCGACGGTTACTCCAGGTACGAGCGCAGGCGCTGGTGCCGTTCCGAACGGCGGAGCTTGCCCAGTGCCTCGGCCTCGATCTGGCGCGCCCGTTCCCGCGTCACGCCGATGCGTGCGCCAACTTCTTCGAGCGAGTGCTGCCGGCCATCGTCCAGGCCGAAACGCATCTTCAGCACAGTGCGCTCGCGCTCGGTGAGCTCGGACAGCATCGCCTCGACGTCCTCGCGCAGCAGTTGCTGCGATACCACCTCGGCTGGGCTGCGTGCCGTCTGGTCGGCCAGCAGGTCGGCCAGGCTATCTTCCTCCTCCTCGCCGACGGGTGTGTCGAGCGAGATGGGCTGCTGCGAGGCACGCACGATCTCGCGGATGCGCTCCGGCGAAGTGCCCATCTCCTGCGCCAGCTCCTCCGCGGTGGGTTCCCGGCCGAGCTGCTGCTCCATGCGCCGGGCCGTGTTGTACAGCCGCGTGATCTGCTCGATCGTGTGTACCGGCACGCGGATCACCCGCGCCTGGTTGGCAATGGCTCGGGTGATCGCCTGGCGGATCCACCAGTGCGCGTACGTGCTGAAGCGGAATCCCTTCTTATAGTCGAACTTCTCCGCAGCGCGAGCCAGGCCAATGTTCCCCTCCTGGATCAGGTCGAGGAAAGGCAGACCCAGCCCGACATAGCGCTTGGCTACGCTCACGACCAGGCGCAGGTTGCTCTCGATGAGCCTCTGCCGCGCCCGCTCGGCCTCAGCCACCAGGCGCTCCAGCTCAGCGCGCTCCTCCGGCTTGTAATCGCCCCGCTCCAGGCGGCGGCGCGCTCGCTGGCCGGCCTCGATCGCCTTGCCCAGCGCCACCTCTTCCTCTGCCGTCAGCAGCGGACCGCGGTCGATCTCACGGAGGTACATAGCCTCCGCGGCAGGCAACTCGGCCTCCTCGTAGATCGGCACACGGCCCGGCCGCTCGATCAGGACCGCCGGCTCCTCAGCCAGCAGCTCTTCAGCCTCTTCTTCAAGGAGGTCCGGCTCCTGCGCCTCCGCGGCGAGCTCCTCGGGCTCTGGCTCCTCCAGCCCGGCCAGGGCCTCCTCCGGCTCGCCCCGGCGCAGGAACAGCTCCTCGCTATCCCAGCCGGCCTCACGAGTCTCCAGTTCGTCCACAATATCTACTCCCGCGCGGCGTAATACCTCCCGGACCTTCTCTGGTGCGACGTCCGGATTGCAGGCCCGGTACGCCTGCGCAATGGTCACGAAGCCGCGCTGCCTGGCCTGCTCCAGGAATGCGCGGATCTTCTCATCGCCCTCATTAGGAAAACGCTCGTCGGGCACGGCTGGTTCTCCCAGCCCGTGAGTTTCCCAGTTCTCGGTCATCTCCACCGTCCTCTCCGCAGCAACCGGCGTTCCAGCCAGAACCGGGCTGCCGGTCCTGCCGGCCCGCCGGAACGTGCCTCACGAGCCATAACGGCACCGCCATGTCTTCATGCCAGGCGTGCACTGGCACAGTCGTGATGGCACAATCAGTGCCTCGCTCCCCATCCTACCACAGCGGCCAGCCACCGTGAGCGTCGTTCACCGCTCAGCCGGACGCCTTACTCCAGGGCTCGACCGCCCTGCTCACGACCGCCACCCGAGCGCTCCCGCTCCAGGCGCACATCATGCCGCAGGCCACAGGAGAATAGTCGAAGCCGAGCCTCACCAGCGAGCGTGCCCCTACCCGGCGCGCCACTCTACGCCCGCCCCCTCAGCGGGAAGCGTGCAGGCCCGGCCGCTGATCGTGGAGGGACGAGTGCGGAAAAACGTTGTAAGACGCCGAAAGGCTGCGTAGACCACGCAGCCTCACCTCGCTCCGGAGTTCATACCCCGGCGGCGTAGTGGTGGAGATGGGGGGACTCGAACCCCCGACCTGTTGAGTGCGATTCAACCGCTCTCCCAGCTGAGCTACATCCCCACGAATATGCGTCTCAGTCCAACAACCATTATAGCGCAGCCGCTGCGCTCCTTGGGGAGTGGGTCCTATCAGCACCCCTGGTCGGGGAGAGAGGATTTGAACCTCCGGCCTCAGCGTCCCGAACGCTGCGCTCTAACCAGGCTGAGCTACTCCCCGCTGTGAACCTGCTGCAGAGCTAGGCGCTCCGCTCCCTAGGCTGGAGCCCCGAACCGGGATCGAACCGGTGACCCCAGTCTTACCAAGACTGTGCTCTGCCTACTGAGCTATCGGGGCATTCCCTACGCTCGCCACCAGCACCGGCAGGACCTGCGGCTGCGGTGCTAGGATTCGAACCTAGGCTTCCAGCTCCAAAGGCTGTCGTGCTACCGCTACACCACACCGCAAGGTTCGCCGTACTCTGTGCACGGAACACCGACCAAAGAGGGTACACTCTACGCGGTTCAGCCGGCAGCACGCGCCCACACATCCCGCCGCCGCTCGGCGCTGCGCACCGTATTCTAACATACCGCCGTGGCCGGTAGCAACTCTCAGCGCGCCCGTGCTCCTTGCGCCGGGGCGGCAGGCTCACGATAATTGACAGTGGATGCGCTTGCCTCCGGTGCCCGAGCATCTACCTAAGATGTAGGTAGGTATGCTGTACCGATGTAGGTGGGCTGTACCGGTTGGATGCAGGCTCGGGAGGAGGCGCCGGTGCCCGGCCGGTTCCGGGCGTGATGAGCCTGGCGAGGGTGGTTCTGTGCGCTGGTTAAGCAGCCTGCCAGTGATCGATCCGCATTCCGACACCTCGGCCGTCGTGCGGGTGCTCCTGGCTGTCACACTCGTCACTCTAGCAATTACGTTCACGATCGTCAGTCTGGCGCTCTCGTTCCTGCTGATCCCGCGCTGGCTCAAGGTGGAGTTCGGCATCGACTGGGGCATCTTCCCCGCCCTCGCTATCGAGGCCATCTGTCTCGTGCTGGTCTGGGGTATGATCCGCCTCTCGTCGCTGGTGCTCGCACCCTACGCCGGGGATATCGACGCGCCGGATCCTGTGCCGGTTGACAATCGCGAACGCTACTTCAACGACTGGATGCTGTTCAACGACCGCCTGATCCGGCTGCGGCGGGAGGCGTACTATCTCAAGACCAGGCAGTTCGACCGCCTGCGCCAGCTCGAGCAGGAAGCACTGGCCAGGGGGGATGGCTTCGCGCTCTCTGCGCCACCTGACCCCCCCGCCGCTGCAGACCAGCACGATTACGGGGCGTAATACGTTGCCACTGCTGCAAGCAGGTCTTGAAGGTCAAACGGCTTCTGCAACCAGTGGAGGACGCCGGCCGGCAACACAGGCGGCGCGGCCTGTCCCGACAGGACGATGACCGGGGGCGGAGCGGGATGCAGGGCGGGGAGCAGGCTGGTGCCGTCGCCATCCGGAAGTCGCTGGTTGAGCAGCACAAGCGAGGGCTGCCGGGCCGAGATCGTGGCATGCGCTTCCACGAGCGATTGGACGCCGATCACCTGGTAGCCAGCGTCCGAGAGCAGATCCACCAGAAGCTCACGTACCGCGTGGTCGTCCTCCACCAACAGGATATACCCATCCATCTTGCGCCGGTGTCTTCTCCCCTGTCAGGTAAGCCGGCGCCACGGCGCCGGCTCTTGGCGCCAGCCTACCAGACGCCTGGACGTTTGGAGAACCGGCGCGGTACCTTCGGCTATGCCGGCACAGTACTTTCGTCACCGTCCTGGGACACGCTGCACCATGCCAGTGGTCGTGGCGAGCACCTTGGAGAGCACCGAGTCGGACAGCGCTGAGCCGGAGTACAATCGGGTAGAGCGCCAGCGGCGGACCCGTGCGTTCGAGCTGGCGGTCATCGCTGCGCTGGGCGTCTTTGGTGCGCTCACGTATCTGGTCCAGCGCGGCGGGCTGCTGCGGTGGGATCTGCCACTGACGCAGCGGCTCCAGCGCGTGCGCCTTCCCGGCTTCGATCTGGCGATGCGCCTGGTGAGCCTGCCCGGCTTCCCGCCCTTCTCATATGCCCTGGTTGCCGCCACCGCAACAGCGCTCTGGCTCCGGCGCCACCGTCTGGAAGCAGTGTACTGCCTGAGCACCTTCCTGGCCGGCGCCTTCTCCGGCCTGATCAAGCTTGGCGTGGGGCGTCCCCGTCCTGACCAGCAGCTCGTGCGCGTGTGGTTCCCCCTGCGTGATCACAGCTTCCCCAGCGGCCACACGGTACATTATGTTACGTTTTACGGCTTCTTGTTCTACCTGGCGTATGCGCACCTGAAGCCGTCACGGCTGCGCACCCTTATGCTGGTGCTGACAGGGAGCCTGATCGCTCTGGTCGGTCCCTCGCGGATCTACAACGGGCAGCACTGGGCCAGCGATGTGCTGGCCGCCTACTGCCTGGGCCTGGCACACCTCGCTGGCACAATCGAGAGCTATCGCCGGCTCAAGTGGCGCCTCACTCGGCATGGCCCGAACGGTGACCGTGCTCGACAGGAGCGGCGCGCGCGGGTATCCTTGATGGCACTAAACTAAAGCCAAGGTGAAACCCGCAGACGCCAGGCACAGAGCCATGGAGATCCCACCTTGGCTTGGGTACGAGGACGGACGGTACCAGGACGCGACCAGGCACGGCGACACGACGTGATGCCGGGGAAGTAAGTTCTGAACCGGCCGCAGCCCCGGCCGGTGAACAGGACCTGGTGAAGCTGGGGCTTTCGGCAATGGGCGACGACCAGGGCGACCTCACCGTGCCTGCTGCCCCACGCGAGGGCACCACTCTCTCGCCCATCCCACCAGCGCGCGCGGGCGGGACCGACACTGACCGTCTGCTTCCAGCTCCGCCAGGTTGGATGGCCCTGGCAGCCGGCATCCTGGTGCCGGGGCTGGGCCATGTGTGTGCTCGCCGTTCCTGGTGGAAGGCCGCCTTCTTCTCCGGCGCGGCCTGCCTGCCGCCAGCGGCTCTGGCTCCTTCGCTGGGCCACGTGTTCGACGACTATGAGCTCCTCCTAAGCCTGGTCGAGGCACCGCAGCGGCCGCTCAGCATCGTCTTGCTGGCCCTGAGTGCGATGCTGGTGATCCATGTCTGGTCGCTGGTGGACCTGTGCCATCTCTCGGTGCGGCTGCCTGTGCCAGGGATCCGCCGCGCTGCCCTGGCCACCGCAATCACCGCTGCCCTGTACGCCATGCCGGCGGCCTTCGCCATCTACCTGGCGGGTGAGCTGCAGCGATTGGCCGCTGCTCTTGCTGAGATCGACATGCCTGCCTCCGGCGGAACGCCACCGACGGAGACCCCCGTCCCGGTGACGCCAGTGCCTACGATAGTCCCGACAACTGGAGCAGGCCCGGCGCAGCCTGCTCCGCTGGTGTGGCCAGCCTGGAGCGGCACCGAGCGCGTGACGATCTTGCTCCTGGGACTGGATACCCGGCCCGATGAACGGCAGCGCGGCATCGTGGGGAATACCGATGCCATCCTGTTGCTCAGCCTTGACCCGGTAGAGCGGCGCGCGATCCTCGTCTCTCTCCCGCGCGACCTGTGGGTCACCATGCCGGACCGCGGCCAGGGGAAAATCAACGCGGCTTTCGCCCTGGGCGGCCCGGAACTGCTCAAGCGCACGGTTGCGTCGCTGACCGGCGTGCCGGTGCACTATTACGCTGCCGTGCGCTTCGACGGCTTCACCCGCATCGTCGATGCATTCGGCGGTGTCGTGCTGGACGTGGTGCGGCCGGTGAAGGATAACCAGTACCCGACGGAGGATTACCGCCTCGAACGCATCTTCATCCCCGCGGGCGTGCAGTGGATGTCCGGCGCCACCGCCTTGCAGTACGTTCGCTCGCGCCATGAGTCGAGCGACTTCGAACGGTCGAGACGGCAGCAGAGTGTCTTGCTGGCGCTGCGTTCGCGGCTGGGCGAGCCCACTACCGCGCTGCGTGTGCTCGAGATGGCGCCAGACCTGGCGACGCTGGTCGAGACCGACCTGGGCCTGCGCGAAGCGATCCTGCTGGCAGGGCTGGCGCGGCAGATCGAACCTCAGGACGTGGTGACGCTCGTGCTGGCGCCTCCAGAGTTCGGGCGAGAGATCAACAGCCGCTCGCTCTACAGTATCGTGCCGGACCAGGCGGCCATCCAGCGGCGGCTGGCAGAGCTGCTGGCTACGAAGCCTGGCTGAGCCGGGCGAACCCGTAGTCGAGCAGCAACGTGGCGTCAGTGAAGTGGCGGTTCGTGCCCAACACGACGACGAGCACACTCTGCTCCCCGCGCGTAGCAGAAGCGACCAGCGTGTAGTTCGCCTGCTCCGTCCAGCCGGGCTTCACCCCCGTCGCCCCAGGGTAGGTCCAGAGGAGCTGGTTCAGGTTGGTGGGCCCGAACCAGCCGTGCTGTGGCGTGGGTGAGATGATCTGACGCTTTGTGGCGACGAGTTCGCGGAAGAAGGCATGCTTTCTCATCGCGTAGCTCGCCAGCACGGCCAGGTCATAGGCGCTGGAGTAATGCTGCAGGTCATCGAAGCCCGAAGGGTTGGTGAAGTTGGTATTCTCCAGGCCGAGGGACCACGCCTTGTCGTTCATCATTTTGATAAACGTGTCCCGACCGGCGACGCCTTCGGCAATGGCCTCTGCCGCATCGTTCCCTGAGTCGAGCATGAGGCCGTACAGAAGCTCGCGCAAGGTGAGCTTTTCTCCAGCGCGCAGGCCCATGTGATTCGGCTCGACTGAAGTGGCGTGAGCCGAAACAGTGATTTCTTTGTCGAGGTCGGCCTGCTCGATGGCCACCAAGGCGGTGGCGATCTTGGTCGTGCTGGCGATAGGCAGGCGCGCGTGCGGCTCCTTGGCGTACAATGCCTGCATCCGCTGCATGTCAATGGCGATTGCTGCTCGCGCGTTGACTTGCGGAGGCTCCGGCTTGAGCGGCGGCGTGGCGCGCGCCATGTCGATGCGGAGCGGTTCCGGCTGGTAGAACCGCGGCACGGCGGTCGGGGCGGGCGGCGCGGCGAGCTGCCCCATCTCTCCCCCCGGAACCTGAGGGGAGGCGGCATAGCGCCCGTCACGGCCGGCCTGGGCGGTGACGAGCATGAGCACAGCGAGGGCCACCGACAGGGCGACCACGACCCGGAGGGGTGCCAGCACGCGCCGTGGCGGAGCCAGGCGGGGGCCCGGCCGCACGCCTGCCAGCGCGTCCCGCCCGCAAATGACCCGCGCTGCGCGAGTGGACGTATGCACGTGCCGTAATCCGAGCCGGGCGGCCGCAGGACGGTTCACCGGGCCATGAGCTCGGTGATTCGCAGGGGAGCCAGGCATCAGGCGTGTCCCATGCAGGACTACGATGATATCGCTCCCGGCGCCGCCATCGCGCGGAGAGCGCGCGCGGCGCTGATGGGATAGGCGCACTTTATCTACCAAGCTCTACCGGAGTCAAGACGCGCGGCCAGGGCGAAAGTCGCGCTGCCGCAGGATTACCGCGCCGGTGCGGTATAGCGCGCTGACACGTACCCGGTATTCCCAGCAGGATCGCGTACCTTCAGCCAGAGCTCGTCCCCGATGCGCGGCCCTTCCTCAAGCACTTCGAGCTCCGTGCCATCAACCCAGGCGCGCAGGCGGTCGGCACGTTGGGGCGAGCGGCGGAGATACACGCCTGCCCCGCCCGTGTTGGCCACGCGCACGATACGCCGGCCGCTCCCCTCGCGCTCGGGTGCTGGGGTGACCAGCACCACTGGAGGCAGTGTAGCCTGTGGCGTTTCAGCGGGCTGAGGGGGAGCGGCCGCCTGCGCGACCTGTTGCCCGGGCTGCGCCTGTCCGGGAGCTGCGCCCTCTGCGGGGGGCGCAGTGGGTGAGGCAGCCGGCGTGGCGGGCGGGCCTGACGGGCCGGGGCCCGCGCGGGCACGCCCACATGCACTAGCCAGTGTGAAGAGGAGCAGCAAGGCAAGCCCTGCTGCCAGGAGATAGAGCGCCGCCGTGCGCTTGCGGCGAAACATCCACACCGGGCGGTCTTCGGGCAGGATCAGCCGGGCAATGGCGTCGAAGACAAGCAGCACCGCAACGACGGGGAGGATCAAGAGGACGTACAGTATCCAGCCGCGCTTGCCGCCACCGAAGAGCTCAATAATCGAGCGGCCACGGCCCGGTCGGGCAGCCCGCGCTGCCCTGCCCTGCGCGGAAGCGCCAGTGCTCGGCTCGCCCGCCCGAGGATGCTCCTGCGCAGCCAGAGGATCGCGCCGACGGAGCACGGCGCGCGTGCCATACCGCGCGCCTGCGCCCGTGGCTATCTTCCCGCCGAGGACGTAGCGCCCTGCTGTGCTGGACTCCTGCTTCTGTGTCTCGCCGCGCGACTGTTGTCCTCCGCGGCGCATGTCATTCGCCACGCCGGTGCCGCCACTACCGGCCGTTGCACAGATGGGCCGGCTCGTTGTGCGCCGGTACACCGGCGCACACCATAACTATACTCGATTACCGGCCACACCTGCGAAGCCGTTCCACGCGCTCTAACCTCTAACACGTTCCAACGTGCCCTGGCAGGCGCGGTTACTGTGCTACAATACCAGACTGGCGACACCAGAATTCGCAAGTCGTGACGCGGTGTTCCGCCACCTCCAGTAAACAAGCAGCGATGGTCGGGTCGGGACACACACACGTCCAACCGCATGAGTTCCTGCGCTACTGTCCGCGCTGCGCTGGCGCGTTCGAACGGCGCATCGTCGAAGGACGGCCTAGGCTGGTGTGCAGAGCCTGCGGCCGCATCCATTACGAAAACCCGCGCGTTGCCGCGGCACTGGTGCTCGAACGGGACGGTGCAGTGCTCCTGGGCCGGCGTGTGCGGGAGCCGGTTGGCAAGTGGGATCTCCCCGCGGGCTTCGTGGAGATCGACGAACACCCGGCTGATGCTGCCGTGCGCGAGACCTTCGAAGAGACCGGCCTGCGCGCCGAGGTCACTTCTCTCCTCGACGTCTACGCCGACACTGCGGCCGGCATCGTTCTCATCGTCTATATGGGTCGCGTGGTCGGTGGCGAGCTCTGCCTCAACGCCGAGGAGACCTCCGAGCTGGCGTTCTTCCCCCGCAGCGCTCTTCCCCCCGATCACGAGCTTGCGTTCGAGAACACCAGGCGGGCTCTACGAGCCTGGGTGGCTCGTGGCTAGCGCCCAGGGAACTTGTGCAGGCTTGCCAACGCTGTGAGCGTGGCCTGGCCTGCCGGCCAGATGGGAGACTGGACTTCCGCCTATTCCCCGATCCGTTCCGCCATGTGAGACTCCACCCGAAAGACCTGGTGACGAAGGCAGATGTCGCTACCAAGCATCTGCTGGGCACATCAGGCCAAGTGCCAGGTAGGTCAGCGGTACGTAGGAGCCCTCATGTAGGGCTGCCCGGTCCTGCGAACCCGGCCTAGCTTGCTGTCAGGAGGGGGGAAGAATGTTGATGCATTCCCTGTCTCATCGTGCGCGCCTTGTCGCCGGAGCACTCGCAGTAACAGCCGTGACGCTGGTGGGGATTGTCTGGCTGGACCCCGGCGCGCTACGCGCCGGCGGCGCTGCGCCGCCAATCCAGTCCCAGGGGGCTACCGACGTGCAACGAACTGGCATTACAGTGCTGGGCGACGGCGTGGCCAGCGCCGAGCCGGACATCTTTACCGTGCGATTCGGTATTCAGACCACAGCGAAGTCGCCGGCCGAAGCGCTGTTCCAGACCCAGGAAGCCATGGCGCATCTGGTGCAGCTCCTGCGTGACCGCGGCGTGCCGGAACGTGACCTACAAACGAGTGGTCTGGGGGTCTTCCCGATCCAAGCGCCGCCTAGGAACGGGTCGTCAGAGCCGGGAGCGATCACCGCCTACCAGGGCAACGCCACGGTCACCTTACAAGTGGATGACCCACGGAAGCTCAATGCCTGGCTGAACGCAGCGCTCCAGGCAGGCATTTCGTCTGTGCATGGCATCAGCTACGGCCTGCGTGAGGACAGCGCTCTGCGTCGGCAGGCGCTCCAAGCTGCCCTGAGCAATGCGCGGCCCAAGGCCGAGGCTGTGGCGGCCGCTGCCGGTCTGACCGTCACCGGTGTGCGTGCGGTTGTCGAGGAGCCTGTAGGCCCGCCCCGCCCTCTCGGCGGAGGGGGCCTGGGCGGCAGCGTTGACGGGATCGCAGCAGGTGAGCTCACGGTGGCGGTGCGCGTCCACGTCACCTACGATGTGCGATAGGGCCAATCAGCCCGAGTCGAGTGCAGCGGGGCGACCGCGTGGCCGTCCCGCGGGTCACACATCCCCGTAGCCCACCGCCCGCAGGAAGGCGCGGGCGATCACCGCGTGGCCGGGGCCGCCGGGATGCACGCGGTCGGAAGCCCAGAACGACGCTGGCTGTTTCGCCAGGGCCTCGTCGAAGGCGGCTTGTGTGCGCACTAGAATGGCATCGAACGCCCCGGCCAGCCCATCGACAGCCTCGACATAGTGATCCATCAGGCTGCGGAAGGGGTCGGCACGGTCCGGCTCAATCACATACGGCTCCATCAGGATGAGGCGTGCCGCGGTGCGCCGGCGGGTTTCCTCCAGGAGCGCACGGTAGGTGGTCACATATTCGTCAAGCGGGACCGCTTCGTCCAAGCGTCCGGTGACCCGGCGCCACACATCGTTGATGCCGATCTTCACAGCGAGCCAGTCGGGCTGCTCGGCGATGACATCGTGCTCCCAGCGCGCCTGAAGGTCGCGTATGGTGTTTCCGCCAATGCCCTGATTGACGACGGTGAGTGCGAGCTCCGGATACCGCGCGTGCAGGAAGCTGTACACGAAGAACACGTATCCACGGCCGTAGGGTGCGTACGCTTCGGTGCGCCGCCCGGCGTCAGTGATGCTGTCCCCGATGAAGACGAGCTTCTGGCCGGGCTGAAAGACCGGTGACGGCATGCGCTATGCTCCTGAAGAGTGTGCCGTGGGCGCCTGAGGGACCGATGCCGGCGGCCAGTGTAACACATAGTACCCGTACGCGTCTACTACGCGAGTCCTGCCGATCATGATCTCGCGCGGTCGCTGACCATAACCGAGGTGGGTGTGTCCGTGCACGAAGTAGGCCGGTTGCCAGCGGAGGATCAGGCGGCGAAATGCGGCAAAGCCACGGTGCGCCAGGTCTGGCGCGTCCCAGCAGCGCTGGTGCGGCTGCCGCGGGCAGGCGCAGCCAAACGCGCCGAGGGGCTGCCCAGTGGCCTGCCGGGCAGGACGAAAGCAGCAGCAGCGGCTGGGCGGGTTCGGGCAGAAACGCGGCGGGCTGTGGGCGATGACGATATCGACACCGCCGTGGCGACGAATCGCCCACTCCGACCACCAGACGAACAAGGCCATTTGCCATTCGGTATATTGTGCCGGCCCGCCGCTATAGCGCATGGAGCCGTCGAAGCCGAGCAACCGGAGACCGCGATGCACCACCAACCGCCGGTGCAGCGATTCCGCGCCGGCCGGTGGCGTGTCGGTGTAGGCGAGGTCGTGGTTGCCGCGCACATAATACAGCGGCACGTTAAACGCAGACACAAGGAAGTCTAGATAGCCGGGATCCAGGTCCCCACATGCCAGGATCAGCTCGATGCGCTCACGCGCCCAGCGCTCAGACGAGTAGAATTCATACAGGGCGCGCTCGCGTGTATCTGCGACAACTAGGATATTCACCGTGGGCTCCGGAATGCCTTTGCCCAAAGTATAGCGCAGCGCGGGACCCTGTTCGAAGCCCGTTTGGCACGCCGCTGCCTAGGTAGGATAATGCCTGGGCAGGATATGGCGACTGTCCTGCTGGAAGGTGCTTCCTGCTGTAGTCCCAGCTGGGCATGCGGGTGCCTGCGATGCTGAATAACGGACACCGCCAGGCCACGAGCACTCCGTCCCCGGGGATCGCACAACGGGAGCGCCTGATCGAGGGCGGGCGAGCCGGAACGTTGCTGCTGGAGGTCGAGTCGGTCACGCGGATCCTGGGCGGCATTCGCGCGGTGGATGGCTGCTCGCTCCGCGTGGCGGAGCACTCGATTACGGGGATTATTGGCCCAAATGGCGCCGGCAAGAGCACACTGTTTGATCTGATCACCGGCTTCCAGCGACCCGACGCCGGGCGCATCGTCTTCCGGGGCCGGCGCATCGACGGGCTCCCACCCCATGAGATCGTGCGCTGCGGCATCGCCAGGACCTTCCAGGTGCCGCGTGAGCTTCAGCGCACGACTGTGCTGGAAGCGCTCATGCTGGCTGCGCCGAACCAGCTCGGTGAGCAGCCCTGGGCGCCCCTGCTCATGCCTGGACGCGTGCGCGCACAGGAACGTGAGATCGCCGGGCGAGCGCGCGAGGTGTTGCGCTTCGTCGAACTCGAACACCTGGCCGCCTCGTTTGTCTCCGAGCTGTCCGTTGGCCAGAAGAAGCTGCTCGAGCTCGCACGCACGCTGATGCTCCATGCCTCGCTGGTGCTGCTCGATGAGCCGGGCGCTGGCGTGAACCCGGCGCTGATGCGCCGCTTGACCGGGGCGATCCAGACGCTGCGGGCAGAGCGTGGGGTGACCTTTCTGATCATCGAGCACGACATGGACCTGATCGTTCGGCTGTGCGATCACGTCTACGTGCTCAGTAGCGGCCAGACCATCGCCGAGGGTCCACCGGCCGAGGTGCTGCGCCATCCCGCCGTCCTGGCGTCCTACCTGGGAGGACAGCCGCGATGAGCCTCCTGGCCGTGCAGCAGCTCGTCGTGGGCTATGGCGGCGCGCCCGTCGTGCAGGGCGTGTCCCTGCATGTCGAACGGGGCGAGATTGTCGCCCTCATCGGGCCTAACGGGGCCGGCAAGTCCACACTGCTCAAGGCGATCTTCGGATTGCTCAAGCCAGAGGCCGGCCACGTGCTGTTCCAGGACGAGGACATCACTGGCCTGCCGCCAGAGCTCCTGGTGCGGCGCGGCCTGGCCTACATGCCGCAGGCTCGCAATGTCTTCTCCTCCCTCACAGTGGAGGAGAACTTACAGATGGGCGGCTACCTCCTCAAGCGCGGGGTGCGCGAGCGGATGGAGCAGCTCTATGCGCTATTTCCGCAGCTCGCTGCGCGGCGCCACGTGCGCGCGAGCAAGCTCTCCGGCGGTGAGCGGCAGATGCTGGCGCTGGCGCGCGCCCTGATGCTCGACCCGGTGCTGCTCCTGCTCGATGAACCCTCTGCTGCCCTGGCGCCGGCCCTGGTCGAGGCCGTCTTTGACCGCATCCGCGCCATTAACCAGGCCGGCGTGGCAGTCCTGATGGTGGAGCAGAACGCCGTCGCCGCGCTCCGGCTGGCTCACCGGGGCTATGTGCTGGCCGGTGGGCGCAACCAGCTCGAGGGGACTGGCGCGGCCTTGCTGGCGGATGAGGCCGTCGGCCGCCTCTACCTGGGTATCGCCGAGCCGGCCGCGGCCTCGGAAGGTGCCGAACAGGCCTGACCATTGCTACTAGCGTCCAGGATACGCCGCCAGTGTTTCTGCTTGCTGGAAACGAAGCTCGTGCCGAGGAAAACGATTAAGTTAAGTAGTGTAAAGAAGTAAGAAGTATAAAATATAGAGAAGAAAAAAATACAAAGATACAAAAAGATACGGAGAGGTCCGATGGTAGAAGCGCTGGTGCTGGGCATTGTCCTTGGAGGGATCATTGCGCTGGGCGCGGTGGGCCTGTCCCTGTTCTACGCTATCCTGCGCTTCGGCCACTTCGCCCACGGCGACTTGATGACGCTCGGAGCGTACCTGGCGCTGGCTCTGCTGACCGGCCCGCTGGCATGGCTGGGTCTGCGCGACGTGCCGTTGCGCCCGCTGTCGATCGGGCCGGGCCTTATCCTGGCCACTGCCCTCGCTGCGGCGATCATCACGCTGCTGGTCTGGTTGCTCGATGCCGGGGTGTATGCGCCGATGCGCCAGCGCAGCAGTGACGTCACGCTCATTGCCTTCGCCTCGCTAGCGATCGCCATTATTGTGCGCAGTATCGTGTATATGCTGTGGGGCCCGCAGCCGCTGCGCTACTCTGTCGCGTTACAGCAGGCGATCCAGCTGCCATTCGGGGCGCGCATCAAGCCGGATGAACTCTTCTCGCTGGCTGTCGTAGGCGTGATCGTCGTAGCGCTGTATCTGTTCCTGGAGTGCACGAAAATCGGCCGGGCGATGCGCGCTACCGCTGATAATCCCGAGCTGGCGCGGATCAGCGGCATCGATGCGGCGCGGGTCATCCGGTGGACCTGGGCCATCGGCGCCGGGCTGCTGACCATCGGCGGCGTGCTGTACGGGGTGCAATCCCAACTCCAGCCGGTAATGGGCTGGAACTTCTTGCTCGCCTTTTTCGCCGCCACTATCCTGGGCGGCATCGGCAACATCTACGGCGCTCTTGCCGGCTCGATGGTCGTCGGGATCGTCCAGCAGGTCTCGACCCTGTGGATCTCGCCTGGGTACAAGCCGGGTGTCGCTCTGGCTGTACTGATCCTCATCCTGCTAGTGCGGCCGCAGGGACTGTTCGCCAGGGAGTAACAGGACCCCGCCTCTAGCGATCCACGAGAGCGAGGTGGAGTGCGATGGATCTGACTGGTCTGCTGCCTTATCTCGTTGGGCTGGCCACGACCAGCGCGATCTATGCGCTCTTCGCCCTAGGACTCAACCTCCACTGGGGCTATAGCGGACTCTTCAACATCGGCATCGCTGGATTTTTCCTGGTGGGCGCGTACACCTCGGCCTTGCTCACGCAGCCGCCGGCAACGACAGAGTATGTCCAGTACATCGGCGGCTTAAGCCTGCCCTTCGTAGCGGGCATCGCTGGCGCGGCCCTGGCCGGCGCGTTCCTGGCGCTGCTGCTGGGCCTGCCGACCGTGCGCCTACGTGGTGACTACCTCGCCATTGCCACCATTGGTGTGGCGGAGATCCTGCGGCTCATCCTGCTCAACGAGAACTGGATCGCCAACGGCTCGCGCGGCCTGGTGGGTATCACCCAGCCGTTCGAGGGTATCGTGCCACCGTCGGAATACGGGTACGTATATCTCACGCTTGTGCTGATCGTGCTGATTGCCGTGTATCTGGCGATCGAGCGGATCGTGCGCTCGCCCTGGGGACGAGTGCTGCGGGTGATGAGCGAGGACGAGATGCTGGTGGCTGCGGTCGGCAAATCTGTGGCGCGCTTTAAGCTTCAGGCCTTCGTGCTGGGCAGCGCGCTGATGGGCGTAGCTGGCGCGCTCTACGCCCACTACGTGCGGGCGATCACGCCGGACACGTTCAGCCCGTTCTTCGGCACCTTCCTTATCTGGGTTATGCTCTTGCTCGGGGGGTCCGGCAGCAACCGCGGGGCCGTGCTGGGGGCGTTTCTGGTGTGGGCGCTGTGGTCGGCCAGCGACATCCTGACGACTACGCTGCCGCTGCCGGGCCCGCTGGTCACCCAGGCGTTCTACCTGCGTTACCTGCTGATCGGGCTGGCGGTGCTGGCGGTGCTGCTCTGGCGCCCGCGCGGCATCCTGGGCGAGGAGCGCCGCGTCTCACGGTTTGTGGAATAAGGCCAGTTCGCGTCAAGGCATCACGAGAAAGAGAGCTGGGGCGGGCCCGTACCCGCCCCAGCGGCGCAGGCCGCTACAGCGTCTCCGTGCGCACGGTGACGATCTGCCCGCCCTCGATCTTCCACACTTCGATGGCACCGGTCGTGGGGTCGCCCTTGTCATCGAAGCCAACGATGCCGGAGGCGCCCTGGTAATGAATGTCCCGGCCCTGCCGCAACAGATCCAGCGCCTTCTTGATGCCTTCCAGGCCGGGGCCGACCTTCTCACCGGGCTCGTTGGCCACAAACCGGAGGTTGTCCCGAATGGCTGTGCCGTCCGCCCGGCCGGCCTTCTGGATCGCCAGGCCGATCAGCACGAGAGCATCGTAGGCCTCGGCAATATACGGCTTCGGCGGTAGCTCTCCAAACTGGCTGCGGTAGGCCTCATTGAAGATCTTCTTCCACTCCGTATCGACCGAGCCCGGTGCCGTGCCGTACATGCCGTTGAGGTACTGCGCACCGACCTTCTGGATAATCTCAGGGGCCTTCGTCCCATCGGTGAAAAGGAACTTCTCGAAGTACTTGCCCTCGATGGCCTGGCGCAGGTAAATGCTGGCGCTGTCGGGGTAGCTGACGCACACCAGCACATCCGGCTTGCCCTCAGCAGCCCGGCGGAGCTCCGCCTCGTACGAGGGCTGGACCTGCTCATGTGGCACGCTGGCCGTCACCTGGCCGCCGCGCCGCTCGAACTCACGCTTGAACACGTTGTTCAGGCCCTGCCCGTACGGGTTGTTCACGTACAGGACCGCAGCCTTGCGGAAGCCCTGCTCCCAGGCGACCTTCGCCAGGATCACCCCTTGCAGCGCATCGGATGGCGGAGTGCGGAAGACATAGTCCTGGTCATTCAGCGCGGTGAGCGCCGGCGACGTCGAGGCAGGCGAGATGAGCACGACCTTATTGGGAATGGTGACCGCCTCAGCAACAGCCAGGGTGACGCTGCTGGCCAGCGAGCCAACGATCGCCGGTACCTTGTCCACGTTCACCAGGGCCCGCGCGGCCTCGACGGCCGGCTGGGGCGAGGTCTGGGAGTCCTTGTGCACGAGCTGGATCTTCCGGCCGCCCAGCAGGCCACCAGCATCGTTGATATGCTTTGCGGCCAGCTCAGTGCCGTTGCGGATGGGCCCGCCGTAACTCGCCAGGTCACCGGTATAGTCGAAAAGCGTGCCGATCTTAATCGGGCTCGTGTCGGCTGCAGGCCCTGTGCCGGGGACGCCACGCGGCGCCGGCTGGCAGGCCGAGCCCAGTGCAATGAGTATGCCCATGCCTGTCGCGCCGGTGAAGACCCGGCGGGTGAAACGCGCCTCCATGCTCGCACCTCCTGTTTCAGATCATCTTCAGAGCATCGACCATCGAGTGCGCAGCCTACACCTCGACCCCTACGTGAATGATCGAACGAGTACACGGCAGAGAGCCACGACTTATGCCATTTTATTTTACCTTAATTCACTAATTCACTTTATTCACTTTTTATTTACTTTTTCGTTAGCATAGTATCAGCCCTGCGCGGTGTCCTCACTCAGTTGGGACGCCTCGTCACCGCTGGTCGGCGGCCTCCCGCCGACCAGTGATCCGAGCGGCACAGGACGCTCGCCATATGGGGCAGCATGCTCGCGTTCCAGCGCGGAGAGCCGCTCGCCCGGCAGCGTGCGGGGCAGGGGCCGGTGGCGGCCTTCCTCGACACCCCCGGGGTTCCCGCCGGGCGCGGCCCCGTACGGCCGCTCTCCGAAATGACGCCCTCTCGGCTCATACCGTTGCACCATCTGGATATCCTGCTGGATCTCGGCGAGATCGATGAAGCGATCGGCGGCCTCGATCAGCGCGGTAGCGGTCATCTCGGCCAGGCCGACCACCTCGACCCGTACCCCCTTGAATTGCACGGCCTCGACTAGCCGGACAAAGTCCCCATCGCCGCTCACCAGGATGATACAGTCGACATGATCGGCGATGGTCAGCATATCGATGGCCAGCTCGATATCCAGGTTCGCCTTCACTGTGCCGTCTTCATAGCGCCGCACCGGCTTGGTCACGACTTTGTAGCCGTTGCGCTTCATCCAGGTCAGATGCGCCGGGGGCTCAGACTCCTGGGGGTCGATTCCCGCATAGGCGAAGGCACGGAGCAGAATTTTCCCTTCAGACAGACGATCACGCAGGCGGCGGTAGTCTATTCGAATATTCATTTTCTTCGCCGCATAAAAGAGGTTGCTCATATCGATAAAAAGAGCGGCCTTTTCCAGATGCACAAGCGCTTGATATGGCATGTTCTCCTCTCACCGTACTCGGGGATGTCTCCAGGATGGGCGCCGGTATTTGCACCCTCTATAACGCTCTATAACGATCCTATAATGATCCTATTTACGATGTACGATGTACGACCTACGACTTATCTACCTAAAATACCGGCTGTCGAGAGAGCAGTGGCCGAGCAGTTGGAATCAATTTAGCTTCTTCCGGCTAGCTTCTTCCGGTTAATTTCTTCCGGTTAATTTCTTAACGGAGCCAGAAGGACAGGATCACCAGGATCGCCAACATGGCGCCGGCGAGGAGAGCGATCCGGCGCAGGTCGCGGCGAATGTAGCTGTAGTCCACCGCGCTCAATGCGGCCAGGCCGTCCCTGACTGTCTGGTCCGCCGCTGTGCCGTAGCGCCGGCGATATGCTAAGCTGCCGGCACGAGGCGCTCCCGGCCGCGGGTGTTCAAGGCCGGAGACGGGGCTCACGCTGGGCTCTGCGCGTACAGCAGGGCGAGGTTCAGTTCCCGACGTCACCCCATTCGCCGAACCTCCCGCTGGCTGGACAGCCTGGCGGGACGGCCCGCGCTGGGCTCGCTTGCGGCGCGGGGGGGCAGCTGTGCGACGGGGGTCTTTTCTAGCCATGCGCTTACTTCAATTCCTTTCTTTGTATGTGTCTTTGTATTTGCATTTGCACCTAGTACTTGCATCCAAAAAACATTTAAAAACTGCCAGTTCAGGTACTCATAAACGCCGTCAATAACAAGGTGTCGCTACGCGGTACCAACAACATCATGCCGGACCTTGCCTGACACAGAGAGCACAGCTGGCAACGTCTACTCAATCAGCATAATTATACGGCTGCCCGAAGGGGCACGGCAAGCACTCTCACGGCAGGGCTGCCTGATCCAGGCTGCTGCCTCTTTGGGCTCAGGAAGCGTCTGGCGCACCCGCTACCGAGCTCGTGCGTTACTGGTGCCGGAACGGTGCAGATGAACATGCAGGCGCAGGTGCAGGGCGATGCCGCTACAGAACCGGCCCGGTAATAGCCACCCCATGCAGCCGCTGTTCCCAGCCGAGGCGCTCGAGGAAGCGCGCTGGGCCGGACTGCCCTTTCGCTATGCCGGCGGGCTGCACCTCCCGGCGCTGGACCTGTGGCTCGATCCCCCGGTGCAACGAGAGCGTGCCATCGTCACACATGGCCACACGGACCACTGCCGTGCTCGCCACGGCGTGGCGATCGCCACACCGGTGACGGCAGCGCTCTACCGCCAGCGCTTCGCCGGAACCCGCACCGGGGCCCGTCTTAATGTCGTGGAGCTGCCGTTCGGTCACCCGCTCGACCTGGAAGATCACCGGGTTGAGCTCTTTCCGTCGGGCCACGTGCTGGGCGCTGCACAGGTGCTGGTGACGCTGCCGAGCGGACGCCGCCTGGTCTACACCGGCGATCTCCAGCTCCGGGCCAGCCGCTGTGCCGAGCCGGCAGAGGTGCGCCCCTGTGATGACCTGGTGATCGAGTGTAC
The DNA here is from genome assembly GCA_042408875.1 of Chloroflexota bacterium. Classification (GTDB taxonomy): domain Bacteria; phylum Chloroflexota; class UBA11872; order JBHOQS01; family JBHOQS01; genus JBHOQS01. The sequence goes on along the minus strand of JBHOQS010000001.1, from coordinate 103,255 downwards.
ATTCGGCGAACCACGCTACCGCTTCCCCGACAGCGCAGAGGTCGAAGCAGCGCTCGCGCGCCTGCTGGACGAATGGCTCGGCCGGGGCTTTCTCCCAGTCGTGGCGGCCTACGCGCTGGGCAAGGCACAGGAAGCGGTGCACCTCCTGCAGGAGCTCGGCTTCGCCGTCGCCGCTGATCGAGCGATCATCAGCTACGCCGAGGTCTATCGCCGCCATGGCTGCGCCCTCGGCCCTATTGCCCTGTGGCCCGCGGCGCCGCCTAACATGATCAAGCTGGCCAGCGGGCGGGGCGCCGTGCTCGTGCTGTCCCCGCAGCGAGCACGCCAGCTCCGCCAGCAGGGCCGTGCCAGTCTGGCTGGCGAGCCGCCGCGCCCCGTGCGCGCCGTGCTCCTCTCAGGCTGGGCGCTCCACCCAGGCATCGCCCGCTCTGGCGTGGACGCCGCCCTGCCGCTCTCCGACCACGCCGACTTCCCGGCGCTGCTTCGCTACGTCGAACAGGCCGCGCCGCAGCGGGTCTTCACCGTGCATGGCGGCCCGACCTTCGCGGCCTACCTGCGCAGTCGCGGCGTGCGCGCGGTCCATCTCGATCACCTCGGGCGTACCAGCTAACCCACGTGGCGCGGGCTCAAGAGCCAGGGCCCGGTTGAGACGCGTCAGGAGAGCCCTGCGCTCGTGCCAGGATGTATAGTAGTGGCGAGGTGCTGCCACGCGCGCTCCGCCGCCGGCAGGTCCACCCCGCAGGAGGAGACCTATGCAGGGGAACCTCTTCAGCCTGGAAGGCAAGATAGCCGTGATCACCGGTGCCTCGCGCGGTATCGGCCGGGCCATTGCCGCCGCCTACGCAGCCGCGGGGGCGCGGCTGGTGCTGGCGGCCCGCACCGCCACCGCGCTGGAGAGCGTCGCCGCTGAGCTCGGCCTTGAACGAACGGCTTGCCTGACTATCCCTACCGATATTGCGCGTGCGGAGGAGACCGATCGCCTGCTGGCACGGACGCTGGAGCGGTTCGGCCGCGTGGACATCCTGGTGAACAACGCTGGCATCAGCCCGATCTACAAGCGGGCCGAACAGACGACAGACGAGGAGTTCGAAGCAATCCTAGCGGTGAACCTGCGCGGCACCTTTCGCTGCTGCCGTGACTTTGGGAAGGCGATGCTGGAGCAGGGCCAGGGCTGCATTATCAATGTCGTGTCCATCGGGGCGCGCGTTGCCTTGCCACGCCTGGTGGCCTACTGTGCGGCCAAGGCCGCGGTCGAGGCCGTTACACGCGTGCTCGCGGTGGAGTGGGCTGGCCGCGGCGTGCGCGTCAATGCCATCGGCCCGGCGTTTGTGGAGACCGAGCTCGCCCAGGGTGTGTTGTCGCATCCCTACCTTGGGCAGCGCATCCGCGAGCAGACTCCGCTGGGCCGCCCGGCCACTCCGGAGGAGATTGCCGGCGCCGCGGTGTACCTCGCCTCGGATGCGGCCTCGTATGTGACCGGGCAGACCATTTACATCGATGGCGGGTGGACAGCGCAGTGATCCTGGCGCGCTTGGACAGCAGCGTGCGCACCGCGTATGCTTGGCGGCAAGGAGCGCGCCCCCTGCGCACGAAGTCTTCCGGCGGAGTGAACGACTATGCCACTGCGAAGCGCCGACGAGTACATCACCAGCCTGCGTGACGGTCGCACGGTCTACTTTCGCGGCCGGCGCGTGCCGGACGTGACCGCGCATCCGGTCCTGCGTACGGCCATCGAACACGCGGCGATCGATTACCACATGGCGCACGACCCGGCTACGCGCGCCCTGGCGGTCGTCCAGGATCCCCAGAGCGGTGAGGAATTCAGCCGTTACTTCGCGCTGCCGCGGCGCGCCGAGGATCTGCTGCTGCGCAGCCAGCTCATCGAAGCAAGCTGTCGGCGCGGCGGTACGTTGGTCGTGCTTATCAAAGAGATTGGCACAGACGCGCTGTTTGCCCTGCACATCATCGCCTGCGCGATGGACCGCCAGCTCGGCACGCACTACGCTGAGCGGGTGCAGACCTACTACGAGCATTGCCGGCGCAACGACCTGGCGCTAGCGGTGGCGCAGACCGACGCCAAGGGCGACCGTAGCCGCGGGCCCGCCGAGCAGCCCCACCCGGACTACTACGTGCGCGTGGTCGAGCGGCGCAGCGATGGGATCGTCCTGCGCGGGGCCAAGGTGCACACCTCCTGCTCGATGAACGCCAACGAGCTCATCGTGCTGCCCACACGGGCGATGCGAGAAGAGGACCGCGACTATGCCGTCGCCTGCGCCGTGCCCGTGAACACCCCCGGCCTCAAGCTCTTCGTCAGCGCCTACGGCACGAGCGGTGACACGCCGGCCGAAAACGTCATCGAGCATCCCATCAGTGCGCGGCATCGCATGGTGGAGAGCCTCACCGTCTTCGACGATGTGTTCGTACCGTGGGAGCGTGTCTTCCTCTGTGGCGAGTGGCAGTTTGCCGGGCCACTGGCGCTGGCGTTCGTCGATTTCCATCGTTTCACGGCGATCTCGTACAAGCTGCCGCTCGTGGATCTGCTGGTCGGCGCCGGCGCGTTGCTGGCTGACTACAATGGTGTGCTCGGCGCCACACACGTCCGCGAGAAGCTGGTGCGGCTGGCCGCCTACGCCGAGACCCTGCGCGGCCTCACCCACCAGGCCGCGTACGCCTGCGCGTTCCAGGATATCGGTGACGGACAGATCGCCGTGCCGAATACGCTCCTGGTAAACATAGCCAAGCTCCACTTCGCTGAGGGGTACCACCGCGCCGTCTCGCTAGTGCAGGACCTGGCCGGCGGGCTGGTGGTCACCGGACCCGGCGCAGAGGACCTGGAGAGCCCGGAGGTGCGTCCCTACCTCGACCGCTACCTGGGGGGCCGCGCTGGCGTGCCGGCCATCGACCGCCTGCGCGCCATGAACCTGGTGCGCGACCTGACAGCCTCAGACTTCGGTGGCTATCAGGAGGTGCTGGCGATCCAAGCCGAGGGCTCTCTCGAGGCCGAGAAGCTGGCGATCGCTCGCGCCTACGACCTCAAGCGGGCCATAGACTACGCCAGAGAATTAGCCGGTATCCGGGCGTAACCCAGGAGTCTGTGCAGGGAGCGGATCGAGGCGCCCAGATTGGCACGGCTGGACCCAGGCGGCCGCTACCCTCATCGATCTGCATAGCTCAATTGTGCTCATGAAACGCGCGCTGGAGAAAAAGGGGCTTTTTGTCCATATAGTCGCACATGTGCTCGCAGCGCCTGGGCACGCCATCGCTCCTGCTTCGCTGTGCGCGTATGGCGCATGGAGCTCCCTGGCAGCCGGCTACACCTGGGTGGAGGCCTGACGCCCAAGACGCTTGCCCCCCGTTATCATCTATCATCCTCGCGCTGTGCCCGCGCCGCCTCACCGACGCCGCACCGCCAGCCTCCCCTGCAGCGACGGGCTCCTCTTGCTCGCAGTATGGGAGGAGAGCCGGGATGAGGGCCGCCCGCTCCCTAGGCGCACTCGTGCTATAATGTGGGCCTGTCTCGCGGGATATGATCTGGGACAACCTGAGGGGGTTGTCTTCCCGCGATCGCGGCATCGACCGAGCCAGAGACATGGTATGCTAGGACGTACATACCAGCAGGACTATACCAGCAGGACTATAACTAGCATAGTCCACGATACAGGAGGCACCAGTGAGTAGCACGCGCGTCACCGACTGGCAGGCACTTGAACAGCGTCTGTACATGCGCACGTACGGCCGTCGTCCGGTGACGCTGGTGCGCGGCGATGGGGTCTACGTCTGGGACGACCAGGGCAAGGAGTACCTCGACTTCGTTGCCGGCGTGGCGGTGAACGCGCTGGGACACTGCCACCCCGCCCTGGTACAGGCCATCACCGAGCAGGCGCGGCTACTGATCCACACCTCGAACCTGTACTATACCGTGCCACAGCTCCAGCTTGCCGAGGTGCTATTGCAGCAGGCCGGGCTCGACCGCATCTTTTACACGAACAGCGGCGCCGAGGCGATGGAGACCTGTATCAAGCTGGCGCGTAAGTACGGCAAGCTGTACCGCAACGGCGCCTACGAGATCATCGTGATGACCGGCGCCTTCCACGGCCGCACGCTTGCCACCGTCACCGCCACGGCAAATCCGCACTATTCCGAGCCGTTCGCTCCGCTGCCAGAGGGGTTCGTGCGCGTGCCGTTCAACGATCTTGAGGCAGCGCGCCGCGCTGTGAGCGACAAGACGGTTGGCATCATGCTGGAGCTCGTGCAGGGCGAAGGTGGCGTCTGGCCGGCCGATGAGGAGTACGCCCGCGGCCTGCGCCGGCTGTGCGACGAGCACGGGCTGCTGCTCATCCTGGACGAGGTACAGACGGGCATCGGGCGCACCGGGACGTTCTACGCCTTCCAGCAGTACGGCATTAAGCCGGATATCATAGGCCTGGCCAAGCAGCTCGGCGGCGGGCTGCCGATCGGTGCCTGCCTAGCTACCGAACAGGCCTCGGTCTTCACGCCAGGCGACCACGGCTCTACCTTCACTGGCAGCCCGCTCATGTGCGCCGGGGCGCTTGCTGTTGTGAACACGATCCTGGAGCAGGATCTGGTTGGCAACGCCCGTCGGGTCGGCGCCTACCTGTTCCAGGCGCTGGACAGCCTGAAAGAGCGGCACCGCCTGGTCGCCGGGGCGCGCGGCCGTGGCCTCCTGCTGGCCTTGCAGCTTACCGAGGACCGCGCCCGCGCGGTGGAAGACCTGGCCCTCACGCAGGGCCTGCTGGTAAACGCTGTGTCGGCGTCGGCGGTGCGCTTGGTCCCGCCGCTCATCGTGACTGAGAAACAGTGCGACCGCGCCGTCGAGATCCTGGACGAGTGTCTGACTGAGTTGGAGAAATAGGAGGGTGATTCCCTCCGGGACGCGTCACCGATGGACAAAGTTGTTCTGGCGTATTCCGGCGGCCTGGATACGTCGGTCGCCATCCGCTGGATTAAAGAAAAATACAACCTCGATGTGGTCGCGCTCACTGTCGATGTGGGCAACGAGCGCGATCTCGAGGCGATCAGGCAGCGGGCGCTCCAGATCGGCGCCGTGCAGGCCGAGGTCGTCGATGGCAAGGACCTGTTTGTGAAGTACTTCGTCTGGCCGGCGCTCCAGGCTGGAGCGGTCTACGAGGGCCACTACTTGCTGGCGACCGCGCTGGCACGGCCGCTGATCGCCAAGCTGATGGTCGATATGGCGCGCGAGGTGGGCGCCAAGGCCGTGGCGCATGGCTGCACCGGCAAGGGGAACGACCAGGTACGCTTCGACGTGGCGATCCAGACGCTGGCGCCGGACTTGCGGATCATCGCCCCTGTGCGCGAGTGGCGGATGACCCGCGATGAGGAGATCCGCTACGCCCAGGAGCACAACATCCCGATCCCGGTGACGAAGGAGAGCCCGTATAGCGTCGACCAAAACCTGTGGGGGCGCTCGATCGAGGCGGGCGTGCTAGAGGACCCCTGGCAGGAGCCGCCCGAGGATGCCTTCGCCTGGACGGCGAACCCCAAGGATGCGCCGGACGCGCCAGCCTACGTCGAGATCGATTTCGAGCAGGGCATCCCCGTCGCAGTCAACGGCCGGCAGATGGACGGCCAGGAGCTTATTCGCCACTTGAACGAGCTGGCCGGCCAGCACGGGGTCGGGCGGATCGATCACATCGAAGATCGGCTGATCGGGATCAAGTCCCGCGAGGTGTACGAGGCGCCGGCGGCAACTGTGCTCTACCAGGCGCACTACGCCCTGGAGCAGCTTACCCTGACGAAAGACCAGCTCCGCTTCAAGCAACTGGTGGCCCAGGAGTACGCCAGCCTGATCTACAACGGCCTGTGGTTCTCCGGGCTGCACCGCGATCTGGAGGCGTTCGTCGCCAGCACGCAGCGGCAGGTCACCGGCACGGTGCGGGTCAAGCTCTTCAAGGGGCAGTCGATGGTCGTCGGCCGTAAGTCGCCCTTCTCGCTCTACAGCCACGCTCTTGCCACCTACGACAAAGCCGACCAGTTCGACCACTCCGCCGCTGTCGGCTTCATCAAGCTGTGGGGCCTCCCCACGCAGGTGCAGGCGCGTGTCCAGCCGCTTATGCGTCCGGAGGAGCAATCGCTGCTGGAACAAGCACGGCAATGAAGCTCTGGGGCGGGCGGTTCGAGAAGCCCACCGACAAGCTTGTCGAGACGTACACAGCATCCATCCCTTTTGATTGGCGGCTGTACCCCTACGACATCGCCGGGTCGATCGCACACTGCCGCATGCTGGGCCGCCAGGGCATCATCCCGCCGGACGAGGCAGAGCAGATCATTCAGGCGCTGCTGGAAATCCGCCACGAGCTGGACATGCTGGTGGCAGAAGGCGCGCCCGCGCCGGACCCAGCGCTTGAGGATGTGCATACGATGCTCGAGGCGCGTCTGCGGGAGAAGGTCGGTGACCTCGCTGGCAAGCTGCACACCGCTCGCTCCCGCAACGACCAGGTTGCCCTGGACGAGCGCCTGTATCTACGTGAGGCTATCACTAGGGTCGCTGAGCAAGCGCTCAAGCTCCAAGGAGTGTTGCTTGACCTGGCCGCCCAGCATGTGGATACGATCATGCCGGGCTATACCCACCTGCAGCGCGCTCAGCCGGTGACGCTGGGGCATCACCTGCTGGCGTACTTCGAGATGCTCGACCGCGATTTGGCACGCCTGCAAGACTGCTTTCGCCGGACGAACGTACTGCCCCTGGGCGCCGGCGCCTTGGCCGGCGTGCCCTTCCCCATCGACCGCCAGATGGTGGCTCAGGAGCTCGGCTTCGATGGTATTGCTGCCAACAGCATCGATGCTGTGGCCGACCGTGACTTCCTGCTGGAGTTCCACGCGGCCGCGGCGATCATCATGGTACATCTGTCGCGGCTGGCCGAAGAGATCGTGCTGTGGAGCGCAGCAGAGTTCGGCTTCCTGGAGCTCGATGATGCCTACGCTACTGGCTCCTCGATCATGCCGCAGAAGAAGAACCCCGACCCCGCCGAGCTTGCCCGTGGCAAGACAGGTCGCGTCTACGGGCACCTGATAGCCCTGCTCACGACGATGAAAGGCTTGCCGCTGGCTTATAACCGCGATATGCAAGAGGACAAAGAGGGTCTCTTCGACACCGTTGAGACAGTGCGCAGCACGCTGGAGGTCATGGCCGGTATGCTGGCGAGCGCGCAGTTTAAGCCCGAGCGGATGGCAGCGGCTGCCGCGGGCGGCTTCTCGACAGCAACGGATGTGGCCGACTACCTCGTGCGGAAGGGCATGCCCTTCCGCGAGGCACACACGATCACTGGGACGATCGTGCGCCAGTGCCTCGAGCGCGGCATCACCCTGGAGGACCTCACGCTCGAGGAGTTTCGCCAGTTCTCGCCACTCTTCGACGAGGACGTGCTGGAGGCAGCCACTGTGCGGGCGTCGGTAGCAGGCCGCACGTCCAAGGGCGGCACGGCACCTGTGCGCGTGCGCGAGGCGCTCACCCAGGCTCGCGCTCGCTACGCCGCGTCGCTCGACTTCTGGAGCGCTCTGGCGCAGCGTGTGCGCGTCTGAGCAGTCTCTCCCTCCCACCTCTCTGAGCTATACTGGCGGTAATGCCGGCCCTGAGGCCCCTCGGCGACGCACAGGGGCCCTGCTGGCTCATGTGCTCTTCTGGCCAGGGAGGGGACTCTACAGGCAGGGAAGGAGCTCAGCAATGCCTGCTGTACGCTTTCCACCAACGTTCCTCTGGGGCGTGGCCACGGCCGCGTACCAGATCGAGGGCGCGGTGCAGGAAGACGGCCGCGGCGAGTCAATCTGGGACCGTTTTAGCCATACGCCCGGTAAGATCCTCAATGGCGATACCGGCGACGTCGCCTGCGATCACTACCATCGCCATCGCGGGGATGTCGCACTGATGGCGGACCTGAACGTCCGCACGTACCGCTTCTCTATCGCCTGGCCACGCATTTTCCCGACCGGGGCTGGGGTGCCAAACCCTAAAGGCGTGGACTTCTACAAACGGCTGCTGGGCGAGCTCGAGCAGCGGAACATCATCCCGGCGGTCACGCTCTACCACTGGGACCTGCCGCAGGCGCTAGAGGACCAGGGAGGCTGGCGCAATCGCGATACCGCGGCGCGCTTCGCCGAGTACGCGGCGTATCTGTTCCGCGAGCTGGGCGATCGGGTACCGCTGTGGATCACGCACAATGAGCCGTGGGTGGTGGCGTTTCTCGGCCACGCCTTCGGCGTGCACGCGCCCGGGTTGACCGACTGGAGCGCGGCGCTCCTGGCCGGCCATCACATCCTGCTCTCGCACGGGCTGGCCGTGCAGGCCTATCGCACGGCTGGCCTGCGCGGGCGCATCGGTATCACCCTGAACCTGGGGCCGCAGATGGCCGCCTCGGATCGCCCGGAGGACCAGGCAGCAGCGCAGCGCGCCGATGGCTACCACAATCGCTGGTTCCTCGATCCGATCTTTCGTGGCAGCTACCCCCAGGATATGCTAGAGGTGTATGGGCCGCTCTTTCGCTCCGAATGGGTGCAGGGCAACGATATGGCAGTGATCGCGGAGCCGGTGGACTTCCTCGGGGTGAACTACTATACCCGTGGCGTGGTGCAGCATAGCGACGAAGGAATACTACGGATCCGCACGGTGCAGGTCGACGCGCCGCGCACTGACATGGGGTGGGAAGTGTATCCGCAGGGACTGACCGATCTGCTCCTGAGGCTTCATGCCGACTACAACGGGCCGGTCATGTATATCACCGAGAATGGCGCGGCCTATCGCGACGAGCCTGCCCCAGACGGCCGCGTGCACGACCCGGAGCGCATCGACTACCTGCGCCGGCACTTCCTCGCCGCTCATCACGCCCTCAGCCAGGGCGTGGACCTGCGCGGCTACTACGTCTGGTCGCTCATGGATAACTTCGAATGGGCGTTCGGCTACAGCAAGCGCTTCGGGATCGTGTACATCGACTATCCCACCCAGCGCCGCATTCCCAAAGACAGCGCCTACTGGTTTCGAGCGGTGGCTGCGACCGGGGAGGTAAGCGACGGCGAGGCGTAAGGAAGAAGTAGAAGAGGCGCCGGCATACCTGGCATACCTACGGTGCGGCCACACCGGTAAGGGCGAGAAGGATAAGCTCGCTCTCTGGAATCATCCTCGCATGATGCAAACGCACATCGAGGATACGGCGGTCGGGGTGCGGGTTCACCCACTCATAGCGGTACGCGGTAAAGCTTTGGCCATCCGGCGCCATGCCGAGGATGAGCGGGTCAGCCCAGTAGCATATCGCAGCCGCACCGTAGCCGTAGGGCTCCTCCCAGCCTGCGATGGAGCTTCCCGGCACGATCTCGACCAGCTCCTCGGTCGAGTCAGCATAGCGGACAGCGTACTGGCCCAGCACCCCGCTCGCCGTCCCCCCCAGAGAGCAACAATGGAGGAACACCAGACTCTCCAGCCTGGCGTTCACGCTGATCGGCAAGGATACAGGCTGTGCGTTACTCACCTGCACTACGGCGGGCCGGCTTCCCTCGCCAGGCCGCCACGGAGCGTCGAAGGGCACAGCAGCCGTTCGGCGGGCGGCAGCAAGCGCCTGTACCGCCTCGTTCGGAGCCATCAGGTCGGGAGCCGGGGCGTTCGCCGCGGAGCCCAGGGCGAACGGCATGAAGACGTGCGGCCGCGGCGCCTGCGCCGGTGTGCTGCGCCCGCTCAGGCGCTCGCGCAGGCGGGGAATCAGCCCTGCGACAGTATGCACGGCAGCGTGCCGTTCAGCCTCGGAATAGTGGCGCCACCATAGCATGCCGGCTGCCAGCAGCAATCCGGTGATGGCGCCGCTACGGGCCAGCGTTTCCTCAGTACACGCCGCCAGGGCCGCCGCCACGCCACCGCGCACCGCCGGGTGCTGCGCCCGCAGTGAGAAGTCGGTGAACCTAGCCGGGTGCAAGTCGCCGAACACGACCCGCAGGCCGTACCGGCTAAAATGCTCGACCGAGTGGCGATCGAGCTGCCAGCATCGGTCCACGATGAGGATGTCGCCGGGCAACCGCTCCAGAGCACGATGAAGCGCATCGGCGGGACCGGGCCAGCCATGCACACGTCCGTTGACGATGACCTGCTGCCAGGGGTCACCCCATATGGCTGTCTCGACCCCGCGCGCGGCCAGGAACTCGTGCAGACGGCGCACGTGCTCAGCCAGCAGCATCGCCTGGTCCACGCCCCGGCAGCGCGGACAGGCGGGCCAGGGCCGCCAGCCGGCGTGCCCGATATGGACCATGCGGGCGTTGGTTGCCGCAAGGACCTCGTCCAGCACGTCACAGACGAGCTCGATGGCGCGCGGTTCGGCCGGACAGGTGCAGTCAGGCCACGGATCCTCCTGGTGCTCCGCCAGTTCAGGATGCGCCACACAGAGGTAGTAGCACTCGCCCAGTGCGGCCACCTCAGGCACAACGGTCAGATGCAACGTACGGGCGTATCCCACCAGATCGCGCAGTTCCGCTGGCTCCAGCGCCGCGCCCCCAGCGACGAGCAGCGGGATACTCCTGGAATAGCCCGGCCCGGCAGCAAAGCCCTCCGGGCCGCCCTCGTGCAGGAGCGCAGCCTGCGAGACGCGGGCATGGGCAGCATTCAGCTCCGGATGCCGGGCATAGCGTAGGCCGCCGTCGATGCGCAAAAACAGCGTGTTGAGCTTCAGCATGGCTGCCTGCTCGAGCAGGCGTCTGAAGAACGGGAGCTGATGTCGCGCCGGGAGCTGGAGATGCAGGCCGCGCAGTGAATGCGCTGGCCAGTCACGCACTTCGAGCGCCGGGGCAGCGGGCAGCGCCCCCGGAAACGGCTCCTGGGCAAAGAGTTGCACCAGCGAGGCCGCACCATAGAGCGCGCCAGCCGGGCCGCCACAGGTGAGGACGGCGCGCTCCGGCGTCACGCTCAGGGTGTATGCCTCGGGACCCAGCGAGGCGAGGCTGCCCTGGACCTGTGCGCTGTTGCGCGAGGAGGCAACCGAGATGGAGATACCGCCCACCGGAGCGTCCGGCCCGCGCCGGAGCCTCGGACGCACACCAAAGCGGCGGTAGAGCTCGCGCTGGAGGAGCTCGGCGGCAGGCATAGCATTCACGCTCGTGGCAGTGATGGTAGCCTGGCGGGTCAGGGTGAAGGCACGCACGCCCGGCTTCAGCCACTGCGGCCGCGGGTAGATAGGCCAGCCTGCCACCCGTCTCCCTCGCGCGGACCCTGTACTTGCGTGATACCTCAACAATACCTGGTAATACCTGTACTGTTAAACTCTCGCGGGTGTGGACGGTGCCGCTGGCAGCGTACTGCATCGTCGTTCAGAACCAAAATCCGGCTTCGACAGCAGGACTACTGGCCTGGCGCAATCAGGGAGATGCACAGTCCAGCTGGCGCAGAGGCAGGCAGCACACCATACCAGCCCGCCGGGCGTTTGTTCCAGCTGGCAGGCGGCATGTATCATGTGGCAGAGACAAAGGCCGTAGCAGGCTTGTCCCGATCGGGCAGTGCACACGGTAGTGGCAGGGCGACTGACAGGGACTTCCCACTTTGTTTATTACATTCGTGACATTCATGCCCGTCGTACCCCGCATACCCGAGGGAAAGCAGCGTGAGCGACACCGTAGCTGAGAGCCGCCGGCCGCTTACGTACATCGTGCCGGTGTATGATCCGCAGAGCGAGGAGCACTACCACCACGTCTACCGCTTCCTCACCGCTCTGGCGGAACAGGTGCCGCTGCACGTGGTCGTGGAGCACGCTCGCGGCCGCCCGGAGTTTCCAGGCGCGGCGAGCGTGCAGGAGGCCTGGCTGCGCCGGCCGGCCCTGCTGCGCGCCCTCGAGCTGGTCCTTCGCCTGGTCGGGCTGCGCCTGCGTGGTTGTCGCACGTTTTATGTTCATTACTCCTATGTAGGGGCTCTGGCAGCGGTGCTGGTGAGCAAGCTGCTGGGCGGGCGGGTGTATTACTGGAACTGCATCTGCGCCAAAGAGTTCGAGCGGCCCTGGTCGCTACGCTGGGACGACCTGCGCCATAAGCTGGCGGCGGAGTGGCCGCTCCGGCTCACGCTGCGGTCCGTGCAGCACCTGGTCACCGGCACACCGAGCATGGCGGCCTACTATGAACGGCACTACGGTGTGCCGGCAGCGAACACTATCGTCCTCCCGAATGAGATCGAACTGGACCGGTTTGGCTCGCCCCCTGTAGCTGAGGTTCAGTCACTGCGCGATGCGCTGGGCCTGCCGGCTGGCGTGCCGGTAGTGCTGTTCGTGCACCGGCTGGCTGAACGGAAGGGCGCGCACCTTATCGTACCGATCGCCGAACGCGTGCTAGCGCGCCGGCCGGATGTCATGTTCGTCGTCATTGGCGATGGGCCATATCGGGCACGCCTGGAGCACCAGGTCGCTGCCAGCTCGGCAGCTGGCTCGATCCGCCTGCTGGGCCGCATACCCAACCGCGCCATCGTGCCGTACTACGCCATGGCCGACGTCTTCATGATGCCGTCGCTGGAGGAAGGGTTCCCGCGCGTGCTGCTCGAAGCGATGGCGGCTGGTGTGCCCTTCGTGGCTGTGGACGTCGGCGGCGTGCGTGACATCCTGAGCCCGCAGCAGCAACGCTGCGTCGTGCCTGCCCGTGACTGCGATGCCTTCGCCACGCGCCTGGTCGAACTGCTCAACGATCCTCAGGAGCGCGCGACCCTGGCCACAGAGGGGCGGCAGCACGTTCAGCGCTTCGCCCACACGGTTGTGCGGGAGCTCTTCCTCGAGCGCATCTGCGGCATCGAAGAAGCGCGGGCGGCATCGCTCGCGGACTCCCTGTCTGATCGCCCAGCCGGCGACCAGAGAGAGCCACTCTCCCCTCTGGGCGGTAGCCAGGGGCGAGGCTGACCAGCCTGGATTATCCATATGGCAACGGCTTGCTTGCTTTCCATGTTCCATGACCCACCGCGCTGGCTTGTCGCCGCGACAACACCGGTGTTACACCGGTGCACGGAAGAGTGTTCAGCGCTCTGTTTAGTACGCTCAGATTTAGTACACTCAGGACAGCCTAACAGAGCAGCGTGATCCAGCATTCCTCACTCATCGCCCATCGCTGGTCGCTCGCCCGCCGCGTGAGCCGCGCTGTACTGTGGAACGCAGCACTGGTGCCGCTGACCGGCCTTGTGGCGCTGGCCAGCTCCATCGTCGTCGTGCGCAGCCTGGGGCAGGAGCGCTACGCTGACTACGCTCTCGTGCTGGCGGCAATCACCTCCTTCACGACGTACGGTGACCTTGGCCTGTCCTACACGATCCCGAAGTTTGTGCCAGAGCTCGAGCGACGGGGTGGCGCGGCGACGTTACGCTCGTTTCTCGCCGCCGTGCTGGGCCTGAAGGCTGCCCTCTACCTGCTCATCGCCCTGCCGATGGTACTGGCGCCGCGCTGGGTGTTCAGCATCTTCCAACTCGCCGACCAGCCCTGGCCGGTGTATGCTGGCATCGCCGCGGTCACGCTACTAGAGGCCACGGCGCCGGTCTTGCATTACTTCTTATCAACGCTCTTTGAGCAGAAGTGGACGAACACGACCAAATTTGCCGTCTCGACGCTGGAACCGCTCCTGGTCATCGTCGCTGCGCTGGCCGGGGGCGGATTGGCCGGAATCGTCGCTGCCATGGCGGCTGCGCGCAGTGTGCGGCTCGGTATGCTGGTGTGGGCCAGCCGCCGCACCCTGCGCGGGCCTGCCTCGCCTCCTGGCGCTGGATCGGAGGGCGTCCAGCCCCCGGCGCCAGCTGGACCGGCGCTTGTGCCGCAGCGGTTCGTGGCCTTCTCGCTGTTCGCCTACCTAGACAAACTGAGCAGCTACTTTAGCAGCCCGGCGTTCGTCCTGGTCGTGCTGGCGCTCTACCTGGGCGATCGCGAGGTGGCGCTCTTCTCGTTAGCAACGAGCTTCCTGGTGCGGGTGATGAACTTCGCCTTAAGCCCGTTCACCGGCATTGTCATGCCGCTGCTGACAACGGCGTTCGCCAGCGGCGATCGAACGCTGCCACAGCGCTCGTTCACCCTCTCCTCGAAAGCCATCGCTCTCTTTGCCGTACCGGCGGCCACGCTCCTCTTCGGCCTAGCCGGGCAGGCGCTGCCCCTCCTGTACGGGCCCCAATTCGCCCCAGCCGCTGGACTAGTCCAGGTGCTTGCCGTGCTGCTGCTGGCTGAGTACGTGCTGTCGTCGGGGCTGGTCTCCGCATTCCTGGCTGCCGAGCGCTACAGAGATGTGGTGTTGGCGCGGCTGGTGCTCTTCAGCTCGATCCCTCTGCTCTACCTGGTGATCCCGCGCTTCGGCCTGCTCGGTGCGACGCTGCTGTACGGCTCGGCGCGGTTTGCCTCGGTGCTGCTGTTCCTATGGCTGGCGCACCGGCGCTTCGGCTTCATCGTGCCCGCCCGGTTCAGCCTGCGCCTCCTGAGCGCCGCTGCAGTCAGTGGCAGCGTGCTCGCTGTACTTGCCGCGGCCCTGCCGCGCGGCTATCCTGTGCTTGCTGCCCTGGCCGTCCTGGGCATGGTGCTGTTCGCCGCGTGCTGGAAGGCACTAGGCGGCCTGGAGGATACGGATCGCGAGCTGCTATCTCAGCTCGATATCCCGTTCAAAGCGCAGATGGCACGACTGCTGTGAGCACCCACGACGATCTGGCTCTCCATAGCGCCGGGCGCTCCTCCGGCAGAGCGCCAGCGCTGGCGCGCGCGGGCACGGAGGCGCAGGCAACCGGCGCTGCACCTCTCCGGCTACTGCACATCATCACCACGTTCGACCCCGGTGGGGCGGAGAATCACCTGCTCTCTCTCATTACGGCGACCGACCGCACGCGCTTCGATCCTGCGGTGATCTACCTGAAGGGACGCGGCGGCCTGGCTTCGGAGCTGGAGCGCCTGGGGGTGGCAGTCCAGCGTGTGGACGTAGGACGACGCTACACCCCGGCGGGCCTGCTCCGCCTGGTCAGGGTAATCCGGCAGATGCGCCCCGACATCGTGCATACACATCTCTTCCGCGCTGATCTGTACGGAGGGCTGGCGGCGCGCCTCGCCGGCGTGCCGGCGGTGGTCTCCACACGGCACAACGACGAGGACTTCTTGCGGCACCCACTGTGGCGCCTGCTGCACCGCCTGATCTCCTTGTGCGAGGACCGCATCATCGCCATCTCCGACCATGTCGGCCGCTACACCATCGAGATCGGTGTGGACGATCCTGGGAAAGTGCAGCGTATTTACTACGGGCTTGATCCGGCGCGTTTCCTACGTACGCTGCGCACCGGCGTAGACGTCGCGCGGGCGCTGCGTGCCGAGTTCGGCGTGGCGCCGGAGCACTATCTCCTCGGCGTCGTGGCCCGGCTGGCGCCGCAGAAGGGGCATCGCTACCTGCTCGAGGCGCTGGCGCTGGCGGTACGGGAAGAGCCGGCGCTACGGCTGCTGGTCGCCGGGCAGGGACCGCTACGAGAGCAGCTCGAAGCCCAGGCGCAGCGGCTGGGGCTGGGCGCGCACGTGATCTTTGCTGGCTGGCGCAGCGACGTGGCCAACATCATGGCCGCGCTGGACCTGCTCGTGCTCCCCTCGCTCTGGGAGGGTTTCGGCCTCGTGCTCCTGGAGGCGATGGCGCTCCAGAAGCCCGTCGTGGCCACGCGGGTGAGCGCCATCCCTGAAGTGGTTGTGGATGGCGAAACCGGCCTGCTGGTGCCACCGGCTGATCCGGTGGCGCTGGCCGGTGCGATCCTACGGCTAGCGCGTGACCGGGAGCTCGGCCGGGAGATGGGCCGCCGTGGGCGCCTCCGCCTGGAGGAGCGCTTCACCCTCGATCGCATGGCGCGAGAGACCGCGCAGGTCTACCTTTCGCTCACCGAAGCATCCAGGCGCCGGACGCACCACCCTCGCGGGTGAAAGCCACTGGAGGACCAGGACACTCATGGCCGGCCGCATCGAGAAGACGAACGCCATGCGGCTGCTCGACGCACGCAAGGTGCCGTATGAGGTGTACACTTACGATCCGACCATTCACTCGGCAGTCGAGGTGGCCGCAGTAGTTGGCCTGCCGCCCGAGCAGGTCTTCAAGACGCTGGTCCTGCTGCGCGAGCGCGGCCGCCCGCTCCTGGTGATGGTACCTGGCAACGCCGAGGTTGACCCGCGCCGGCTGGCCCGCGCTCTGGGCGAGCGCAGCGTGCGTATGGCGCCGCGGCAGGAGGCCGAGCGTCTGACTGGCCTCCAGGTGGGCGGCATCGCCGCGCTGGCTCTCGTTGGCAAGCCATTCGACGTCTACCTAGATCGCGCTGCACTGGCTTATGAGCGCATCCTAATCAACGGCGGCCGTCGCGGTCTGAACCTGGGCATCGCCGTCAAGGACCTGCTCGATGTGACCGGCGCGCACCTGATCGACGCCATCGCACGCCCAGAGGAGCCGGCGTGAGCCTGCCTAGCAGGAGGAGGCGCTGCCGCCGAGCTCAGGCATCTGGTGCACTCTGGCGACGGTGCCGCGTGAAGCGCGCTGGCCGGAGCAGCAGGCCGCTGACAACTGCGAGGGAGGCTATAGACATAAGCAGCCCTGCTCCCACTGCCAGCGTGTACGGGAGGTCCGGCCGGCTGGCGATGGCTATCGTCTTGTCGAAGGTGCGCCCCTTGTAGGTCTCTTCGATCCTCGAGAGCGCCCACACCGACGAGTGCGTGGCCAGGTCCGATGCGAGTACCAGCAGGGTGGCGGCGCCGGCCACCCAGAGGCGCGAGGCCGGTCGGACACGCTCCAGCCATTGCTGCATCCGGAGCGCTGACACCAGGATGAGTAGGAAGAACGGGAGCACGATGAAGCGGGTGGCGACACGCTCGGCGTCTACCAGAGGCAGCGGCAGCGCAGCGACCGGCGCGTAGATGAAGCTGAACGACAGCAAGGTCTGGCAGAGCACTGGCAGCTCCAGGCGGCTCCAGGCAGCCTCGATCGGTAGCTCCTGCCGGCGCCGCGCCGCCAGATAGATGCCGAAGTACAGCAGTACAGCCAAGCCAGCCAGGCCAACATAGAGATCGTACTCCCACCAGCCCAGCGTCCCAAACACGTACCCGGTCCATGGGTAGGTGCTCTGGCGCAGGCGCACCAACCCCGCAAATAACTGGCCTAGGGTCGGGTATCCAGAGATAAACTCTTCATCGCGGCTCCAGAATGTCGTCACTGCCGGCAGGATACGCACGCCGCCGGCCGCGGCGCTTGCCGCGATGGCGGTGAGCAGTGGCCGCCCGTAGGCGCGGTGAAACAGGCACACGAGCGCGAGGAAGAGCGCTGCCCAGGCGTAGAAGTGAAAGGCTCCCTGGAACAACATGGTTGCCAGGACCAGCGCCAGCTTCAATGACGGGGCAGGGAGAGCCTCGCCGATGCCGTCCCGGCTCCACGCTAGCACACCCGGCAGCCCGGCCCACGCGGGCGTTGGCCGAGTGCCCGACCTTCTGGCAACCTGCGGAAAAACGGTCTCCGTCAGAGCCGGATCAATCGACTGAGGCTTGACCGGCCGTTCCAGGAGCTCTAGCAGATACAGTGCAAAGAAAGGAAGCAGGAAATAGCCGGTCCACTGGATATGCCCGACAGCGAAGTGCGCGGTGACGTGGCCATTGAAATTGTACAGCAGATAGAGGACCGTGAACGGCAGCAGCGAGAGCCTGTAACGACGTCGGAGTAGCAGGCATCCGGCAAAGCCAACGCTATAGAACAGCAGAGTGTTCGCCACAACGAACTGTCCCTGGCCCAGGAACAGCAACAGCACGAGCTGCGGCGAGAGGATCGTCTCAGGATTGGCCAGGAAGCGGTCCGTATCCTGGATGGGCCGGGAAATATGCCAGGGGATACGGCCGGTGGTCAGCGCCTCGCGCCAAATAGAGAGGTACATTGACTCTTTCGGCCAGTCATGTGGGTTGAACGTCAGCCGGCCGAAGTCAAAGAAGAGCACCCAGTGCACCGCCCCGGCCACGAACAACGCGGCCAGAAACACTCGGACCAGCGCTCGGCACGTCCGGACCTGTCGATCAGACGAATGCATGGTGGCACGGTTCTGCAGCGCGTTCATTCAATCAATGGAGCAGCGATGGAGGAAGGCGTAAACGTAAATACGCACTACGTAATGCGTAAGTAATGTGTACTGCGTAATACGTAATGCCCGGCCCAACTAGCTAAAGGAAACGAACGATCATATCCACGAGGCATCATCCAAAGCGGGCGGGAAGGGGATTACGCAGTACGTAGTATGCTTTACGTAGTACGTAGTTCATCCCGGTGCTTGAGCACTTTCCAGAATGCTGTGGCGATGTCCTGCACGTCCTGGTCGGTGAACGCCTCATGCAGCGGCACGGTAAGCATTTCGCTCAGGGCACGCTCGCAATTGGGGCATTCGCCCTCTTCATAGCGCACCGCCTGCGCAGGATCCTGGAGGTCGAACGGGAAGCTGCTGTTGCCATAGATCCGCTTGCGGCGCAGGGCCTCGTACAGAAAGATCGGCTTGCCGATATAGCGATACGAGCAGGCGATGCCTTCGGCGCGTAGTGCCTTCGCGATCACTTCCGGATGTACGCCCGTCTCTTCCGGCACCGCGCGCAGGGCGTAGAACCAGTAGGTGGACTGGTTCCCTGGCGCCACCTTCTGGGGGTAAATGCCCGGCAGGCCACGCAGCAGCTCGGTCAGCCGGTTGCCATTGCGGACGCGCCGCTCGACCACCGAAGGCAGCAGCGGCAGCTCGGCCACGGCGACGGCGCCTTGCAGCTCGGTCATGCGATAGTTGAAGCCGAAGCTGAGATACTCCCGCGCCCCCTCGGCAGAATAGCGCGGCCAGCCTTTGTCGGCGAACAGCGCGATCTTACGTCCGAGCTCGTCGTCGTTGGTGATCGTCAAACCACCATCCCCGACGGTGAAGTGCTTGCTCTGCTGCATAGAGAAGCAGCCGATATCGCCGAGCGTGCCTACCCAGCGCCCCTGATAGGAGGCACAGTACGCCTGGGAGCAGTCCTCGATCACCATCAGGCCATGCCGCCGGGCGATGTCGAGGATACGGCCCATATCACACGGGTTCCCGCCCAGGTGCACCGGGAGGATCGCCCGCGTGCGTGGCGTGATCCGCCGTTCGACATCGTCAGGGTCGATGTTAAATGTCTCGCGCTGCACGTCGGCGAACACCGGAATGGCATTCTGTGCTAGGATCGGGATCACCGTGCCCATGTCTGTGATTGGAGCGGTGATGATCTCATCGCCCGGGTCGGGGTTCAGCGCGCCGACCGCCAGATGGATGGCGGCGGTGCCGGAGGTCGATGCAGTGCAGTGTCGAACGCCGTAGAAGCGGGCGAACTCCTCCTCGAGGCGCCTCACCCAGACCCCACCGGCAGTGCGGTTCAGCCGCCCCGATTCGAGCACCTGCCGCACGTACTCCAGTGCATTTGGACCAAGAGCGCGCGGCGGCACCGGCAGCGGCACAGAGCGCACCGGCGTGCCGCCGTGGATGGCAAGCTTCTCACCCATATTGGACCTCTCTCCTCACCATACCTGCGCAATCAGCTCCAGGGCACGCTGGGCCACGAGCTCACCGCCGGTGCGGCCAATGCGTGTCCACGGTCCGAGCGAAGCTTCGTAGCCACCTTCGTCAAAGGTCTCCGGTGTAACAATGTAGCCCTGGTAGCCGTTGCTGTAGGCGCTGATGAACGTCACTGGTGCAGGCGAGCACTCACGGATGCGCAACCCGTACTCCACGAACAGCTCACCCTCCACGGCGATGATCAGCGCATCGCCGAGGCGCAGCACCTGCACCTCGCACGGTACAGGACCGGTACCGAGATCGAGCAATCGCAACGGTTCGGCCGCGCGCCGGTATGCTGCGATAGCCTGGCGGCGCTCGTCATCGGTGGTAGCCGCAACAATGGCCGCCTCAGCCTCTGCGCAGGCGCGTTCCAGCGGCTCCCGTGGCGGGAGATCGTCCCGGCGGGGCAGCGCCAGCGTGTCGCTGGCCACGGCCAGCGTCGTGGACATGGCCGGCGCATCACGCGCCGTGAGCAGGCTGAGGCATCGTAGCGCCTCCCCACCCAGCGACCGGCCGTACACCTCGACATCATCGAAGCCAGTGGTGTGGCGCACCGGGTTCACGTTGCCGCAGGCGCCTTGCAGAAAAAGGCACGCCTCGGCGCCGAGCGCGCGCTCGACTACAGCGCAGGCGACGCCTGGGTAGTCGGCTGAGACGAGCGGCTGCACCTGAACCGTCGTGGGGTGGCAGCAGAAGTTGATCATTGCACCGCACCAGCCGTCGCCAGCGACGAGCAGCACTGGCACGCGGTCGTCGCGCGGCTCTTTCAGGACCTGATCGTCGGGGGGCCGGTCAGGCAGCCGGGTGAGGCGGCCGTCGCGGGTCACGATGCGCCGGCACCAGGCAATGCCGGGCGCCTGTCCCACCATACCATGCAGCCGCGCTCGCCGGCGCCCCAGCCAGGCCAGCTCGGCAACCAGCGCGAGCTGCTTGCTCAGCCGCTCCAGCCAGAGCGTCGCGCTCGGAAACTGTCCGGCCAGGTCAGCGATATCCGTCGTCTGCGGCGTCGAGTGGGCATGGGTCGCTGCCAGCAGCACGTGACGGCGCGGGATGCTGGTGCGCCGCTCGATCTCTTGCCGCACCTCCTCCACGAAATCACGCCCGCGTCCCAGGATCGAGCGGCTGTACCCCAGGGCATCGGCAGCAACGATAGCCAGCCGCTCCTGCCCATTCTCAGCCACCAGCGCCCGGGCATAGAGCGGGTCATGCACTCCCTCGAAGGGGGTCTGGCGCGGGTAGTAGCTGAGATAGGGAATGCCGGGCGGCGGAGTGATGTCAACCTTCGCCAGCCCGATCTCCAGCGCGCCACTCATGACGTGGGGTATGCCTCCACCAGGACTTTGTTGATCTCCTCAGCCATCCGTCGCAGCGCCTCGCGCGCTCCGAGCGCGCCCCGCAACGCCTCATTGAGCACAGCGCTCTTGGCCCCCTGCCAGCGGCTATAGTTGATGTTGAACTCGGCCGAAAAGAACTGCGCCGACTCCAGCAGCACTCTCGTGTGGCCCCTTGGCTCACGGTCGCGCCAGGCCGGGAGCTCGGCGATCGCTCGGCTGAAGGGAATGCCACCCCAGGCGAGATGGAACGGCAGCGACTCTGGCTCCAGGAAGGCCAGCATGATCTTCCAGGACATGTCAGGATGCTTAGATTCCTTGCTGATGACCTGGCCATCCGGCCCGCCGTACGCTTCGCGCCGCACCTTCCCTCTCGGCACAACAGTGACATCCCATCGAAGCAGCGGGTTCTGCGCGGCATGGAGCTGCGGGATGAGCCCGGTGAGCGCCTGATACATAGCCACACGGCCGGTAAAGAAGGGGTTTCGCAAGGACAGGCCCTGATAGCTCTGGTAGAAGGCATGGCCAGACGGTGGCGAGATGCGCAACTGCTGGTTCCAGGCGATCCACTGCTCGGTCGTTTCCAGAGCGGGCTGCGAGTTCTCCATCGCCGCGCGGGTGCGCTGCCTGTTCAACACCTGGCCACCGTTAGCGCGCACTGCAGGGTCCCAGTTCCCATGGCTGTCATCAGCGATGAAGGCCCACTCGCTCGCCTCGGGCGAGTCCTGGTTCCGGGCGAACCGCAGCCCGTGCTGGGCAACGGTCTCGTAGCTCCAGCTCGCATCCGGGTACGGCACACCCGCGGCCTCGAACATGCCCTTGTTGTAGTACAGGATCGTGACGACGAAGTCTCGCGTCAAGCCAAAGTACCTGCCGGATGCCGCCGGGCTCTCCCATTCCGTCATCGTCTCCCAGAAGTATTTCTTCTGGTCGAGGTCTTTCTTGATTAGGTCGTTGAGCTGGAGCAGCTTCCCTGCCTGGACGTATTCATGATAGATTGTCGGCGCGGTCGTCCAGGTATCGGGTGCGTTGCCGCCAGCATAGGCAGCGGTCATGTGCTGGATCATCTCACCGGTACCGGCGACGGTGAGCTCATCGACTTTCAGGCCGGGGTACTGCTGCACCAGGCGCTGAAAGACCGCCTGCTCAGCCTCGATGCGATCCTGCTGGGTGTAGTAGCGCAGATAGGTGATCGTCACGGGTTGCACCGCGGGCTGCTCACGTGGTGCGCCGGGGGGCTGAGCACGGCACCCCTCCAGCAACACGGTGCCTGCGCCCGCATGGACGAGGAGCCGCAACAGCCGGCGCCGGGATGAGCCCGCAGGGGCCTTGCCCATGGGAGCAACGCTGCCCGCATTCGCCGTGTTTGCTTCTGCCCTGGCAGAGGGAGCCCGCTCAGCGGAACGTCCCATAGCACGCACCTCCTTTCCGATCCGAGTTCGAGCCGCTCCGGGCCACATCAGGCATGGACTGCGCGCGCATGGTAACAGAGGCAGACCGCGGGGGCAACTAGCGGTGTACAGCTCCTGTACTCGAGCGTGGACGGAAAGGCAACTCACCTGAGCCGGTCTGCTGGCGCCACGAACACACCGACAAGGCTTACAACACGCGCCGCGGGGCCAGGGTCTCGAACTGGTAGTCGCGCCAGACCGGCACGCCGCAGTAGCGCTCGCCTTCGGGGCAGTATGGGCGCGTGGCGGCTTCGGCGCGCAGGACACAGGGCGGCCGGGCGATATACCGCCCGATCAGCGGCAGGGCGGCAGCGACCTGGGCCACCTCCTCGCAGGCGCTCTCGAAGATCTCTCGCTGCGCGTTGTAGCACAGTCGCTTGATCCACTTCCAGAGATAGAACAAGAGCGGTCCAGACTCGTACAGCCGCACGTGATGGGCGTTCGGCAGGAGATACAAGACATACTCGGGCTTCACTCCCATGTCCAGCAGGCGGTTCTTCGCCTCCCAGAGCGCTGTGATCGTGGCCCAGTATTCGTCGAGCGCGGCCGGGACCTCTCGCACCGCAGCCGGCACGATGACATCCGGCTGCTGCCGCAGGTGGGCCAGCAACACAGGTCGCGACCCCGGTGTGCCGCGATGGCGCTGGTTCTGCGCATCCTCAGCTCCGGAGATGCGCTTCTTGAAGGTGAACTGCACGTGGTACAGCGCCTGCATCAGCTTAGACTGCATGGCCAGGTAGAGGGGGTGGCCCAGATACGGGTTGTGACGCGGGTCGAGCACCTGCGCCACCGCCTGCTCGTCCGGCAGCTCCGCAGCTGTCTTGCCGAGCACACAGCGTACCGCCTCGGCCAGTACATGATCACCGTTGCGTGTGCAATCCACCAGCACCGAGCTGCGGCCCTGGAGCTCAGCGTCGAACTCAGCAAAGAACGCCTCGTTCGACGGCGCGCGGTCAATAGCCTGGCGGAGCTCGGCCAGCGCCAGGCGCTCCAGGGTTGCCTCTTCTGCCAACGGCTCCAGGTCCAGCAGTCGGCCCGGCGCGCCCAGGAAGCTGGGGTCCTGCTCCAGCACCGCCTGCACCATCGCCTGCACCACAGCGCGCACCTCCTCCGGCGCATCTGGCTGGCCGGCCAAGGCGTAGTAGCGCAGCAGGGTCAGCGCGTTGATAGTGTGATAGAGGTGAGCCGGCGTCGCCAGCGGCAGAACATAGCGGGCGACCTCCTGAGCGCGCTTCTGCACGTCGGCCTGGACCTTACGTTGCAGTGCAGCATCAAGCGAGCGCGCGCGCGCCGGAAAGACCAGCGCGTAGCGCTGCGCCAAGGCAGGAGCGAGAAGCTCGACCAGGCGGCGGTAACCGGCCAGCGCGCGATCGACCGCGCGCCGATAGACCTCCAGCGCCTCTCCTTCGAGCGGCGGCGTCACCATAGTGCGGCCGGAGACCTCGCGGTAGCGCTGGCTCACCTGCTCGGAGTTGTAGAAGGGATGGGCGTGGAAAAATGACCACAGGGCCAGCCGCGAGACCCCGTCTAGCACAAACACAAAGGTGGCATGCTGGAACGTGGTGTGGTGGCCGGCCTGAAAGAGGCTGCGATAAAGCTGCGCCGCCCGCTCGCGCCGCGCCAGGAACTCCGGCTCCAGCGCAGCGCCCTCCTGCTCTGCCTGGTACGACCCGAATAGCGCTGCAGCGTTGCCGACCTCGGCGGGCCGGGCGGCGTAGCAGGTCCAGGCAGCGGCCACCGTCAGGGCGCTGGGCCGGCGAGCGGAGTCCTCTACCAGGAGCCGCACCCGAGGACGAAAGCCTGGCTCGGCGACCGGGGACCGCGATGGCGCACGCGAGCGCGGCATCAGCGAGGAGACCATGGAATCTCCGGCCCTCCCTGGAGCAGGTTCGCTGCACGAGCGAGCGTGAAGAGCAGGTCTGACAGCCGGTTGAGATAGCGCAGGAGCTGCGGGTTCACCGGCTCCTCCCGGTTGAGCGCGACCACGCGCCGCTCAGCGCGGCGGCAGACCGTGCAGGCGACGTGCAACGCCGCCGCGGCGGGTGTGCCGGTGCGCAGGATGAAATGCCGCAACGGCGGGAGCATCGCGGCGTAGTGATCGATCTGCCGTTCGAGCTCCTCGACGTCGGCAGCGCTGACTCGCGGCACCGGGGGGCGGTCATGGTTCGGCTCTGGCGCGCCGAGGTCTGCCCCGGCGACCAGCAGATCGGACTGCACGCGGCAGAGCAAGGCCAGCAATTCGCTCTTATGCGGGCGCGGGGCGCTGCTCTCCTCACCCTGCGCAGGCGGCTGCCACTCGCGCAGCAGCGCAGCGGCAAAGCCGATCGCGGCGTTTAATTCGTCAACCGTACCGAGCGCTTCAAGGCGCAGGCTATCCTTGGGCACACGCTGTCCGCGGCGGAGGCTGGTTTCTCCGTAATCGCCCGTCCGCGTATAAATGCGCATCGATCTCCTCACGGGTCCCCGCCGTTCCGCCGCTGCACGGATTGTACCACCTGGGAGCTCTTTGCATTCTCCACCGTCTGTGCACAACGTAGAGCCGCGGGTGCGAAGGCAGGACGCTGCTGAGGCGCGCGACACAGCGCGCGTGTCTCTGCTCCCTGGACGCACTATCGCCAGCGCGGTTGCACGCCGCTCGGAACGCCTCGCCAGGCCCCAGGTTCGACCCTGCCGGAGAGAAATCCGGGGCCGCACACAGGCAAGACAGGCGCGCCTGGCCTGCAGGAACCCTTGAGAGGCGCGGACCTCACTACCCCCCGAAGGGGAACGGCAGCCGGAAGGGCAGCTCTGGCCGGCGTGGCTGTGGAGTGCTCTCCTGCTGCCGGGCCACTTGAGACGGCCGCTCGCCCAGCGTGACCTCGACTGACATGGTGCGGCCCTCGCGCACGATGTCCAACCTGACCTTGTCGCCAGGACGCCTGGTGGCGAGATAAGCAGCGATATCCTCGACGCTCGTCACCTGCCGACCATCGATAGCTGTGATAATGTCCCCCGGCGACTGGATCGTACCGTCGCTGCCGAGCGTGCTGCCGCGCAGCCCGGCCTGGGCAGCCGGCCCACCTGAGGAGACATCGATGACCAACACACCTTGCCTGACCGGCAGGTTGAACTGGCTAGCCAGACTTTCAGTCACGGCGCGGCCGCCGATGCCGAGCCAGGCATGCCGGACCTGTCGGCCCGCCTTGAGGTCGTCCAGCTCGCGCTTGACGGTATTGATCGGCACCGCGAAACCGATGCCGACGTTACCCTGCCCCGGGCCTTCGATCGCCGTATTGATCCCGATCACCTCGCCGCGCGAGTTCAGCAGCGGCCCGCCCGAGTTGCCAGGGTTGATCGCGGCATCGGTCTGGATCATGCCCACGATCGGAAAGCTACTGGGGCCTTCAGCGCGAGACCGGCGGGCACTGACGATGCCCAGCGTCATCGTGCGATCGAGGCCAAACGGGTTGCCGATCGCAATAGCGAGGTGGCCTTCGCGCACGCTATCGGAGTCCCCGAGCGGAGCCACTGTGAGCTTGTCCCTGGGTGCGTCGATCTTCAGCAGAGCGATGTCATTGAACGGATCGCTGCCGAGAAGCCGCGCGGTGTACTCGCTATTGTCGGCCAGGAGGACCAGGATCCGGTCCGCGCCGCGGACGACATGGTAGTTCGTAAGGATATGGCCATCGGTGTCGATAATGAAGCCGGAGCCGGTGCCCCGCGGCACAACGTTCCCCGCGACGCGCCGAGCGGCCGCGTTGGTCACATGGACTACAGCTGGGCCCACCTGCTCGTAGATAGCGGCAAGCTGGCTCTCCAGGTCGCTGATGGCCAGAAGCTGCGCCGCCTGTGCGCTAGCCCCCTGAGCTGAGACCAGCGGCTCCAGAGGGCGCGTGCCACCCACCTGGGGCACCACAATCCCCAGCACGAGTGCTGCGCCGAGCACGACACCCACTGCGGCGCTAGCGAGGTTAACAATAAATGAACGCATCGTGACGTCACCTCACTGTGACCCCTCATGGGCGTGCGGTGTGGCCGGCCTCCCCGGCGCCAGTGCTCGGAAGAAGCCGGCCACAGCATGGCCTCCACCCACCAGCCCATACCCCCGCGCATGTACGCGAGACGTTGCGTACGCCATGCAGCACGCTCTGAGTTCAGTATAGCCGGGTGATGTTAAGCACAGGATGAAGAGATGTTAAACAGGTGTAAACGCGCGGCCAGCCAGCGCCGCCCACCTATCGGCCAGCGGGGACCGGCTCAGGGGAAAGCGCCGTGCCGGCGGGCAAGACGATGGTGAGCTCCGTGCCGTGGACGGGATCGCTAGCCGCATGGACCACACCGCCATGGGCCTGCACGATCTCTTTCACGATGGCCAAGCCCAGGCCACTGCCATCGGAGCGGCGGGTACGGGACTTATCGACCTGATAGAAGCGCTCAAAGATACGCGGCAGGTCGTCCGGTGGGATGACATCTCCGTAGTTGTGCACGCTGATCGCGACGGCGGGTCGAGCGACCTGGCGGCGTACCTGCTCGCGAGCACCCGCGGCGTCGGGCGCAGCAGCGAGCCGGGCGCGCACGGTGATCGTGCTGCCCGGCGTGGCATGGCGCACGGCGTTCTCCAGCAGGTTCACGCACGCCTGCTCCAGGCGGTCGGGATCGGCCTCGACCGGCGGGAGTATGGGGGCGGGATCAACCTGACACACGATGTGCACATCACGCTGGCTGGCCTGCCAGCGCAGGCGCTGCACACACGCCTCCAGAAACGGCTCGAGTGCGACGGGCCGCCGGTTCATGGGGATCTGGCCCGATTCAACCTTGGACAGGAAGAGAAGATCGTCCACCAACCGGCGCATGCGCGCGGCTTCGCCGTTGATGATCTGTGCTGCCGAGGCAAACTCGTCGCGCGTCTGCAGCGCACCGTCCAGCATCGCCTGGGAGAACCCCTGGATCGACGTCAGCGGCGTTTTCAGCTCGTGCGAGACGTTGGCCAGGAAGTCACGCAGCATCTGCTGCGAGCGCGCTACCTCCCGGGCCATGTGGTTGAACGCCTCGGCCAGGCGCCCGATCTCATCAGGCCCAGTGTGGTCGATCTGCTGCGCATAGTTTCCCTGGGCGATAGCTTCGGAAGCCTCGGTAAGACTGCGGATCGGCCGCAGAATGAGCCGGGCCATCGCCAGGGCAACCAGCACAGAGCCGGCTAGGGCGAAGAGCGCCGCCCGCCCAAGGTGCGGGGCTAGCTCGATCCAGGCGTCGAGCAGGCCGCGCGGCCGCGCGGCCACCAGCAGGACGTACCACTGCGGGCCACTGCGCTGCGTATTGAGCAGCACCGGCGTGGCGACGAAGAGCATGCGCGGCCGGCCGGCTTCCTGGAACCACCCCATCTCCATGCTGCCGCGCAGCGGGCGCTGCGGGGGATCCAGTTGCCGGCCGATCAGCGAACCCTCGGTGTCCTCGACCACCATCCAGCGGCTATCGGCCAGAAGCAGCCGCAGGCTCAGCTCCTCGGCGTAGCTGCGCACGACGCTGAACAGCTCAGCCGGGGCAAGCTGCGCAGCGCGTGCCTGGGGGGACTGCATCACTGCGGCGATGAAGAGGGTGTGCTCGCGCAGGCGGGCCACGTCACGTTCCTGCTGGTAGCCCCGCAGCAGCACCAAGAACGCCGCGCCACCGATGGCCAGGCTCAGCAGCGCGATCAGCGCATAGGTGATGACCAAGCGCACGCGCAGGCTCCGGAACATCACACCCGCCCCTCACCAGCCGGCCGCTCCTGCGCAGGAGAGGGAGAAGACGCGCCCGGCGGGACTAGCTTATACCCCACGCCCCAGACAGTCTCGATGCGCACAGTGGACCCGGCCAGCTTATCCCGTAGCCAGGCGATATGCACGTCGACCGTGCGGGTATCGCCGACCCATTCGTAGCCCCACACCTCGCTGAGCAACCGCTCGCGCGACATGACCACGCCCGGATGGCGCAGCAAGGCAGCAAGCAGGTCAAACTCCTTGACCCGCAACGTGAGCGGCCGCCCACCGGCGTGCACCTCGCGGCGGGCGGTGTCTAGCGTGACATCGCCGACGGTGAGCACCTCTTCGGGCTCCTGGGCCGGATGGCTCTCAGCAGCGCGCCGCAGCACCGCCTTGACCCGCGCCACCAGCTCGCGAGGATTGAAGGGCTTGGTCACGTAGTCGTCGGCGCCCAACTCCAGCCCAACGATCTTGTCCACGTCATCGCTGCGGGCGGTGAGCATGATTACCGGCGTGTTCGCCTCCCGGCGCAGGCGGCGACACACCTCCAGCCCGTCGAGCTCGGGCAGCATCAGGTCGAGCACCACCAAGCCAGGCTTGAGCGTGCGGTGGCGCTCCAGCGCCTCGCGGCCCGTGCGCGCGATCTCGACGCGGAAGCCCTCGTTGCGCAGGTAGAGCCGCACCAGCTCAGCGATGTTCTTC
The DNA here is from genome assembly GCA_042408875.1 of Chloroflexota bacterium. Lineage (GTDB taxonomy): Bacteria > Chloroflexota > UBA11872 > JBHOQS01 > JBHOQS01 > JBHOQS01. The sequence goes on along the minus strand of JBHOQS010000001.1, from coordinate 74,510 downwards.
TCGTCCTCGACGACCAGAATGAGAGTGTTCGACAAGCTCAGCCTCTCATCAGGCAGTCAGCAGCGCCGCTCAGGCATGCTGCACAGCGACGACCGGCACCCAGGCTCCTGCCTGGTCAGACCGGATCATCGCGTCCATCAGCTCTTCGGCACGCAGCGCCTCCTCAAAGCCAGGGAACGGTGCCACACCGGCCACTGCCGCGGCCAGCCGCTCCATGTGGAACGCTGGGAAGCGGTCGTACGGCAGCACGAGCTCGTCGGGAATAGGGACCGGCCGAAGCTCGCCCTCCGGACGTCCCTCGCCAACGCGCGCTGCCCAGACCTGCGACTGATCGACCTCGACCTCCATGGCAATCGCGCCGCGGTCTCCGAACAGCGCAGCGCGGAAGCCGTTGCGGTAGCCTGTGGCAATGCGGCTGAGCTGTACCGCCGCCATGGCGCCGGAGCGAAAGCGCAGGAGTCCCTGCCAGGCACACTGCTCAGCTCCAGCAGGGAGGCCTGCATGGGCCACATCAACGTGGCGAGCCAGCACCGCCTCGACCGGTCCAGCCTGCGCCAGACCGCTCCACCACAGGATCGTCTCCATAGCGTGCGGCCCCAGCTCCTGCACGGCTGATTTCGGCGAGGCGCCGGGCAGGAGGTCCTTGGTCTGGAAGTAGGCGAAGTCCAGATGGAGGAGCCGCCCGAGCTGGCCCTGCTGCAGCAATCGCTCGACCAGCCGAAAGCCGGTGACCGAGCGATATGTAAAGTTCACCGCCGTGCGAATACCAGCGGCGCGCGCGGCGCGGACCATGCGCCGGGCCTCGTCGATATCGGTCGAGAGCGGCTTTTCGGCGATGATATGCTTGCCGGCGGCGATGGCTTCCATGACATAAGGATAGCGCACGTGGGGTGGCATGCAGAGGAACACGGCGTCGATCTCGGCCTCGCGCAGCATGGCGGCGTAATCGCTGAACGGCCGCACTCCAGGGAGCTCCGCGGCTACCGCCGCGGCCTTCTCCGCGCTACGGCTGCACACGGCGACGAGCTGGGCGTGCGGGGCAGCCAGCAAGCCCTTGATCAGCACGCGCCGCACGCGGTCGTTAATGCCCACGAGGCCGATCCGCACCGGCCCGGCTTCTCCGGCCATTCGTATGCTGCTCCATTCTCCTCAGGACTCGTCAAATCGTCAAAAAACCAGCAAGCCGCTGCAAGCGCTCAACTTCGAGCCTCACAATAAGTACCTCTGGCTCGCATGCCGGTTTTATGATAGCACCAGGGAGGGAAGGCCAAAAGCCCTTTCGTAATCTGGCCTTCGCGCCTAGCGCCCGGCACCAGAGCCAGAATCGGGAGTTTTCCCGATGCGTCCATAGCGCAGCCAGCGCGAACATCAAGACGAGCCGCCACGAGCTCGCCCCGTGCCCGCGACGATCCCTGGCCGGGCGCCGCCCGTTCGTGCGCAGTACGGTACTCCGGCCGGCGCGCGACGCCCGCAGGGAGGCCAGCGGCTGGGGCACGCCTGACAACGGGATCAGGGGGAATCAGCGAGGGCGCGTCGAGGAGGATGGGATGGGAACACACTATGTAACAATAGACGGGAACGAGGCTGCCGCCGGGGTCGCCTACGCGTTGAGCGAGGTGATCGCCATCTACCCAATTACTCCGTCGACGCCGATGGGAGAGCTCGCCGACGCGTGGGCGGCGGCGGGACGGCCTAACCTGTGGGGCACGGTGCCCCTCGTGGTCGAGATGCAGTCGGAGGGCGGCGCTGCGGGCGCCCTGCACGGGGCGCTGCAGACCGGCGCACTGGCAACGACGTTCACCGCGTCGCAGGGCTTGTTGTTGATGATCCCCAACATGTACAAGATCGCCGGGGAGCTCACGTCGGTGGTGTTCCATGTGGCCGCACGTACCCTGGCCACGCAGGCGCTCTCCATCTTCGGGGACCATTCCGACGTGATGGCTGCCCGCCAGACCGGCTGGGCGATGCTAGCCTCGTCAAACGTGCAGGAGGCCCAGGATCTGGCGCTCGTGGCACATGCGGCGACCCTCGAGGCGCGGGTGCCTTTCGTGCATTTCTTCGATGGCTTCCGGACCTCGCACGAGATCAACAAGATCATCCCGCTGAGCGAGGACGACCTGCGCGCGCTGATCGACCCGGAGCTGGTGGCAGCGCACCGCCGCCGCGCCCTTACCCCGGAGCGTCCCTTCATCCGGGGCACCGCGCAGAATCCCGATGTGTACTTCCAGGCCCGCGAGGCAGCCAACCCCTACTACCTGGCCTGCCCCGAGATCGTGCAGCGGGTGATGGACCGGCTGACCGAGCGCACTGGCCGGCGCTACAGGCTCTTCGAGTATACCGGCGCGCCGGACGCCGAGCGGGTGATCGTGCTGATGGGCTCGGGCGCAGAGACGGCCGCGGAGACCGCCCGCTATCTGGTGGAGCGCGGCGAGAAGGTCGGCGTGGTCACCGTGCACCTGTACCGGCCGTTCTCAGCGCAGCACTTCGTCCAGGCGCTGCCAGCGACGGTCCGGCGCATCGCTGTGCTTGATCGCACGAAGGAGCCGGGAGCCACCGGCGAGCCCCTCTACCTGGACGTGGTGGCCGCCGTGACGGAGGGCATCGCTCAAGGCTGGGCTCCCTTTGCAGACCTGCCCGACATGGTTGGTGGGCGCTATGGCCTGGCCTCGAAAGAGTTCACCCCAGCGATGGTCAAGGCCGTCTTCGACGAGCTTGCCGCCGTGCGCCCTCGCAACCACTTCACCGTCGGCATCGAAGACGACGTGACGCACACCAGCCTGCCTTACGACGAGACATTCACCATCGAGCCTGAGGAGACGATCCGCTGCGTATTCTGGGGACTGGGCTCTGATGGCACCGTCGGGGCAAACAAGAACTCGATCAAGATCATCGGGGAGGAGACCGAAAACTTCGCCCAGGGCTATTTCGTCTACGACTCGAAGAAGTCCGGCTCGGTGACCATCTCCCACCTGCGCTTTGGCCCGCACCCGATCCGCGCGCCGTACCTGATCGACCAGGCCCACTTCGTGGCCTGCCACCAGTTCTCCTTGCTGGAGCGGTTCGACGTACTGAAGTACGCCCGGCCCGGCGGCATCTTCCTGTTGAACAGCATCTACGGCCCGGACGAGGTGTGGCCGAACCTGCCGGTGGAGGTGCGGGAAGCCATCCAGCGCAAGCGCCTACGGTTCTACGTGATCGACGCATACAAGGTCGCGCGCGAAGCCGGGATGGGCGGGCGCATCAATACCGTGATGCAGACCTGCTTCTTCGCCATCAGTGGGGTACTGCCGCGGGAGCACGCCATAGCCAAGATCAAAGAAAGTATCCGCAAGACCTACGGCCATCGGGGCGAGGCCGTGGTGCAGCGTAACTCCCAAGCCGTGGACACGGCACTGGCGCACCTCCATGAGGTGGCCGTGCCGGTCGAGGAGGAAGCGCTCGCGGCCGGGCCGCGCCGGCGGCCGCCGGTGCCGCCTGAGGCACCGCCGTTCGTGCGCGAGGTGCTGGGCCCGATGATTGCCCTTGAAGGGGACCGCCTGCCGGTCAGCGCCCTGCCGGCCGATGGCACCTATCCGTCCGGCACCGCCCGCTGGGAGAAGCGCAACCTGGCGCTGGAGATCCCGCTGTGGGATCCAGAGCTCTGCATTCAGTGCGGCAAGTGCGTGTTCGTGTGCCCGCACGCGGCCATTCGCGAGAAGGTGTATCCGGCCGGCGCCCTGGCCGGTGCCCCGGCAGGCTTCCGCAGCACCGAGGCGCGGTTCTTCCGGGAGTTCCCCGGCTCCCGGTACACCCTCCAGGTCTCGCCGGAGGACTGCACGAGCTGCGGGCTGTGCGTGGAGGCCTGTCCGGTGCACGACAAGCGCGGCAGCGGGCGCAAGGCCATCAACATGGTGCCCCAGCCGCCTATCCGCGCCCAGGAGCAGCGCAACTGGGACTTCTTCCTGTCGCTGCCGGAGGTCGATCGCAGGCGGATCAACGTGCACACGGTGAAGTACTCGCAGCTTGTGGAGCCCTTGTTCGAGTTCTCCGGCGCCTGCGCCGGCTGTGGTGAGACGCCATACCTCAAGTTGCTCACCCAGCTCTTCGGCGACCGGCTGTACGTAGCGAACGCGACCGGCTGCTCGAGCATCTTCGGTGGCAATCTGCCCACCACGCCCTGGTCGTTCAACCGGGAGGGCCGCGGGCCGGCCTGGGCGAACTCGCTGTTCGAAGACAATGCCGAGTTCGGCCTGGGCATGCGCCTGGCGCTGGACAAGCAGCTCGAGCAGGTGCACGAGCTCCTGCCGCACCTGGCGGCCCAGGTCGGCGAGGGCCTCGTGGCCGAGTTGTTGAGCGCCGACCAGTCCACCGAGGCAGGTATTCGGGCCCAGCGCCAGCGCGTAGCATTGCTCAAAGAGCGGCTGCGCTCGCTGGACGACCCGCAGGCGCGTCTCGTGCTCGAACTTGCCGACGTGCTGGTGCGCAAGAGCGTGTGGATCGTCGGCGGCGACGGGTGGGCGTATGATATCGGCTACGGCGGACTGGACCATGTGCTGGCCTCGGGCCGGAACGTCAACCTGCTGGTGCTCGACACCGAGGTGTATTCGAACACCGGCGGCCAGGCATCGAAGGCGACCCCGCTGGGGGCGGTAGCGAAGTTCGCCGCCCGCGGCAAAGACCGGCCGAAGAAAGACCTGGCCCTGCTGGCGATGGCCTACGGCAACGTCTACATCGCCCGCGTCGCCATGGGCGCCAGCGACCAGCAGACGCTCACCGCGCTGCTCGAGGCCGACGCGTACGACGGTCCGTCACTGGTGATCGCCTACGCCCACTGCATCGCGCACGGCTACGACCTGCGCTACGGCCTGGAGCAGCAGAAGCTGGCCGTGCAGAGTGGCTACTGGCCGCTCTTCCGGTACAACCCGGCGCTGGCAGCGCAGGGCAAAGACCCGCTCATCCTTGACTCAAAAGAGCCCACCATTCCGCTGGAGCAGTATCGGGCCCGCGAGACGCGCTACCAGATGCTTGAGGAGAGCGACGCAGAGCGCTACCGGCTGCTGCTGGAGCAAGCACAGCATGAGGTGCGCAAGCGCTGGGCGCTCTACCGCCAGCTCAGCACCTTCCTGAGCCCGCGGGTGCTGGGCAACGGCCGTGCGAACGGCCGGCCGATCTCGCACGACATCGAGCGCAGCGCGCCTGCCCCCACGGGAGCTGAGTAACTCCAACAATGGGGCGGCGGTCGCTCCTGCCGCGGTTGGTGCGCGCAGCAGGAGCGACCGCGGCGGTGCTACGCGCCCTGGGCATGATAGCGAGGAGATCACGACAGGGGCCGGCGGGGCCCAGAGCGGCTCCTGTCGTGGCCGAGTCCGGCCACCGTCAGGCTGCCGCTTATAATCCACTCTTCATCCACCACCTTGGCTACAGAGGCTTTCGACCAGCTCTTCGTCCCAGTACTCTCGGCTTTTCCGCACGAGTGCTCGGTCAAGCACGGGACGCTGCAGGCAGCTAGCTGCCTGCAGCTGACGTGCGCTGGATAGGCATGCTGGCACAATGGCGGTCTCCGGGATTGTGTTATTTTATTTTTTAATATTTTTTTAATAACCAATAACCTAAGTAAGTTTGACTCCGCCGGACGATGCCAGAGGATAATCCCGGCAGCCTGAGCGCGCAGGAGTACTGGGATGTCGTCGCCTACATCCTGGCACAGAGCGGCCTGAATCCGGCAGGGCGCCCGGTGGGGCTCGAGACCGCCGGCAGCATTGCGGTCGCGCCGCGGTGAGCCACACTGGTCAGCACGGCGCCGCGCTGGCTGGGCGCGGCGCCCTTGACACGGCGAGAGATTCGCTTTACCATGCGAATATCGAAATTCTATGATATATATCTGGTGGGCGCGCAGGCAGGTCGCCCGAATGTGTTTGAGGGAGAGGAGATCTGCGGGGATAGGGTGGGAAAAGGCGAGGGAGAGGGGAACGGATATGGAGCGAGGAATACGGACACCCGCGCACGCGGCCCCGGCGCGCCATGCCGGCCATGCTGCAGTGCACCTCGACTGGCAGGGCGCAGGCTTCGTGCTGCTGGGAGTAGCCCTGGGCCTCGGCCTAATTGCCTCTACCTGGCAGCTCTATGCAATCCAGGGTAGCGTGGCGAACGCCATCTCGCTGCTGCCGCTCGGCTACGCTTTCAGCGCGGGCATGGTGGCCACGGTCAACCCCTGCGGTGTGCTCTTGCTGCCCTCGCTGGTGGCCTATTACCTGGGGCAGGATGTCGCGGCAGGCGTTCCGGCTTGGCGCCGTGCGGGGCGGGCGCTCCTGCTGGGAGCTATGGCGACCCTCGGCTTCGTGACCATCTTCACCCTGGTGGGCCTGGCTGTGGGGGTCGGAGGACGAGCGCTGGCGAGCCTGTTCCCGGCCGGTGGCTTCCTGGTGGGTCTGGCGCTGGCAGTGGTGGGGCTTTGGCTGGCCCTGTCGGGTGGCAGCCTGGGCATCCCGGCGGCGAGCCGGGTGCTAGCAGGCGTGCAGCTTGGGCGTGACCTCTGGTCGCTCTTCCTCTTCGGCATCGGCTATGCCGTCGCTTCGCTGGCCTGTACTCTGCCGATCTTCCTGGTAGTCGTCGGCTCGGCGCTGGCTACTGAGGGGATCGGAGCCGCCGCCGGCCAGTTCGTCGCCTATGCGCTGGGCATGGGCACGGTGCTGACCGCTGTGATCCTGGGGGCGACCTTCTTCCAAGGTGTGGTCCAGCGCTCCCTGCGCCGGGTAGTCCCCTACGTTCACCGCGCCGCGGCGTCCTTTCTCCTTGGTGCCGGGCTCTTCGTGATGGGCTACTGGCTGCGAGCCAGCGGCCTGCTGCGGTGACGCGGACCGCGAGCTAGCCTGCATTGACAGGGGAGGCGCCGGGCCATACAATTAAGTCATCAGAAATTTCTGATATTTTAGCATGAAAGATAACTGCTGCCGAGGGTCCAGGACCTGACCAGTGTCTTGTTAAGTTGCATAACAAGGTAATAATATTTACGATATTTATGATAGTATAATATAGTATAATGTGTAATTATAGTAAGGAGGAGTGATGGTCGAAGAGGAGTTGAAAGTACTGCCGGATGCGCTGGCTCACGAGCCAGCCCAGGAGTCCGCTGCGGGCGAAGCGGATGAGGCGTCCGCACGGATGGACCGGCTGGATTTGCTGGCGAAGCTGTTCCGCGGCTTTGGCGATCCGATCCGCCTGGCTGTGCTCCAGGCACTGGAAGACGGCGAGAAGTCCGTCGAGGAGCTGTGCGAGCTCATCGGCGTCAAGCAGCCGCGTATGTCGAACCACCTGGCGTGTTTGCGCTGGTGCCAGTTTGTGCAGACCCGCCGCGAGGGGCAGCGGGTGTACTACCGCCTGGCCGATCCACTGGTGTCGCAGATCATCGGGCTGGGCGAGCGGCTGATGGCCAAGCATGCCGAGCGGCTGTACTCCTGCACCCGTCTGTAAAGAAGCTGAGGATGTCCAATGCACCCGGATGCTGCCTTTACCACGTCGTGCCATCCTGCCGTCCTCAGGGGGCGGGAATACACGCGCCGCGGAGCGGCCCTGGGAATAGTCGGACTCCTGGCTCTGACGGCGCTCGGCTGCAGCCGTCAGGCGGCCGCGTCCACAGGTGCGGCTCCGGCGCCTGGAACTGCCGCTCCGTCGAGTGCCGAGCGCACCGCGGTGCTTGAGGTGCCGCTCCTGAGTTCCTGGGAGGCTGATGAGTGCTGCCTGATCCCGCCCGAGCGGCTGCTCCCGGCCTTGCTGAGCGGGGTAGATGGCGTTAGCGGAGTTGAGGTAGACCGGCCGCGTGGCTGGGTGCGCGTGCAGTATCACCCGGCACAGGTGACGCCTGAGCGGCTCGCTCGCCTGCTGGCAGAGGAAGGTTTTCCCGCCCGCGTCGCCGCGGTCGAATAGGGGAAGGCGTGCTCGGGGTGGCACCTGTGCCCGAGAGTGACCGGGAGCGCGCGTCGAGCCTGGCTGGAGGTAGAGCATGCCGGGTCAACCGTCCCGCAGGCGAATAGATCCGATCACGTATTCACGGCGCAGCGCCTTGCTCCGTGGCTCCCTGAGTCTAGCGGCAGCACACGCGATGATCGGGCCGGCCGGAACGGTTCTGGCCGAGCCGGCCGCGCAGGAAGCGCGCTGGTGGCTGCTCTGGCGGGCTCCCTTGCCGGAGCCGGTTTGGGCCCCGCTCGCCGCGGCTGGGGACGTCCTGCTGGCCTTCCTGCGCAACGGGATCGTTGCGCGGACGCTGGCTCGCGGGCAGCCACTGTGGGAGCGGGCCCTCGACCTCTCGCCGGCGCTGGGCTGTGCCTGCCTGGCTCCACCCACGCAGGTCGCTGATGCGGTCTATGCCGTAGCGGAAGGGAACCGGCTGGAAGCGCTAGACGTGCGCACCGGAGCACGACGCTGGGCGCGGTCCATTGGCGAGATCATCGTCACGCGCCCGGTGGCGGATGGGCGCGGCATGGCCCTGGCCGTGGCGATCGAGGGGATGCGTACGCTGCTGGCTGCGCTCGACGCGCGCAGCGGAGCGCTGCGCTGGCAGCGTGAGCTGCCTGACCCGGCGGTTACCGAACCGCTCGTACTCCAGGACGTGCTCTATCTGCTCGATGGGCGGGGCGTGCTGACGGCCTATATCGCAGCGGATGGCCGGCCGCGCTGGGAAGCCGGCGGCCTGGCCCCGGGCGAGACGCTGACCGCGGCGCAGTTCGGGCGCGAGACGGTCGTGCTCCGCAGTGAACAGGGCCTCCTGGCGCTCGACCTGGCAAGCGGCGAGCCACGCTGGGCTGTGCCGCGGGAGGACCTCCCTGGCACACCAATCGTCGCCGACGACATCGCCGTGACAGCGACCCTGGGCCGGCGCATTCTGGGCCTGGACCTGGCGACAGGCAGCGTGCGCTGGGAGCAGTCCAACGACGCGGCCATCCTGGAGACGCCCCAGGCGCTTGGGGACCTGGTGCTCCTGAGCGACATCAACGGGGTCGTCTTCGCCCTTGGGCAGGGCGATGGGACGCTGCGCTGGCAGGCGCGCCTCGGCTGGGTGCGCCCGCCGCTGACTGCCCTCGATGGACGTCTCTACGCGATTGCGGCCGAGGGCCGGGCTACCGTGCTCGACCTATCCCGCGGGGAGATCGTGACCCAGGCGCCGTTCCCAGGGCCGGCCCCCTTAGGCGGGCTAGTGGTGCAGGGGACGGTATTCGCTGCGGTTGATGAAGGGCGGGGCAGCACGCTGTACGCTGTACGCCCGCCACTCTAATGCACCCTCGGAGGATCTGATGCGGAAGCTGTGGGGGTATGTGCTCCTCGTGACGGCGTTCCTGGCCTGCCCGTGTCACCTGCCGGTGACGTTGCCGCTCTTGCTCGCAGTGCTGGGCGGAACCTCGCTTGGCACCTTCCTGGCCGGGCATCCGGAACTGATCGGGCTTGCTGCCCTGGTCTATTTCGTCACTGCCCTTGCTGCGGGTTGGGCGCTGCTGCGCCAGCGCGCCGAGACTGCGCCTGCCCTGAGGCATAGGGACAGCCGTGCGCACGAAGGGTACTCCTGCTGTGACGCTCGCGTGCAGGCGGCGCCTCTGGACCAGGCCATCCAGGGAAGGGTGAGGAAAGGATGACCCGGCGCCATATCCTGGCACTGCTCGGTACAGGTGTGATGAGTGGAGCGGTGGGAGCCTGCCGCCTGCTCGGCAGCGGGCAGCGGGGCCAGGGCGATGAAGGGCGCTCTGCGGCGCCGGTAGTAGGCCGGGCGGCGCCGGATTTCACCTTGCCCACCCTCGACGGCGCCCAGCTTCGCCTAGCGAGCCTGCGCGGGAAGCCGGTGCTCGTGAACTTCTTCGCCAGTTGGTGCGGGCCCTGCCTAGCTGAGCTCCCTGAGATCCAGCAGGCCACCCTGCGCCACCGACACCACAACCTGATCGCGTTGCTGGTCGATGTTCAGGAAGATGTGCCTACAGTGGAGGAGTTCGCCAACCGACTGAGCCTGCACTCGCCGATGACGCCGATCGTGCTCGATCAGAGCGGTGAGGTCGCGGTGGGGCTCTATCGGGTGCGCGCCTTGCCCACCTCGGTATTCATCGACCGTCAAGGCATCATTCGCGCCATCCATCTCGGGCCGGTGAGCGGCCCGCAGCTAGAGCGCTACGTGAGCGCCATCGTGTCGTAGAGGGCTAGGGGAGCTGAGACTGGGACGGGCCCAAGGAAGTACAGGCATGCCCGACAAGTGGTTGGAACTTCACCGCCAGGTGTTCAGGGCGCCAGCGACTCTAGGGCGAGGCCGGTATCTCGTGGCGGCGCTGGCCGGGGCACTGGCGGGAGCAGTGGTAGTGGCAGTCGTGCTGTGGCAGGTGACGCTGCCTGCTGCGGTGACGAGGTCGCCTGCAGGGCGCGCAGGAGATGCTGGGGCGCCAACGTTCGGTACGAGGCGACCTGCCGGCGTGCCGCGGGATATCCAGCTCCCCACGATCCTTGAGCAGCACGAGGATGCGCTGACAGTGGGGTTCTCTCAGGGGCTGGTGCGGCTGGCGCCGACTGAGGTTGCCCGTGCCCTGACCTTCGCCCTGGATCTGCCGGTGGACGATGCGGGCAACGTCGCCATCTTCGCCAGCCGGCTGGACCTGGTATCTCGCAGTGTCGTCTGGACTACGAGCTCGCCGAACCCCTCCTGCTGCGCGTTCCCGGTCCTGGTGGCTACGCCGGACGGCAGCACCATCCTGGTGGGAAGCGACGCCATCTACCTGCTGGATAGCGAGGGTCGCGTGGTGCGGCGCGAGGCAGTGCTGGCAGAGGGGGAGGCGGCTCTGGGCGGGGCACTCAGCGCCGATGGGCAGCGCGCGGTGGTAACGACCTCGGAAGGACGGGTACTGGGCCTGGAGCGCGAGCGTACCGGCCTGGCCTGGACGCTGAATACGAAGCAGCCGGAGGTCGCCGCGGCGCTGAGCCGCGATGGCCGGGTGATTGTCATCGCAACGCCGAACGAGGTGCGCCTAGCCGCCTGGGCTGCCGGCGAGCCGCGCACGCTTGAGCATCGCGCGCTGCTGTCCCGGCCTTCATGGATCTCTGTCGGGATCGATGCGACCGGCGAGCGGTATGCGGTCGTGAGCATGCCTCCTGGCGGTGAGGCACGGCTGTCCCTGTATGCCCAGGGGCAACCTGCTCCACTGGCTGAAGCGATCATCCCCGGTGCTCGCCTCCCCGAGGTCACGGTGACACCGAACGGCACCCTGGCCGTGGTGACAAGCACCTGGGTTGCCGGCGCTGGAGCGATCGTGCCAGCCAGCGGGGCACCGGTAATTATCCCGGCGGATCCGGCCGGTGGGTTGGTCAGCCTGGCGGCCAGCGTGCAAGGCGATCGGGTGGCAATCCTGCAGGGCAGACGGCTACAGGTGCTGCGTTGGCCGAGTGGGGATGTGCTCTGGGCTCGAGACCTCGACGTGCCCGGCCAGGCGGTTACTTTTGCTGGAGACTGGGTCGTAGTCGCAGGCTCGGCGGCGGGGAACAGCGTGCTGGCTGATCGTCTGTGGGCGTGGCAGGTGCCGGCGAATGCGCCCGCGGTAGCGGGCGGCGCGCGGAGCTAAGTGTCTGGTGGGGCGCCACAGCCGCCAGTAGTGAGACGTGCAGAGAGGAGTGTGTGGAGATTATGGGAGATTATGGGAGAGAGCACAATGATAAACATCCGGCAGATGCGCATGCGGGTCGGTGGCATGACCTGTGAGAGTTGCGAGCGCCATGTGGCCCGGGCGCTTGAATCGGCCGGGGCGCAGGAGGTCCGTGCGGATTGGCGCCGCGGTGAGGCGCTCTTTACGCTGCCCGAAGGCGTGGCGTTGGAGCCTCTGGCCCAGGCGGTGACACAGGCAGGTTACGAGCCCGGCGCGGTTGAGGTGCTGACACCGCACCCGGCGACTGCACCGCCGCAGGAGCGCGCCGCCCCATCGGCGCGCTACGATCTGGCGATCATCGGTTCAGGAGCAGCTGCATTTGCTGCAGCGATCAAGGCTCGTGAGCTTGGAGCGCGCGTGGTGATGGTAGAGCAAGGCACGCTGGGTGGCACGTGTGTCAATGTCGGCTGCGTGCCCTCCAAATTTCTGCTGCGTGCGGCGGAGCTCTACTGGCAGGCGCAGCACCATGGCTTCGCCGGCATCCCCACCTGGGCAGGGCCGGTTGACCTGCGCACGCTGGTGGCGCAGAAGCGGGAGCTGGTGGCGAGCCTGCGCAAGGAAAAGTACGAGGACCTGGTGGCGTACTACGGGTGGGACGTGCTGCACGGTGTGGCGGCCTTTGAGGATGCCGGCACGCTGCGCGTGAACGGCACTGTGCTAACTGCCGGCGCATACCTGATCGCCACCGGCGCAGCACCGGCCCCACCGCCTATCCCTGGCTTGGCCGAGGCCAGCTATCTGACCAGCACCTCCGCGCTGGAACTCGAAGAGGTGCCCGAGTCGCTGGCGGTGATCGGCGCCAACGCGATCGGCCTGGAGCTCGGCCAGTACTTCCGCCACCTGGGCAGCCGGGTCGTCTTGCTCGAACTTCTGCCACGCATCGCCCCGTTTGAGGAGCCCGAGGTCAGTCAGGCGCTGACCGAGGCGCTGGCACGTGAGGGCATGGAGATCGTTCCGGCCGCCCAGATCACGCGGGTAGCTGTTCAGCCGGATGGCCGCAAGGTGGTGCAGGCCACCGTTGAGGGCCAGACCCGCCGGTGGGAAGTGACCCACATCCTGGTCGCCACGGGGCGCCGGCCGAACACAGCCGGGCTGGGCCTTGATCGGGCCGGGATCGCCACCGATCGGCGCGGCGCGGTAGTCGTGGACGAAACGTTGCACACAACGAACCCGCGCGTATGGGCAGCCGGGGATGTTACCTCGGCACCGCAGTTCGTCTACGTTGCCGCGTACGAGGGCACCCTGGCGGCCGAGAACAGCCTCACAGGCGCCGGGCGGCGGATCGACCTCACTGCGCTGCCGCGCGTGACGTTCACCAGTCCGCAGGTTGCTGCGGCCGGCCTCACGGAAGCGCAGGCACGGGAGCAGGGTTACGAGGTGAGCGTCTCGCTTCTGCCGCTGGATGTCGTGCCGCGCGCCCTGGTCAACCGCGAGACGCACGGGATCTTCAAGCTTGTGGCCGATGCTCGTACAGACAAGCTGCTGGGCGTGCACGTGGTCGCAGAGAACGCCGGCGAGGTGATCTATGCGGCGACCCTGGCGCTGAAGTGCGGATTAACCGTGCAAGATATGACGAGCACCTTTGCGCCGTACCTGACCATGGCCGAGGGCTTAAAGCTGGCAGCCCAGACCTTCGGCAAGGACGTGGCCAGGCTCTCCTGCTGCGCCGGATGAGCATAGGGGTGTGACCCGTCTGCACCACGAGCAGTGGCGCTCGACACGAGCTTGCGCTCGGAGTGCTGGTAAAGGGAGAAGTGTGGTAACAGTGGGGCGGTCACAGAGCCAACCACAGGCGCCACACCCGCAGCGAGGCAGCACGGCTCGCCCTCTGCCTTGTGCCGTCCAGTGGATTGCGGAGGCCCTCGCTCTCGGGATCGCCGGGGCAGTGGCAAGCATCGCCTGCTGTGGCTTCTTCCTCATTGCCTGGCTGGCCCAGGTGATCTCCACCGTGGGTGGGGTGGCTGCGGTGCCTCACCCTCTACTGCGGCTGAACGTACTTCGGGTTAAGAAAACTGGGTGAAGTGAATGACAGGGGGAGTGAATGACGGGGGAGAGGAGGTTCAATGAACACCACAATCCAGTTCTTTGTCCCGCGGCTGCGCACCCATCCCGTGCTCGCGGCGGGATGCTGTGCGCTGCCAGCAGAAGAGCTCATTGCCGATGCGCTGACTGACCTTCCAGGGGTCTCTACCGTCCAGGTCGATCAGCTGGCAGGACAGGTCATTGTGACTTACGACCCAGGGCGGACGTCTGCGCAGGACCTCCGCGCTGCCCTGGCGGGAACCGGCTACGCCGTTGCCGACGCCGCGTAGCATCGCTGCAACGGGCACTTGAGCAGAGCGCACTAGGCGTGGGAATACGCCGTGCAGGACGGCACGGAGCGAAGGAGGGACCGGCATGACTCCAGCTCGTCTGGATCAGCTTGCAGCGCGATTAGCTACAGCATTGACACCCGGGCCGAATGAAGCGTTCACCCTCTTCAGGTCCCTCCTGCAACTCCTCGTACGCGGGCAGCCGGTGGCGCCGGATGAGATCGCCGTGGCAGCCGGGCGCCCGCTCCATGAAGTGCGTGCTCTCCTGCACCGGCAGCCGGGCATTGAGTGGGACGATGTGGGGCGCGTCGTTGGCCTAGGCCTGACGCTCCTGCCGACTCCCCACCGCTTCGAAGTAGAGGGCCGCACCCTCTTCACCTGGTGTGCATTGGACGCGCTGCTTTTCCCCGCTCTGTTAGGCGTTCGCGCGCGTATTACGTCGCCCTGTCCAATCACACGAACTCTGATACGGGTGGAGGTGACTCCGGAGGCTGTCGAAGCGGTAGAGCCAGTAGACACTATGGTCTCGCTGGTTGTTCCGACTCCGGCAGAGCATGGGGCGGAACATGGAAGTGACGTGCGCGCAGCATTTTGCAACCACGTCCATTTCCTGAGCTCACCGGAGGCGGCGGCGCGCTGGCGCGCCACGCATCCCGATGGGCTGGCCATTCCGGTGACCGATGCCTTCCAGCTCGGACAGCTGCTCATCAAGTTAGGAGCGCTCTAGCAGGCGGCTCCTGGGAAAACTGGCTGGAGCGCCCTACCCGGCGCGGGCCCGACACCCCGGCAGCAGAGAGTTCGGTGCATGACTTTGAGAGGTGTGCCCTTCGATGGAACACACGCTGCTGACGACGGAACTGCTGATCGAGGATGTCACCTGCGCCTGGTGCAGCGAGCGGCTGGAGGCCGCGTTGCGCCGGATCAACGGGGTGGTCGCGGCCACTGTCGAGTGGCCCAGCGGCCGCGCTCGGGTGCGCCATGAAGAGTCAGTGGCGATCGATGAGCTGGTGCGTGCCGTCGAGGCGGCAGCGCAGGGGACGCAACATCACTATCGGGTGCTGCAGGCCGGCCGGGATGCCGGCGCTCCGACCGGCTCCAGGGGCGCCCAGTAGGGCCGGCAGAGATGCCGGCGCGCCCAGCACTCCCAGTCAAGAAGAAAGGAGCGGTCTTTCAGTGGGAGAGAAATACGATCTGGTGATCCTGGGCTCAGGCTCGACTGCGTTCGCCGCGGCGCTGCGTGCTGCCGAGCTAGGCAGGACGGCGGTGATGACGGAGTCGCGCATGTTAGGGGGCACCTGCGTCAATCGGGGGTGTCTGCCCAGCAAGAACCTGATCGAGGCAGCGCGGATCGTCTGGGAGGCAGCGCACCCGCGCTACCCGGGCCTGCAGCCGGCCAGGATGACGGTCGACTTCCGCGAACTGGTGCGCCAGAAGGACGAGGTGGTTCACGACTACCGTGATCGCAAGTACCGCTCGATCGTCGCGGATGCCGAGCGCATCCGTGTCTACGAGGGCCATGCCGCCTTCGTAAGCGACCATGCCATCTCCGTGGACGGACGGATCCTAGAAGG
The DNA here is from genome assembly GCA_042408875.1 of Chloroflexota bacterium. Taxonomy (GTDB): domain Bacteria; phylum Chloroflexota; class UBA11872; order JBHOQS01; family JBHOQS01; genus JBHOQS01. Next base: position 58,985 of record JBHOQS010000001.1, on the reverse strand, counting down.
TGACCAGATTTTGATCGCCACCGGCGCCCGCCCCTTCATCCCGCCGATCGAGGGCCTCGACCAGCTCCCCTACCGGACCTCTGACCTGCTGACCGCAGACGAACCGTCCGAGCTCTTTGAGCTGCCCAGGTCGCTTGTCATCATCGGCGGGGGCTACATCGCCCTAGAGCTGGGGCAGATGTTCCACCGCTTCGGCAGCCCGGTGACCATCCTGGAGCGGAGCCAGACGATCCTGAAGGACTACGAGCCTGAGATCGGGCGAAGCCTTAGCGACATCCTGCGCGCGGAGGGCGTCAACCTGGTGGAAGGCGTGCAGGTCCGGCGGGTCATGGCTGAGGGGAGCGAGATTGTCGTGATCGGGCAGAAGGGCGGGGCAGAGCAGCGCTTTCGCGCCGCGCGGCTGCTGGTGGCGACCGGGCGGAGGCCGAACACCGACGGCATTGGCTTAGAGCAGGTCGGGGTCGAGACCGACGAGCAGGGCTTCATCCGGGTCAATGAGTACCTGCAGACAAGCGTGCCTCACATCTGGGCGGCCGGCGATGTCATCGGGCGGTACACCGGCAGCCAGCTCGCCACGCCCGTAGGCGCGCACGACGGCGGGATCGTGGCCGACAACGCCCTGGGGGGCCGGCGCCGCGCTGTTGATCATCGCGTCATCCCGCGCACGATCTTCACCGACCCGCAGGTGGCAGTGGTAGGGCTGACCGAGGCCCTGGCCATCGCCCAGGGCCATCGCTGCTGGTGTAGCACGATCCCCGTCGAGCTGGTGCCGCGGGCAGGCGCAGTGCGGGACACGCGCGGCATCGCCAAGATGGTGGCCGACGCGGACACTAACCGGGTGCTGGGTGTGTCGCTGGTGATGCGAGATGCCGGTGAGGTGATCCATGAAGCGGCTATAGGGCTACGGCTCGGCGCCACGGTGGACGACTTCATCGACCTGCTGCACGTCTACCCGACCATGGCCGAGGCGCTCAAGCTCGTAGCGCTCTCGTTTTTCAAGGACGTGAGCAAGCTCTCCTGTTGCGCCGAGTAACGGCGTAGCGCCAGGGATGTCCTCGACTTGCTCAAACATCCTCTGGACCGCACACGCCCGCCTACTGCGGCACGGCTAGCTTGGCTCTTTGTCGAGCACAGTCTGGCAGCGCTGCTGGATCTCCGCCGCTGCAGCGGCCGGGGCCATGTTCCCCCGCTCCATCTCGTTATACGGTCCAGCGAAGGCCGAGTCGAACTCCTCGCCGCGGAAGTTCGCCACCGGGAAGTCTGGCTCGATCTGCTCCATGATCGGCCGCAGCTTGGCGTAGGCCGGCCACTTGTCGTAGATGCGCTGGTCCGCCCATACGTCCGGCCGGGCGATCGGCCCCTTTTGCCCCTGCACCAGCCCCTGCACGTTCATCTCTTTTCCAGAGATCCAGGCCAGCACTTTGAACGCCTCTTCCGGTGCCTTGCTGGTGGTAGTGATGCCGAAGACGTGCTCGTTCAGCATGCTCCGCCGCCGGTCGCCCTTACGCACCACCGGGGTCAGCACGATGCCGATCTCGAAATCGCGGAAGGTATCCGGATAGATCTGGATGCGGAACGGCCAGATATCAACTGCCAGCAGCCTCTGGCCACCGAAGAGTTCCATAACGTTGATCGGGCCGGCCGCTGGGTTCGGCGACACCTTCCACGTGTTCATCAGGTTGTACCGGAAGGTCAGGGCGGCGATAAAGGCATCGCGGGTGTCCATGAAGGTGGCCCGCTTGCCCGTCTTCTCCACGGGCTCCACGCCCCATTGCCGCAGGTAGGGGCCGCTGCTGAACGGGCTCGTGCCAGCATCGTTGCGATAGTAGCCGAAGGTATCAGGGCCAGTGCCGCGGCGGGCCCACTCAGCGAGCTCATCGAAGGTCCAGTCGTCCTTCGGCTCAGGGATACCCAGCAAATTCAGCTTGGTCTTGTTATAGGCGATTACTGGCACAATAGGCTCGGAGATATACGAGAGCCAGTAGAGCTTGCCCTCCCAGGTGTTATGCTCGAGGGCGCCCTTATAAAACTGGTTCAGGTCATACTTCGCCGCCGTGACCAGGGGCGTCAGGTCGCGCACCAGCTTGGCGGAGAGGCCCCAGGCCAGATGCGAGCGATGGCGCGGCGGATACCATAACAAGTCGCCGAGCTGGTCGCTGGCACTGAGAGCGATGATCTTGGGGATGTACGCCTCCGTCCAGCCGGGGACGGTATCCAGCACGACAGTGATATGGGGGTTCTTCTGCTTGAAGCCGTCGATGTCCTGGTCCAGGCCGCGCTGGATCCACGCCGAGACGTCCTGCTTCTCCACCATCTGGGCGCGGATCTCCACCGGACGCGCGGTCGCAGCCGGCCTGCTGTCGCTAGCGCTCGGCGCAGCGGTGCGGCAGGCGCTGAGGAGCGCCGTGCCCCCCAGCGCGCCTGCATATCCCAGGACAGCGCGCTTGGTCAGGCCGTGGCGCGGCCCGCTGTTGAACAGGTCCGCATGCATAGGCGACACCCTCCTTGCGTGCTCATTTTGAGGCTTCTCGCCAGCTCATCCGGAGGCACTCTGGGGGCTCCCTAGAGCGCCCGTGTGCCACTATCATACAGAGACCAGGCGCCCGGTGCACGACGGGCAGGGTTAGCATGCGCGATACTGCGACCTGGCGAGGAGGCACAGCTATGCGAACACCTGTCCATACACTGCGCCGGACGCTCTTGCTGCGCGGTGCCTGGTTCCTTGCGGCTGCCACAGCCGGCTGTAGCTGGAAAGCAAGTCGGGAGGGCGCCGCCCTGACACAACAGCGTGCCGCGGCGGTACGCCGGGGAGAGGAGCCGGCACCAACGCTCCAGGAATACGCGGTACCGTCCGGGTCCCGCCCGCACGATGTCGCTCCTGCACCCGACGGCACCGTCTGGTACACGGCGCAGAGCTCCGGCGAGCTCGGCAGGCTGGACCCGGCCAGTGGCCAGACGCGGCACATTCCGCTGGGCACCGGCTCTGCGCCGCACGGCGTCATCATCGGGCCAGACGGCGCGCCCTGGATCACCGACGGAGGCCTGAACGCCATTGTACGCGTGGACCCCTTGACCGAGGAGGTGCAGCGCTTTCCGCTGCCGCCAGCGCGCCGCGGGGCCAACCTCAACACGGCCACCTTTGACGGCCGGGGCATGCTCTGGTTCACCGGCCAGACCGGCATTTACGGCCGCCTGGACCCATCCAGTGGCCAGATCGAGGTGTGGGACGCCCCGCGCGGGACAGGGCCTTATGGTATCTACACGACCCCGGACGGCCAGGTGTACTATGCCTCTCTGGCAGGCAGCTACATCGCGCGCATCGATGTGGACGGCGGCGCGGCCACTGTGCTGGAGCCGCCCACACCGCGCCAGGGCGCGCGGCGGGTCTGGTCGGATTCGCGCGGGCGGCTGTGGGTCAGCGAGTGGAACGCCGGCCAGGTCGGCATGTTTGATCCGGCCTCAGAGCAGTGGAGGGAATGGCGCTTGCCCGGCAGCCGTCCCCAACCCTATGCCGTCTACGTCGATAACCGGGATGCCGTCTGGCTGAGCGACTTCGGCACCAACGCGCTGGTGCGCTTTCTTCCCGATACTGAGCAGTTTGAGATCTTCCCCCTTCCAAGTAACCGAGCTGAGGTGCGCCAGCTTCTTGGCCGGCCGGGCGAGGTGTGGGATGCGGAGTCCGGCGCCGACAAGCTCGTCGTCGTGCGCCTGCCGGCACGGGAGTAATGGGGCCAGCGCGCGGCCTGGGCGCACGGGCACAAGACATGCGCGGGTGCCCTGCCCAATGCTTTCCTCTGCATCTACGTAACTGCGCCGACGATTGCCGGCCGCGGCACGCTGTCGTATAGTCCTCACGCAGCCCTGAGGTGGCGAAAACGTGCTTGTTTGGGTGCATCTGACCTCCCGGTGCATCCACTCCGAGCGACGCAGGCTACTGCAGGCTACTGAAGGAAACAATCAGCGAGGAAGGAGCGGCGCATGAAGGTCCTGCTGACGGTACCGGTGACCGATGAGCAGTTTCAGCGCATTTGCGAGGCGGCAGGCGACGCTGTAGTAGTACGCGGGGGGACGCCGGAGATCGACGAGCGCGAGATTGCGGACGTGGAGGTCGTGTTTGGACGGTTCAACCGGCGCTTGTTCGAGCGAGCACAGCGCCTGCGCTGGGTGCAGACCCTGGGCGCCGGCGTCGACGGCCTGCTCTTTCCTGAGTTTGTCGAGAGCGACATCATTCTGACCAGCGAGAAGGGCCACGTGGGGGCGCATCTGGCCGAGCAGGCGTTCGCCAACCTGCTGGCGTTGACGCGCGGCGTGGCGCGGGCGATCCGTGAGCGCACCTGGGAGAACAAGTGGCAGATTCGGCAGGCGGCCTGGGAGCTTACCGGCATGACCCTGGGCATTGTCGGCCTGGGCGGCACCGGCATCGAGGTAGCGCGGCGGGCGCGCGCCTTCGGCATGCGCGTGCTGGCCGTTGATCTGGAGCCGGTGGTGCCACCGCCGTTTGTCGAAGCAGTGTGGCGGATGGATCGCTTCTACGACCTGCTGGCCCAGTCCGACGTGGTGACGATCTGCACTCCATTAACGCCTCAGACGCGCGGCATGTTCGGTCTGGAGGCCTTCCGGCACATGCGGCGGCACGCCATCCTGGTGAATGTGACGCGCGGCCAGATCGTGGACGGCCCGTCGCTGGTGCAGGCGCTTCAGGAAGGGTTGATCGGCGGCGCGGCTCTGGACGTCACGCCTGAGGAGCCGCTGCCGCCGGACCACCCGCTGTGGACCATGGAGAACGTGGTCATCACGCCGCACGTGGCCGGAGCATCGCCCCTGCGCGCAGATCGCGCCGTTAACCTGTTCTGTGCTAACCTGCGGCGCTATCGTGCCGGCGAGCCGCTGCAGTCTGTCATCGATAAGCGGAAAGGCTACTGAGACCAGGGGATGGGCTGCTGGCAGAGGCGCGCCGGGCAGGCCGCCTCAGGCTCGTACATCCAGTTGCGTCCCGACATGCGCTGGCACTAGCACGTGCGGCCGCGGTGGTAGGAGCTGGGTCAGCGTCGCCAGAGCGACCCGCTGGGTATCCAGCTCTTTGCGCAGCACGGCCAGGCCCACGATGTTCTCCGTCTGTGCGGCGTGCAGCGCAGTTGCAGGGCCCCCAACCGCAGTGATCGTCATCCCAGCCTCCTTCCGCTTGCGCGCGACCGGCCTCGGGCGGAACTCCGACGAACCGGTCGCTGCCGCGGGGCGCAGGACACAGGCCTGCCGCAGCCGTTTTACGTGGCAGGCCTGGTAAAACTCCCGCTACTGGGAGCGTCGGCACTGGCGGCACCGCGAACAGGATCGAAGGTCCCACTTTAGCGGGACATCAGCCCAGGCCGGAAAGCTGCTGGATCAGCGGAGCAAGGGCCATGGCAACCATGCCGATGACGATCGAGAGGACTGCGATAACCACGATACCGGCAGCGATCCACACCAGGCCGGAGTAATCACGCGCTGCGGGTGAGAGCACCGGCGGCAGCGGCTCGGCATTCAGCCCGTTCTCCGAGACACGCGGGCGCTCCGCGGCCCGGGCCGGTGCGGCGGCGGGCGCAGCCGGCCGTGCCGGGGCAGCTACGCTCGCAGCCGCGGCCGGCCGCGGCTGTGGCGCGGCCCCGGCGGGGGCAGGCGACTGCTGCGTTGCGGCAGGATTGGCCTGCGGCTCTGGCTGAGCCGCAGGCGGCTGGTTCTCCACCATCAGGTTGCTCCCGCTCGTCGTGTGTGCTTATCTATGTGCAATTATGTGTAACTGAGCGAACGTTGTGTCACAGTGTAACAGTGCAATACTATATATAGCGCATACAGTTGCGGTCCGGAGGGACTGCTCGCCTTGGATGGTAGACCGGGAGAGACGCCCTGTCAACGTGCGAGCCAGCGGGAGTATGATTTTATTTTTACTATTTTCATTATTTTCATACATCACATCATATTAACCTCCCTCCGCCCGCAGGCGATTAGGACTGGTGGTTCACCACGCTGGCGCCTGCTCTGTTAACGGCGGATAATAACGTTGGCAGGGCACGGGAAAGCAAACGTGCCCTGGCAGGGGAAAGTGGAGTGGCAGATGATGGCAGAGCAGAACCCGCTCAGCCCCCTCGATGGGCAGAGCAAGAATGGGCAGAACCTGAACGAACAGAAGACAAACCCGCAGGCGACTGCCCGAGCCAGCGACAACGGCCAGGCGATCGGGCATGAGCCATACGACGTCATCCTGATCGGCGCCGGGCCCACCGGGCTGTTCGGCCTGTTTTATGCTGGTATGCTCGGCCTGCGTGCCGTCGCAATCGACTCGCTCCCGCAGGTGGGCGGCGCACTGCGTGCCGTGTACCCGGAAAAGGATATCTTCGATGTGCCGGGGTTCCCGCGCATTCGCGCCGCGGACCTGGTGGACAACATGGCCGAGCAGGCGCTCCAACTCGGCGGCCGCGTGATCCTGGGTGAGACCGTCGAGCGACTGGAGCGGCAGGGAGCGCTCTACGTGCTTGGCACAGATAAGGCGGAGTACCTCACCAGGACTGTGGTCATCTGCACCGGCATCGGCTCGTTCAAGCCGAAGCGCCTGCCGCTGCCGGCTGCGGCGCAGTTCGAGGGGCGCGGCGTCGCCTACATGGTGACCAATCCGAAGGAGTACGCCGACAAGCGCGTGGTGATCGTCGGTGGAGGCGATAGTGCGCTTGATCTGGCGTTGCAGCTCGCGCCGGTAGCGAAGCACGTGACCCTAGTCCATCGGAGCGCCTGGCGCGCGCACGAGGCATCGGTCGAAGCGCTGAGCCGGTCGCCGGTTGAGGTGCACCAGCCTGGCTACGAGGTCGTCGGCGTGCACGGCAATGCGCGGCTAGAGGCGGTGGATATCCGCAACAACCTGGCCGGCACGATTACGACCATAGAGACCGACGCGCTGCTGCCGGCAATTGGGTTCGTCAGCGACCTGGGCCCTATTCGCAACTGGGGTCTAGAGCTGGAGAACGACCAGATCGTCGTCACGCCCGGCACAATGGCAACGAACCTGCCCGGCGTCTATGCGGCCGGTGATGTGGCGATCTATCCGGGGAAGCTGAAGCTCATCGCCACGGGCACGGCTGAAGCAGCGCAGGCCGTAGCGCAGGCCGCGGTGTACATTAACCCCGGCCGGAAGCTTGGTGCGCTGGTGCATTCGTCCAGCGACCCGCGGTTCGTGGCCAAGCACACCACCGAGGCGCCGCCGCACCGCCACTAGGCCTGGCACGCCGCCTGCATAGTAGGATGCGCAACACGCCCTGAGCACGAGAGTGCTGAGGGCGTAGAACGGTGCGTGAAAGGAGCAGGCGGCTATGAGCCAGGTCAATGTGAACGTTGATCCTGAGAGCGGCAGCGTCACTGTCCAGCAAGGACAGCAACACAGTCGGGAGGAGCAAACCGAGACCATTGAGCAGGATGCCGACGGCACTACTATCTGCCGGACGGTGCAACGCCGCGTGGTTGAAGAGCAGCCGGGCAAAACGCATGTGAACATAAATGCTCCGGCAGATCCTCCAGAGGCAGGTGGGAGCACAAATATTAACATCTCCGGCACGTAGCGTGAATCAACCCCTGGATGTTCGCATTGGCTTGGACGTGAATATCCAGGGGTCAGCTTTATAAGCCAATGTGTTCGTAGTTAGTTTATAGTTGATGTGCCAAACAGCCGAGGAGGCGTCATTGGGCGAGGACCGCCTTGCCACCGCCCAAGGTCTCTATTACGCTCTCACCGGTATCTGGCCGGTACTTAACATACGCACGTTTCAGATGGTCACCGGTCCAAAGACTGACCTCTGGCTGGTGAAGACGGTGGGCGTACTGGTAGCAGTGATCGGCACAGTGCTGGCCCTGGCCGGGCGGCGGCAGCGGGTTACCCCGGAGATCCGGCTGCTAGCCATGGGAAGCGCTTTGGGGCTCACCGGCATTGAGCTTTTCTACGTCCTGCAACGTCGTATCCTTCCGGTGTATCTCCTGGATGCCCTGCTCGAGCTCGTGTTCGTTTTTACCTGGACCTTGGCGCGCCCACGGAACAACGAGAGCCTAACATCCTGAAGCTTGTGATAGGCGAATGCCGTGGCAGGAGCTGGCTGGCTGATCATCAATCCTCAGGCCGGACAGAAGGCCGGGCTCCCCACCAACGCCGCGGGGCCGGCCGAGGCGCAGGCCGCTCTGGAGAGAGCAGGCCTCGCGGTCGACGTGCATCTTACGGAGTATGCGGGACATGCCACCGAGCTTGCACGCGCGGCCGCGCAGGTCGGGGTTGAACTGGTTATCGCTGCCGGGGGCGACGGAACGGTGCGTGAAGTTGCTGCCGGCCTGCTCGGCACACCTACTGTGCTCGGCATCCTGCCACTCGGCAGCGTGATGAATACTGCCCGTGCGCTGAACATCCCGCGGGACCTTGAGCAGGCCGCTGCCGTGATTGCGCAGCGACGCATCATCGCAATGGACGTTGGCCGGGCCAGCACGGCAAGCGGCGAGGCGTACTTCCTCGAGGCAGCGGGCGTCGGAGTTGACGCCGGCCTATTCCGCTACAGCAGCATGCTTGACCACGGCCGGTGGGACTCGCTTGGACCGTTGCTACGGTTCCTGGTACGCTACCGTGCGCACCCGGCGCGAATTGTAGTTGATGGGCAGGGCCGTTTGGCGCGTGCACTCACCATCACGATTGCCATCGGCCCGTTCCTCGGTCCGGCGCTGGCCACTGCTCCAGACGCCAAGGTGGACGATCGGCAGTTTGATGTGGTGATCTGGGCCGGCATGAGCCAGCTGGCGCTGCTCGGACACTTGCTTGCGCTTGCCTCCGGCAAGCGCACCTATCACTCAAAGGCCGAACACCTGCGGGGACGCCGCGTGGAGATAGATGGCGTGCGGCGCAGGCTCCCCGTGCACGCAGATGGCGAGGCGCTTGGGCGGACTCCGGCGACGTTTGAACTCTTACCGGGAGCGCTTCGTGTCCTGGCCGGCGAATCGCCGTCAGGCGAACCATCGGCTGTTACTGGCCGGCGCTGAAGCTGCGGTCGCTCTTCCTCTCGCAGGCCTTTCCTCGTATTGCACGACGGCTGCGCATATGGCACTATGAGGGCGCTACAGAGGTAAAGCGCCTACCACGAGGTTCATGCGGCATTCCTGCACGAGCTTCACGCGTCCATGCGCAGCATGCTGCGCGCTGTGAGTGCCCGCGGTATATTGCGGTATATTATCGTATATTATCGGTACATTTCCTGGGAGGGCGGATGAACATGCAGCACACGCGAGCGAGCTCACTGACTCGACGGCGCGCCGCTGGTCTTTTTGCCGGTGCAGCGGGGGGATTGGTGGCGGCCTGCCGAGGCGCCTTGCTGGGCAGCCAGGGGCAGGGCGAGACCGTTACCCTCAAGAAAGGTGTGACCTTGCGCTACCACCACCGCGCTGGGCCGGAAGACGAGATGCTGGCCCAGCGCCTGCCGGCCTTCGAAGAGGCTTACGGGATCAAGGTGCAGCAGGAGGCCACCACGGGAGACTTTGTGGCCGCGATCAATACCCAGATAGCTGCCGGCACGCTGGGGGACGTGATCCACACGCATCCGTCGGCATGCCAGCCGCACCGCATGTTCCTGGGCGGCGCGGCGATCGGCCTCGACGAGCTGGTCAAGCGCGACAAGATCGATCTCAAGCAGTGGTTCCAGCAGGCAATCAACGGACTGCGCGTCAACGGCACGCTCACAGCCCTGCCGTATAAGGGCAAGATGGGGCGGATCGCCTTTTTCTACAATGCCACGATGTATAAGGAGGCCGGGCTCAAGCTCCCGGACCTGAATTACACGATCGAGCAGCTCACCGAGGATGCGCAGAAGCTGACGCGACGGACCGGCGATGAGGTGCGGCAGTGGGGCATCGGTGGGCACTTCGAGACTGGCCTGACTACCTTCGATAGTATTCTGCGCCGCTGGGGTATGGAGCTGTTCACCTCAGACCAGAAGAAGTCCAATCTGCTGTCATCGAACCATCTGCAGGCTTTCCAATGGCACTACGATATCTACCACCGTATGCGCGTGGCCGATCCACGAGGGAATATGACCCAGCTTTTCACTTCCGGAAAGGTCGCCACCCTCTTTAACCTTGACTTCAACACGAAGACGACCATTCACGCTGCGGTGGGCAATGCCTTTGAGTGGTCGGCCACGCTGGCGCCTAAGGGCCCAACAGGTCGGCGCGGTGGCATCTTCATCCCGGACTCCATGTCGATCAGCGCCACGAGCCCGAACCGTAACGAGGCTTGGAAGCTGGCGCTCTGGCTGTGCGATAAGGAGAGCGGCATCGCCCTGGCTTTGCAGAGCACGGGCTCAACCACGCCCGGCGCCCGGCCCGACGTCTACGCCGACCCGCGCTTCTTGGAGCATCCGGTCTACCCGCGCATCCTCCAAGAGCTGGACAAGATGGCTACCGAGCTGCCGGAGGACTTCGTCGTGCCCTGGAACTTCCGCCTGCCGGAGATCCAGGCAGTCGTCACCAAGTACGTACAGCAGATCCGGAACAACGAGGCCGAGCCCAGCGCTTCATTCATGCGCCAGCTCCACGATGAGGTTCAGCGCGAGCTAGACATGCCGATCCAGTAGCTCGGGAAACCTGCCGTGCCCATGTGCAGCGCGGGCACGGCAGGTGGCATGACACCAGAGGTTGGGTGCCGGGGCATCCCGGGTGTACAGCGAGGCTCCCTTCAAGCCTCTGACTGGTACTCCTCCTCAGGCCGTACAGTGCGTCCATCGAGGATGATCCAGACGTCTTGTGCTGTGGCAAGAGACTGCGCCTCTCGTGTGGCCCGCGCTCCAGCCACCACCGGCAGGGTTGACCTGTCGGGTCCAAGAGCGCGCTGCAAGAGGGTAGCGCGCCGGAGAGCACGCTCGACATCGCCAGGGCCAATACCCACCGAGACCTCGACGACCAGGTAGACCTCGCCCATACCATCGGGACGCCGACCGCGCACGATGACGTCAGCCGCCCGCACGTCATCTACCTCTTCAGGGGCGAGCCGCCCTGCTTCTTCGGCGGCTCCAAGAAGCTCAGCGATCTCCCGGTCTGAGAGGGCATAGGCACGGCGCACGAGCCGCCCAAAATAGGCTCCAGCGCGCTCACGGTAGCGGCGCTCCAGGTTGTCACCGCGCAACTCTGCCAGCCGCTCATCCGTGCGCCGCTGCGCTTCGATCAGCGCGGCAACCTGCTCTTCGACCCGGCCCAGCCGCTCATCCGTACGCCGCTGCGCCTCGGCCAGCTCTGCCAGCCGCTCATCCGTACGCCGCTGCGTCTCGGCCAGCTCTGCCAGCCGCTCATCCGTACGCCGCTGCGCCTCGGCCAGCTCTGCCAGCCGCTCATCCGTGCGCCGCTGCGCCTCGGCCAGCTCTGCCAGCCGCTCATCCGTACGCCGCTGCGCCTCGGCCAGCTCTGCCAGCCGCACTTCCGTGCGCCGCTGCGCTTCGATCAGCTCCCGCACAAGCCCAGGCAAGCTCAGTAGCTCTTCGGTCAGCACCAGACGGCGGAGCTCGGCACGCCACTCCGGATGCTGCTCGACCAGGCGGATCAAGTCATGGAAATCTTGCACCGTAAACGGCATACTAATTACTCCAACGTTGTGGCTTCTTAATCGTATCACACCAGCCGGCGACGTGAGCCAGGGTGGACTGGGCTCAGGGAAAACTGTACCAAGCAGGTAACTGGCGTATGCGCTACTTCGAAGACGAGCACCGCGGCGTGATCGTCGGGCTGCTCACACACGGAGACTACCTGGTAGAGAGCATCCGGCAGGTCGCGCGGGAGGCGAACTGCCCAGATGGGGTCGTGCTAAGCGGCATCGGGAGCCTCTCACAGGCACGGATCCACGTGGTGGCAACAAATGACTATCCACCTCAGGACCTGTTTCTGGACCTCCCGGGCCCGCTGGAGATCGTCAACTACGGTGGTATAATCGCCAGCTACGAGCCGCACCTCCACATCGGCCTGCTCGATGGCCAGCGCCGCTACTACGGCGGGCATCTCGAAGAAGGCTGCCGGATCCTCACCCTCAGTGAGTTCAGCATTCTTCGCTTGCCGGGGCTGCGGCTCATCCGCCGGCCCAACGAGGCCGGTATCGCCTTGCTGGAGCTCCTCCAGGCAGGCGAGGCTGGCTCCTGAGTACGGCGCCCGGCGGGCTGAAGTCCAGGGTGCTGCCCCACGCTCTTCCCAGCCGCACAAGCACCGGCTACTCAATCAGCCGTAGGGTAGGTTCGATATCGAGGTCAAGGCCGGCGACGTCGCCGCGCTGCCAGTGGAAGTAGCCAGCTGAGGCGATCATGGCGGCGTTGTCGGTGCACAGATCGGGGTCGGGGTAGATCACCGGCACCTTCGATCGCTCGGCCATCTGCTCTCGCAGGAGCTTGTTCGCGGAGACGCCGCCGGCAAGGGCGATCTGCCTGACGCCGAACTCCTGGGCAGCCTGGAGCGTTTTGGCGACCAGGACATCGACCACCGCCTCCTGGAAGCTCGCGGCGATATCGGCGACGTATGCGGGGACCTTCGCCGGGCCCAGACCAGCGGGCAGCGTTCCGGCTCGGGCACGCTGCTCAGCGAGGCTCTGGTCGCGCTGGTGCGCAGGAGCGCCGTCATGGCTCCCTGCTGCGGGCACAGCCGGGCTCTGGGCCGGCTGCGCACCCTCGACCAGCCGCAGCACGGCGGTCTTGAGCCCGCTGAAGCTGAAGTCATAGGTGCCGCGCAGCCACGCCCGCGGGAGCTGGTATGCGCTCAGCGTACCGCGCCGACGCCGGTCCTCGACCGCCGAAGCCGCGTTCTGGATCGCCGGCCCCCCCGGATAGCCCAGGCCGAGGATACGGGCCACTTTGTCGAACGCCTCGCCGGCAGCATCGTCGCGAGTCTTGCCGATCAGGCGGTAGTCACCGTGATCGCGCATCAAGACCAGCTCGGTGTGCCCCCCGGACACAATGAGGGCCAGAAGCGGGAACATCGGCGTCCGTGGCTCTGGCACACCCGGCTTCGGCGGCCGGGACTTCACTAGCCAGTTGGCGTAGATGTGCGCCTCGATATGGTTCACACCAATGAGCGGCAGGCCGCGGGCATAAGCGATCGCTTTCGCCACGTTCACGCCCACCAGCAGTGCCCCGGCCAGGCCAGGGCCCCTGGCAACGGCAACAGCATCGATCTCCGGCCAGCCAACGCCGGCCTCTCGCAGCGCCTCCTGGATGACTGGCACAATCGCCACGACGTGCTGCCGCGAGGCGACCTCAGGCACCACGCCGCCATAACGCTGGTGCAGCCGTATTTGAGAAAAGACAATATTCGACTCGATGTAGCGGCCGTTGGCGACTACCGCTGCGGCGGTCTCGTCACAGGTTGTCTCAATCCCGAGGACGCGGCGAATGTCGGCCATGTCTAATACAAAAACAATTAACAACTACAATACAAAAATCGACACGAAAATACAAATGATACGAAGGCTGGTCCAGGGTTCCGCGCGGACGTGCCATCTGGCGCGGCACTGCTCAGTAGCGAGCTTCCCACCACAGGCGCTCGGCAAGCTTACGCTTGTTCTCCTGGAAGAGCGCCTGGAACCCGGCCGAACGGACGTCGTCGGTCCACATGACCAGAGCGTCTTCCTGGTTATCACTATAGTAGCGTGGCCGTATGCCCGTCTGTTTGAAGCCATACTTCCGGTACAGGTTCTGCGCGACGTAGTTTGAGACGCGCACCTCCAGACTGATCCAGCGAGCACCGAGCTGGATAGCCCAGTCAATCAAGCCCACGAGCATGAGCTCACCTAGGCCCTGGCCACGCATGCTCCGCCGCACAGCAATGCTGGTGATATGCGCCTCATCGACCATCAGCCAGAATCCACCGTAGGCGGCCAGTCGAGGCGGCTGTTCCGGCGGAGGCTCGGCCTGGGAGCGAGCGAAGAGCGAGAACGGGAAGGGGCGCCGTGGTTCCTCTACGCGTGGGGACGGTGGCTCCGCGCCGGGCAGCCGCAGCACTAGGTAGTGGGCCAGCCGGTTCTCCCGAAGCTCGCGGGCGTACGAGTCCGGCGGCCAGGTCATGCTGAACGACTCGCGCTCGATCTCCTGCACCTCAGGGATATCTTCAAGGCGCATGGGATCAAGCACGTATGGCCCGGTCTGCTGATTTTGCTCCTGCGCTGTCGAAGCGACGGCTTTCAAAGCGAACCTCGTGCGGCATCATCCTGCCGCGGGATATATTAGAGTGCAGCATGCTCCGTGTCGATCTCGAGTGCTCGATCGCTCGTCTGACCGTACCGACGACGCCTGCTCGCAGACTCGCTTGATCGCACGTTCGTTCCACCGACCAGCGTCTCTGCCTGCTGAGTGAGCTAAGAGCATGCCACACGCCTCACAGATTGTGCCCTACCAGCGTCTGTGGCCGCTTGCTCACGGTGATGTGCGGGCGGCGGAGATAGACTGGCTCCAGCGCGGCCGGGTCCACGGTTGCCCCCTCCTGAAGGCGCTGCCAGCCCAGATATGCCAGGTATCCAGCACGACGGAGCATGGCCGCCGGGTGGGCTAGAAGGGCACGCGCGCCCAGACGCTCGCGCAGGACCTGGACCTGCTCCGGGCGGAGCTCCCCACAGAAAAGCACATGCCGTGCCCTCAGCGCGGCAACGCGGCCGGCCAGTTCCTCCACAGTGGTTATCGCGCATTCACTCACCAGACGCCACTGCCGCGGTGTGCCACGGAAGATGCCACTGTAGACCTCACCGCGCCCGGCATCCAGCACGGCGCAGACCGGTAGACCGGCGTACCGGTGCTGGAAGGCCAGGATGTCCAGGGTGGGCACGGCTACCAGGGGGATGTCCAGCGCCAGGGCCAGGCCCTTGGCCGTGCTGATGCCGACGCGCAGGCCATTGAAGGAACCCGGTCCCTGAGCCACAGCGACAGCCGTGAGCGGTGGGAGCGGCTGCCTCACGCGCCGCCCCACGCGCCGCCGTAGGTCATCTACGACCGGCAGGAGGGACACCGTGTGGTCTTCGCCAGACCACCAGGTATCCTCCGCCACGACCTCCTCGTTATGGTACAGGGCGACGCTGCTAGTGCGGGTCGACGTATCGATGGCGAGAAGCATAGCGTGGTTCCATCTGCTGCCGGGTCACACCCTATGCCGCTGGGTCACACCCCAAACGTCCGCCGGCGAAACTCGCGCAGCAGTGTAGCATACCGCCCGCCGCGAGCCTCGAAGACCACACGCCGCTTGGTCTCGGCAATGATAGTGAAGGAGACCTCCAACCGCTCGTCCGGCAGGATATCGGGGAGCTTTTCGGCCCATTCGATCAGACAGACCCCGTCGCCGTAAAGGTAATCCTCGATTCCCAGGGCCAGCGCCTCCTCCTCACTGTTGAGCCGGTAGAAGTCGATGTGGTACAGCGGCAGCCGCCCCTCGCGATACTCGTTGATGAGGGTGAACGTCGGGCTGGTCAGGCGGCTCCGCACACCCAGGCCGAGTGCGACACCGCGGGCGAAAGTCGTCTTGCCAGACCCGAGCGTGCCGTGCAGCAGCACGACATCGCCGGCTTCGAGGAGTTCGCCCAGGTGAGCCCCGTAGCGCTGCGTCTGTGCCTCGCTATGGCTGATGATATCCAGCACCGGCGCGGCCGAGGGCAGCCGGCCGGAGGCGCGCACCGGCTGGTTCACACCGCCGGGTCCCTGGTCAGGCACATGCGACACGTGCACACCCCTCGGCGCCAGCGCCAGTGCGGACGTGCGTCCGCAAGAGAGCGCTGGTAAGCTGCCATCCCATGCCGGGCAGGCACATCAGGCAAAGTGATCCCATCCCCGGGTATGACGCAGGTGCTCCTCCAGCGCAGCATCCAGCCCACGCACGTTGACCTCACCCGGTCGCCCTGCATGGATCGTGCCGATCGGGTGCAACGGCGCCGGACAGCCCTGCCGCACCTGCTCGAGCCGGTCAGCCGGTATGGTAACGAGCAGCGCATAGTCCTCTCCACCGGTCAGCGCCCAGGCAAGCGCCTGCGTACCGAAGGCACGCCGCACGTCCGGCTGCACCGGCAGGGCGCCAGCGTCGATGGTCGCCGCGACCCTGCTGGAGCGACAGAGCTTTTCCAGGTCGGCAAGCAGGCCGTCGGACACATCCATAGCAGTGCGCACCCCGGCCCTGGCCAGATACTGACCGGCTTCGATGAGCGGCTCCGGACGCAGGTGTGCCCGCAGGGCCGCCTCACGCGCGGCAGCGTCGATCCCGGCGGCCGCTTCCGGCTGAGAGAGCAGCCAGAGACCAGCTGCTGAGGCGCCCAGCCAGCCGGCCACCGCAACGACCTCTCCCGTCCGAGCGGCAGTGCGCAGGAGTGGAGGCAGGGCGCCTGCCGGTCCGGCCGGCATGCGGCCAAGCACGCTCACATTGATGACTACATCGTGGGGCGAGCGCACCAGGTCGCCGCCGGCCACCACGCAGCCGGTACGCTCTGCCAGCGCTCGCATGCCGCGATAGAGGTCCAGCGCATCACCAACGTGCACCCGGTCATTGAGGCCGAGTGTGACCACGACATACTCCGGCGCGCCGCCCATCGCCGCGATGTCGCTGAGGTTAACTGCCAGGGCCTTCCAGCCCAGGTCCGTCCAGCTCGTCGTGTCCAGGCGGAAGTGAACGCCTTCCACCAGGGCATCGGTGGTCAGCAGCAGGATCGCCTCGCCCTCGCGCCAGGCCATTGCATCATCGCCGATGCCCGCGATGAGGCGTGCATCCGTTGCACAGGCGCCGAGCTCCTGTGCCAGCAGCTCGATCAGCCCGAACTCACCAACGTCACGCAGATTGATGCTGTGAGCCTCCCTATTTGCAGTTGAACAGCAGCCGATAGCAACGATGCCGGCGTGCCTCCAGGTAGTATACACTGGAGGGCGCGCCCAGTGCGCGGGCCGGCAAGGTAGGTGATGCATGCACGAGGCCGACGTAGACCCTGCTGCGGTGCTGGCAGCGCTCGGCATCCCTCCGGCTGCGGCAGCGACGCCGGTGCAGGGAGGATGGGATACCCTACTCTGGAAGGTCGAGCATAGCGGGGCAACATATGCGCTGCGGCTCTTCCGTGCAGAGCAGGTGGAGACATGCCGCCGCGAGACCGCGGCGATGCGCGCCGCGGCCGCGCATGGCATCCCGGTGCCGCATCTCCACGCTGAGGGAGCATGGAAGGACCGGCCGGCGCTGCTGCTGTCTTGGTGCCCTGGCACGGTGCTCCTGGCTGCGCTGCGGCAGGCGCCATGGCAGGCGTGGCCGCTGGGGATTGCCTTCGGGCGGATGCAGGCGCGCATCCACACGGTGCCTGCCCCTGAACCCTTGCGTGCCCGGAGAGAGGCCTGGATCGAGTGGGCCGGGCCGGACGAGCACGAGCTGAAGGCGCGGCTGCGGACGCTCTGCCTGGCGGATGGCCTGGAGGACACGCTCCTGCACCTGGACTACCATCCGCTGAACGTGCTCGTCGAGGGCGGCCGCATCACGTGCGTGCTCGATTGGGCGAACGCCGCGGCCGGTGACCCGCGGGCCGATCTGGCGCGCACGCTCACCCTCCTCCGTCTGGCACCCGCCCCGCCTGGCACACCGCGACTGCGTTTGGCGCTGCTGCGTCTGCTGCTGGAGCTGGCGCGGCGCCGAGGCTACCGGCAGGAGCGTGGGGGCTGGCCTGGCGGCATGGCGCTCTTCTATGCCTGGGCCGGCGCGGCGATGGCTCGTGATCTCACCCCGCGGCTCCGTCAGCCGCGCGCCTGGCTCACCGCGCACGACCTGGTACGCATTCACCGCTGGACGGTCGCCTGGAAGCGCCGTGCTGGCATCAGCCCGGCCTCCCCTGCTCCAGCCGGTAGCTGAGCTTGCATCAGTGTGTGCGTGCTGTGCGGGGACCTGATGCTCGCGTGGTTCCGTTCCGATCGTCCTGTTCCGGTCCTGATGGTGTTGCCAGAGCTCATGAGCGCTCGACGCCCGGCCAGACTCACCCGGTGTGCCTATCGGAGTTGGCTGCGGCTCCAGCGTTCCCGCCGGATGGGCCCAATGCTCACCGCAGTGGCGCTGGCAGGACTAACGGTACTGGCGCTCCTCGTGCGTCTGCGGGTGCTTCAGACCGCGGCAGTGCTCAACGCCGACGAGGCGATCGAAGGGCTCATGGCCCTGCACATTAGCCGAGGGCAGCACTTCCCGGCGTTCTTCTACGGCCAGCCATACTTCGGCGCGCTGGAGGCGTACCTGGGCGCGCTCTGGTTTCGGCTGGCCGGGTTCGACCCGCTCGATATCACGCTCTTCCCGATGCTGTTCTCGACGCTGCTCGTGCCGCTGATATACCGCCTGGGCGTGCTCCTGCTGAACCGGTACGCTGGCTTCATCGCCGCGGCGCTCGCAGCTGTGCCGCCGGCGCCGCTAGCGCGCCTCTTCGTCAGCGCCGCGGGCGGGTACGCCCTGGCCCTCTGCCTGCACATGCTGGCCCTCGTGCTGGCGCTGGAGTGCCTGCGCCGCGGCCTCCGGCGCGGGCACCGGCAGGACCTGCTGCTGCCGGCCGCCGGCTTCGCCATCGTTTCAGGGCTGGCGGCGTGGGTGTGGCAGCCTTATCTCGCCGCCTTCCCTGTCCTCCTGGCGGTCGTCGTCGCCGGCAGCTCACGACTGCGTACGCCGGTCGCCGCGGCCGGGCTGTTCTATCTTTTTCTGCTCGGCGCGCTGCCGCTGGTGCTCTTCAACATCCGTGAGCCACTGGGCACGCTGAGCGCGCTGCACAAGAACACCGTCTTCACTGGCGAGACCGTGCAGCCGAGCGGGCCGGCGCATGTGCTCCAGCTCTTCTGGGTCGCCCTGGGCGGCGGGTATGAATCCTTCGGTGGCGGGAATCCTCTACTCGCCCTGCTTGCCGCGCTGGGTCCGCCGGCGCTTGCCCTGGCCGCAACAGGCGATGACGCCTTCGCCCGCAGGCCTGGCCTGGAGGCGCTGAGCCCCCTGCGGGTCGGAGCGGTCCTGCTGGCAGCAGGCCTTGCCGGGGCAGTCGCAGCGCACGCTACGGCGCGGCACCTCCTGCCCCTGGCGCTGCTGTGCTGGGTGGCCGGCGCCGCCATGCTGGTACGGCTCTCCAGGCACGCGCTGCTCCCGGCCGGTGTGACGGCAGCGCTCCTCTGGCTGAATGTGAGCGGGTACCGTGCTGGCGTGCCGGCCTTCCAGGACTTCGTCGCCGGGCTGGCTGAGGTGCAGCAGGCCATCGCCCTGCTCGATGCGCGCGGGCTGCATGCCGGCTATGGCGACTACTGGAGCGCCTATCCGCTCACCTATCTCACCGGCGAGCGGATCGTGGTGGCGCCGTCGCTGCCTACACTGTGGGGCGGGCCGTTCGATCGCTATCCGGCATACGCCGAGCAGGTACGCCGCGCCGAGCGGCCATTCTTGCTGGTCGAGCAGCGCTGCATCTCGCTGCCGCAGCTCCAGGAACGCCTGGCCTCGACCGTCCAGCCGTTTGAGCTTGTGCCATCGGGACGCTGGCTGGTGGTGATCCCACCGAACCGCGACGCCGCGGCTGTGATCCACCAGTACGCTGAGTCTCCACTGCCCTGCTGAGACCGGCAGCAGCAGCGGTATACCATAGTGCGCAGCCGAACGCGCTCTTGGTTTTGCTCTCCGGCCAGGGGAGCAGCACCATACGATATTGGCAGAACGCATGGCTGATGCGGCCGGGGGTGGGAGGCCGATTGACCGGTCCGGAGCGCGCGACCTAGAATGACAGCGTGATCCGGCTGGCACACAGGGTTCGCCTTCCAATCGCTGTCATCTCGTGCGCTCTGCTGGCGTTCCTCCCGCAGACGGCGCTTCCCCGGACCGCCGTCGCCCCGGCGAGCGAGGAACTCTCCCCTCAGCCTCCGCCGGCGCTGCTGCCTGACTACGACATCCCCGGCGGCCACTTCTTCACGCAGACCGCCGGGCCCGGGCGTGGCTTCTCGGTCACCGACAGCGGGACGGACACTGCTGGGCGGCCGGTGCGCTTCTGGTCAGAGTTCCGGCGCCTGGGCGGGCTGGCCACGCTGGGCTACCCGATCTCACAGCGCTACACCGGCGAGGACGGCTTCACCTACCAGGCGTTCCAGCGCGGCGTGCTGCAATGGCATCCCGAGGATAGCGCGGCGTGGCTGGTCAACAGCCTGGACATCCTGCACGATGCCGGCCGCGATGGCTGGCTGGCCGCCCAGTACAGTATCCCGCCGGCCGTCCCGGACGATGGCTCCGGTGGAGACCTGGCCCGCGCCACACAGATCCGGCTCGGCTGGCTAACGAATGAACGGATCCGTGCGCACTTCCTGGCGAACCCGAGCCCTGACTTGCTGTTCGGCTGGGGCCAGCAGGCGGCCATCGAGCTGTACGGGCTGCCAGCGTCTCAGCCCGAGCGGCGCGGCCCGTTCATCGTCCAGCGCTTTCAGCGCGCCGCCTTGCAGCTCTGGGTCGAGAACGTTCCGGGGATGCCTCCTGCCGGGCAGGTGGTGAGTATTCTGGCCGGTGACCTGCTCAAAGAGAGCGGGCTGCTCCCGCGACCGGCGCTGGAGCCGGAGCCGGCGCCGCCGATGCCGCTCATCGCCAGCTTTCGCATCGAACCGCCAACTACACCCCAGGGTGGCACGGTGCTGCTGCGGGTGGTCGCTCCGCAGGCGGTGACGATCACCGCTGTCCTAGACGACCGGCACATCCCCTTCACGCGGTGGGGCGATGAGTTCGTCGCCCTCGCCGGCTTCGGTCGCGCGGCAACGCCCGGGCCGCGCCCGATCGCACTCCTGGCCACCGACGCAGCCGGCCGCACGGTGGAGCGCCGCGAACCCTTCGACGCTGTTTTAGTCGTGGATGCCCGCTTTCCTATCGAGCAGCTTTACCTGCCCCCCGACCGGCTCCAGCTTGCCAGCCCGGAGAATGTGGCTGCTGAGAACGCTAAATTAGCGACTGTCTTCAGCCGGATTACGCCCCAGCGGCTCTGGAGCGGGCCGTTCATGATCCCGGTCCAGGGACGCATCACCTCGACCTTCGGTGTGCGCCGGGCGTATAACAATGGCCCCCCGACCGGCTCCCACGAGGGGATCGATTACGGGGTGCCACCTGGCACCCCGGTGCCGGCGACGAACTCTGGCGTCGTGGCGCTGGCAGAGCCGCTGGTCGTGCGCGGCAACGCCGTCATCATCGACCACGGGCTGGGGCTGTACAGCGCTTACTATCATCTTTCGGAGATCCGCGTGACACCCGGCCAGCCCGTGGACAAGGGCACCATCATCGGCCTCTCCGGGAACACCGGTTTCTCCAATGGACCGCACCTGCACTGGGAGGTGCGCGTGCACAACGTGAACGTCAACCCCATGCAGTGGGTCGAGCGCCCGGTATTGTGACCGCACGGCCGCGCCGTCATGCACGTCCTGCGCTGCTCATACGCTAGCCAGAGCACGTTCAGCCGCGGCGAGCGTTTCATCGATATCGGCGTCGGTATGAGCGGCCGAGAGGAACCAGGTGCCACGGCTGGTCACGCGCACGCCACGGTCCTGCAAGGCACGCAACCAGCGGCGTTGCCGGTCGAGGTCGGCCTGCTGGTACGAGCGGTAGTCCGTGACCAGGGGCTGCTCGGTGAAGCAGGTGTTGAACACCGTCCCCAGGCCCTGGACATGGAGTGGCAGGCCTGCCTGCTGGCCGAGCTCGCGCAGCCCGTGCATCAGGCGCTCGCCGCGCGCCTCCATGTGCTGGTACACCTGCCCACCGTCACGAGCAAGCTCGTCCAGCGCGGCGATGGCGGCGGCGGTGCTCACAGTATTCGTGTTGAACGTCCCACCGTGGAGCACCGCGCCGCGGCCGATCAGGTCCATCAGGGCGCGCTTGCCGGCCAGCGCGGCGATGGGAAAGCCGGCGCCGAGTGCCTTGGCGAAGACCGCAAGGTCGGGGATCACGCCTAGGCGCGCCTGGGCGCCCCCCAGGCCCACGCGAAAGCCGGTGATTACCTCGTCGAAGATCAGCACTACGCCGTAGCGATCGCAGAGCTCGCGCACGCCTTCGAGATAGCCGGGCTGTGGCAGGATCACGCAGGTGTTGCAGAGGATCGGTTCCATGATGATGGCCGCTGTCTCATCGGCGTGCTGCCAGAGGTAGCTCTGCACAGCCTCTAGGTCATTCCACGGCAGCACGGCCACGTCCTGGGCTGCCGCCGCAGACTGGCCTGCGCTGGGCAAGTGGAGTCGCGGCAAGTCGGCCGGGCCAGCCTGGTCGAGCGGCGGCGCCACGCTCACCAGGATCGTATCGAACCAGCCGTGGTAATGGCCCTCGAACTTGACCACCACTCGCCGGCCTGTGGCAGCGCGAGCGACCCGCAGGGCAGCCTGTACCATCTCCGATCCTGACAGGCCGAAGCGCACCAGCTCGGCGCAGGGCACATGCTGTTTCAGCCGCCGGGCGAGCTCGATCTCGCCACGGTGCTGGCCAGCGAAGAGCTGGCCGCTACTCAAGGTAGCCGCAATGGCCCGCAGCACTGGCTCCGGCGCATGGCCGAGGATCACCGGGCCCATGCCCAGGGCGTAATCAATGTAGCTGTTCCCATCCAGGTCATAGAGGCGGGACCCCTGAGCACGCTCGAAGAAGAGCGGCACAGGCTGGCCACCTAGCCGAAAGTTGCTGCTCACCCCGCCGGCCAGGAGCTCGCAGGCCTCGGCGTAGGCATCGATCGAGCGGGCGTAGCTGTGCAGAGCAGTCTCATGCATATGATGAGCCTCCCCGAGAGGGGATTATCCGGCTGACCAGGAGTACACCGCTGGAGCGCCACCCGGCCTGGAGCCCAGTGCACACCGACAGGCAGGCGGCCCACGCTGGGCGACCAGGACCATCCAGGCCGCAGGTGCGGAGCCCTCATCGCGCTTTGGTGGCATCGAGGCGGTATTATACCGGCATCAGCGGCCGCTCTGCAGGTGCCCAGGGTACTGACGAGGCGCTGCAGAACGCCTCGCCCCAGAGTTGCCGGTGCCGCGGCTGCTGCGACACTGTGCGTGCGTGTTTCGCACGAGCATGGGCACCTGCTTTGCCATGGGATGAGGGCTCTGCGCGGGATGGCTGCTGGGCCATGCAAAAGGCATGGTGTACGCTGGGAGCAGCGGGTTCGTGGACCGGAATGCAGGACGGTACGGAAATTAACATATGTGGGAGGACGCCACATGCATGTTGAGCGCGGGGGCTGTGCTGCTCAGCCAGTGGGGCGACCTGGTGCGCTAACGAGCAGGCGGGGGCTCTGGCTCCAGTACGGGGTCAGGCCGTCCGCTGGGGACGACCTGGAGGTGGGCACGCTGGGCCCCGCCTTCGACGATTTCAAGCGACTGCAGGCACAGCCACTTGCGCACGTCGCGCTGCGCGCGCGGATCGGCAAGCTGCGTCGCCAGCCAGAGAAGCTCATGGCGCCGCCATAAGTTGCGAGTGAGCATGAAGAGCGGACGGCGCGCGGGGAGGACGTCCACATAGCCCTGCTCGACCAGACGGGCGAGGCTCTCGCGCACCTCCCCGGCCGGCCGGCCCAGGTAGCGCGCCCAGTCCTCTGGAGTGGCCACGATCGTCGGATTGCTCGTCAGGAACAGCGCCAAGTCCAGTGTGGTCGGCGCGTCGATCAGACTATCGATCAGCACGGCCGCAGCCGGGTCGAACCGTTCCACCAGGTAGTCAAAGGGCGAAGGCTTCACACTCTCTCCTTGTCCACCTGCTCCGCGGGCGTACCAGTACCACGCCGCAGGCTAGAAGCGGCGGCCAGCCCTTGTGCAGACGTCGTCAGTGCCAGATTGAGCAAGATCCGTGCCGCAGCGCCTACCACGGTGATCAGGGAACAGACCGTGCGCTACGTGCCTGAAGTGTACCATATTGACCGGCTATGCTGGCTGGCGGTATACTGCACGCGATGTCTTGATCGAGCGCGCGGCATACACGGGTGTGTTAGCGCTGTACAGTACGGCGGCTCTGTTCAGAGACGCTTCCTAGAGATATTTAAGGGATATTTAGTAGGGATATTTAGATTTTAGTTAGTTAGATACAAATATGGGCGAGCCGTAGGGGATCTGCACTACAACTGCATACGCGCCGAATCTCGCGCTCCCGCGCGAGAACGGGGGAACCAACTCTCAAGGGGTGAATCGCTGGTAGCCGTCCCGGCCGGGATGGCTGCCTGCGTAGGGGGACCTCGATCCGAACCCGACAGCTAACCTCGTAGGCGCTACGGAGGGGTCAGCACTGCAGGCAGCCAGGTACGCGCCTGCACGGTGTGTCACAACGCCGGGGCTGAGCCCCGGCGTTGTTGCGTTCTGCGAGGCAACACACCAGCTGGCCAGGATGTTGGGAGGTGGCTCTAGCGAGATGGAACCGATCAACTGGCGACAGTACCACTATTTTCTCACGCAGGCGTTCTGCACTGGCAACGGTAATCTGGCGGACAGCCAGATCGGGCAGAACGGCCATGCCAATGGCTCACGCCTGCGCCGACTCTCCCCTGCCACGGCGTCCCGCCTCCTGGAGCTTCTGCTCGAGCGGAAGTACCGCCGCTATCTCGAGCGCTGTCCCGACGACGTCGAGGCACGGGTCCGGCTGGCCTTCCTGCTGTATTTCCGCGGAGTGAGCGATGAGGTCGAGCAGCACTGCCGGCGCGCCCTGGAGCTCGCGCCGAACTTCGCCCCGGCCTACCTGGTGCTCGGCCTGGAGTACCGCGCTCGCCAGGAGTGGCAGCGCGCCCGGGAGATGTTCCAGCGGGCGCTGGAGCTTGCCCCGTCGATGAGTGCGGCGCGCCAGTTCTTGCAGGAGCTCACTGCCGAGCAGGTTGAGCGCGGCGAAGTGGCAGCCCGGCCACATTTTCTGGTACGCTAACCGCGCGGCCGGGCTGTCTGGCCTACTCCCTCGCGCTCAATTCAATAGCACGCTGGATGCCTGCACGTCCGCATACTGAGACACCAACCGAGTTCGTCTACCGGCACGTCGCGCTCTGGGAGCGCGGCGACCTCGATGCCGTGCTGGCCGATTACCACCACGATGCAGTGGTCATTGTGCCAACCGGCCATGTGCTGAAAGGGCGGGACGCCATCGCCGAGTCGCTGGCCGATTTCTTCGCGCGTTTCCAGGATGTGGAGCTGCGCCCGCAGAAGATCATGGCCCTGGGCGATGAGCTGGCCGTGGAGTGGATCTTTGCCTGCACCGAGCGCACGAGCGGCCGCCGCGGCCGCGTGCGCGGCGCGGCCTTCATCTCGCTGCGAGAGGGGAAGATCGCGCGCTGGCGGGAGTACTGGGATACGAATACATTAATGATACAGTTCGAAGAGCCCCACACCGCATGAGGCGCACCGCTCTAAAGTATGCTGCCGTGGCGCTTGCTGGCGCTGTGGCCGGCGCGGTTCTGACCATTGCTGTTCTTCTCAAGGCCAGCTTGCTTTCCTTGCCAGCGCTCTCGCTCAGCGCCATGCCGGGCCTGCTGCACGAGCGCGTGCCGATTACGGTCAATGGCGCCGACCGCACCGGGCGCGTGAGCAAGGTAGAGATCTATAACGAAGCGCTGATCACCTCCATCTATCAGCGGGTCGGGCCAGCGGTAGTCGGGATCACCCGCCAGCGTGACGACCAGCGCAGCGCTGGCGCCGGGGTGATTATCGACCGCAACGGCTACATCCTCACGAACAACCATGTGGTGGGCAGCGCCACGACCGTGGAGGTGACTTTGGCGAACCGCACCCGCGTGGAGGGCCGTGTGACCGGCCGGGACCCCGGCAACGACCTAGCGATCGTGAAGATCAACGTGCCGCCGCAGCAGCTCACCGTGGCGCCGCTAGGCGACTCGAGCGCGCTTCGGCCGGGACAGCTCGCCATCGCTATCGGCAACCCATACGGCTTCGAACGCACTATCACCGTAGGTGTCATCACCGGAACCGACCGCACACTGCGCACCGCGGGCCGGGCCCTGCGCCAGGTCATCCAGACCGATGCCACGCTTAGTCCAGGGAACTCCGGTGGGCCGCTCCTGAACTCCCGCGGTGAGGTAATCGGCATCAATACCGCCGTCGAGGCACTGGCGGGCTCACGGGCGTTCTCGGGCGTAGGGTTTGCCGTGCCGGTAGACACTGCGAAGCGCTTCCTGGCGCAGATGATGGCGGGGGAGACCATCCGCCATCCGTATCTGGGCATCGCTGGCCGCGAGCTGACAGCAGCGCTGGCCGAGGAGCGGGGGCTAGGCATTCGCGAGGGCGTGCTGCTGGTCGAGGTGATGGCTGGAGGGCCCGCCGCGCAGGCCGGGCTGCAGCCCGGCGATGTGGTCATCGCGCTGGACGACCAGCCTGTCCGCGATGTGGACGACATCGGCGCGTACTTGGACCGGGTCAAACGGGTCGGTGACCCGGTCCATATCACCGTGCAGCGTGGCAGGGAGCGCCTGACCCTGGAGGCGCGCCTAGGGGAGTGGCCGGATCAGCCGAGCAGCCGGTGAGGGAGGTCGTGGTATGGACGTGCTCGAAACGGAAGAGCAGCTCGACGAGCGGCTTTCGCGGCCCACGCCGGAGCTGATCGAAGACCTGGCCCGGCTCCCAGGGGATATCGTGCTCCTGGGGGTAGGCGGCAAGATGGGGCCAACACTGGCCAGGATGGCCCGGCGCGCCGCTGACGAGGCGGGCGAACGCCGGCATGTGATCGGCGTGTCCCGTTTCAGTGAGCCGGGCGTGCGGGAGGAGCTTGAGGCCGCCGGTGTGGAGACCATCGCCTGCGACCTGCTCGACCGTGCGGCGGTCGCCCGTCTGCCCGATGCGCCGAACGTGATCTTCATGGCCGGGCGTAAGTTCGGCTCCACCGGCGACGAGGCGCGGACGTGGGCGATGAACACTTATGTCCCGGCGCTGGTGGCCGAGCGCTACCGTGACGCGCGCATCGTGGTTTTCTCGTCCGGCAATGTCTACCCCCTGGTGCCGGTGGCATCGGGCGGGGCTACGGAAGAGTGCCCGCCAGCGCCGGTCGGCGAGTATGCCCAGTCGGTCCTGGCCCGCGAGCGCATGTTCGAGTATTTCTCTCAGGTTTATGGAACGCCCGTGGTGCTGCTGCGGCTGAACTATGCCATCGACCTGCGCTACGGCGTGCTGCTGGATGTGGCCCAACGCGTGGCTGCCCATATGCCCATCGATCTGGCCATGGGCCATGTGAATGTCATCTGGCAGGGCGACGCGAATGCGATCGCCCTGCGCAGCCTGACGCTGTGCGAGAGCCCGCCGTATGTGCTCAACGTGACCGGCCCGGAGACCATCTCGATCCGCTGGCTTGCCACCGAGTTCGGCGCGCGGCTGGGCGTTGCGCCGGTGTTCGAGGGGTGTGAGGCAGACACTGCTCTCCTGAGCAACGCGGCGCGCTGCTTCAAGCACTTCGGCTACCCGACAGTGCCGCTGGCGCAGATGATCGACTGGGTCGCCCACTGGGTGAAGATCGGGGGCCCGACCCTGGGCAAGCCCACCCACTTCGAGCAGCGCGAGGGGAAGTTTTAGCGAGTACTATGGCAGTGTGTGATGCGCACTGCGTGATGCGCAATTGAGGCTTTTGCTCTAAACGAGGGCTACAAACCGCTCTGCACACTGCGAGTGGGCCTGCCTCGCCTGTACCCAGACCGCTGTGCCGATCTGTCGTGATGGTCGAGCGACCTGGGCCTGTGAAAGTTGGGCCGGAGGCTAGAGTTCTGGCCAGCGGGCGGCCCAGGGCTGGAGCGTTTCGAAGGCCGCAGCTGCGCGCAGGACCAGGGCGTCGGCGAAGCGGCGGCCGATGATGTGCAGGCCGACCGGGAGCCCTTCGACGGTCCAGCCGCATGGCACGCTGAGAGCGGGCTGCCCGGTCATGTTGAACGGGTACGTGAAGGGCGACCAGCGCAGCCCGGTGGCCGGCTGCCCGGCGATCTGCGCAGGAGCGTTCAGGCCGATGGGGAATGCTGGCACGGCCAGCGCAGGCGTGAGCAGCAGGTCGTAGCGCTCGAAGAAGCGCCTGACTTTGTCCCAGAGGGCCCCACGCACGAACCCGGCGCGGGCGTACGCAAAGGCCGTGAGCGGCCGTGCCGCATCGACGGTTCGGACAAGCTCCGGGTCCACCACCTCACGCCAGCCGGCCGGCTGGTCCTCCAGCATGGCGCCGATGCCGGCGTAGAACAACACACTCCAGGCATCGTATGGGTCGGCGAAACCCGGCTGCGCCTCCTCCACTACACAGCCAAGCTCGGTGAAGCGCCAGGCCGCCCGCTCGGCGAGCGCGGCGACCTCCGGCTCCACCACAGCGTAGCCGAGATCGCGGCTCCAGGCCACGCGCAGCCCGCGCAGGTCGCCTGCAAGGGCGTCCTCGAACCGCACGCCCAGCGGTGGCAGCGAGGTGCGGTCGCGCTCGTCTGGCCCGGCCAGCACATCCAGCAGGAGGGCGGTATCGCGCACCGTGCGCGCCATCGGACCGACGTGTGAGAGGGACTCGGCCGGGCTGG
Source organism: Chloroflexota bacterium (assembly GCA_042408875.1). GTDB lineage: Bacteria > Chloroflexota > UBA11872 > JBHOQS01 > JBHOQS01 > JBHOQS01. The sequence continues at coordinate 30,499 of JBHOQS010000001.1, read as the reverse complement.
GTGGGTACGCTGGTACGAGCCCGAAGGAGGGCTTCAGGCCGACGATACCGGTGAAGGCCGCCGGAATACGGATTGAGCCGCCGCCATCAGTGCCGATAGCCAGCGGCCCCAGCCCGGCGGCGACGGCTGCCGCGGCGCCGCCGCTCGAGCCGCCCGGGGTGCGCTCCAGGTTCCACGGGTTGCGCGTCGGGCCGAAGAGGGCGTTGTCGGTGACGCCCTTCCAGCCGAACTCCGGCGTGTTCGTCTTCCCCAAGAGAATGGCGCCCGCCGCCTTCAGCCGCTCCACGACCGGGGCATCCTCGGCCGGGACATAGTCGGCGTACAGCTTCGAGCCGCGCGTTGTACGCACCCCGGCGGTGATGATCGTATCCTTCACGGAGACGGGTACGCCATGCAGCGGGCCGGGCGTGCCGCCGTGGGTCAGCACCTGCTCGGCCGCCCGCGCAGCCTCTAGGGCGGCGTCGGCCGTCACAGTGCAGTAGGCGTTCAGGCGCGGGTTCAGCCGCTCGATGCGCGCCAGCACCGCCTCGGTCACCTCGACCGGCGATACCTGGCGCGCCTGAATGGCCGCCGCCAGCTCAGCAGCGCTCATACGACAGAGCTCGTCGGCACTCATACACACCCCCTTGCAGTTTACCCGCGGCTCTGTTCCACAGCCGTTGGACGAGGAGCTCTTCCATCTTGCTCGGCGGGCGCGGCAGGCACAGCAGAGGAACCGGCCATGACCAGACGCGGCCCCGATCGCAGTGCCAGCGCGGCCCAGCCGCTGACCGCGAGCAGGATAGTGCCCGTGGCAAAGAACACCGAATGCAAGCCGAAGGTTGCAGCCAGCGTAGCGCCTGCTGCCGGCCCCAGGACCGAACCCAGCGAGCTGACCGTCTGGGTGAGCCCGTAAAAGGCGCCGCGGCGGTGCTCTGGGGCCAGCACGGCAATGAGCGCGTTGGCGGTCGGGAGCACACCGCCAAGGAAGAGCGCCATCGCTGCGCGGAGCAACAGCAACTCGAGGGTCGAGCGAGCCATGCCCTGAGGCAGGTAGAGCAGGCCGGCGGCCAACGTGCAGACGACCATGATGCGCCGGTGCCCTACCCGATCGGCCAGGCGACCGATGAACACGGCCGAGAGTGCGCTGACCATGGCCGTGCTGGCCACGATGCCGCCCGCGGTCGAGGCCACGAACTGCTCAGCGCCGCTCAACTGCTGGATATAAAGCGGCAGCACCGGCGACACCACCATCGTACCGAGATGCACGAGGAAGGTGACCACGATCACCGAAGCGAGGCCGCCATCACGTAGTAGGGCAAGGCTGGATAAGGTCGAGCGGAGCACACCGGCCGGGCCGCGCGCGCCGTCGTGCTCTTGTGCCGGCGGGGTGAACTGCTCGCGCACGCCGAAGGTGACGATCAACCCGCCGCACAGCAGCATGATGCCGGTGAGAAAGAAGCTCGTGCGGAAGCCGAAGGTATCGGCGATCAGGCCGCCGGCGAACGGCCCTGCTGACGTGCCGATGAAGGTGCCGACGCTGAGCAGACCGAGGCTTGACGCCAGCCGGTCGCGTGGCGTCTGGCTGGTCACCAGCACGGTGGCTGCAGTGACCACGCCAGTGAACAGGCCCTGGATGACGCGGAGCCCGAACAGGACCTGCACGTTGGGCGCCAGTCCCATCAGGGTGATCAGTACTGCGCCGCTGAAGAGCGCCCGCTGGAGCATCAGCTTGCGGCCGTGCCGATCAGCCAGCGTCCCCCACAAGGGCGCAGCCAGCCCCATGCTCAGGGCGCTGCCCGCCGAGAGGGCGCCGGCCCACGCCGCGGCCTCGGCGCTATCACGCACGCCGAGGTACTGAATGTACAAGGGGAGCAGCGGGAAGGCGAAGCTGAATCCCAGGGAGGCCAGCAACCGCGCTACCCACACTGCCCAGAACGTGCGTTCCCAGGGGGCCAGGCGGCCACACCAGACCTGCGCAGGGAGCCAGAGGAGGCGACGTCGCATTGCAGGCGCATTGTAGCACTTGATCCCGTCACATTGAACTGCGCCCGAACATTGAACTGCGCCCGGTGGAGGGGTAGTATGAAACAAGGTATGCCGCGTCTGCCTGAAGCTGCCGGCTAGGCGCGCTGCCCAGTCCGACACTTCCCACGTGGAGAAAAGACATATGCCACAGGCTACTGTTGGCCTCATCGGGCTCGCAGTCATGGGCCAGAACCTGGCCCTGAACATCGAGCGCAATGGCTTTCCCATCGCCGTGTACAACCGCACGACTGAGCGGACGGAGGAGTTCCTGAGCGGTCCGGCGGCTGGCAAGCGGATCTTCGGCGCCCGAACGATCGAAGAGTTCACCGGCCTGCTGGAGCGACCCCGGCGGATCATCCTCATGGTGCAGGCAGGGCCAGCCGTGGACGCCGTGCTGGCGCAGCTCCGGCCGTACCTGGAGCCGGGCGATGTCGTTATGGACGGGGGCAACTCGCACTATCGTGACACAGAGCGGCGCAGCAAAGAGCTGGCTGAAGCTGGCATCTACTATTTCGGCACCGGCATTAGCGGCGGGGAGGAGGGCGCGCTCAAAGGGCCGTCAATCATGCCTGGTGGGCCCAAAGAGGCGTATCCGCTGATCGAGCCGATCCTTACCCGCATCGCCGCCAAGGTCGACGATGGCCCTTGCGTTACTTACATCGGCCCCGGCGGATCAGGCCATTACGTCAAGATGGTACACAACGGAATCGAGTACGGCGACATGCAGCTCATCGCTGAGGCGTACGACATCCTGCGCCGCGGCACCGGCATGGCGGCGCCCGAGCTCAGCGAGATTTTCGCGGCCTGGAACCAGACCGAGCTCGACTCCTATCTTATCGAGATCACGGCCCGGGTGCTGGCCTACATCGACCCGGAGACCGGCAAGCCGATCGTCGATGTTATCCTGGATAAGGCCGGCCAGAAGGGCACGGGACGCTGGACTTCACAGGATGCCCTGGAGCTGGGCGTGCCGATCCCGACGATCGACGCGGCGGTATGGTCACGCAACATCTCGGCACTGAAGGACGAGCGGGTGCGCGCGTCCTCTATCCTCCAGGGGCCGAACTACCAGGGCCGTCCGCCGCGCGCGCAGCTCATCGAAGCGGTGCGGGCAGCGCTGTACGCGTCGAAGATCTCGTCGTATGCGCAGGGGATGCACCTGCTCAAGACCGCGTCGGCAGCGTATGGCTGGAACCTGAACCTCTCGGAGATTGCGCGCATCTGGAAGGGCGGCTGCATCATTCGCGCCAAGCTGCTCAATCGCATCCAGCAAGCCTTCCTGCGGGATCCCGAGCTCTCGAACCTGCTGCTCGATGCGGAGTTCAGCCAGGCGGTGAACAGCCGGCAGGCTCACTGGCGCTGGGTCGTGCAGACGGCCCGGATGATGGGCGTGCCGTGCCCTGGCATGAGCGCCTCGCTGGATTACTTCGACAGCTACCGCCAGGAGCGGCTGCCGGCGAATCTCATCCAGGCGCAGCGCGACTACTTCGGCGCACATACCTACGAGCGCGTGGACAAACCTGGTGTGTTTCACACCGAGTGGTATTAACGCACTACGTACTGCGTACTACGTAACACGTGCTACGTCAGCCCACTGGACTATCCCGGCATGGGGCAGTGCCCGCGTCTCAGGGTAGGGGAGTGTGGCGGGGTAATTATGCAGTACGTAGTACGCAGCACGTAGTGCGTGGTACGCATGCTCTTCATTGCACGGTGTCTCCGCAGGTGCTACCATGCGCTCGGTCGGGAAGCACGCTGCCTCTAGAAAAAGGAGAAGGGAGAAGTGCGATGAAGCTTTGTCTGCTCACGTATAACATCGCCCGAGACTTTACCTTGCCCCAGCTCATCGAGGTGGCGAAGCGCACCGGCTTTGCGGCGCTGGAGTTTCGCGCTGACGCCGGCCACCAGCACGGCGTGGAGCTTGAGCGTACGAAGCAGGAGCGACGAGAGATCCGGCGACAGCTCGAGGATGCCTATCTCGACGCCGCCGGGATAGGCACAGGCTGCCGGTTCGAATCGCCTGATCCTGAGCAGCGCCAGCAGCAGGTCGATCTGGCGCGCCGGTACATCGAGCTGGCGCGCGATATCGGTGCCCCCCGTATCCGCGTCTTCGGCAACGACATTCCCAAGGAGGTTGAGCGCGAGGACTGCATCCGCTATGTGGGCGACAGCCTGCGTGAGCTCGGCGAGTTTGGCGAGACGGCCGGCGTGGACGTGCTGCTGGAGATGCACGGGCAGTTCAACTTCTGGAAGTTCGCCCTGGGCGCAGTGCGGCACGCCGCTCATCCGAGCGTAGGCATTGTGTACAACTGCGATCACCGCGACCTGGTCGCCGGATCAGTCTGGCCCACCTACAGCCATGTGCGCAAGCATATCCGCCATGTGCACATGCACGACTTCGAGCGCGGCACGCCGCCTTTCCCGTACAAAGAGCTCTTCCGGCTGCTGCGCCGCGACGGGTATACCGGCTACCTCTCTGCGGAGCTGTCGCCCAGCAGTGATCCCGAGCGGGTCCTGGCGCTGTACGCGATGCTGGCGCGGGAGTGGATCGCAGAAGCCATGCGTGAGCCGTAAGTTGGAGGGTCCTGGCACGGGCCGGTCTCAGCCGGCCGGGATGGACGAGAGCGAGCAGATCTGGGAGGTAAGCAGGAGGTAAGCAATGGAGCAGGTGCGCTTCGCCGTGATCGGCATCAAGGGGATAGGCCGCACACACCTCCGCGCCATCCAGGGCATTGAGGACGCGCAGCTCGTGGCCGTGTGCGACATCGACGAGGCGGCGGCGAAGCAGACGGCTGCGGAGCTGGGCGTGCGGGCGTACACGGATTACGAGGAGCTCGCGCGAGCTGATGACATCGACGTGGTGACGATCGCTACGCCGCACTACCTGCACATGCCCATGGCCGTGGCAGCCCTCGAGGCAGGCAAACACGTTCTCTGCGAGAAGCCCATCGCCATCAGCATCGGCGAGGCCGACCGGATGATCGCTGTCGCGCGCACCTCAGGGAGGCTGCTGGGCATCTGCCATAACGCTCGCACTTCGCCGGGCAACCGCGCGCTGAAGGAGCTGCTGGCCCCGGCGCAGGCGGGTCAGCTCATGCGCATGGCCTGGATCTCCGGCGGGATCCGCACGCAGGGCTACTACGACAGCGCGGAATGGCGCGGCACCTGGGCCCAGGAAGGCGGCGGCACGCTGATTAACCAGAAGGTGCATGATCTTGACCTGATCTGCTGGCTGGTGGGGCGGCCGGCAGAGGTGCTGGGCATCACCGGCAACTTCGTGCATAAGGTCGAGCGCGGCATCGACACGCTGGCGAGTGCCCTGTTCCGCTGGGAGAACGGAGCGCAGGGGGTGTTTCAGGCCAGCATCACCGACGGCGCCGGGCAGTCGCACCATGAGTTCCACTGCGAGCGTCTGGCAGTATTCCGCGGACCGGAGGGCATCCGCGTCGGGCGGTATGCGCAGAATGTCAAGGACTTCATCCGGCAGGCCGGGCGCAACGACAAGCTCGCGGTCACCTGGGAGAACGTGCAGCCGCCGGAGGCGGAGTCAGGCCACATCGCGGTCTTCCGGCAGTTTGTGCAGGCAGTGCGCGAGGGCGGGCGGCCGCTGTGCCCGCCGGAGGAGGCGCGCCAGGCGCTGGAGCTCGTCAATGCGATTACCCTCTCAGCAGCGCGACACAGGCCGGTGAAGCTGCCGCTGGATGCTACCGAGTACAGCGCGTTCCTCAAGGAGATCCGCGCCCGCGCTGCCTTTGCGCTGTGATCGTGGATCACCTGCTGCCGCAAGATCGCATGGTGGAGCGACACACGCCCGCGTGCCGCAGAGCACCGCCGGCGGTGCTCTGGTATCCGCTTGTCTACTTGCTAGCTACCCTGCGAAGGGCGATTGAATAGTAGTATAGTTACCATAGTCGTGAAGGCACAGCATGACTGGCCGAGGGGAAGAGGCGGACAAGATACATGGGAGCTTGTTTCTCGCTCTTTCGAGCAAGGCCACGTCTCTGGGAAGATCAGCACTGAAGATCAGCACTGTGGTGCTGTCAGGCCAAAGCAGAGCAGGGGAAACAAGCGCATTGCCGTGCCGTCAACAGGGATGGGAGCGCCATGTACTTCAAGCAGTTCCTCGATGAGCATTGCGGGTGCGCCTCGTATCTGATTGCCTCGCGCCAGACGCACGAGGCCGCCATCGTTGATCCCTCGCTCATGATCGAGCAGTATGAAGAGATCATGCGCGAGCGCGACTTCCAGCTGCGCTACGTGATCGACACCCATGTGCATGCCGACCACGTCTCAGGGGCACGAAAACTGGCGGCGAAACACGGCGCTGAGCTCTGCCTGTTTGAAGCGGCGCAGGTGGCCTACCCGTTTCGCCCGCTGCGAGATGGCGAAGAGCTGCCTCTAGGCCAGCTCCGGTTGCGTATCGTGCACACACCGGGGCACCGCCCGGAGCTCATCTCGATCTTGATCATCAATCCGCCGCGCAGTCCAGAGCCGTCTATGGTCCTGACTGGCGACTCCCTGCTGGTAGGGGATGTGGGCCGGCCTGACTTCGGCGGAGGAGACCCGGCGGCACAGTACGAGAGCCTGACGCGGCTGCTGTGCCTGCCCGACTGGGTGGCCGTGTTCCCCGGGCATTTCGAGGGGCCGTGTGGCAAGGGTATGTGCGGCCGGCCGAGCACGACCATCGGCTTCGAGCGGCTGTTCAATCCTCTAGCGCGCCTGGACCGGCAGGCCTTCATCCAGACGCTGCGTGATGGCGTGCCGGCACGCCCGCTGAACATGACTGCGATCGAGGCGATGAACTGCGGCCTGGCAGAGATGGAGTGGGCGATGCCCGTGAGCACGCCGCCGGTGAAAGAGATCGACCTCGACCGGCTGGAGGCGGAGGCGCGTGATGCCTTCCTGCTGGACGTACGTGAGCCAGGCGAGTTTGCCCACGGCCATGTACCCGGCGCCATCAACATCCCGCAGGCCGACCTGGCCACGGGGCTGGACAAGGTGCCGCGCCACCGCCGGGTGCTGGTCATCTGCCACGCCGGCTACCGCTCGCTCCGGGCAGCGCAGTTCCTCACGCAGGCAGGCTACACCGACGTGGCCAGCGTGCGCGGTGGGACGCTGGCCTGGATGGAGGCTGGCAAGCCGCTGGCGTATGGTGACACGAACCTCGAGCGCCCGAGCATCAGCGAGAGCCAGTGGACCCATGCGGGAGCAGGCACCGCCTGACATCTGGCTCGCATTGTGCCCCACATTGCACTACAATGGCGCTGGCGCGCTGGCCGGAGACGCCGGGATGCGCAATCTCATCCCGCCATGTGCGACACGAGAGCAACCATGCGCACCGGCATGGCTCCGGTGTTCCGGCCCCGGGAACGTCCCTCGCGATGAGGCGTGAGGGTGTGCCTGGCCTGCACGACGGCACAGCACCAGGGCAAGAACCAGCGCAGCGCGTATACAGGACGCTCGAGGAGGTCATGCCATGGCTATCGCGCTTGAAGGGGTGGAAGTGCGTGCCCCGGTGGAGGGCCGCTTCAGAGAGATCCTCACGCCCGAGGCGCTGTCGTTCGTCGCCCGGCTCCATCGGGAATTTAACCCGCGTCGTGAGGCGCTGCTGCGACGGCGCGCCGAGCGGCAGGCCGAGATCGACGCTGGCACACTCCCGGATTTCCTGCCTGAGACGCGGCATATCCGTGAAAGCGACTGGCGCGTCGCCCCAGTCCCCAGAGACCTGCAAGATCGCCGCGTCGAGATCACCGGCCCGGTCGATCGCAAGATGATGATCAACGCCCTGAACTCAGGGGCGCGGGTCTTCATGGCCGACTTCGAGGACGCGCTCTCACCTACCTGGACCAACCTCATTCAGGGACACGTTAACCTCATCGATGCTATCGAACGCACGATCACTTTCGATGATCCGGCGACCGGCCGGGTGTACCGGTTGAATGAGCAGATCGCCACCCTGCTGGTGCGCCCGCGCGGCTGGCACCTGGTGGAGAAGCATGTGCTGGTTGACGACGCGCCTATCTCCGCCAGCCTGTTCGACTTCGGACTATACATGTTCCATAACGGCCGTCGGCTCCTGGAGAAGGGCACCGGGCCGTACTTCTACCTGCCGAAGCTGGAGAGCCATCAGGAAGCGCGGCTGTGGAACGACGTGTTCCTGTTCACCCAGGACGCCCTGGGGATCCCACGCGGCAGCATCAAGGCCACCGTATTGATCGAGACGATCCTGGCTGCCTTCGAGATGGAGGAGATCTTATACGAGCTGCGCGAGCACTCAGGCGGGCTAAACGCGGGGCGCTGGGACTACATCTTCAGCATCATCAAGAAGTTCAGGAACCGGCCCGGCTTCGTGCTGCCGGACCGCGCTCAGGTGACTATGACCGTGCCGTTCATGCGCGCCTACACTGAGCTGTTGGTCAAGACCTGCCACCGGCGCGGCGCACACGCCATCGGCGGCATGGCAGCCTTCATCCCCAGCCGGCGTAACCCGCAGATCAATGAGGTGGCTTTGGCGAAGGTGCGCGAGGACAAGCTGCGCGAGTCAGGCGACGGCTTCGACGGCACCTGGGTGGCGCACCCTGACCTGGTGCCCGTGGCTACGGAAGTGTTCGATGCCGTGCTGGGCGAGCGGCCGAACCAGGTGAGCCGGCTGCGCGAGGATGTGCAGGTCACGGCGGCGGACCTGCTCAACTTCACGGTCCCCGGCGGTACGATCACTGAGGGTGGGCTGCGCAACAACATCAGCGTGGCGCTGCAATACCTAGCGGCGTGGCTCGGCGGGACCGGTGCCGTAGCTATCTTTAACCTGATGGAGGACACCGCCACCGCCGAGATCGCCCGCGCGCAGGTGTGGCAGTGGCTGCAGCACGGAGTCAACCTCCACGAAGGCCCGCAGGTGACGCGCGAGCTGGTCCGCCGCTTCGAAGGCGAGGAGCTGGAGAAGATCCGCCAGTCGCTCGGCGAGCAGGTCTACGCCCAGTACCGCTGGGACGATGCCGCCGCGATCTTCGAAGAGGTGGCGATGAACCCGCAATTCATCGAGTTTCTCACGCTGAAGGCATATAATTATATCGATTTGTAGGTCGACTTCAGACCGACTTAAGATCGACTTATTGACTTACGGTTTGTAGATGGAGGAGCCGGACCGTGCCTCAGCCAATCCCTGAATCACATCTGGACCTTCTTCTACGGAAGCGCGCGTTCGGGCACCTGGCGACGATCATGCCAGATGGCTCGCCCCAGGTGACACCGGTCTGGGTGGACTATGACGGCACCTATGTACTGGTGAACTCGGCCAAGGGGCGGCAGAAGGATCGCAACATGCGGGCCCGCCCGCGGGTGGCGATCTGCATCCCAGACCCCGACAACCCCTACCGCTACCTGGCCGTTCGCGGCCGCGTGGTTGAGATCACAGAAGAAGGTGCTGAGGAGCACATCGACAAGCTGGCGCAGAAGTACCAGGGGGTCGAGCGGTACCAGGGGCGCCGGCCCGGCATGGTGCGGGTGATCTACAAGATCTCACCGGATCACGTCACTGCATACGGTTAATGCTGAAGATCAAATGATCAAGATCAAACGGGTCTACGAGCCGCCGTCGCCGGACGATGGCTACCGCGTGCTGATCGACCGGTTGTGGCCGCGCGGCCTGGCGCGTGAGGCGGCGCGGCTGGATGCCTGGGCGCGCGAGCTCGCGGTCTCTGACGAGTTACGTCGCTGGTTCAGCCATGACCCAGCGAGGTGGGAGGAATTCCGCACCCGCTACCGTGCCGCGCTGCTGGCGCCGGAGAACCGCCCCCTGCTGGATGCGCTGGCCCAGCGCGCCCGCAGCGGTACGGTGACCATCCTCTACGGCGCTCGCGAGGAGCGCTATAACAACGCTCAGGTGCTGCGCGAGGTGCTGGAAGAGCTGCTCGGTAGCGCGTCTGGCCAGGCAGGCACACAGGAGCCGCACTCAGGCTCCTGAATCTCGATGAGGTCCAGCCAGGCGAGCACTTCGTCATAGGGTGGCAACGTGGCGTGGGCCTCGTCCGGTGAGGCAGCGGGCTCGGGCGCCCACGCCGCCCAGATCTCCCCCGGCCGGTCTGCCACGACCACAGCGGGCGTTACCAGACCCAGCCGGCGCACCGTGTTATGGGACACGTCTTCCAGGGCGAGAGCGTCCGGGGCTGCGGAGGCTGCGGTCGGCTGATTCGCCAGCGTCTGGATATCCTCTGCCTCCGGCCCGATGGCCAGGACGGCAGCGTGCCGCTCGGCGTACTCGGGCAGCCGCTCCAGCAGGCCGAAGAGGTAACGCCGGCAGGGCAGGCAGCGCGGCCCGTGGTGGAACACCAGGACTAGGTTCACCCGCCCGCGGAAGGCTGCGCGCCGGATCATCCGGCCGCGCGCATCGGGGAGCTCAAAAGGCGCGAGCATCCGCCCACTGTGCGGGCCACGAATGCGCGGCTCGTTCATAGGGGCCTCCTCCTGTGTTCCCTAGCGGACATCGCCTGGCAGGCAGGCGCTTGCAACCCGCTTCCGGGCAGGTTCCCTCGCTCTGTCCGGCGGCCGGCGGGCTCCCTGCGCGGGCTCACGCCAGGGGCACGCGCGCGAGCGCATCTCCCGGCGCCACGGCCAGCCCGATGCCCTGCTCGTGGCCGCCGGAGTAGTACAGATAGAGCGCATCCCCGTAGCGCAGCGGGAATGGATCACGCAGGTCATCCGCCTCCCACGCCAGCTCCGGAGCAAGCACCGTGCCGTGGCGGCGCAGCGGCCCCCACGCCAGCCAGTCGTCCGCAGCCACCCGCAGCGTCGCCAGCCTGATCTCCTCCCGGGTGAGATCAGGCCGCACCAGGGTCGAGTAGAAGATGTAAAGCGTATCCCCCTCCAGCAGAAGGCCGGTGTGACGAATACGATCGTACTCGCCATGGCTCGCCTCCGGGGCGATCACCGGATTGCGGGGCCAGTGCTCCCATGAAATGCCATCGCGGGAACGGGCCAGGCCATGCACCTTCTCGGCCTTATAGAGGCCATACCACCACTCGCCGCGCCGGAAGATGCGCACGTAGGCGGCAGTATTGGCCTCCCGCGTTTGCTCCGCCGTAGCGGTAAGGACCGGCTCCGGCGCATAGAGAGACCAGCGCAGCGCGTCGGCTGACGTCGCCAGACAAGTCTGCTGCCCGCCTCCGCGTGACAACGCCAGCCCATGGAAATACATCCAGAACGGCGCCTCCGGATGGTCCGGCCGATAGACGAGCTCTGGTGAGGAAATGTGGTCCCGCAGGCTGGGCACCTGCTCCAGATGGAGGATCGGGTTGCCGGCATACGGCGTCCACGGTCCCGCAGGATGCGGCGCCGTGGCCAGGCCGATGCCATGGCTATGGTGCGGGGCGTAGTACATGTAGAACCGGTCGAGCGGCCCGGGGGTGGCCACGGTGTAGCCAGCCATGCTGAGGACGGTCGGGAAGATGATCGTCGGGCGCGGGCGCGGCTCCCGGAATGCCCACGGTACGGCCCGCAGATCCAGCAATGGCCGATCCAGAACGCGCCGAAAACCAAGGTCACAGAATGTCGGCATGGCAGTCTCCCCGCTCCGGCTCTTCTGCTGTGTGAGCGCAGCCCGGCCGCTCAGGCCATGCGCTCAGGGTCCATGCCGATCGCCAGCACGCTGCACGCGTAGACTGGCTCCAGGCCAAGCTCCTGGGCACGACGCATCAGCCCCTCACTCTCGGCGCCTGGGTTCACATAGAGCTCCTTCACACCCTTGCGGGCGATCTCCTCCAGTACCCGGACGCCGATCTCAGGCGGGACATACATGGTCACCCGGTCAATCGGGCCGGGCACCTCCAGCAGCGACCGGTAGGCCTGCAGCCCCTCGACCTCGGTGGCGTTGGGGTTGACCGGGTAGACCGTCCAGCCTTGCGCCAGGTAGGCGCGCACAGCACGATTGCCGTACTTGCGGCGGTCCCGTGAAGCCCCGACGACAGCGACGGTTGGCATGGCTGACCTCCAGATGTACTCCCTCATGCGTACTGCGTAATACGTACCTAGGTATGTGCCTAGTGCGCAAGCAGTGTTGGGCTTATATACGGATCTCAAGAAACGCGTATGTAGTACGCATTACGCAAGACGTAGTAGCTGCTCTAGCGCCTCCAGGGTGCCGCGGGCGCAGCGCTCGGTAGAGAGGTATCCTCCCCTGGACGCCACCAGCTCGATGATCATAGGGTCAGCGTTGGCTACAGTGGCGCAGCAGAAGCCGTGCCGGCCGTCGAGCATGCATAGGTCGTTGAGGGAGTCGCCGATGGCCAGGACCTCTTCGGGGGCAAGCCCCCACAGCCGCGCTAGCTCGCGCAGCACGTTGCCTTTACCGGCGCTAGCCGGATAGAGCTGCACCAGCGTGCCATTGCGATTGACCGCCAGCGGCAGTCCGGCGTGCGCCACCAGTTCCTCCAGCCAGATCACCGCCTGGATCGCCATCTCGCGGCTGGTGAGCCCGAGCGAGACGTTCCCGCGGGCCCGCGCCCATGCCTCGTCGACCATGTACCGAACAGCATGGCCGGCAGCCAGGACGCGGGCGTGGACCTGCTCCATCAGCGCCAAGGCCAACCGGACCAGCCCATCCCACTCAACGCGGATGCGGTCGTTCCATGCAGTATGTGGCCGGTATGTACCGTCCTGCAGGAGGAAGAGCTCGCGCTCGTCGGCGATGAGCGCGTGGGGAACGCCAGCGATCTCCCCCAGCCCGTGCCGCCGGAGCAGATCAAGCTGGAAGTCAAGCGGCCGCCCGGTCGCTGTGGTACTGCGGATGCCAGCTGCTGCGGCCCGGCACAGCGCCCGGCAGAACTCACCGTCGATGTACTCGCCGCGCTCGAGAACGGTCCCGTCGAGGTCGAAGGCGATCAGCCGGATCGCAGCGGGGTGGCCATTGGGGTGAACAGCAGTCACTGCGCGCATCACTGGTTGACATTCTAGCGGGTCGCTCTGTATCCAGCAACAGCACTCTCGTTCGAGAGTGCTTTGCCTTCTTTTGTCTTCTATCTTCCTCGCGTGCCTTCTAGCTCCCTAGCGGGGCCGCAGGGTCTGGTAACAGTGCTGGGGGCAGAGCCCGACACTCGGAGCCCTCTCAGGCGGCACTCATCAGCATCGTGATCGGCTGCTGCCTCTGCCTGCCGTTGTGGGAGTGAGCGTCTAGCTGGTTGGCGTCTTCCTAGCCGTTGTGATTTACCGCCGGCTCACGGTAGGGCGATCAGTGTTCGCTCCGCCAGAGAAGCTGGGCCGGTGACCTGGCCATGGACACAAGCCTGGTGAGCACAGGGGCTTGAATATATCCATGCTGCAGGGCTTCGTGGCTCTCCGCTCCTGGTCTCCTGCCGCGGCGCCTGGACAGGGTCAGTGCTGCATGGCGCACGTCGGGGCGCCGGATCCGGCGCCCCCCACATTTCTGACATGGCAGCGGCCAGTGAAGCATGCCAAAATCCCGTACCATTCGATCCAGCCCTGATCAGACAACGCTGAGGGCGCCTCACGGGGTCGCGAACGAGATCTCGAAGCGGCAGCGCGGCACAGGGGCCTTCTCGCAGACCTCGCGGACGGTAGCGTCTCCCAGGAGGGAGGCTACGAGCTCCTCCAACACCAGGCAGACCTGCGGGTGCTGCACCACCACAGCGCTGAAGGGACAGTGCGCGCTGCGCAGCCGGACAGCGGCGAGCTCGCCGTCGCTGCTGTCGACGCGCTCGACCTCGGCCGCGCCGCCCAGGCGCTGCACCAGGGCGAGCACCTGCTGGAGCCGCTCCGCTCGCGGCAGCGCGGCCAGGGCCGTACGGTGCGAGCGAGCGAGGTGCCGCCCGGCACTGCGCAAGAGCTGCTCGAGCTCGGCAGCAGCATCCTGCCCAGCGCGCGCCGCTACGGCATCGAGCAGTGCGTTTACCAGCAACTCATAGCGAGTCGGGAAGACCCGCTCCCCCGCCGGCGTAAGCGTATAGGCGAACGATGGCTTGCGCGGCCCGCGCCGCACGCGGTACTGCTGGACCAGCCCGTCCCGCTCCAGCGCCAGCAGGTGGGCGCGCACAGCATTGGCCGTCACCCCGAGCTCGCGGGCGAGCTCATCAGCCGTCATTCCACCGCCAGCCCAGAGCAAGGCGAGAATCCGCCCCCTCGTGCTCCGCTGAAGCTGCTCGTACTCCATTTTTTGTATACCTGGTATACCCCTTGTATACCCTGCTCCGCCACCCCTCCTGTCGTCCCTAGCCTACCACATTTTCTTGTGCCCGACCAATAAAATCAATAAGTTATTGACTTATTTTCTCACCGGTGCTATGCTGGGACTAGAGCGGCGAGGCGGTCCGAGCCCCGCCGGTGGCCGAAGCACGAGGAGGCGCACCATGGTACTGCCGCTGTCCCTCATCCGGCGCTCTGCCAGCATCAGACGAGCGCTGGCGCCGCGATGGGCGCGGCTGTCGTGGCTCGTCCGGGGTGGCCTGGCGCTCTGCGCCGCCGGGGCGATCGCCGACGTGCTCGGGCACGCCGGGCTCGCTCCTGCCGCCGGAGCGCACAGCGCCACGGCGCTCCAGTATGCGGGACACCTGGTGACCATGGCCGGGATGGTGCTCATCCTGCTCGAGGTGATCGGCGCGGGCCTGCACAGCCGGCCGCGCGGCCTGGTGCAGCGTTCGGCAGCAACGGATACCATCGTGCCAGGCCGCCCGCTGGACACCTGAGCAGGTATGCCGGGCTCATCTTCATGGATGGCTATTTGGATCATCGTATGTATCGTACGCGTACAGCGCAGAGCATCCGAGGAGGTCTGCCATGCCATTCGGAGTGTTCATCGAGGTCTTGCCACCCTGGTTTTTCCTGCTGGTCCATCTAGTTGCGTTCCTCGTCGGTGCGTACTTCGCCTCGCGCGCCTTCGGCTCCGGCGTGACAATGCTGGGCTGGGGCTTCACGCTCTACGCCATCGCCGAACTCGTCTACATGACCTATCACCTGAACTGGACGGTCTTCCTCTTCTCGCACACGATCGCTGAGGTGCTCGATCTCGTTGCCTTCATCCTGGTGTTCGCTGCGGCAACGCAGCGCGCCCTGGTAGGCGCGCGAGCCGGCGCACCGGCGTAAGCTCCCACGGCTGTACACGCGGCTGCCCGGCCATGGCAGACGGCGCTGCCGGTGCGCTGGAGTGGTGGGCGGGAGGTGCGCGAGGGCGCCCGGCAGCGCCGTTTCTCCCTACAGCCTTAGGCGCAGTCCGCGCTGCAGCAGGGACGCAAGGAGCGCTTGCCGTTTCTCCCTGCAGCCCCTGGGCGCGGTAAGGAAGAAAGGAAGACAGGAGGGGACGCTGGATGAACGTACACGTTGGGTACGGGCTGATCGGTCTCCTACTTCTGCTGCTCGCGCTGGTAGGGGCAGGCTGCACAGGCAGCGCTGGCGCCGCGCAGCCGGTAGACACCAACCAGGTGACTGCCGTGAAGTCATATCGCTGGGAGCCGAAGGTGATCCGCGTGCCGGCCGGCACGACAGTGACATGGCGCAACGACGACAACTTCTCGCACAGCGTACGGCTGCTCAGCGGTGACCGAACCCCTCATCTGATGCAGCCGGGGCAGAGCATCTCCCTCACCTTCGATACCCCCGGCGAGTACCCCTATGAGTGCTCCCTGCATCCGCGCGAGATGCAGGGCAAGGTCATCGTCGTCTCTAGGTAGCCACAGGAGCCCTGGTTTCCACCGTCCTCTGGCCGCGGGGCGCGAATGCCCACTCCTTCCACGTTGGGGCTGCCGGTTGCCCGCCGGCCTTCGGCTACGTAGCGCAGATGCATTCTCGGCGCAGCCGTGCTACTATCCTTTGGCAGCCTCTGGCAGGAAGGCCGCCGTGTGTCCGCCCGACAGCGCGGGCTGGCTGGAGGAGCCACTGTGGACATCGTGGATACTACGCAGCCAGTACGCACCCCAGTGCGTACCATCCAGGAGACCGAGCCGCTCCAGTTCGAGTGGGGCACCATCCGTTGGCTGTGCAACCAGGAGCTCATGCCGGGCACGCAGCTGACGCTCGGTTACGTCATCATCGAGCCAGGGAAGAAGAACCCGTTGATGGCCCACCCCAACTGCGAGGAGCTCCTGTTCGTCATCAGCGGCGAGCTCGAGCACCGCCTGGAGGACCGCGCCTACCACCTTGCGCCCGGCAGCATGATCCGTATTCCTGCCGGGGCCAAGCATGACGCCTTTAACGCGGGCCGCACCCCTGCCGTGGTGCTGGTGGCGTACTCTGCCCCGGATCGCCAGACTGTGATTTATGAAGACACTGGCTCCCAGACAGTCCCCGAAGTCGCAGAAGGGCCAGTCTCCTCCGCAAGAGACGAGCGCAGTAGGACACAGCCGTAGCTGCCGGGAAGACCGCAGGAGGTGAGCCATGCCGGCGCGGATCGCCGTCGTCGCGACACTGGACACGAAGGGCCGCGAGGCCGGGCTGGTGCGCGACTACATCGCTGCCCGCGGGCACGAGCCAATAGTCATCGACACTGGCGTGCTCGGTGCGCCTGCGATCCCTGCCGATATCCCACGCCAGGAGGTCGCCCGCGCTGCCGGCACGTCCTTGGAGGAACTGGCCAGCGCGGCGGACCGTGGCCGGGCTATGGACGCCATGGCGCGGGGCCTGGCCGCGCTGGCCCCGCGGCTGTATGCCGAAGGGCGGCTGGATGGCATCATCGGCATCGGGGGCAGTGCTGGCACGGCCATCGGCACAGCAGCTATGCGCGCCCTGCCCGTCGGCGTTCCAAAAGTGATGGTCTCGACCATGGCCTCAGGGGATACGCGGGCGTACGTCGGCACCAAAGATATTACGATGATGTACTCGGTGGTGGATATCGCCGGCATCAACCGCCTGTCTCGACGGATCCTGGCCAACGCCGCCGGGGCGGTCTGCGGCATGGTCGAAGCCAGGGAGGCCGGGACGCCGACCGGCGAGGAGAAGCCGCTCATTGCCGCCACGATGTTCGGCGTGACCACGCCCTGCGTCACCCGCGCCCGCGAGCTGCTGGAGGCCAACGGCTTCGAGGTACTGGTCTTTCACGCCACTGGCACCGGCGGCCAGGCCATGGAGAGCCTGATCGAGGATGGCTTCATCGCCGGTGTGCTGGACATCACCACGACCGAGTGGGCCGATGAGCTAGTGGGCGGCGTGCTCTCGGCGGGCCCGCATCGCCTGGAGGCGGCCGGGCGGAAAGGCATCCCGCAGGTCGTCTCGGTGGGCGCCCTGGATATGGTAAACTTCGGGCCGCCCGAGACGGTGCCCGAGAAGTTCCGCGGCCGGAAGTTCTATCAGCACAACCCGCAGGTCACGCTCATGCGCACGACGGTCGAGGAGAACCGTGAGCTTGGGCGAATTATCGCTGAGAAGCTCAACCAGGCCACCGGCCCGACGGCGCTCTACCTGCCGCTGCGAGGGGTTTCGCTCTACGATACCGGCGATGGCCCGTTCGCCGATGAGGTGGCACGGGCGGTGCTGTTCGAGTCTATCCGCACACACCTCGACCGCTCGAAGGTGAAGCTTGTCGAGATGGACGTCGCGATAAACGACCCACCCTTCGCCGAAGCCATGGCGCGGGAGCTGATGGCCATGCTCGGCCGGGTCTGAGGGCGGCAGCAGGGCACCAAACGCTGCATTGCGGGCCTAGGAGAGCCTGTCTTGTGTGAGCCTCTGCCCAGGAGTGGCTCTCAACGAGGCTGTCTAGTTCAAGGAGAAGGGCTGATGCGTTACACGCGCGAGCAGGTGCTGGCCCGTCTGCGCAAGGAGATCGAGGCCGGGCGGCCGATCATCGGCGCCGGCGCAGGCACGGGCATCTCAGCCAAGTTCGCCGAGGCGGGCGGCGCCGACCTGATTATCATCTATAACTCCGGACGCTACCGCATGGCCGGGCACGGCTCGCTGGCCGGCATGCTGGCGTTCGGCGATGCCAACCAGATCGTCAAGGAAATGGGCGAGCGCGAGGTGCTGCCGGTAGTGAAAGAGGTGCCGGTGATCGCCGGGGTGAACGGCACTGACCCCACCCGGCGCATGGAGTACTTCCTGAAAGAGCTGGACGCGCTCGGCTTCTCCGGCATTAACAACTTTCCCACGGTCGGGCTCATCGACGGGAACTTCCGCCGTGAGCTGGAGCGTACGAACCTGGGCTACGGCAAGGAAGTGGACATGATTGCCCTGGCGCACGAGATGGGCTTCTTCACCATCGTCTACGTGTTTAACCCCGAGGAGGCCACGTTGATGGCCCGCGCTGGGGCGGACTGCGTCATCGCGCACATGGGCCTCACCGTGGGCGGCTCGATCGGCTCAGACATCGCCATGCCGCTCTCCGAGGCTCCAGCGCGGGTGCAGGCAATTGGGGAGGCGGCCTGGAAGGTCAATCCTGACATCATCCTGCTCTCGCACGGCGGGCCGATCGCCACTCCTGAAGATGCAGCATACGTCAACGAGCGCTGCGACGCGCAAGGCTTCGTGGGCGCCTCTTCGATGGAGCGCCTGCCCGTCGAGGTGGCGATTACTGAGACGATCCGCAAGTTCAAGAGCATCCCTGTACGCAGGCGAGGAGGTCGCTAATGGCAGCCACACCCCGCTTCATCTACCCGGACGACGTGGAGACCCAAGTCTTCGACTGGGGCACGATCAAATGGCTCTCGGAGCCGCGCGTGACCAAGACCGAGCGCTTCTCCGCCGGCATCGTCGTGCTGGAGCCGGGCAAGGGCCACACGCGGCATAACCATCCCGGCGTCGAGGAGATCCTGTATGTGATCTCCGGCGAGGGTGAGCAGATGGTCGAGGACGACAACGGCGTGCCGATGCGTCGCAAGGTCGGTCCCGGCACGCTGATCCATATCCCGGCTGATGTCTACCACGAGACTATCAACACCGGCTGGAAGCCGATGGAGCTGCTGGCGATCTACTGCCCGCCTGGCCCGGAAGCTCTGCTGCGCACAATGCCCGGCGTGCGTATCGTGCCGCCGGGCCAGGTGCCCGTGCGCGGGTGAGTAATGTTCTGCCTCTACAAGCTCTTATGCGGGCTCATGTCCGCACGGCGCATCCTGGCGCCAGGCGTCTAATTATGCCAAGGAGCGCACGTTCATGAGCGAGCCAGCGCGAGTGCCGTGGTATCGCCGTACCTACCGCTGGGGCCAGACCAACCTGACCGAGATCGACCCGATCCGGTATGATGCCGTCTTCTGGCGCGACTACTGGCGCCGCACCCGTGTCCAGGGCATCATCGTGAACGCTGGCGGCATCGTCGCCTACTATCCAAGCGAGAGCCCGCTGCAGTATCGCGCCCGCTTCTTGGGTGATCGCGACCTCTTCGGCGAGATCGTCGAGCAGGCACACCAGGACGGGCTGGTGGTCCTGGCGCGCATGGACTGCAGCCGCACCGACGAGCGCGTCTACCTGGAGCATCCGGACTGGTTCGTCGTGGATGCCGACGGCCGGCCCCTCCGCGAAGGACCGCACTATGTGACCTGCATCAACGGTCCCTACTACGAGGAGCATATTCCCGCCATCATTCGGGAGATCGCCACGCGCTACCATCCGGAAGGCTTCACCGACAATAGCTGGAGCGGCACCGACCGCTCGCGTATTTGTCAGTGCAGCAACTGCGCCCGCCGCTTCCGCAAGGCGACCGGGCTACGCCTGCCCGCGGCCAAGAACTGGGACGACCCGGCCTACCGACAGTGGATCATGTGGAGCTACGCCCGCCGCATAGAGGTATGGGAGCTCTTCAATCGCGTGGCCCGAGAGGCCGGCGGCCCCGACTGCCTCTACCTGGGCATGCTGGGCGGCGATCCGGTGGGGCAGGGCGCGCGCCTGCGTGACCTGAAGGCCATCTGCGAGCGCTCTGAGATCATCATGCTGGACCACCAGGCGCGCAGCCCGCAGCGGGGCTTCCACGGGAAT
Organism: Chloroflexota bacterium; assembly: GCA_042408875.1. Classification (GTDB taxonomy): domain Bacteria; phylum Chloroflexota; class UBA11872; order JBHOQS01; family JBHOQS01; genus JBHOQS01. The sequence continues at coordinate 10,591 of JBHOQS010000001.1, read as the reverse complement.
ACCGAGGCCGGCCTGCTACTGCACGGGCTGCTTGGCTGGGACAAGCTCATCCCCGAGAGCACGGCGATGTATCAGGCCCAGGCGGGCCGCTCGTTCCGCCTCGCCGCCAAGCCGGCGGCTGAGGCACGCATGTGGGCTATCGCTGGCTGGGCCGGCGGCATCCAGCCGTGGTGGCACCATATCGGCGCTTACCACGAAGACCGCCGCCAGTATCGCACGGCTGAGGCGCTCTTCCGCTGGCACGAGGCGAACCAGGAGTATCTGGTCAACCGCCGCTCCCTGGCCACCATCGGCGTGGTATGGAGCCAGACGAACGCCGACTTCTACGGCCGCGACACAGCGCAGGAGCGCGTAAGCCAGCCGGCCCAGGGCATCGCTCAGGCACTGGTGCGCGCCCGTATCCCCTTCCTGCCGGTGCACGCCGATCATATCGAGCGGGACGCGCCGAACCTCGCCGCGCTGGTGCTACCAAATATCGGTGCCCTCACCGACGAGCAGTGCCGGGCCATCCAGCGGTTCGTCGAGGCCGGCGGCGGACTGGTGGCCACGGGCGAGAGCTCGCTCTACGACCGCTGGGGCGATCGCAGGCCGGACTTTGCGCTGGCCGGCCTGTTTGGCGTGCATGCCACCGGCGCGCATCACGGCACAGCTGGCCCGGCCGATCCAGCCTGGGATGCCTGGGCGACGCACACCTACCTCCGCCTGCACCCTGAGCTGCGGGCCGGCGTCTACGGGCCGCGCGCTGGCACGGAGCCGACGCCGGTCGGTGAGCGACATCCGGTGCTCCAGGGCTTCGAGGAGACCGATATCCTGCCCTTTGGCGGCCGGCTGGAAGTGGTCGCGCGTGATCCTGCCACACAGGCCACCGTTCCGCTCACGTATATCCCACCGTTCCCGATCTACCCGCCCGAGACGGCGTGGATGCGCTATCCTGCGACGTCCCTGCCGGCGCTGGTGCTGCGCGAGCAGGCCGGCGGCGGGCGGGTGGCCTACTTCGCAGCCGACATCGACCGGTGCCTGGCAAGAGATAACCTGCCCGACCACGCCCGCCTGCTGGCAAACGCGGTGCGCTGGGCGGCGCGGGAGCGCATCCCGCTGCGCGTCGAGGGGCCGGGCCTGCTGGGATGCCATCTGTATCAGCAGGGCGGGCGAGCAATCCTGCACCTACTGAACCTGACCTGCGCTGAGACAATGCGGCCGCCGATAGAGGAGCTCCTGCCGGCGGGACCATTCACGGTGCACGTCCAGCTTCCTGCGGGTGTGGCAGGACGCACCGCCAGGCTGCTGGTCGCCGAGCGCGAGGTGCCGGTCACTGTGGAAGATGGCTGGGCCCGCCTTGAGGTGCCCAGCATCCTCGAGCACGAGGTCCTCGTGCTGGCGTAGAGGCTATGGAGCGGCCAGTACGAGGTTACGGTAGCCATCAACCTGCGCCGTCCAGCCAGGCGGCACGACCGTCGTCGCATCAAACTGCGTGACCACGGCTGGTCCCTCGAAGCGATTGCCGGGCGTGAGGCGGGCCCGGTCGTAGATGGCGGTGTCCAGCACGGCCTCGGCGAAGGCGACCGGGCGGCGATCGACCAGCGCGGCGGAGGCATCGGCCGGGCCCAGCGGCAGCCGCTCGAAAGCCGGCTTCGGCGTGCGGTAGATAGCTGAGAGCCGTGCGGTGACAATCTCTACTGGGCGGTCAGGGTGCGCGTGGGCGAAGCGCCGCCGGTGGGCACGATGAAAACGCGCTACCGCGCGGGCGAGCGCCGCGTCCACCTCGGCTTCGGTACGCGGCGTATCCAGCGGCACCGTGATCTCGAACGACTGGCCGGCGTAGCGCAGGTCCAGTGCTCGGCGGAGCTGGAGGCGCTCGACAGCAAGGCCATCCTCCATGGCATCACGCCGCGCCTTCGCTTCGAGCGCGGCGAAGACCTCAGCCAGAGCTGCTGCGCCGTCGTGGCGCAGCAGCACCGTCTGGGAGTAGTCCCGCATGATGTCGGCAACGAGCATGCCCACCGCCGAGAGCACGCCCGGGTAGAGCGGCACCAGCACGCGCGGGATGCCCAGCGCCTGGGCCAGTTCGCAGGCGTGGAGAGGACCGGCGCCGCCGAACGCCACCAGGGTAAAGCGGCGCGGATCGTGCCCGCGCTCCACTGAGATGACGCGGATCGCTCGCTCCATGTTCGAGTTCACCACGCGGACCACCCCGCGCGCCGCGACCAGGGCGGCGTCCTCCCCCGGCGGGGCAAAGCGCCGGCCCAGCGCCTCCAGCGCCTGCCGCGCGGCCACGGTGTCCAGCATCATCCGGCCACCCAGGAACCGGTCAGCCGGCAGGCGCCCCAGTACCACGTTCGCGTCGGTCACAGTCGGTTCTGTCCCGCCGCGGCCATAGGCCACCGGCCCGGGCAGCGCGCCAGCGCTCTCCGGACCGACGCGCAGCGCCCCGCCAGCATCCAGTCGGGCAATCGAACCGCCGCCGGCGCCCACTGTATGAATATCGATCACCGGCACGCGCACCGGCATGCCGCCGATGGCAAACTCAGTAGTGTGCTGCGGCACGCCATCGCACAGCGAGACATCGGTGGACGTGCCCCCCATATCAAACGTGATAATGCGCGTGAACCCGGCCAGCCTGGCCACATGGAACGCCCCCACGACCCCGCCAGCTGGGCCGGAGAGCACCGTACGCACCGGCAGCGCCGCCGCCACAGCTGCACTGATGCTCCCGCCGTTCGACTGAATGATGCGCAGGGTGCGCCGGGGCTGGGCGCTGCCAGAGCGCTGTCCAACGGGCGCGTGCTCCGAAGCCAGCGCGCCGAGGGAGGCCAGGCTGCGCTCCAGGCGACGCAGATAGCGGCTCACCAGGGGAGCGACGTAGGCGTTGGCGACCAGCGTGCTGGTGCGCTCGTACTCGCGATACTCCGGCAGGACCTCGCAGGAGAGCGAGACTGGGATGCCAAGCTGCTCCAGCGCTGCGCCGACGGCGCGCTCATGCGCCGGGTTCAGGAACGAGAACAGGAGCACCACAGCGACCGACTCTGCCCCGGCGCGACGGATCGCCTCGACCGCCGCATGCAGGCTGGCAGGATCGAGCGGCCGCAGTACAGCGCCGGTGGCATCGACCCGTTCATCCACCTCAAAGCGCAGCTCCGCCGGCACGAGCGGCGGCGGCCGGCGGCCGGTAAGGGCATACAGCTCCGGACGGTTCTGCCGGCCGATCTCCAGCACATCGGCGAAGCCCTTGGTGGTAATTAGGGCCGTGCGGGCGCCCTTACGCTCCAGCAGCGCGTTCGTCGCCACGGTCGAGCCGTGCACGATCTCAGACGCCGCGGCAGCGCCCATCTCTTCAAGACCGGCCAGCAGCCCGCCGGCTACGTCTTCCGGCGTGGTCAGGCGCTTGTGGATGGTGAGCCGGCCATCTCGCACATAGACGTAGTCGGTAAACGTCCCGCCGACGTCTACACCGACGCGACCACCCGATACTGTGCGTGTATGCTCAACCGTACGCATGCTCTCAGTTACACACTTTTCTTGCGAGAACGCCTAGTTAAAAAAACGCCGGGTTAAAAAATAATGCTACACGAGCGAAGCCACCCACTCAGCGATTGCGGCAGCCACTTCGGCTTCGTAGCCGGCGTAGCTATGGTCCGCTCCTTCAAACACCAGGGTATCGACGCGGGCGGCCGCGCGAGCGTTCCGCCGGATCGTCTCCAGGTCAGCCGGGGTGCCCACCCACTCTTCGTTTGTGCCATAGAAGGCCAGAATGGGGCAACGGATGCGCGCCACCGCCGGGTCGGGGGTATGGAAGCCGTAGACATCAATGTTGACGCGCGCCCGGCTGAGATACGTTTGCGCGCTGACCGTGCCTGCCCCGGCCGGGCTGATCCCCCAGGGTAAGAGGTCGCGGCCGCGCCCCTCGGCCATCATGCGCTCGGCCTGGGCCACGAGCTCCGGCTCCAGACGGCCGGCGCGAGTCGGCGGCGAGGCAGCGATCAAGCCGGCCACGCGGGGGTCCTGACGCTGCGCCTGGTAATAGGCCACCTTGAGCGCGCCCAGGCTGTGGCCCAGCAGGACCACGCCGTGCACCCCCAGGCCGGCTGCATAGCCGGTCCACGCGGCCACGTCGTAGGGCGACTCTTCGAAGAGCTCCCAGCCGCCTCCGGCGAGCACCGGCTGGCCGCGACGCCGCACCAGCGTGCCGAAGTCGTGGCCGCGGTTGTTGCCGGTGACGAAGACAAAGCCTCGGCCGGCCAGCTGGCGGCCGATCGTCACGATCGCAGGCGAGTAGAACCTTCCGGTGAGCCCGTGCACCCAGACGATCGCCAGCGGCCGAGGCTCCTGCTGGCCGGCCGGGCGGATCACTGCCCCTTCGAGCACGACGCCATCCTCGGTCTCCACGTAGACCAGCTCTTCAGTGTAGCTGCGCGCCATCAGTGCTGCTCCTGTGTATCGGTCCTGTCTGTATCGGTCACCGACATGCTACCGGTGCGTCGCCTCCCACTGCCGTCTGAGCACGACAATCTGGCCGGCATGGTACGAGTCGTGGCCGACCATACTGGTAAGGATCTGGCCAAGCGTGCGGCTACCTGCCGACTCGCCCAGCCGCGCATCAGTAAGCTTCGAGATTTCCTACACCAGGGCTGCCTGCGCCTGCTTGAGGTCAGCCACTACCTCTTCCCATGTGCCGGGGACAGGCGGATCGATGGAGACGTCCTGAAACGACCAGGTGACCGGCCCTTCGATCGGCTCCCCGCGCAAGTGGCGCACGACGAACCATTTCCAGGCGGCGACATGGCCGACGAGCTCGCGAATAGGGTGCTGGTTCGGCGCAGCACGCCAATCTGCCAGCTCGGCGTCCACTCCTTCGACCGCGTGCAGCAGCGGCTCGATATCGCTGGTGGCGGCATCGTCGTAGGCCTGGGCCAGCCCGCGCAGGAAACAGTCGAGACAGGCCCGGTCAGGGTCCTGCATGTGCGTCTCTCCTGACATGGCCTCCCCGATCTGAGGTAAATTGCCATTCTACCGCGGCGCCAGGATACGGGAGATCGGTGAGACTGTCCAGCAGCGGTCACGCCGGGCTCAGACAGGCTGTGCGCGGTCTTCGCCGAGCACCGGCACGGTCAGGTCGGCCCCGTGGCGCAGCGTGCGAATAGCAATCGTCTTGGGCAGGGCAAGCCGTCGCAGGAAGCCGGGCTCGCCCGGGCGCGGGCCATCGGCCAGGCTGAGCAGCGCTTTGAGCTCCCGCTGGCCCGGGTGCTGCGCCGCCAGCCGGCAGGCAAGCTCGCGCGCAGTGTCCAGGCACACGTCAACCAGGGCAAAGCTGACCTGCGCGATAGGCACCATGCCATCTGCCGAAAGCACGAGGGAGGTAGTCGGCACACCGGCGTCCCAGAGGGCTTGCGCCAGGCGCTCTGCCGCCGACCGGTGTTCAGCTCCCGGTATGACAAGCACCCCGTTGCCGGCCAGCAGCGCCCCGGCTACCATGCCGGCCAGCGCCTCCGGTGACGACCCGCCGTCGGTGACCACCGCGCCCACGCCACGCGGCGTTTGCCAGTCCACCCAGTTCTGCTGGCCGGGGATCCGGCGGGTCGGCTGCGGCTCAGTGATCTCCCCGGCGTGCGCCAGTACCTGCCGGATCGCCTCTGCCAGCGCACGCTCACCACGCGTCTCCAGCAGCCTGGCAGCCCGCTCCAGCGACGCCCGTCGCGCTGCTGGAGCAGCCGTCCAGATCTGGGCCCATCCTCCGGACGTTCCTTCGCGCAAGCCTGCGGGCGCGGCACCACAGGACCGGAACCCCTCTCGCCGCGTCACGAAGGCCCACAGGTACTCCTCGCCGCCGGCCTTGGGCCCGGTGCCGGACATCCCCATGCCTCCGAACGGTTCGATCCCCACACGGGCGCCGGTGATCTCGCGGTTTACATAGATGTTGCCGGCGCGAATGGCACGGATCATCCGCCGGATGGCCGTGGGGCTGCGCGAGAAGATGCCAGCGGTAAGCCCGTAGATGGTGTTGTTGGCGTCGGCGATCGCCTCCTCTTCGGTGTCGAACGGGGCCACAGCCAGCACCGGCCCGAAGATCTCCTCCTGGGCGGTGCGCAGTTCGGCAAGATGCTCGGTCGGCAGTTCCACGATCAGCGGGCCGAGGTTCCAGGGAGAAGCTCCAGGGAGCTCAAGCAGATCCAGCAGCACACGGCCTTCCTGCCGCGCCACCGCCGCTGCTGCACACACTCGCGCACACGCCTCCTGCTCGATCAAGGGGTTAATCACCGTGCCGGGATCGTCGGCCGGGCCGATGGGCAGGCTGCGCGCTCCCTCGATGAGCCGTCCCACCAGGCGATGGTAGATACTGCGGTGGATGAAGACGCGCGAGCACGCCGAGCATTTCTGGTTAGCATGGCCGAAGGCCGAGTGCAGGATGCCTGCAACCGCCTCGTCCAGGTCGGCATCGGGGAACACGATGATCGCATTCTTGCCGCCCATCTCAGTGAGCGCCCGCTTGAGGCCGCCCTTGGTCAGGCGCACCTGCGCGGCGCGCTCATAGATCCAGGCGCCCACCGCCTTTGACCCGGTGAAGGCGATCATGTCCACGTCCGGGCTCTCTACCAGAGGACGACCGACTGTCTCACCCAGGCCGGGCAGGTGGATCAGGGCGTCCTCTGGTACACCGGCGCGATGCAGCACGTCAACCAGCAGATGACCGATCAGCGGGGTCTGTTCCGCCGACTTGAGGATCACGGCGTTGCCGGTGACCAGCGCACCACTGGTCATGCCGCAGGGGATAGCCAGTGGAAAGTTCCATGGCGGGATCACCCCCACTACGCCGCGCGGGCGATAGTGGCGAGCGAAGGTCTCGGCGTGGCGCTCGGCCTGCCAGGAGTAGTAGCGCAGGTAGTCGATGGCCTCGTCCACGTCGGCGAGGCCATTGGGCCAGTTCTTGCCGCCCTCGTAGACGATCCAGGCGGCGAGCTCGTTGCGTTCGGCAGCCATCAAGTCGGCGGCACGGCGCAGGATCGCCGCGCGCTCCGCAAGGGGCCGATCGCGCCAGGCCAGCCAGCCGGCGTTTGCCGCGGCGATGGCCTGGGCGGCCTCGGCCGGCCCGGCGGCGTGCACGATCGCCACCGGCCGCGCCGGGTCGGGATCCGATGGGTTGAGCGAGACCAGCCGCTCCGTCGTGGGAACGATCCGGCCGGCGATCCGCAGCGGATACTCGGCGCCGAAGCGCTTGCGCACGCGGGCAAGCGCCTGGGCGAAGGCGTCGCGCTCCTCGCGACGGAAGAGCCGCGCTGGCGGATGATTAACGAAGGGCTCGCGGGGTGCAGCGCCATCGGGAAGAGCGACGATGGGCCGCCTGGCGGCCTCTTCCTCCAGCAGGCGGCGTGGATCGCGCAGCAGCTCCTCAGGCCGCGCGCCCAGGCGGCTCTGGAGCAGGAAGCCTGCCTGGGAGGCGTTCTCCAGCACACGGCGAACCAGATAGGCCATGCCGGGCAAGAGCGCGCCGAGCGGGACATACTCGCGCACCTGCCAGCCCATCTCGGCCAGCGCGCCGGTAATGCGCTCAGCCATGCCGTAGAGGGTCTGGTGCTCGACAGTCGGCACAGGCAACTGGAGGTACTCGCGCAGCGCCTCGACGTAGGCGTGGGAGCGCAGGTTGTGGCTTCCCACGGCCAGGGACACCGCCGGGTATGCCCGCAGCAAGAGCTGAGCGCACTCTTCGAACTGGACATCCGTGGCAGCTTTCTGTTGGAGCACCGGCACCGGCCAGCCCATCTGCTGCGCCAGCAGCGTCTCGTAGTCCCAGTACGCTCCTTTTACCAGCCGGACCTGCAGCGGCGTGCCGCGCTGGCGCGCGAAATCAATCACCTGCCGGGCGAAATCAAGGGCATCGACCAGGTACGCCTGCACGACCACGCCGATGTCCGGCCAGGTCGCAAACGCCGTGCCCGGGCCGACCACCTGGCGAACGATCTCCCAGGTGAGGTCACGCACAGCGTACTCTTCCATGTCCACGGTCACAGCAACGCCACTGCGCCGTGCCAGGTCGAGGATACGCTCGAAGGCAGGGCGCAGGCGGCGCAGCGTGCCGGCCGGGTCCGTCGGATTGAAGTGCGGCGTCAAGGCGGAGAGCTTCACCGAGACCTGGAGCCGCTTCACGCCGCCGGGCGTGGCGAGGCCAGCAGCGGGATGGCGGCTGAGTAAGTAGATCAGGTCGAGATAGCGATCGCGATAGGCGTCTGCCTCGAGCTCGCTGACCACGTGCTCCCCCAGCACGTCGAAGCTGGCATGCCGCCTGCGGCGGCCCAGCCGGCGCAGGACCGGCAAGGCGCCTTCAGGACCACCGGCAGCGATGAAGTGCCTCGCCACCGCCAGCGTGGCGAGCTGCGCGCCGAGACGGATCAGCCCGGGGGGAATACGCCCGGCGAGGGCCACTTGGAGCAACACCTGCACGAGCCGCGGCAGCGCGGGGAAAGGCCGGCGCAAGTACTCGCGCGCCAGGCGAGCAGTCAGCTCGCCCTGACTGTCGAAATCCAGCGCGGCTAGCACATCGATGAAGCGCAGGAGCGCTGTACGGAACGCCGTATCCTCGGCCAGGAGCACCAGCAGGCGGTCCTGGAGGCGATCTGCCGGCGAGACAGGTTGTCGCGCAGTAGCGGCGAAGAGGGCGCGGCCGATCTCTTGGGTACGCACCTCGATCTGCCGTGCTTCGTCGCGCGCGAGGCCGGCGGGGGGCGGAACGAGGTGTGGCTCCATTGCTTCCTCCACTGCTTCCTCCACGGCCGGCAGAGCCGGGTGAGCGCATTGCTGCGCCACGCCTGCTCCCGCTGCCGGCTTCTCTATAATCATACCCCTCTACCACCCTCCCGCAGCTCCCGCAGCGCCAGCAGGCCAGTAGGTAAGGAAGTCACCTGTGCCAATGCTCCGCGCCGGAGCTGCCGCTGGAACCAGGGAACGGCCTATCCGTTCTGTCAAGTAAGGAACGTATGTGATTTAGATATCACACGACTATATGGCACGGTAATTGCTGGGTAAGCGCGCGCTGGAGAAGCACGCACTGTCCGTGCGTTTCCTACGCTAGATACCCTGGGGAGAGGCAAATTATATTAGGGTATGTATTATACATAATATATATACATAATATAGTAATAGTATGTGACATACATCAAGGAGGTATGGGCGCGTGATGCCAAAGGTTCGTTCGAGAACCACGGCCGGCCGCTGGCCTGTGCTGCTGACCATCGTTGCCCTCGGCCTCGCTGCCCTCCTGAGCGCCTGGGATGGTAAGGGCAACCTGGTTGCTGCCCAGCAAGCCACCGCGACGCCCAGCCCCACAACCACCCCGGATCGCATCCGCCTCGAGGACACCGACCCGAAGGTGCTGTACGGTGGCACGTGGGATCTCGTGAGCGACACACGCGCGAGTGGCGGACAGCTCCATCGCTCAAACAACCCGAACGCAACGATGACGCTTACGTTCCGCGGCTCGTTCGTGACCCTGATCTATCGCAGCGGTCCTGACGGCGGCATCGCCCGCGTGAGCATCGACGGCCAGCCGAAGGACAACCTGAACCAGTTCTCGGCGACCGAGACATTCGGTCGAGAGGTGACCTACGGCGGCCTCGCCGGAGATGCGGATCACACGTTGCGCATCGAGGTCACAGGCAACCGGCCCGAGCAGGCCACGAACAGCTATGTCACAGTAGATGCCTTCATCATCCCGACGCCTCCACCTGCGCCGTCGCCTACTCCAACGCCTGCGCCGCTGCGTTTCGAGGAGACCGATCCAGCCCTATCCTACATCGGCATATGGGCGACGGTGGCAGACCCGCGCGCCAGCGGCGGGATCTACCGCACGTCCGACGTGGCGGGGGCATCGGTGAGCCTGGCGTTCCGTGGACCGGAGGTTAGCTGGATCCACAGCGTTGGTCCGAACCGCGGGATCGCTGCCGTCTCTATAGATGGCCAGAGCCAGGGTAACATAGACCTCTACGCGGCCACCGAGCAGTTCCAGCAGATCACCACGTTCTCGAACCTCTCGCCCGGCGATCACACCATTCGTATCGAGGCCACCGGCATGCGCAGCGGCCCATCGACCGGCAACTTCGTCGATATAGATGCGCTGGTCGTGCGCGATGCGCCGGTGCGCCCGCAGCCTACGCCGGCACTGCCGACGCCAACACCCACGCTCACGCCCACGGCAACCCCGGTCGCGCCGACGCCGACGATTCCCCCGGCGCCGACAGCGGTGCGTGATGCCCGATATTTCCTGGAAACACGGTTCCGCATTGACCACGATCCATTCTGGGCCTACTTCCTGGCGCGGGGTGGAGTGGACACCTTTGGCTTTCCTGTCAGTCGCACCTTCACGTTCTTGGGCTGCACCACCCAATTCTTCCAGCGCCAGCTCCTGCAGCAGTGTGGGAGTGGCCCCGTGCAGACGATGAACCTGCTCGATCCGGACCTCATGCCCTACACCCAGATCAACTTTTCGGTCTTCCCGGCGCACGATCCGGCGATCGCCACCCAGGCGCCCCCGCCGACCACGCCCAACTACGGCGTGGCGGTGCTGGAGTATCTCCAGCGCACTGCTCCCGACAGCTTCGAGGGGCTG
>JBHOQS010000029.1:0-7068 GCA_042408875.1 Chloroflexota bacterium | reverse complement strand
CCGCCGCAGCGCCGGCCCGAGGAGCGCCCGCGCGACCGCACACCCGGCGGCCCGCCGCCGTCGCGCGGTCCCAGCGGCCCGGCACCGAGCGGCGGCAGGTGGGGCCGGTAGTGCCCGGCAAGCAACCTGGAGCGCCAGGGGCAAGGCCGGCGAAAGCGCCTGACCTGCGCCGCGCGGCTGGCCTCTGTCCCTCTACATGATGCGCCGGAGGTTCCTATGCAGCAGCCGATCACGGTGATTGTCTGTGGGGCGCGAGGGCGGATGGGACAGGAGACCATCGCGGCCGTGAGCCGCGATCCCGAGCTGCGCCTGGTCGGTGCGACGGTGCGCACCGGAGAAGAGTCCGTCCTCCCTGTGCCGGGCGGCGGCAGCGTACCGCTCTCCAGCGACCTCGCTGGCCTGCTCGCACGCACCCGCGCACAGGTCGTTGTGGACTTTACGCGCGCGGAGGCAGCCGTGCAGCACGCGCGCATCGCCCTGGAGGGCGGGGCGCACTTTGTCACAGGAACGACAGGCATTCCCGCCGACGAGATCGCTGCGATCGGCCGGCTGGCCGAACGCCAGGGCCTCGGCGCTCTCGTGGCGCCGAACTTCGCCGTCGGCGCGGTGCTGGCCATGGCCTTCGCCCGCATGGCCGCTCGCCACTTCGACTACGCCGAAATCATTGAGCTCCACCACGAAAAGAAGGCCGACGCGCCGTCAGGAACGGCCATCGCCACCGCGCGCATGATGCGCGAGGCACGCGGCCGCGATTTCCTGGAGAGCGAAATCACCAAGGAGACGCTCCCAGGCCCGCGCGGCGCGGCGCTCGGCGGCGTGCACCTGCACAGCGTCCGCCTGCCTGGCCTGGTCGCGCACCAGGAGATCATTCTCGGTGGCCTGGGCCAGACCCTCACCATCCGGCACGATTCCACCAGCCGGGAGTCATTCATGCCCGGTGTGCTCCTGGCCATTAAAGAAGTCGTGCGCCGCCCCGGCCTGACCCTGGGGATCGAGCCCCTGCTGGGGCTGTGAAAACGCTAAATACAAAAACAAAAGGGAGGGGGCGAAATGTTTTGCCCCTCCCTGAGAACCCGGGTGCAGGTACTGCACCAACAGGTGCTGCGAACCGGGTGACAGCTCGCCCGACCGGGGCTTAACTGCCGCGCTCCTGGCGGCTAGACCCGAAGCGCCCCTCGGTGAGCGAGGCGATCAACTCGGACGCCTTGCGACGCGTCAGGTTCTCCGTGCTCACTGTACGGCCGGTGGCCTTGGCCAGCCGCTCGATCGTCTCGATCTGGCGAGGCGTAGCCGGGGCATCGGTATTCTGGGCCGCTACCTGAGCCGGCCTCGTCTCGCGTAGCTCGCGTGCTTCGCGCGGCGCAGGCTCTGGCTCTGCCTGAGGTGTGGTCGGCGCTGTTGCCCGCTCGTCACGAGCGCTGCTGCTCGCGTGGCCGTTGCCGTTCCCTCCGTTGAACCGGACGCGGCTCGACGGCATGGCGACCTCTTCCTCCAGGTCACCCAACTCCTCGAGTGCAGCCACGCCCACGTTTACGGCATCCCGCAGCGCCCGCGCCTTGGCACGCGTTTCGGCCATCCTTATAATATGATGTACCATGGACCGGTTGACATTCTGCGGCGAGGCGTCGCCGATGCCGGAGAACGTGCCCTTCTCCGTCTCCACCACCGCGCGACAGATCGCCACCATGCCGTTTGACTCGTTCGGGATCTGGAGCAAGTGCGTGGTGATCGACTTCAGCCCCTGCCGGTGCGCTTCATCCAGGAGGCCGGCGTACAATACGAACTGGCCCTCCCCACGGGTGATGATGAACTCTTTCTTCATGTGACCTACTACTCCGTTCGTATGCGCTCCCTACTACCAACAACGTTCGACACAGCCGTTCGGCCCCGGCAGCCCCATCGCTGACCGGCTACCCCTAGTATAGAATATCCGTTCTAGTTATGCAAACGCGCTGCGCAGGGCGCGCCGAGTGCCGCCCTCAGCCTAACGTGGTAGACTGGAACGGAGTAGAGCGGTGGCGCGAGATGCCGGTGACTGCACAGAACCCTACAGCAGCCGGACCGTCAGGAGGAGCGCTGATCGAGCGCGTGATCAGCGCGGCCGGCCTGCGCGTGCGCTATCTCGAGGGCGGGGCGGAGAAGGCGAACGTAGCGCCGCCGGCTGTTCTGCTGCATGGCGTCGGTGGATGCGCCGACGAGTGGGGGCCGTGCATGGCCCTCCTCGCCTTGCACCGGCGCGTGCTTGCCCCGGATCTGGTCGGGCACGGCGCCAGCGACAGGCCGGCCGCGCTGTACGATCTTGACTACTACGTGCAGTTCCTGGACTGCTTTCTTGCTGCGCTCGGCCTGGACACCGTGGATCTGGCCGGCTGGTCAGCAGGTGGGGCGCTGGCGCTCGCCTATGCCCTCGCCCGGCCGGACCGCGTGCGACGGCTGGCGGTCATCGCCGCAGCCGGGCTGGGGCAGGAGGTAAGCTGGCGGTACCGTCTACTGGCGCTGCCGTTTCCGGCGCGGAACCCTCAGCCGTTGCCCCTGGCACTCTTCCGCCTGCTTGAGCGGAGCCTGTACTACGGTGCGCGTTGTCCGGACGAAGCGTTGCTCCTGCGCAAGTACGCGTACATGTGCCGGCCGGGCGCAGTGGCAACATTCATGGCGACCGCGCGCTGGGGCGTGTCTCTGCGCGGCCAGCGCGTGACGCTCCTTCCGCGGTTGAAGGAACTGCGGGCACCGTTGTTGATCATCTGGGGCCGCCATGACCCTATCCTCCCGGTGGGGCACGCCATCGCCGCGCACCGTGCCGTCCCCGGTTCGAGGCTGGTCGTGGTCGAACAGTGCGGCCACATGTGCCCGCTGGAGCACCCGTCAACGGTCGCTACGGAGCTGCTGCACCACTTCCAGGCCGGTCTCCTAGCCGGCAGCCTGCCGCAAGCCGGCCTGGGGCAGAGCGGCATACAGTATGCAGACACAGCGAGCCAGTAGCAGTGCAGCATGGGTATGCCATAGTGGCACGAGCCCTCCTGTGCCACAGCGCGGATCGAAGTGCACAGCGCTTCGTTTAGTCAATTTAAATTTAGCCGTTAAATTTAGCCGATAAAGAGGCGCCACGCGTCTCTACGTGGCGCCTAGGTGGAGCGTAGACGGAGTGAGCGTATGCCGGGGTTTCAGGAGCTCGGTCTCTCCCCCGAGGTGCTCCAGGCGCTGGAGCACATGGGGTACGAAGAGCCATCGCCGGTGCAGGCGAAGGCGATCCCGCCGTTGCTGGCCGGCCGGGATCTGATCGTGCAGGCACTTACTGGCACGGGCAAGACGGCTGCCTTTGCTATCCCGCTGGTCGAGCGGATCACTGTCGGGCGGCGGCAGCCCCAGGGGCTCGTGCTGGCGCCGACACGCGAACTGGCGCTCCAAGTCGCTGGCGAGATCGCGCGCATTGGGCGCATCAAGCAAATCGAGGTGCTGCCGATCTATGGCGGACAGCCGTACGACCGGCAGTTCCGCAGTCTCCGCCGCGGCGTCCACGCGATCGTGGCCACGCCGGGGCGGCTGCTCGATCATCTCCAACGTGGCACGGTCGATCTGAGCACTGCTTCATACGTGGTCCTGGACGAAGCCGACGAGATGCTCAACATGGGCTTCATCGAGGACGTTGAGGCGATCCTCCAGCAGCTTCCGGCCGCGCGGCAGACCTCGCTGTACTCTGCGACGATGCCTCAGGCCATCGTACGGCTGGCCGAGAAGTACCTGCGCCAGCCACAGACCATCAGCCTGACACCGCGCGCCCGCGCTACGGCGCCGCTGGTGGAGCACTTCTACTACCAAGTGCCACGCCCGTACAAGATCGAGGCGCTTAGCCGACTGCTTGACCTGAAGGACCCCAGGTTGGCGCTGGTCTTCTGCGCCACTAAGCGCATGGTCGATGAGCTGGCCGAGGAACTCGCCGGCCGCGGCTATCGCGTCGAGGCCATCCATGGGGACATCAACCAGGCCCAGCGCGAGCGCGTCATCGCTGCCGCGCGGGAGGGGCGCATTGACGTCGTCGTGGGAACCGACGTGGCAGCCCGAGGGCTGGATATCCCGGAGATCTCCCACGTTATCAATTTCGATCTCCCCCAGGATCCCGACACCTATGTGCACCGTATCGGCCGTACTGGTCGGGCCGGGCGCGCCGGAGAGGCGCTCACGCTGGTGGCCCCCTGGGAGCTGCGGGAGCTGCAGGTGATCGAGCGCGTCACTGGGGCGCGGCTCCAGCGCGCCGAGGTGCCCACAGTGGCAGAGCTCGAAGCGCGCGAGCGCGAGCTGCTAGCCGAGCGTGTGGTGAGCGCGCTGACCGCAGGAGGTTGGGGCCCGTACCGCGAGATCGTTGAAGAGCTGGCGGAGCAGCACGACCCGGTCAATCTTGCCGCTGCTGCCCTGGCGCTGCTAGCCGGCCCGTCGAAGCCGCGCGTCGAGATCCCGCCCGTGCGGGCAGCGAAGCCGTACGGCGACGGCCGTCCACCGCCCCCGCGGCACAAGACCGTCGCCGGGCCGCTACGTCCTGAGCGCCGCGCGCCCTACAAGTCCTCCCGGCGGGGTGGGCGTGCCTAGGCCGCTGGCCAGCCCGCTGTCGAGCGGCTCGCCTGCCTGACTGTGCGGCGCCTGCCACCGTCAGGAGGGGATCCATTCTGTTGCTTCTGCTCTTCTGCCTCCGGCACAGCGATCTGCTGTACGCCGCGCCTGCCCCTGTCAGAAGCGAATGCATTCCAGCGTGAGGCACGGCTTGATCGTCCGCGCCATGCCCGACCTGGCGAGGGCAAAAAACTGTTCGGCCCACCTGCCAGGCTTGCCAGGCAGCTTTCCCGCAGCACTGGGGCGCAGACACGTCCGGCGTCGGGTGGGCCGTGTTCGTGGAGCGCCGCTACGCCAGCCGAACCGAAATGCTCAGTCCGTCACCGACTGGCACGATAGTGCTGGCCAGGCGCGGCTCGGCAAGCATGCGGCGCGTGAACTCGAGGATGACCGCGCCCGTCGGACCTACCGGCTCTGTGGCGACGCGACCCTGCCAGAGCACGTTATCGGCCAGGATCAGTCCCCGCGGGCGGACTAGCCGCAGCGCCTGCTCCAGGTAGAAGGGGTAGCCTTCTTTGTCGGCGTCGATGAAGACGACATCGTACCAGTCAGACGGTAGCTGGGGCAGGATCTCCTTCGCGTCCCCCTGATGAATCTGCACGCGGCTGGCCACGCCTGCCTGGGCGAAATGCCGGCGCGCCCATTCAGCATGCTCGGGATCATACTCGATCGTCTCTAGCTTGCCGTCTGGAGCGATCGCGCGGGCGATCCAGATACCCGAATAGCCCGTGCACGTACCGATCTCCAGCACACGCCGAGCCTGGATCGCCTGGCAGAGCACGCTGATGAGCTGGCCGGCCTCCGGGGAGATCGATGGCACACGGTGCTCACGGGCGAACGCCCGCACCGCCGCCAGAACGTCGTCTTCGACCCCCACGCGCTGGCGAATATACTGCTCGACCGCCTGATCGAGGATCTGCATACTTCGTCCTCTCTTCTTTGTTTCTTTTATTTACTTCAGTCTTGTCTAGCTTCTCTCGCTTCGTCGTGGTCTCACGCCTACTCCGTAGATCTGAACCCACCGCCCAGTTTCGTATACGCCCATAGAGCGCTTAGTGAAGTAACTGCTATATATCCTGCCGGCGCAACACCGCCTCTCGCACAAAGAAGGCGTAGGCGCGGGCCGGATCGAATGCGACGGCATCCCCATCGTGCGCGGCCACGGCAAAGTGCTGGCGAAAGCGCCCGTCTGTCGGGAGCTCAAGCGCGCGGTCGTAGAAATAATTGCACAGCACCGTCCCGTACGCGCGGGTGAAGAACGGGGACTCGGGCGAGTCGGGATGGCGCATCAGTGTGATGCCGGCACCGATCCCGCCAACGCAGCCGCTGCAATCGACCCACTCCGCCACCACACCCATCAGCGTCTCCGCCCCACGCTGCCCGTGCGAGTTCCGCAGGATGCCACCGTCGTCCTCGTCCAGCGCATCAAGCACCCGTACGCCGCAGTAAGCGTGCTTATCGCTTGCCAGCACCACCGGCCCGCGCTCAGCGATCAGCACCGACTCGATCTCGAGAAGGTGCATCGTCCCATCCAGAGCATCGGGCAGGATAGCTAGGCGGCGCTCTTCAGTAAGCAGGGGAGCTCCTGCGCCATCGACCCAGCGTAGCTGCATGACAAGCCAGAGCCGGCCGTCACGAATAGCCGGCTCCGCGGACATAGTCTCGATGCGGCCGCTCCCGGGCGCGTCGGAGAAGCAGTTGACGCCGTTCACGCGTCCGTGTCCGATCCACACGCCTTTGTGGTGCGGGTAGTTGTGCGCGCCCTGCTCGGTGAGGGGGATACCGCGGGGTGAGTACACGGGGTGCAGGCTGGGACGCAGCAGAAAGAAATCCGGGATGGTGCCGCCCGGATTCGCGCAAGCAATGGTGCGATCCCCGACCAGGAAGCGCCAGCGTCGGAAGCGCCCCTCCTGCCACACGATCTGCAAGCCCTCTGCCATAGTCCCCTCACAGAGCACAGAAACAGCACACAGAGAAACAGCTGGTACCTACCAGACGGGGTGCGCACTGGCCACGCCCCGGCCTGCTTTCTCCGGCATTCTATCGATCGCACGCTCCGCCAGCATCCGGCATTCTCGCTGCCGGCCTCCGGCATTCTATCGGACCGTCGCAGCGCCGTCCACACGCACTGCGCTCGTCGCCCGGCGTAGCGCTGCTTAACTTTTCTTAACTTCCCTTAACGCTGCTCTTAGTGGACCTTCAGTAGAAGGGCGTATAGTTACGGGCGGTTAACTGTATACTTGTGCCAGGCCTTCACCATACCGCCAGGGAGGATTAACCGTGCAGCGTGAAATCGTCCAAGAAGCTCCGGTACACCGGACGCCGCGCCGTCGGGGGCTGACGTTAACGCAGCGGCGGGCGCTCGAGGGCTACATCTTTATCTCGCCGTGGATCATCGGCTTCTCGCTCTTCCTGGCCTACCCGCTCTTCCGCTCCTTCTACTTGAGCTTCTTCAAGCTGGAGGCG